>DATMKS010000001.1:0-17220 GCA_035571045.1 Verrucomicrobiia bacterium
AACTATTCGGATGGAACGATCCTGCGGCGATGACTTCTGCCGAGGCGACCGTCGCGTTGGGCAACGTGAGCGTAGCGATTTTTTCGCAGCTCGCTTTCAGCGCGACGTCTTTTTCGCTCTGCTGCCCAAACGCCGCTTGCGACAACGTGAACGACAGCACCGCCAGCAAAAAAATTCTCGGCATTGCACGCACCTCGACCCGCGTATCCACCACGGCGAGCACATCCTAGCGGAATCGGCTCACCAAAACAAAGCCGCGCCGGAGGGCGACCGGCGCGGCCAACTGCTACTTCTCCTGGGAGGGAAAAATCGTCTTACGAAATCGGGTTATGGCACTTTTTACGGAACCAGGCGCGTGTTGTGCACGCCCGCGTACAGCGACATGCTCGTCCCCGCCGACTGCGGGACCCACCACAGATTCCTCATCCACTGGTGGTGCGAAGTCATCATGCGCCTGCCGATAAAATCCATCACCAGCGGGCTCACCTGCGTCGCCGCATACATCGCTCCCGAGTGCGAAAATGGCCGTAGGAAGGGATTCGATTCCACTCCATACCCACCCGAAACCGCTCGCCGCGTCGACCACGCATCAAACGCCGCCGCTCCGGAGGAAGCCGCCATCAGCGCATACCACGTTTTTTTCTGCCGCTCGGAAACGTCTTCCGGGTTAAAAGCTGGCTTACCTGGCCTGACGGCCAGGGGTGCGCTCCCCGGCGCGATCGGTTCCGCCGCCGCAGCAGGCGTCACACCGGCGGCGTTCGAGCCCGCCGCCATCTCCGCGTCCGTCTTGATCTTTGGATCTGGCACCGAAGGCAGCGCTTTTGAGAGGGAAGAATCTCTTTCCGCATCCATCGAAACGCCTGCGGGGCGCTCCGTCACTGCCTTTACTGCGTCCCCGCTCTGCGGAAAGGGGTAAAGCAAAAGGATCGTCGCGAGCAGCATTTTCCACCTCAGTAGTTGAAAGCAGTGCACTTCGGTCCCCACTCTCAACTACGGAGAATATACTGTCCTAAAGGGCAGTCCGCACTGGCCCATCGGTCACATTCTCATTAGTACCCTCCTCTAGCACCTCCGTTTAGATTTTCAGGACTCCCGTACTAGCCCTAGAAGTGAACAAATTTTCACATTTCCGGCACCGCCTTACCGCCCGGTCCCGAGTGCTTGGAGCGCGGGAGCCCTGGTCCCGCTCTTTTCAACCGGTTTCTCCGAACCGCCTTTCTCCCGACCACCTACCTCTCCGCCAAACGCTACAGCCAAGAACGACTCTGCTATAATGCCCTCGATCGATCACGGCTCCGCCGCGGTCCTGTTGAGGTTTCCCCGAGCAATGGCGGCCAACGATTCCACCGCAGCCAAGCGCGCTCCTAAGCCCGAGCGCGGCCCGCAATCTCCCCGCTTCATCGTCATTGAAGGTCCGCTTCGCGTGGGCAAAACCACCCTCGCCAAAATCCTCGCCGAACGGCTCCACGCGCGCCGCATCTACGACTCTGAAGACAATCCCTTCCTTGCCGATTTCTACAAGGAAAAAGCCGGCGCCGCCTTCCGTGCCCAAATGTATTTCCTCATCGAACGCCAAAAACGCATTCGCGAAGCTCTCGCCGTCGAAGCTCCCGGCCCCATCCTCTCCGATTTCCTCCTCGAGAAAGACCGCATCTTCGCCAACCTAAATCTCGACGACGAAGAGTTAAAACTCTACGACCGCTACTACGATTCCCTGACCGCCGGCATTCCCGCACCCGACCTGGTCGTCTACCTCCAAGCCAAGCCCGAAGTTCTCCGTGCCCGCATCGCCAAAAAAGCCTCCCGCGATGAATCCCAAATCTCCCCCGCCTACATCGAAGAAGTCACCCACGCCTACGAACACTTCTTCTTCCGCTACGCCGCCTCCGACCTCCTCGTCATCAACACCTCCGACATCGACTTCGTCGAGCGCAGCGAAGACCTCCAACAACTTCTCCGCCGCCTCCAGGACCCCGTCAAAGGCACGCAATACTTCCTCCCGCTAGGCGCCTCCGAGTAGTTCTCTTTCTGCAGCAGGGGCACGGCACGTTTACCCTGCTTGCCCTGAGGAAGGAAGGGAGCATCGAAGGGCGGTGCGCGCTCTTCGATGCTTACCGCGTCTCGCCAGCACCGCGACACCGCGCCTTCGATGGCAGCGACCACCGATTTTCTTCTCTTCCGGCTACTCGAAAAACGCCGGCACGCCGAGAGCGGCCCCTGCACGACCGCTCGCGCTTTTTGTGAGCGATGAAGTCTCTCTTCTCATTACTTAACCGAACACGCACCGCCCTCTTCAAGTTATTTCACGCAGAAACGAGAGGTGTACCGAAACGGTACAGTACGAAAACGTTCAGTTTCCTATTTGCTTTTTTCTGGCCCTGTTCAATATTGCACAGACGCTACTACCGATGACTTGATATCAACACTACACGGCTGCTGTACTCCCTCCCGCTTTAAACAGCCACCGAAATTCTGAGTTTCGTTTTTGTATCCGTCTGAGGCGGCCGCTACCCCTGTCGCGTGCCTCGTCACTGGGTAAAGAGGAGAAGCTAATGCGCAAATTCGGATTTAAGAAACTATCGTCGGCGGCGCTCGTATTACTTGCTCTTGTGGCTGGTTGCGGCCGGGAACAAGCTACTAGTCCGGTATCACCCACAGTGATCGCCACGTCCCCCGTGAATGGCGCCACGCTCGTCCTTCTCAATACGACCGTGACCGCAACGTTTAGCTCCGTGATGGCCCCTGCCACAATCAACACAACGACCTTTACGTTGACGGGCCCCGGCGGCACCGCTGTCGCCGGAGCAGTGACTTACTCGGGCTCCACCGCAACTTTCACGCCGACTGTCTCCCTCACCGCTCTCTCTCTTTACACCGCAACCATCACCACGGGAGCCACCGACCCAGGCGGTAACGCCCTCCAGGCAAATTTTGTGTGGACCTTTACAACCGGCGCACCGACCGTGATTTCGACCGTACCAGCGAACCTGGCCACGGGAATCCTGGTAAACACAGTCGTTTCAGCCACGTTTAGCGAGCCCATGAATCCCGCGACGATTAATGCGGCTACCTTCACTCTTGCCGGACCCGGCGGAGTTCTCGTCCCCGGAATAGTCGTTCGTGGGGCTGCTTCCGCTCGCCAGGCCAAAGGGGCGCACCGCGCGCCGGCCTCCACACCTAAGCCGGATGTAGTCACCTTCTCAGCTTCCACCGCGACATTCACTCCGGACGCCGATCTCGCCGCTAACACTACCTACACCGCTACGATTACCACCGGAGCGCAGGATCCTGCAGGAGCAGCGCTGGCTGCCAATTTTGTGTGGACGTTTACTACCGCTCCGCCCCCAGCAGTCCTCTCGACCGTCCCGGCAAATCTGGCGACCGGTGTTCCTGTCAACACGCCCATCTCGGCCATGTTCAGCGAAGCCATGGATCCAACCACCATCACGGGGGCAACTTTCACCGTCAAGGGCCCCGGCGTTACCCCGGTGGCAGGCGTTGTCACTTACTCGGGCACCACGGCGACCTTTACCCCGACATTGGTTCTCGCCAACAGCACCCTTTTTACTGCCACGATCACCACCGGAGCGAAAGATCCCACGGGCGCTCCGATCGCCGCGAATTTCATCTGGACCTTTACTACGGCTCCGCCGCCTACGGTCGTTTCTACGGTCCCGGTGAATGGCGCCACCGCTGTGGCTGTCAACACGCCCATCTCCGCCACCTTCAGCGTGGCCATGAATCCCACCACCCTCTCGGGAACCACTTTCAAAGTGACCGGGCCAGGGGCTACCGCCGTGGCCGGCGCCGTCACTTACGCGGGCAATACCGCAACATTTACGCCGACGGTCATTCTTGCCAACGGCACCTTGTTCACGGCGACGATCACTACCGGAGCGCAAGACACTACCGGCGCTCCTCTCGCGGCAAATTTTGTGTGGACGTTTACGACCGCTCCGCCTCCGGCCGTGGTTCCTCCCACGGTCCCGCCAAGCAACGCCGTCGCGGTCGCTGAAGGTGTCGTTCTGTCTGCCACGTTTAGCGTGCCGATGGAAGCCTCCACAATCAACACGACCACATTTACTTTGACAGGTCCAGGCGCAACTCCCGTCACTGGCGCGGTCAGCTACTCTGGGACCACGGCAACGTTCACTCCGGCGGCGCACCTTGCGCTGTCTACTTTGTATACCGCCACGATTACCACTGGCGCAACGGACACCACAGGCGCACCTCTAGCCGCCAATTACGTGTGGACGTTCACTACAGCGCCTCCGCCGGCCGTCACCTCGACCGTCCCCGCGAGTGCGGCCACCGACGTTCCGCTCAACCAGAAAGTTGCCGCGATTTTCAATACGCCGATGACGGCCTCTACGATCACGGCGGCGGGAACCTTCACCCTGGCTACTACGACTGGCGCAACTGCCGTACCAGGCACGGTCATCTACGATGCGTCCAGCAATACCGCTATCTTTACGCCGACTGCCGCTCTTACCGCCAGTACGCAATATACAGCCACCGTGACTACTGCTGCCGAAAGCGCACAGGGCAATGCGCTGCCTGCCAACTACGCTTGGAGTTTCACAACTGGCACGGCGGCGAATGCGGTCGCTCCGACAGTCACTTCCACCAATCCTGTCAATGCGGCGGTTAATGTCCCACTCAATCAGAAAGTGGCCGCGCTCTTCAGCACGTCTATGGACCCGTCCACGATTTCCGCCGCCGGCACTTTCACTCTAGCGGCCACAGTTGGAGGAGCCGCGGTTCCTGGAACCGTCTCTTACGCCGGCAATACAGCGCTCTTTACCCCAACGGCCAATCTGGCGGCCAGCACCCAGTACACAGCCACAATCACCACCGCCGCCAAAGACCTCACCGGTGTCGCCATGACCGCCAACTACGTCTGGAGCTTTACAACCGGCATTGCCACCAACCTAGCTGGCCCGACCATCACCGTCACCAACCCAGCGAGCGCGGCCACAAACGTCTTCATCGACTCGACCGTCAGCGCCACATTCAGCACCGCGATGGATCCTACGACCATCAACAACGGAACATTTACCCTCGCCGTTGCAGGAGTAGGCGGAGCGCCGGTTAGCGGCACCGTTACCTACAACTCCGCTAGCCAGATCGCTACTTTCGTGCCTTCGGCCAATCTCACCGCCAGCACGCAATATACGGCCACGGTTTCAAACATGGTCAAAGACCTCTCCGGCAACGCTTTGGCCAGCGGGCCGGCATCCACTCCTCCGGATCCGTGGAGCTTCACCACCGGCACGACGACCGGCGCCGCAGGTCCTGCGATGATCAACCTCGGTTCCGCGGGCAGTTTTGCCGTGATGGCCACCGCCTCCATCACCAGCACTGGATCTGTCGTCATCAACGGTAACGTCGGATTGGCTCCGGGCACTTCGCAAGGCATTCCGCCGTCTCAAGTGAATGGCACCATCCACGTCAACGATCCTGTCGTCACGCAAGCCCAAGCCGATCTGCTTGCCGCTTTCAACGACGCCACTAGCCGTTCCACCAACGCGCAAACCCTGCCTGGAAACATGGGAGGGCTGACTTTCACTCCTGGACTCTACGTTAATTCCACCTCGGTTTTGATCTCCGGAGCAGGTCCAAACAACAACGTAACTCTCGACGCCCAGGGCGATCCCAACGCGGTCTTCATCTTCAAGATGGGGTCAACACTGACCACGGGAGTTGGTTCACAGGTAATCCTCGCTGGCGGTGCCAAGGCTAGTCACGTCTTCTGGCAGGTGGACACCTCCGCGACCATCGGCGTCGGTTCCATCTTCCAAGGAAATGTGCTCGCCGCCACCAGCATCACCATCAATACCGGCGCAGCAGTGACTGGAAGCATGTTCAGCGGTGCTGCCGGAGGAGCAGGCTCGGCCACGATTAACGCCAGCACCGTCAGTGTACCTGCGCCGTAGGGCACAGGCTTCATTCGCACCGCACGCGCGATGAAAAAATATACGGCCGCGAAGCGGTCACTTAGACCCGCTTCGCAGCCAGTAGACAAGATTCTGGAGGCAACAATGAAATTGGGAACACGCATTATTCCCACGATGGCGATTGCTTTTTTCCTGGCGCCTGCGCTCTTCGCGCACGACACGCCCAAGCCCGGTGACACGCCCCAAAAGGACGAGACCGTGAGCTCCGCCACGGCCACCGGCGCCGCAGCCAAACCCGCTCCAAAACCAGCGCCTCCTCTGCCGGCCGCGCCTTCCGCCCAGGCACCCGCAGGCGAAGGAAACGCCGGCCATTCGGGGCAGCACAGGCATCACACGAAAGATCAGGGCGACTCGACTCCAAAGCTGGAACTCTTCCTCGGCTACTCCTATTGGCGCGCTATTCCGTATACCACCAGTAACCGCATTGAATCCATGAATGGCGGCAGCACCTCCCTGGCCTACAATTTCAACAGTCACATTGGTTTGGTTGCCGATTTTGCCGGTTTCAGGGTTAATTCCTTGCAGTTCACCAACGAAGGCCCTGGATTCTCTCCTTCTCGCGTAGTCGATGCGGAGAGCAACGTCTTCACGGTAATGTTTGGGCCGCGCCTCTCTTTCCGCAACCACGGGCGATTCACTCCATTTCTTCAAGTTCTGGGTGGAGTAGCGCACGCCGACGAAGTCACGCTGGACAGCTGCTCAGCTCCCATCTTTGCTTGCACTCCGCTTCCGCGTGAAACGGTATTCACCATGACTGCCGGAGGCGGGCTCGACTACCGCCTGAACCACCGCATTGCTCTCCGGCTCATTCAAGCTGAATACTTGGGCACGCACTTCCTGAATCCCAACTCGGTCTTCGTCGTCGATAGAGTGTGGCAAAACAACATGCGCCTCTCTACGGGAATTGTTTTCCGCTTCGGTGGAAATCCGCCGCCTCCACCGCCGCCGCCCAATCATCCTCCGGTTGCTTCCTGCTCGGCTGATAAAACGATGGTCTATGCCGGCTCCGGCGACTACGTCGTTGTGCGCGCTGACGCAAGCGACCCCGACAATGATCCGATCACCTACTCCTGGACAGCAAACGGCGGCGCCGTTGAAGGCAATGGTCCGCAAGCAAGATGGAATTCTTCTGGCACAACCGCGGGCACATACGTAGTAAAAGCCCGCGTGGACGACGGACGAGGCGGATGGGCCGATTGCTCATCCTCTATCACTGTCGAAGCGCCGCCCAACCATCCGCCGACCATGAGCTGCTCTGCGGATCGAACTACGGTCGTCATTGGCGATACCGTCCAAATCACTGCAACCGCCAGCGATCCAGACAACGATCCGCTCACCTACAACTGGAAGTCCAGCGGCGGCCGAGTCCGCGGCCGGGATGCCTCCGTGAGATTTGAAACCGCCGGCCTGACTGCGGGACATTACACCGTCGATGGCCATGTGGACGATGGCCGCGGTGGCGCCGCGGATTGTGAGCTGGGGATCGAAGTCCAGTCTCCGCCTCCGCCGCCGGAACAAGTTGAACTCGAAGTCAGGCTTTCGCTCCATAGCATCTACTTCGCCACGGCGCGCCCGACCGCAGCCAATCCCACCGCTGGCTTGCTTGGCAGCCAGGAACAAGTTCTCGTAAAGCTGGCGGCCGACTTCACCAGATACTTGACCTTCAAGCCGGACGCCCACTTGATCCTCGGCGGTCATGCCGACCCGCGCGGCACACCCGAGTACAACAAGGGCCTTACAGAGCGCCGCGTCGAACGCACCAAGCGCTTCCTGGTCGAACACGGCGTTCCTGCGGACCACATTGATACCCGCTCCTACGGCGAGGAGGATCAGCTAACCACCGAGCAGACCAAGGAACAGATCGCGCAAAATCCCGACATCACTCCGGATGAGCGCAAACAAATGCTGGACAACCTGCGCGTCCTCGTCCTGGCCAACAATCGCCGCGTCGACGTCACCTTGAGCACCACTGGACAACAGTCCGTCCGCCGCTATCCATTCAACGCCAGAGATTTCCTGGCCCTGATTAGCCTCAAGGGCGGAGAAAAAACGCCCGCACCAAAGAAAAATCCCTAAATCCTGAAGTCCTAGGGATCGTCCCCAGCCTTCCACTCCGTCGAAGGCTGGGGACCCAGTTTTTTAACTCACTCCTGATACAGATCCCCAGCCAGATACTTGAATCCCGTATCCACAGCCACCGTCGCCACCGTACTCCCGCTCCCCAGCTCCCGCGCCAGTTCTAGCGCCGCTGTCACATTCAGCCCGGACGACGTTCCCGCGAAAATTCCTTCCTCCTTCGCCAGGCGTCGCGCCATTTCACGCGCTGCCCCTTCTTCCACGGTTCGCACTTCATCGAACTCTCCATCCTTCAAGTGCGGCGGCCGGAAACCCGCCGCGATCCCTTCGACGCGGTGCGCACCGCCTTTCCCCGTCGTAAGCACCGGCGAACCTGCCGGCTCCAGCACCACAATTCGCGCCTTGCAGCCAGCTTCCTTCAACGCGCACGATACACCCGCAATCATTCCAGCCGTCCCCACTCCGCCGCAAAACGCCGCCAGCCCGCTGCCCGCCTGTTCCACGAGTTCCCTGCCAATTCCCATGTACGCGCGAACCGCGTCCGCATTATTGAATTGGTTGGTATAAAACGTCCCCGGCTCCAGCGCCAATTCTTCCGCACGCCGCTTCATCCTCTGATAAAGCTCCGGCACGAGCTTCCCGCCCTCCGCCGGAAAGATCTCCAGGTCCCCGCCGAAAAGCCGCATCGTGCGCAGCTTCTCATCCGAAAATCCGTCCGACGAAATTGGCGTAAACCGGTACCCCTTAATCGCGCAAACCATCGCCAGCGACGACCCGGTGCTTCCTCCCGTCCACTCCACCACCCTCATTCCCGGCCGCAGCTCTCCCCGCGCCTCCGCCCCTTCAATCATCGCCAGCGCCATCCGATCCTTGTACGATCCGGTGGGGTTGTAATACTCCAGCTTCACCAAAACGTCCGCCATCCCGGGCGACACCATCTTCCTGAGCCGCACCACCGGCGTATCCCCAATCGCGTCCAAAACCGAATCCCGCACCATGTTTTTTCCCGTCATGCCCCTTCCTCCTCCCAACACCATTCTCGTTCATGACATTATAGGAACACGATTCGTCGTGCCCTCTATCCGCCCGCGACCCTCAAACCCCTTTTTCGCTTCTCAAAACTCCAAGTGATATTCTGACCGTCTAGTCAGACTAGTCATGAACCGAGCGAATGGCTTGTCCAAAACTACAAAAAAACGCTCCCTCCAGGCGGCCGCCACTTGGCAGGTCCAAACCGCCAAAGCTCGCTTCGGCGAACTCTTTCGCCGCGCTCGAACCGAAGGGCCCCAGCTCATCACCCGTCAAGGCAGAGAGGGCGTCGTAATGCTTGCGGAGGAGCAGTACGAACGCCTTATCAGAAAGCAGCCCAAAAGCCCTCTGCAATTCTTCAGGGAGTCGCCCCTTGTAGACCTCGAGCTCAACTTCGAACGCGAGCGCGACGAAGGCCGCGATATCGAGCTATGCCCGCGCTAGCGATCGCCTATCCAATTCGGTGCCGACGCATCCCGCGCTTGACGCCAACAACCGCCTGGCCTAAGGTCTTGCCCGCAGCTAAAATCGCAAAGCCGTTTGCACAAACGCGTTCGCCAAAGAGCCACAGAAAGGCCCCCTAATGCCCGCCGTCGAGGCCAAGATTTTCTCGAGCGATGCTCTGCGCGAATTCACCACGCGCATCTTCCTACATTTCAGCGTTCCCAAAGACGATGCCGTTCAGGCCGCCGACGTTCTCGCTTCCGCCGATCTCCGCGGCATCGATTCCCACGGCGTGGCTCGCCTCCATAGCTACGTCGGCCTGCTCAGCGAAGGCCAGATCAATCCCAAACCAAAAATCTCCATCGTGCGCTCCACGTTGAGCACCGCTACCGTCGATGGCGATAACGGTCTCGGCCTTGTTGTCGGCCCTCATGCGAATCGCATTGCTATGGACATGGCCGAAAAAGCCGGCTCCGGATGGGTCAGCGTATCGAACACCAACCATTTCGGCATCGCTGGCTATTACGTCCTCCAGGCTCTCGAACGCGACATGATCGGCTGGGCCATGACCAATTCCAGCAGCTTGGTCACCCCACTGTGGGGCATGGAGCGCATGCTCGGCACCAATCCCATCGCCATCGCTTTCCCTGGAAAAGAAGAGCCACCCATCGTCGTCGACATGGCCACGTGCGCCGCCGCCTACGGAAAAATTGAAATGGCTCGCCGCAGAAGCGAACCCATCCCCATCGGCTGGGGCATCGACAATCAGGGCCGCAACACCACCAATCCCGACGACCCCGTGAACGGCGGCTGTCTCCTTCCTCTCGGTTCCGATCGCGAACGCGGCGGACACAAAGGCTACAGCTTGGCTGTCATGGTGGATGTTTTGTGCGGTGTGCTTAGCGGCGCCAACTGGGGTCCATTCGCTCCGCCCTTTGCCCTGCGCCAGGAAATTCCAAAGCGCAGCGTTGGCAAAGGCATCGGCCATTTCTTTGGCGCCATGCGCATCGACGGTTTTATCGACCCCGACGAATTCAAGCGCCAGATCGACGAGTACGTCCGCATCTTCCGCGCCACAAAACCCGCTCCCGGCACGAGCGGCCCGTTAATCCCCGGCGATCCCGAACGCATCGCGGAAGTCGAACGCCGCAAAAATGGCGTCCCGCTCATCATGCCCATCGTCGAAGATCTCCGCGCCATCTCCAGGCAAACCGGCATCCCGTTCGAATGAGCGCGCTTCTGCACGCGCCTCATGGCATGGCCGTTTGAAAAGCAAAGTGTCGCGGAAAAATCCTGGCGCGAAGCGTCCGGTCGTCAGTGATTGGAAGCTGCCGTCACAGGCGCGCCGGTCACTCTCTTCAAATCCAGCATGATCGTCAGAAGCGCCTGGTCGAAATTATTGTCATGAGTTTTCTGTAAGAAAGCGATGGTGATCGATTCCGTGAGCGCCCACAGCACATAATGCGTTTTCCGGTCGTAGATGACGAGCCGGAACATAGGCACCGGATCCGACGCGCCGTTCACCTTGTTTCCGCTGGTGGGGCCCGGAGGCGCGATGAGTTGCAGTTCGAACACAATGTCCGCTTCCGACGGATCCGTAACGAGCTGATAGCGCCCCCAGCTCTGCATAGCCGTATAAAACTGATTGTACGGACGGTCCGGATCGCCGCTGAAAGGATGCGGAAAAAGTCCGCTGTCGGCGCCGGCATTCGAAATAAAAGCCGTTTTTGCATTCAGCAGCGCGGGCGGCACAGGCGCTAGCGATGGGGCCGGAGGCGGCGTTTGCGCGTTTGCAGGAGAGGTGAACAAAAACGCGGCGCACAACAACGGAAAAAATCGCATTCGGGTGAAGTTCAACATGGCTTCCTCCGGGCTCGGATAAGACACGACTGCTCTATAAATAAGAGACGCGCCGTACTCGTGGCCAGTTTCCTCGCCGTGTTGTTGGTGTACCCAGAAAAGCGCCGCAGAACGATAGTCCCGTGTTCCGGCATCAACGCCCTACGCGCTTCGAGTCGATCACACTGGCCGGATCGCCATCACGATTCGTTCACGCCGGCTGAAAAGCGCGAAGAATCCCAAAATCTGCTTGATCGGGAAGTATTTCCTATTGAGGAGTTTCATGGCCTGCGAGGCGATCTCTCCCGTCACGATTTCGGCGTTGCCATCGGCCCAATCGCCGAGCGGGTCGCCCTTTATCGTGCATGGCGCTATTTTTACATGGCCATTGTTGCGCACGCGCTTCACTTTTCCCGTATTCCCAATCGTGTAGACGTAGAGCCGCGCTCCGTCTCCGGCGAGATCGCTGGCGGGATCCGCGGCGAACCACACCGGCGTTTTCACGCCCTCGCCATTTTTTTTGAATGTTTCGAGGCTGATGTATTTGTGATTGCGAAAGGCCGCAAATCCCATGGCGTCGCTCCTGCCGATTCGATGCACGCCATTCTATATGCGGCACAAAAATGTGCGACAGACATTCCTGGCTGCCTCCTTCCGGCCAAATGCAAGGGGCAAGCCCAATATGAGCTTGCCCTTTGCGGATTTATGATTCTTGGTCTTTCTTCCGTGCTCTGGCTTCGCGTTCCTGCTCCGCTCCGTTTATTTCGAGCGGACGTAGGTTACGTCTTCGGTGAAGGCGTCTTTCTGATCCTTGCGGAAAGTCCAAGTCGTCTTGAAATGATCACTGTCGATGAAGGTGTAAACCGCGTGATGCATGTGTCCGTCGTTCGGGCTCTTCAAGTTTGTGGCGCCCTCGAATTCAAACGTCAGCGTTTTGGCGTCGGCCGCATACGATCCGCGCATCGTGGGCTGATTCCCCGCCATGCAGTAATGCGTCAGCTTCAGTTGCTCGCCGTCCAGATAGTAGAGCGTGGTCATCTCCACCGGTTTGCCCTGCTCGGTCATGTGAAACCGTTCAATCACGGCCGTTCCACCGGACGTCAACTCGAGGTCCAGCGTGGCCTTCTCCTTGTTCGGCGACTCCGTCTCCCAGTGGCCAACCAGCGATTTCAACTGCTCGAAAGCCGCAGTACCGTTTCCGCCCGCCCTGGCTGGCGCGATCGCAAAAGCCAATAGCAGCGCCGCCAAGGTCGTTAAAACTTTCGTTCCCATTCTGCCGTTCATGATTTCCTCCTTATTTGTTGACCAACTAAGTCGACCGCTCGCAACTCATCTCGCTGCCGGCGGCGTTTCGGCCTGCCGCCCGAATTTCTGAGTCGTAAATCCAACAACGACACCCAACAACATTCCGGGGAGCATGATGTCCAAGAACAAGGCCATCCCGGCGTCTAGGACCACCAAAAGACTGAGCACCGATGCGATCCCGATTCCCGCCAGAATTCCGACGAGCATCGAATGGAATCGCTGAGATACATATCCAATGGCCATCCCGGCAACCAAACCCTTCACGAGAGAAAACGTAATCACACTGCCCATTACCGGCCGGAGGGACGGCTCTAGGAATCCGCTTAAGCCGTCCAGCAACCCCAGCGTGCCTCCCACAGCCAGTCCCAGCATCGGTTTTGTAAGGCTCATCGTGTTCTCTTGCCCTCGCGCCGCTTGTTTCAGCGCGGCCTCCTTCAAGGCGGCCTCTTTCCGCGTAACTTCGGCCGGTGCCGCGCCGCCGAGTGCAACTTCATTTCGCATTTGGATCGGGATGCATCACGCCGAACACATTGCCTTCGGTGTCTTCGCAATACGCGAAGTAGCCCACGGTCGGAATCGGCGTCTTGGGCATGATGTTCTTTCCCCCGGCTTTCAGGACCGCCGCGATCGCGTCATCCACCGAGTCCACTCCGATCGTGTTGGTCGTCGATGTGATGCCGCCGGGCTTCTTCATCATGCCGCCGTTGATGCCCGGCTCGCCTTCCTTGCCGGTCACGACCATCCAGTACTCCATCGGACCGGACCACTTGTCGAACTTCCAGCCGAAAACCTTTCCGTAGAATGCCGCGGCGCGGTCAGGCTCTGCTGCAGGAATTTCAAAGTGTATGACTCGAGACATAGTTCTCCCTCCTGGAATTTACTAGCGACACTTTTGACATCTCCTTGGTCTTTTTAGCGCGTGGCCGGTGTCGTTGCCGGAGCCGCTCCGAAGCGCTGTGTTGCGAAGCCCACGATCATTCCGACGATGCTGCCGGGAAGCATGATTTCAAGGTAGTAGCCGTGCTGCATGTAAGCGACCAGGAATGCCAGCAGGGCGCCAACCGCTAGGCCAAACAAAATCCCGAGAGGAACGGAGTTTACTTTGCGGGCGAAAATTCCGGCGGCGATACCGGCGATCAGGCCTTTTACGGTCGAACCGATAACGATTCCGACGATCTGTGCCCGCACTGCGGGAGTGAACCATGCGGTGCCTCCGTCGATGGCTCCGAGAAGAGCCCCCAAGAGCAATCCGAGCAGGATTTTGTTCATTTTCGGCCTCTCCTCTTCGTCCTCTGATGTTCTATACAACGATCCCTCGATTTCCTTTAGAACTATCTTTTCAAAACGAGCAGCAGGATCACACGCATCGCCAAGTAGGCCAGAATCAGCAAGATGAAGAAGCGGTAGCGGCGGTAAAAGCGGGACGTTTTTTCGAAAATGCTTTCACGATGCGCGCCAACAGCGAGTCCGTCCAGATAGCGGGAAACATCTTGGCCGAGTTCCTGCACTGTGGAATAACGCGATTCGCGGTCGTCCGCGGTGGCTTTTCTAGAGATGGCTTCGAGCGAGCGGTCGATGCGCGGCGTGAAACCAGCGGGCGTTTTTTGCGCGAGGATGAATCGCAAGAGCGCGCCGAGCGAAAAAATGTCGCTGCGCGCGTCCAGGGCGTCTACTTCTCCGCGGGCTTGTTCCGGAGACATGTAGCCTGGTGTGCCCATCACCGTGCCGTGGCCGGTGACGACGGAACTTTTGGTGGAATTGTTTGTTTCGCCCGGCTGTTTTGGCTTTTCGAGAATGGTTGCTTCGGGATCAGAGGCACGCTCGGCGAGTTGTGTCTCGCCGCCGAGGATTTTTGCGAGGCCCCAATCCATTACGAGGACTTCGCCGAACGGGCCGACCATGACGTTCGCCGGTTTCAGGTCGCGATGAAGGACGCCGCGCGCGTGGGCGAAGGCTACGGCTTCACAGATGCGCAGGAAGAGGCGCAAGCGGTCTTTTACAGACAGAACGCCTTCGATGAATTTATCGAGGCGCTGGCCCTCGACGAATTTCATCGTGTAGAACACGCGGCCGTCGGCGAGCGTGCCGACGTCGTGGACGGGGACGATGCCGGGATGTTCGAGTCGGGCGAGGACGCGGGCTTCGCGTATCAGCCGATTCGCGAGGTCACCCTCGGCGCCGGGGACGTCGAGGACTTTCAGCGCGACGCGGCGTTCCAGTTTTTCGTCTTGAGCGGCGTAGACCACGCCCATGCCGCCGCGGGCGACGCGTTCGAGCAAGCGGTAGCGTGTGCCGGCGAGGTCCGGTTCGTCGGCGCCGACGCGAAGTCGGTCGATGGCCTTGTCGGAAAGAGATTTCATTTTGCTTCCCAGCCAAAGACGGCGCGGGCTTCGCGTTGGAACTCTTCGTCGCTGCCACAGATTTCGCGCAGACGTTCGAGGGCGCCGCGGCGGAATTCGCGCCGCGCCCACGACAAGGCGTTGGTTACGTCGGTGAGGGCGATTCCGTATTCTTCGGCGAGCTTGTCGTAGGAAATGGTTTCGTCGCCAGCGAGATCGTATTCCTCAAAGAGGCGAAATGTTCTTTCGCGTTCGTTGGCTTGGCAATGCTTGCGGAGATCTTCGACGGCCAGCTCGAAAAGGCCGCGGATCCATTCTTTCTCGAAGAAGTCTTCGAGTGATTCGGGGGAAGGAATGGAAGCGGGGTCGATTGTGGCGCCGCCTAATTCTTCTTCGGCTCCGGCGAAATCTAACGCAACGTGCGAAACGTTGCCGCCGCGCTTGAGGCGCTTGGCGGCTTTTTCTTCGTTCATCAGGAAACTGTCCACCGAAAGACGCAAATAGGTCCGCAGACGGCTTTTTGCCGGGTCGAATTTTTTCAAAAGGCTGCGTTCGATGAGCTGCACAAAAAATCCTTGCGTTAAATCCTGAGCGTCGTCGGCAGGGCGGTTCCAGCGCAGGCGCACATACTTGTAGACGGGTTTCCAGTAGGCGGCGCAGAGCGTGTCCATGGCGCGGGCGCGTTCTCCTCCATCGCTGCTGCGCGCGGCGTCGATCACGGACCATCGCGTCAGCGGGAAGCGGTCGTTGCCCTGGTTGGACTTGTCTTCGTTCATTCTTTGTGTTCTGTCGCTTCCGGAGCTCGCGCCGAGTGCCGTCGCGTGCGGGAGGAGTTTATGCAGGACGGGGGTGGCTGACAAGTGATCACCCTAGGTTGTCGCGAGGGCGAGAGTCTCGAAGATCAGTCCACGATCTCTATCGCGCCTCGGGCAGTTCGTTCTGGCCGGCAATATCGCGGTTTGCGCGGGGAGGTCGTAAGCTCTGCCGCATCCCAATCTCGATTTTCTATACTTCGTGTATCGCAGCACTTAAGCCTACATGCCTCTTCTCTTATAACATTCATTATACACAGCTTACAATACATGTGTGCCATTGACAGTGTCAGATAAATAGGCCATTATTCCTGACGCAGAGGAAACACATATGACAGTCTCCACCACCAATGCGATCTTAAAGCGAATTCGAGCAAAGCGCCGCGGATGGGTGTTTACGCCCAGACAGTTTGCACACCTCGGCACCCGTGCTGCTGTAGACCAGGCTTTGTCTCGGCTTCAGCGGACTGGTCAGGTTCGTCGTCTGGCTCGGGGTGTTTACGATTTCCCGAAGGTGCACCCCAAAATTGGCGTCCTCTTCCCCTCTCCCGAGGCCGTTGCCAAGGCCATGGCTGAGAGGACGGGGAGCCGAATCAGCGTCTCCGGGGCAAAAGCTGCCAATCTACTTGGGCTTTCAACCCAAGTGCCCATGCAGAATGTCTTCTGGACAGAAGGACCTTCTCGCACCATTCGAATTGGCAACCAGACCGTCGCGCTCAAGCACGTGGCCCCCTCCAAAATGATTGGTGCGGGAACAGAAGCGGGAGTCGTCATTCAGGCTGTTCGCGCGCTCGGGAAAGAGGGAGTTCACGACATTTCTATCCATTCCCTTGCAAAGCAGCTTCCTCGTCCCGTCAAGAAAGCCATTAGACGGCTTGTGCCGACTGCACCGGGTTGGTCGCAGCCCGTTCTAAATCAACTCAGCGCCTGACGCGAAATCCTATGGACGACTTCGCAAAAGGCAAACCCACCGAGCGGCAGCCCTATTTCGAGGAAACTGCCGCCCGGCGCTCTTCCACAACTACTGCAATAGAAAAGGACTTTTGGATTTGCTGAACGCTCAAGCATCTCTTCGCCCTGGCCGATATTCCTGAACTCCGGTTTAAAGGCGGAACATCTCTTTCCAAAGTATTTGGCTTGATTGACCGCCTGTCTGAAGACATCGATATCTCGATTGACAGGGCTGCATTGGGCTTCTCAGGAGATCGTGATCTTGCCAACCCTGCCCTATCTGTCACAAAACGGAAAGCCCTCGATCAAGAGCTCCGCGCTGCCATCACCAACGAAGTCAACTCCCGCATCCTTCCCAAATTGCACGACCGCTTCAAAACGATCCTCGGCGGGGATGGATGGACACTTGTGGCTTCGGACCAAGAAAACGAAGAAATGACTCTCCTCTTTCACTACCCAAACGCATTC
>DATMKS010000002.1:0-78151 GCA_035571045.1 Verrucomicrobiia bacterium
ACACTGGCGATGAAGGAGAAGGCCCTCGGCAAAACGAAACCGCTAAAGGGCAAATTCAAACGGTATCGACCAGGGGACCAACTCCTTGGCTTCCTTAACAACCTATAGAGGCGCACAACTATGCCGAGTGGTTGGCGAGTCCATCTGCGGTTTGAGCAGTCATTTCGGCTTAAACGCGACAGGTCTCCAGTCACTCGGCAATAGTCCGGGACGCGGAATAGTGTCGGCTATTTATCATGATAAATAGTCGCCATTCCCATGCAACGTTGCTTGACGCAACAGGTGCGCCACTAGGAACCGTTCAGGCTCTTCTGGGCCACTCAACATCGGACATCACTCGAGAAGTTTATCTGCACGCTATCCCGGAAGATCAGCGCCGGGCCGTGGCGGGCGTCGAAGCGCTCGTATTTGGACTCAATCGGACTCAAGTTGCGGGAGCTTCACAACCTAGGGTGTAAGTAAGTTGTTGATTTCACGGGATGGGAGTGGTCGGGGCGAATGGATTTGAACCATCGACCTCCTGGTCCCGAACCAGGCGCGCTAGCCAGGCTGCGCTACGCCCCGACAATGTACATACGCAACAAATAGCTGAATTGCGTGGAACTAAAGAATAGCACAGGTAAAATGCTCGTTCCATGCAAGCTTACACCATACAAATCTTGGTGTATTGACGGCCTTGTAAAACTCACGAATGGTCCCAGGAACCGTTTCTACCCCTTGAACAGATGACCACCAGAGACATCTATATGATGTCGCCGGCATAGCGCCCCGTAAGTTAGCGCTTTGCATGCGGTCCAAAGGAAAGCCGCCGAAGAGGCTTTCCTCTCCGGCGGGCAATGAAGATGTAGAGAACTTCGTGAAACGATTGCTAGAAAATGAACCGCAACGAAATCTCAATTCGGCGAGATCCGGTGAGCACGCTCTCGAAGTTACCGAACGCTGAGCCACTGTCGATGGCAGCATTCCCGTTGTACGTGACTGAGCCCGGGTCGAACCGTACCGAGTTCGTCAAGTTGAAAACGTCAAAGCCAAACGCCAGCTTTGCACTCTCAGTGAAACTCCAAGTTTTCCGGATGGCGGCGTCGATGTCGAAGTAACCTGGGCCTCTGAAGTTGTTGCGGGATCCAGACTCTCCGGGGAACGGATAGTCGAAGGAATTCACGGCGCTGCCCGTCCCGCCCGTTGCGCCTACAAAGACGTTGGGGTTGCAAGTGCCGCTGGAGCAATTGGTCCCAACACCGGTAGCGGGCTTCGGACCAACCAGAACGGCCTGGCCGGTGAGGTCCCAGTTGGTGGGGAATTGGAATCCATTCGAGACGGAGAAGGGCAGTCCGCTGCTCCAACGATAAAGCCCGGAGATCGTCCATCCGCCGAACACCGCATTTGTAAAGCGATTCGACGAGTTGCCCCACTTCTGACCGCGACCAAAAGGCAGCTCATACACCCAATTGGAATTGATCTGGTGGGTCATGTCCCAGTCCGAGACGGCACGGTTCTGGCCTGGGTCGAAGGCGTTGATGAGCTGGCTTGCATAACCAAATCCCTCTGCCAAGCTGATGCGCTCCGCGTTGGAGCCTTCGTCAATCGACTTGGAATAGGTGTAGTTGAAATCCCAAGTCAAGCCGTGAGTCATCCGATGGCGAATCATGAATTGCCCGGCGTTGTAATTGCTCCGGCCGATCGAGCTCTCTGCGTACAAAGAGGCAAATTGATTCTGGAAGAAAGAGTTGGGGCCGTTGACGGGGAAGTACGACACTCCGGGAAGATTCGCGTCGGGAATGCCGCCGAGATCCCAGGCAGAAAGTGGCGTCGTCTCATTAAAAATTCCACCGCAAAACAAGGCATAGGCTGCAACAAGCGGGCTCATGGTGCTCTTAGGTGTACCGCTATCGACGCAAGAGCTGCCTCCGATGCTATACGCCCCGCCAGCCTGAAGGGGCTGCATCACATCCGTCCAATACTGCACGATATTGGCAGGCAGGTTCGGATTCGCGGCAAAGTTCTCAACCGACTCACCCGTGCGGTCGATTTTTGCAAGGGCGGTCACCGCCTGGAAGTAACTGACTTTCGATTTTGGATCGTAGAGATTTAGCGGCTGTGCGAGGTCCCTTTCTTGCAGTAACCTGCGTCCCAGACGATTGACGTAGGCAGCTTCGATCGTGAAACCCGCTTTCAGTTCGCGCGTATAAGATACGTCGAATCCGTACGCATACGGCGTCTTCAGCTTGTCGTCAAGACCGTAATAGATCAGGAAGTTGCCTCCTGGCGTTACGGGGAATCCCGCCGTCGGCGCCGGATACGCTAGAGATGGCGGTAGATCGTTGATTCCCGTGTAGCGCGGCGCCGTGTCCAGGCTGACCGTGCCGGGTGGCAAAGCGCCCGTGGTCACGAATCCAAAGGATCCATTGCGGTCGAAGGTGTTTACAATCCCTTCGCCGAAGTGATCGTAATACACACCGGCTCCCAGCCTTATAGAACTCTTTCCCGCACCTCCAAAAAGGCTTCCAAGCAACCCTTGGCTATAACTGGGGGAATACGCCAATGACCATCTTGGCGCAAAGTCCTTGCGATCCCAGCTCCAGTACCCGGGCTTGCCATTGGCCGGGCCGCACAGATCGAAACTGAAATTGGGAGAATAAGAAATACCTTGCACCATGTCGGCCATGCGGGTCTGGAAGAACTGGTCCAGACTTATGCTGGGACAGACTTGGTTGCCATTCGTCTCATAAGGCGGCTGCAGAAGCGAATAACGCAAGCCATACGTCATCGTCAGGTTGGATTTAATTCGCCACGCATCCATGCCGTAAAATTCCACTTCGTTGTCGCGGAAGTGCCGCGGAACAAATGAGCCTTGCGGCAGAAATTGTCCGCTCTTGTTCTGAACGTACGTATTATCTTCCTCTGTAAGAATCCCTGCTAATGCGATCATCGGGTAGTCGTAGGCGTTTTGCGCATTTGTGTCGACAGCCGGAAATCCAAACGCGGCTGGGTCGAAACTGCCGCCCTGGTTTGAGATGCCTGTGGGTTCCAGGAAACCCGTGTTGGTCAAAGCATCGCTGAAGGAATCCGCGTCGGAATTCCGAATGTCGTTTATGAGACGGTAGTTTCCGCCGAACGTGACAGCGTGCTTGCCCATGGTCCACGTGAAGTCATCGGTAAAATTCTGCACGGGCACGATAACGTTGGTGGTTCGCGTATACGCCGTCGGATCGTCTAGCCCGCGCAGAAATACCAGCGGCTCTGTGGAAATCCCGTTTTGTCCGATTCCCTGGCGGATATAGCCGTAATGAAGGTTGTTTATTTTCGTCGGGCTGATGGTCCAGAGGTATCCAGCAACGATTCCCTTCGTGTTGTTTGTATCCACAGTTGAGGCCGGCTGCCCGGGAAACTGTTCGACGCCGTCGGCGTGGTCATTTTGTAGGCCGAGCCTAGCGAACAAGCGCTGTGTGCCGCTCGAGGTTATGTTGTAGTCAAACCGCGCGATATAGGTATCTTCCTTCTGCGGCGCCGGAGAGGAGAAAGTAAAAGCCTGGTAATTGTAGCCATAGCCCTGCTGGTTGCTGTTCGGAAGCGGATATTCGTTCAGCGTCTTAAGGACGCTGGGGTCAACCCCCGCGCCTTGAGGACAGGTACCCAACGCGGTGCAGTTTGGATCCATGCTGGCAATTTGGGTGGGAGAAAGGACATTAAATCCCGCCGGAGCCGAATAGGACGCACCGCTCAAACCCTGAACCGTTGCGCCGGGGCAGACCTGCGTGGCTGGTTCAGTTATAACACCATTCGAGTTCGTGATTGGCGCACAAGCATATTGAATAACGCCATCGCGCAAAGCCGCACTCGGAACGGTTCGCGTAACCTGGCTATTTTCTCGCAACCGCTGCCCTTCGTAGGCCACGAAGAAGAACAAGCGATCCTTGATGATCGGCCCCCCAAACGTTGCTCCGAAGGTGTTTCGCAGCAAAAAGGGCGGTTTGTTCGGTTCATCATTCTGAAGTTCCGCCAGTTTGTTGAAATACTGATTGGCGACCAGATCCGTCGGCCTATTGTATTCGTAGGCCGTCCCGTGAAACTGGTTGGAACCGCTCTTGGTTTGCAATGAAACTTGGCCACCTGACGAACGCCCCTGGTCGGCGCCTGAGTTGGAAGTGGTCACGCGAAACTCCTCGATGGAGTCCAGGGTGGCCCGCAACGCACCTTGAAAGGCATATCCGTACAGCTGGTCGTTGTCATCCACACCGTCCAGCGTGATATTGGTCTGATCGCTCCGCGCACCGTTAACAGATCCGCTCCGGCTGTCGAAACTTTCATTGTCTCTTTGGATCTGAGGATCAGCGACGCTGACAACGCCTGGCTGAAGACTCAGCATGCCGGCCGGATCGCGCCCTTCAAATGGCAGCGCTCCAATCTGTGCCGAGCCAAATGCGTTGCCGAGGGTGGCGTCGGTAGTGTTGATGGTCTGCGCTGTACCTGTTACTTCAATTGTGGTCGATACGCTGGCAAGTTCCAGCTTGAAGTCCTCTGTTCGAGGCGTGGCGACCAGCAATTGCAATCCACTCTGCCGAAGAGTAGCGAAACCAGAGGACGTGACGGTGACGGTGTAAGTGGTTGGTCGGAGCTCCAGGAATTGGTATCCACCGTCCTTGTCCGTCTTCATGCTCAAAGAAATACCAAGACTTGCATTGTCCAGCGTGATCAACGCGCCGGGCACAGAAGCCCCCTTCTGGTCTGTGACAGTGCCCCGCAGCGATGTAGTGCCATTTTGCGCCCATGCGCATGTAAGACCAAAAATCAGTGCTAAGCAGCAAACCGCAAAGCTGCGCTTCACAAAATCGCACTCCATGGACAGCTCCTTTCGCGCACCCCACCTAAAAGTTGATTTGTATGCAAGTGGGCAGCGCCAAGCCGACACGAAAACAATGTGGCGCTTTGCCGGGTCTCAACCTGGAGAAAAAATTCGACCTTGGGCAACCTTCCCCACCACGCAAGCAACCGTTGACGTAGCTTTTAGGCCAAATTAAGGGTCGGTGTCAAGGGAAGTTCTTTTATTTCGGCTTTCGACTTTGAATCATCTAAATTTTAAATTCTTCAGAAATAGACGGAAGGGCTAAAAGAACTAGTACCGCATAGTGGCGGGAAGGTAACCAATTTTCATGTGAGGAGAAGGGGTCTTGCGACTGGAATTGTCGTAGCAGGACAAACGTTGGCTAGAGTCGAATCAGATGCTCTCCATCAGGAGCACCAGCGTCACCGCTTCCCGCGATGCTTCTCGCCAACAACTCCGAGGGCTGATGTGGCGGTGTTTTCGTATCGGCTTCCCAGTATCGAGCTGACCGCCACACGAACCTAGGGGCCGTCCTTGCACCAGAAAGGAACCAACGCCCCCGGCCGGCTGCGCCTCGAGGGAAACGTCGTCAGTCTGGACACGCACAGCGAACCGTCGTGCAAAGCAAAAGCCGTGCCTCGGAGCAAAAGCTCCTGGCACGGCTTTCCCTTTTCGGTTACGCGCTTGCTTCCAACGTGTTAGGGAGCCCTCGCTCCCGCCTATTTTCCTTGCGGCACGGTCGCGCTAGAAGGTGAACTTGGCCGCGAGCTGAAGTATGCGCGCCAAAGGCTGATTGGTGCTGGGACTCCCCGTGGCTATGATTTGGCCGAACTCAGGGGAGGCGATGTTCGTAACCGGGTCAGCAAACTCCGCGTGGTTGAAGAGGTTAAAGGCGTCCACACGGATTTCCAGGTGGAGCTTTTCCGTGATGGCCGTGCTCTTCACTAGCGACATGTCGAGGTTCGTTCTTCCTGGGCCGCGCAGCAACCCACGCGACCCGGTTCCATAGGTCAGCAGAGACGAGTTCGCGATTACCTGCGCAGTCGAAGGGAAGCACGTTGGCGAAGGCGTAGCACAGGGGTCCGACAAAGACCCGACCTGTGCCGTAGTAAACGCGGCAGGATTAAAATAGAAGTTGCCCGTATTTGCCCCGAAATCTCCGGTCAAGGTCTGTACCCCGCGCGGGTTGAACGTCGTAAGCGGCTGCCCCGTCAGGTTGGCGCGTGCCGATACTAAATCGCCTGCTCCCGTGACCCCCGGGTTAGTGAAACCGCCCGAACTGTCGACATCGCTAAAGACGGTCAGCGGGAAACCTGTCCGCCAGGAAAAGATTGGATAGAGACTCCAACCGCTGGTCAGACGTTTCGGCCCGGACTCCCACATGTTTGTGAAGGGCAAGTCCCAACCGCCGCTGAACGTGATCCTGTGTTTCACGTCGAAATCCGATGATCCGCGGTACAACTGAGGATCAAAGGTGGGAACGGCGGAGCTGTTGTTACGGAAGCCAGAAGCGTCGTCAATCGAGTGAGCAAAGGTATAGCCCAGTACGAAGTAAGTTCTTCCGATGAATCGAGCATCGGTCACTTGCCTTGTTAGGCTGGCGGTAAAGCCGTTGTAGGAAGCATTCGCAACGTTCTGGAACTCCGCCAACTGGCTGTACGTGCAATTGAAGGAATCGTTTCCATCACTTACCGGACAGCTGCTATTTCCGGGAAGGAGATTGAGAATGCGGTTTGTGGTGCCCGGAATGAATGGATTGATGTCCACTAGCGAAGTCAATCCATGAGAACTGCTCCCCAGGTAGCTGAATTCGATAGAGGTGTTCAGCGCGATCTGCCGCTCGACGCTGAGACTGTATTGGTAGATGTAGGGAGTCTTCAGATGCGGGTCGTCCAGGAAAATGGATGTGCTCCCAAACGGCGTCAATCCTGCGTCGAAGAAATTTATGTCGTGATTGGGAGGCGTTGAGGGAAACGGATTGACGGCGCCGGTGCTGGTGTAGGGATTGGCCAAATAGGGAACGTCTCCGGTCGGATTGGCCGTAAGGGATGAAAAGTTAACAAAACCAGCGGAAAAGAATGGCGGCTGGCCGTTGTCCTGGAAGTTATCCTCGGCCTTCAGGATGTCGTAGAACATCCCGAAGCCACCGCGAATGCTCGTCTTGGAATCGCCTTTCGGATCCCAGGCAAAACCAAAGCGCGGCGCCCAGTTGTTTTTGTCTGGGAAATTCACGCCTCGCGGCGCACCCGCGTCACCCGGGAAGACCAGCCCCGACGGCGCGTTGGGGAAGACCGTAGACTCTGCGTGTCCGGGAATGACGTTGAACGTGTCACCGTGAGTGTCCAGCTTCGGAGTGGAATACTCGTACCGCACGCCGAGCGTCAGCACGAGTCTCTTGTTCACGCGCCATTCGTCCTGTGCAAACCCAGAGTACGTCTTGCTCCGGGCATTTGTCCGTGCGTTCGGCCCCTGCTGGAAGTTCTCTGGAATCCCGAATAGGAAATCGGCAAAGTCGTTCCCGGAACCAATCCCGCCAGCTCCCGCGAAGGTAAATATTCCCGAGCCAATAAAATCAAAAGCTGTGTTGAACTGGTACGCAGCAAAGCTTCCGCCAAATTTCCAAGTGTGACGTCCTCGGGTCCACGAGAGAACATCGCTATAGGCAAACGTGTTGTTGATCAGCGCGCTGGGTCCCTGGATGCTGGTACCCAGGAATGTTCCCTGATCGGCAAAAGAGAGATTGGCCGCCCCTGTTTCCAAATCAGGTGTGATACCGATTTCACCAACGTCGGCGTGCGTCGGGATCGTTTGGGCAGGCGTGTCTTGTAAAATATTCTGCCGCTGAACGGTGACTCGGAACTCGTTTAGCACGTTAGGGGTAAAGGTGCGCGTGTAGGCGAAGTTCGAGAAGTAATTTTTAACGGAAGTCGTATCTGCATAGCCCAGCAAGCCTGAGCCTGCGAATGGCGACAATGTAGGATTGCGATCTCCGCCTAGTGTGGCGGAAAACTTGTCCTTCTGCGTGGCGTTGAAATCGAATTTCATGGTCAGCTGATTGTCGTTATTGGTGGCGGGCGCCTGGACATTGAGAATCCCGGTGGGCGAAGTGGGGATCAGCCCCGCGGCGATGTACTTCTGAGACACGGCGTTGATCGTTGTGGGATCCATTATGGCGCAGGCGGCATTTCCCGTGGTGCCTACGAAGAATGGGTTAGCCGCGAGAAAATTGGCGACCCCGGGATCTCTATTCGGGCACTGCGCTGGCCCTGGCACGCCTTGGTTCCCAGCTGTCGAGAAATTGCCTTGCAGTTCGGCGGGAGTGAACACAACATTCCCAGACGAAGATTGGCTGTCCGACTGCCGCTGCCCCTGATAGCCCACGAAAAAGAAGAAGCGGTCCGTCCCGTTCACGACCTTTGGAATCGTAATCGGTCCGCCAAAGGTACCGCCGTACTGGTTGCGTCTGAGAGTATCGCGTGGCAGCAGATTGTTGGGATCGTTTTTGTTGAAGAAGGAGTTGGCATTGAAATCGCCATTGCGGATGTAGTCGAAGGCGCTGCCGTGCCATTCGTTCGTACCTGATTTCACTACCTCCGTAATGATGCCGCCGCCGTTGCGCCCGTATTCCGCAGTGTAATTGTTCTCGAGAATGCGGAATTCAGCGATGGTGTCCGGATTGGGGTTATACACCACTCCGTTGCCGAGGTTTTCGTTGTTCAGGCCTCCATCCAAGAGAAACGTTACCGAGTCCGAACGGCCACCGGCGATGTTGTATCCCTGCCCGGAACCCGAATCCCCATCATTTGTGTTAGTCACACCGGGCTGGAGGAGCGCCAGACTCAAGGTGTTGCGGCCGTTCAAGGGCATGTCCGTGAGGGTGCGACCCGTCACCGAACTGCCAATCGTGGGGTCCACGGTTTCCACTACGCTGACTTGATCCTTTACCTCCACGATTTCAGACCGCGCCCCCAACTCCATTTTGCCGTCAATGTGCAGCGATTGATTGATTTGCAAGAGCTGATTTTCAAAGACAAGCTGGCGAAAATCCTGATGCTCCATCGTTACTTTGTAGGAGCCAATCGGCAAATCCAGAATCTGATAAAAGCCTTCCTTGTTGGTTTCCGCTCGTTTGCTGACCTGTGTAGTCACGTTTGTAGCGGTCACCACCACACCCGGGATTCCGGCGCCTTGCGCGTCGCTCGCCGTTCCAATGATTCTGCCGGTGGGATCCTGCGCATGCAAAAAGCCCCCAGTGCCGAACACAAAAAGCCCCACAATCAGGAAAACCTTCCAACTACGCTTCAATAACGGGAAAACCATAAAACCCCTTTCGAGTATGCACACCTCTAATCTGGATTTACTGTGCACCACGAGGGAGGCCGTGTGTTCGACGCACACGGTACACTGAAGTGCTGCGATTATCGCAGCTTCAGAAGGTTTGAAACCTGGGCAACCGTGCCCACCGCTCGCTTCAATGTCCTAACTACATATCTTTTAAGATACAAAAGACACTAAGTCAAGTTTTCTCTGCTCGTCTGGGATCGTCGCCGACGCACTCGCGACTTCAGCGGCCAAGGGATCGCTTATCGCTACGCACAAGGTGCTAGTTAATTACCTTTCATCAATATTAGCTATAGATAATGAGATCGACACAAACAGTGCGTTGGTTCACATCGAGGCAGGTTGCCTCAAAGGGCTTCACCCAAGCTGCAGCAGCCTGGCCACGGTAATCGCTGGAATTCCGCGAATCGCTCCAAGGATCGAATCCGAAACCTCTCCATCCAGCCGCACCAGCGAGACAGCTTCCGCGCCACGCTTCTCATCCCGGCGCCCCAGGGCGAACGTTGCGATATTCACGCCCATATTGCCGAGTGTCGCTCCCACTTGCCCGATGACCCCGGGCTCATCGCGGTTTCGCAAATAAAGCATTGTACCTGCCAGCTCTGCCTCCAGTGGAATATCGTCTATCTGCAGCACACGTGGCGAACCGTCGTGCAAAACGGTGCCCTCCGCGGAGAATCCTTTGGCGGAACCAGTCTTTTCCGGTAAAGCCGCTACTTCCAACGTGTTAGGGAACCCGCGCTCCCGCCGCCGGGTCTCTTCCTCGACAGATAACCCACGCGCCGCAGCCACTGCAGGTGCGTTCACCACGTTCACCTTTTCATCCAGCACCGCGTTCAGCATCCCCGCCAACACCGCACTGCGCAAAAGGTGCGTCCCCACCTCCGCCACCTCTCCCGCGTAGCGAATCCTTATCCGCGCCGGCCTTACCGCCACCGCCTGCGATACCAGCGACCCAAGTCGTTCCGCTAGCGCCAGATACGGCCGCACGCGCCGGTATTGGTCCGCCGATAGCGCCGGCAGGTTCACGGCGTTGCGAATCAGGCCCTCCGCCAGGTAATCCTTCACCTGCACGGCCACTTGCGTCCCCACCTCTTCTTGCGCCTCAGCAGTCGACCCCGCCACATGCGGCGTTGCAATCACGTTTGCCATACCGAGCAGCGGCGAATCCTTCGGCGGCTCGTGCACGAAAACGTCCAGCGCCGCCCCGGCCAGCTGGCCGCTTTTCAACGCTTCCGCAAGTGCAGTCTCATCAATCAGTTCCCCACGCGCCGCGTTCACAATCCGGGCACCCTTCTTCATCTTCGCCAGCGTATCCGCATTAATTAAATTCTGCGTCAGAGGGCTCAGCGCCGTGTGCAACGAGATAAAATCGCTCTCGGCGAGCAGCTTTTCGAGCGGGACCAGCTCGACCTGCACTTCTTTCGCGGCCGCCTCGCTGATGTATGGGTCATACCCCAGAACGCGCATGTCAAAGGCGTCCGCGCGGATCGCCACTTCGCTCCCAATGCGCCCCAGTCCAATCAATCCAAGGGTTTTACCGCGCACTTCTGTTCCCGCCGCGGACGATTTCTCCCACTTTCCCTCGTGCATCGCCTTATCCAGCCGCGGCACCTGCCGCGCCAGCGCCAGAAGAAGCGCAAACGTATGCTCTGCAACGCTGATGGCATTTCCCCCCGGCGTGCTCATCACCAAAACTCCGCGTGTCGTAGCCGCGTCGAGGTCGATGTTGTCCACGCCTACGCCCGCGCGCCCTACGGCCCGCAATCGCGGCGCTTTATCCAGCAATTCCGCCGTAACTTTCGTCGCACTCCTCACGATCAAGGCGTCGGCATCCGCGATCTCCGCGTTCAGATTGTCCTTCGTTGTCAAAACGATGTTCCATCCCGCCTTCCGCAACAGCTCCACGCCGCGTTCGCTTATCTTGTCCGCAACAATGACTTTCATCAGGCCTCGTCCAGGTTGGTTTGATTTGACTTGCGCGCAGGCGGGCAAAACCCGCCCAAACTAAAACATTAACGGTAGCGAGCCACTCTCACCCTGTCAAATGCTCCCCTCTTCCCAGTGCCCCCACTGTGTCTCTGCCCTCTCGGTGTTAATTCTTTCTCTTCCTTTTGCTATATTGATTTGCATGACTCTAGCCGAGAAAATCCAAAAAGACCTCACCGACGCCATGCGCGCGAAAGACGAACTCCTCTTGAGCGTCCTGCGCGGCGTCAAATCCGCCATCAAGTACAAAGAAACCGAAAAAATCAAAACGCTCGACGAAGCGGAAACGATCCAAATCCTCCAAACCCTCGTCAAGCAGCGTAAAGAGTCTATCGACCAGTTCGGCAAAGGCAATCGCCAGGACCTCGTCGACAAGGAAACCAAGGAACTTGCTATCCTCGAGTCCTATCTCCCCGCCGGCGCCAGCGAAGCCGAAATGGACGCCGCCGTCGCCAAAGCCATCTCTGAAACCGGCGCCAACTCCATGAAGCAAATGGGTGCCGTCGTCAAAGCCGCCAAAGCCCACCTCGAAGGCAAAGTCGTTGACGGCAAAGCCCTAAGCGACCGTGTCCGCACCAAGCTTTCTTGATCACAAATCTCCTGAAGTCCTGCGCCGATGCCTCCTATTCGGAAACAGCGAATAATAAATGTTTTTATTTATGAAGCACTGTAATATTGCTCAGCCATGAGCAAACCGCGATCGATGGGAAAGTGTCATCTCTGCGAGGAGATAGTCGGTCGCGCTTCCATGACCCGACACCTGAGTGCGTGCTGTCAACCGAAAGCTTCCGAGCTATTGGCGGCTTCTAAAAAACGACCGCCTGCCCCGAGTTTCCATTTAGCCATCGAAGGACGTGACGACAAGGCGTACTGGATGCATGTTGCAGTGCCGGCAACCGCCCCACTGAGTAAACTCGACGATTTTCTCCGCCATACCTGGCTTGAATGCTGCGGCCACTTGAGCGCTTTTGAGATTGGCGGCAAGCGTTATGCTTCCGAGCCCATGGATGAAGAAATGAGCATGAGAACGCGGGTGAGCGAAGTGCTCGAGGTAGGGATGAAGCTGTTTTATCAATATGACTACGGTTCTACAACGGCTCTTGTGCTAAGAGTTGTTGCCCTTCGTGAGCAAGACTTGCCGAAAGGCACCGTGCAACTATTGGCCAGAAACGAGGCAACGCAGGTAAGCTGCCAGCGGTGTAGCATCCAGCCCGCCACGAAAATCTGTACCGAATGCGCATGGAATGGGGAGGGCTGGCTTTGTGAAGCGTGCGCCGTCGCACATGACTGCGGCAGCGAGATGTGCCTGCCGGTAGTTAACTCTCCTCGCGTTGGAGTGTGCGGGTATACGGGTTAGGTACTGCGCTTCTCTCACATATGTTCGGAATTTCGTCGCACTACCCTAGTAGGGGAGCGGCGCTTGCTTACCCTGTAAGGGCCCCACCCGAGATTCAGGCCCAATCTTTCCGTTACTTACTGCCCGCCGGCTTCAAAACCGCGGTATTCCGCTCGTCGCTCGCGATGATCCGGTAGAGCTTTTTCAGGTCATCGACTTTGCTCAGCGGCACGCTCAGTTCCTTCACCTCGAATGTCCGCGTATATTTCAGCGTGTTCCCGCTGACTTCCGCCTTGCTGTGATAACTTGCAAAGCTGTAGTCCGCATTCACCGGTGGCGGCAGATCATCCACCTCATACCCTTGCGGCAGCGTAATCTCAAAGGTATCCGTGTCCCGCGAGGGCCCGTCGAACTCCACCGGGAATTTCCGTGATTCCTTTGTCTCCAGCAGGTCGCTCGATTTGTTCCCCAGCACGCGCGGCCGCACCAGCAACAAATTCCCGGCTGCTTTCGCATAGTTCTGCGCCACCAGTGAGTAGTCGTACATAAACGCTTTGTCCGTCAGTTGCAGGTTCCCGATCGTCGCCTTGGTGATTTGAAACGTCGTCAGGGATTGCGACAGTAGCGACTCGATTGGTTTTATCCTGTCCGCGTCTTTTGTCACCGTTCGCAGCGCCCACCGTTGGGCCGCCGCCCGGTCTCCCACGCGTACTTCGTCCACATCGCCGCTCAAAGTCCCTGCCGCGCTCAGGCTTAACTTCGCGGTGCGCCAAATTCCGTTTGTCCCAGGCGGCAATTGCGGCAGCTCGATCAATTCTCCACCATCCGGCGCTACCAGCAATCCGTAATTTGCCTGCAAAGCGCCGGATAGCTGGCCGAACGGCGTCATTTCGTCTGTCGGGTCAAAGAACAAGATCTTTCCGAGTTTTGGATGCACCATCGTGGCTACCAGCGAGCTGTCCGTCACGTCCGCCGCCAGCTTAATCGCAATAATTACGTGATCGAACCCACCCATGTGCGCTGGCGTCTGAGGCATCACCGAGCCTCGCTCCGAATTGATCACCACGTAGTAGTTTTCGACGCCAATCTCCCGCAGCATCGCCGACATCAGCGTTACCTTGTCCTTGCAATCTCCGTATCGGTGGGTGAACACCTCCGCCGCGGCATGCGGCTGCCACCCTCCTATCCCCAGTTCGATCGCTACGTAACGTATGTCCTTCTGCGCGAACCCCGCCAGCGCCTTCATTTTATCGAGCGGCGTCCCGGCCGATCCCGTCAGCGCCACGACCTTTTGCTTTATTTCAGGCGAAGCATCCGAACGCCCGCTCAGCAATGCCTGGTACCAAATTCCCATTTGCTGCCAATCTTGGAACCCTTTGTTCTGTGCGGATCCGCCGGGCGGGAAAAAAGACACGATCATCTGCCCTGCCACTCCCGGCCACGGCGGCATATAGTCTTCGTGCCTGATTCCTTTTACGTCGCTCACCACCCATTGCGCCTGGTTTCCCGTTTGCGACGCCTTGGCTTCCGGATAGTTCAGCCACGTCGCTTTGTATTCCCATCCTTGCGGAAGCTGCAGCGAGTAGTGCGCCTCGCGCACCGGGCTCGTCTCCTGAAAGGACCACACGTCTTGCAAAACGTACGGCTGTGCCTCCCGCTCGTATTCGTACCCAATGATGTTTCCCGGATCGGAAGCCGGGATGCGCAGCACCTTGTCCTTTACGTCCGAGACCAGTTCGCTCCCCTCTACTTTCGGCAGCGAAATCTCTACCGCATCCTTGTCCTTTACTTCGTAATCTTTACCTTGCGCGGGGATGCACCATCCCCGGATGGCCGTAACTTTCTCGTGCGCATTAAAGGAAACCACCACGACTCCGTAATCGCGCCCACCCGGCCGCAATATCTTGTACGCTTCGCGCACCGTGGTCTTGATCTTGTCTGCGGACACTACCGTCACCGTCTTCTCGGAATAAAGCAGCACGGCGTCCGTTTTTTCGTCATGCGCCGGCAGCGGCGCATTCACCAGCGCGTGCACCCATCCTGGGGCGTCCGCAGCCGCTCTGGCACTGCAAACGAGGCACACCACTCCGAATGTCAACACTGCCAGGAATCGCGCCGCGGTCCCGTGCCTAGTTCCGCGCCGCCGCTCCGCCCGGCTGCAAAACCACTTGCTGTTCATCTCCCGCCCTCACAATCTGGAAAAAAGCCCTCAACGTTGGGTACACCTTCGGCTGCAGCAAAAGAACATCGACGTTTAGCTCCCGATTCAGGTGCAATGTCCCCTTGTCATTCTCCACTTTCAACGTATATACAATTGACTTTGCGTCCTGGTTCTTTGCCGGCGGCACGCTGCTCACTTGCCACCCCAGCGGCAGCTCAATCGTCACGTCGTCTATCTTTTTGAACGGAAATTCAAAATAAATTGGATGTACGCGGTTTTCATGCTCGAACAGCTGCTTTTCCGTCGCTCCGAACAGCGCGACTGGCAGGAGCGCGCGCTTTCCCGCACCCGACACCCAGCCTGGAACTTTCAAATCGTATTCCGCCACCAGTTTTTCCGACGAACTCCCCCAATCCGGCTTGTTGGTCAACTCCACGTCGATTCCCACGGGAATATATTCCTTCACCTGGTCCTCGAGAAATTTCTTGCGATCCGGTTCGTCCACGTTCCTTTCTTCCTGACGCCTCCACAGCGCTTCCAGCCCCGTAAACGTGATCGTCAGTTTCCCCTCGAGCGACCCTGTATCGTCCAGCTTCAGATCGGCTTTTCGCTCGATCCGCGACACCGAACTCTCCGGCAGTTCCGTTTTCACCCAGCTTCCGCCATCTTTGTCCAGCCTCAGTCCTTGCACCGCCGTCTCGGACCATGGCAACAATCCAAAAGGCGCGAACGCCGTCCCCGGATCGCAATAAACATCCTTGCCATTCAGCTTCACCAAAACCACGTTGGTGTCCAACTGCGATGTATTCGTTCTCGCGGGATTGAAAAAATAAACGCTTCGCGCCGACGCCATCACCGGATATGCCTCGACCCCCGCCGCTCTCGCCAGCGCCAGAAACAGCCACGTAAGCTGCACTCCATTCCCGTACCCGCGCTTCCACACGTCCTCGACGTTGTTCGTATCCTTTTCCTTCTCCCGCTTCTTCTCCTGCTCCGTCTTTTCCAGTTCATAGGATGTGTTCCGCAGCGTCTGCACCTTCGCGTAAATCTTCCGCAGCTTCAATTCCGGCGTGTCGCCCTCGGAAGCGATCTGCGCCACGGCCTGCTCCATCGACTTATGCTTCCCGACAAACGCTTCCACCGTCGTGTCGAGTCTCTTGCCTTCCTTTTTCCAATACTTCTCTGGATCGGTCTCCATATTCGTGCTGTCGCTGTAGATGAATTCCACACGGTATTTCAACTCGTTTTCCGGCGGCATGAAATCTTCGATTTGGAAAGCGGGCACCTTTTGCGCCTCCAGCCGGATGGTTCCGTGGTCACTTTTTGGAGCAGCGGTCCCCGGCGGCAACCCCACGGGTGTGCCCCAGCGCATCGTAAAACTGCTGTCGGGCCTCAGCGAAAACTTCCCGTGCAACGTGAAGAGCTCTTCGCTCAGAATCCAGCTCGAATCAAAGACGAAGCCCTCTTGCGGAATGTACGTGTAGTGGTATTCGATGATGCTCCCCACTTGCACGTCCGGGAGCGTGAATGTTTTTGCCAGATACTTCAGCCCCCTCGCTTTCACGATTGTTTTGTCAAAGGGCTTTCCCTCGAAATTCGCGATCGAACCATCCGGCCGCACTGTCCGGGCCTTTAGGTTCGTAATGTTTCCCTGCTCCCTCAGGTAGGGAATCTCCACGTCGGCGTACTTCCGCCCCTCCTCCGTCAAAATTTTGATCCGCGCGTAGTTGTATTCGTTCGCTCTCCCCTGCTCATCGCTGCGGTCCACCTGTCGGTACAAATAAATCGCCGGCGCTCCCGGAGCTTCCGGCACGCTCGTCATCTGCAGCTCTTCCGGCGTGATCGGCAGCCATTCCTCGGCCGCGCTGCTCGACCCCACGCGATACGCCGCCGCCCCCAGCAAAACCACCGCCGTAATCACGGCTAATCGGCCGAGAGACACAGTCCACCTCCGGGGTTGCGTTTGAGGAATGCGCGCAAGTCTAGAATGCGCAGGGAAAGACCTGAGACCTGCACCGCCGCGCTGGGAAGGGTCTGGGCGCATAAGCAGTGTTACCGACCTGTGTTACGTGCTGCGGCGGACAATACTAGCCTGCGCCTGTACTGTCAATAGACCGCTAGGAGTTACATTTAATCCCCTTCTTTCCGCTGCTTGTAGTCTTCCTATCGGCCAAGCGCCCCTTGGATATCGTCCTGCCGCCGCTGTCAACCCTCCCCTCTCTGAGAACTTCTACCCTCCCGCCCCGGATTTACGGCATAATCCCGCCGCACAGGGGCACCATCCGTAATCCAATTTGCACGGGGAGGATTCAGTGACTGATCGCCCATGGAGTTCCACGGCTCCTCCAGGAGAATTCCGCACCTACATCTCCGCCGAGGAGAGTCCCAAGGAATTCACGATCCGCGCCATCATCCTCGGCTCGTTGTTCGGATTGCTCTTCGGCGCAGTCAGCGTCTACGTCGGCTTGCGCGCTGGTCTCACTGTCTCCGCATCCATTCCAATCGCCGTGCTCTCGATCAGCATCTTGCGCGCGTTCGGCCGCTCCACGATTCTCGAAAACAACATCGTCCAGACCACCGGTTCGGCGGGCGAATCGCTCGCCGCTGGGGTCATGTTCACGATTCCCGCGCTGATCTTTCTCGGCTTCGGCTCGGAGTTCACTTTCTGGCGCATCTTCCCTCTTGCCCTCCTCGGGGGATGGCTTGGCGTGCTGCTTATGGTTCCGTTGCGCCGCCAGCTCATCGTTGGAGAGCACGGCAATCTCGCCTTCCCCGAGGGCACCGCATGCGCCGACGTCCTCGTGGCTGGCGAGCGCGGAGGCTCTTTCGCAGGACGCGTTTTCTGGGGACTCGGCCTCGGCGGCGTCTACACCGTCTTCATGAACATTTTTCAGTCCTGGACCTCGCAGCCGGAGAGCCAGCCCAAATGGTTTCCCGGAGCCTCGTTCCGCGCCAACATCACTTCCGAATATCTCGGCGTCGGCTACATCATCGGTCCGCGCGTTGCCGGAATTCTTTTCGCGGGAGGCATCGTCTCCTGGCTGGTAGTGATGCCCGCGATCAGGTTCTTCGGCCAGCTTTCCGGAAATGTCGCCATCTACCCTGGCACGATCCCTATTCCGCAAATGTCCCCGGATCTGCTCTGGCGCACATACATTCGCCCGATGGGTGCAGGAGCCGTCGCTGCCGCGGGCGTCATCACCCTGATCCGCACGCTGCCCACGATTATTTCCGCCCTTCGCTCCGGCCTCAAAGACGTGCGCGCGCAAGGCGGCGGCCAATCCTCTGCCGCGAGCCGCATCGATGAAGACATGCCCATGCGCAACGTAATCGTGGGCTCGATCGTCATCATTGTGATGCTCTGGGTTTTGCTGACCTTCCATCCTATGAAAGGCGCGAGCACCCTTTGGTGGCAGAATCTTTTTGCAGCCATCTTCGTCGTCGTGTTCGGATTTCTATTTGTCACGGTCGCGGCGCGTATCAGCGGCCTTCTTGGAAACTCCTCCAATCCCATCAGCGGAATGAGCATCGCAACGCTCATGGCTACCTGCGCGATTTTCTTCCTCGCTGGCTGGACCGCTCCGAACTATTCCGTTCTCGCCCTCATGATTGGAGGCGTCGTTTGTATCGCCGCCGCCATCGCCGGCGCCACTTCGCAGGACCTCAAAACCGGCTACCTCGTTGGCGCTACTCCCTACCGCCAGCAATTGGGCCTCTTGATCGGCGTCACCGTTTCCACGGTCGCTATCGGCGCTACGCTCAACCTGATGAACGTGGGCCTCGAGAAATACATCCCGACGCAAATTCCCGTAAACATTTCTGCGCTTCCGTCCGGAGCAAAAATCGAACGCGAGGGCTTCGTCTACCGCGGCAAGAACTACACGCTGATCAACGCGCTCAGCTCTGGCGTCATTCCCGACGGCGAATATCTTTACGACAGCGACACAAAGCAAATCGAAATCCAGTGGGCGCAGGGCATCGGCAGCGACAAAGCTCCCGCTCCGCAAGCCCGGCTGATGGCCACGGTCATCAACGGCATCCTCAACCAGAAACTTCCGTGGCGACTCGTGCTGATGGGCGTTGCGCTTGTCATCGCCGTCGAAATTCTCGGCGTGCGCTCGCTGGCCTTTGCCGTCGGTTCGTATCTCTCGATCGCCACCACTGCAACCATGTTTGCCGGGGGCCTCGTCCGCTGGCTCGTCGAAGCAACCTCCAAGGAGAAAAAAGAGGAAGGCGAAGCCAGCCCCGGCGCGCTCTATTCCAGCGGATTGATCGCCGCCGGCGGCGTTTTCGGCCTGCTGGGAATCGTAATCAATCTTTTCCAGGACCCGGAAATCGCCACCCACGTCCCCGGCTGGTTTGGCCGCCTGCTGAATTTACCGTGGCGCCCGGATCTTTTTGCCCTCGGCCCCAAGCTTTGGGCTTCGCTCGCGCCCAACGACCAGTTGCCGGTGCCAACTCACGTCCAGTCGCTGTTCGGCGTACTGATGTTCGTACTCCTGGCGGCCTCGCTCTTCCACTTCGCGCGCAAAAAACTCAACTAAGGAACCAATCGAACAAATCAAAATTTCAACACAAATTCCCGAATACCGGCCAAAACGCCGCTTTGACGCGCACGCAGCAACGCCGTAAACTTCAGGGATGGGGACTTCGTTCCGCGCCCGCCGCTACAACTTCGATTGGCGCGGCTTCATCACGCCCGGCGTCAAGCTCCTGGTGCTCATCTGCACGGGCGTGTTCCTCGTCCAGACCCTCGTCGCCATCTTTATGGACCCGTGGGCCACGGCCTGGATCAATTACCACTTCGGTCTTGTCGCCCTGGGACCAATTCCCGGTCTCCGGCTGTGGCAGCCGTTCACATATATTTTCCTCCACGGCGGCTTGCTCCATTTGCTGATGAACATGCTTTTTCTGTGGATGTTTGGCCGCGAGCTGGAACTGGTCTGGGGTAAAAAGCGTTTCCTGAATTTCTTTTTTCTGTGCGGCGTCGGCGCGGGCCTCATCGAAATTCTCGTCAAAGTAATTCCGCTGACTTGGGGCCACCGGCCGTCGGACATTCCAACGATCGGGGCATCGGGCGCAATTTTTGGAATTTTGATGGCCAACGCCATCCTGTTTCCCGACCGGCGCATCTGGCTTTTCCCGTTGCCGGTGACGATTCCCATGAGGCCATATGTTGCGGTGATGGGCGCGATTGAGTTTTTCGGCACGCTCGGATCGGGCGGGGACGCCGTTGCACACGTCTGCCATCTGGGCGGAATGCTCGTCGGGTACATTTATCTGCGGCGCGGGTCCTTTTTGTACAGCGTGCGCAACAGCGTCTCAGACTGGCAGCACAAGCGCAACCGCAAGCGCTTCGATGTGTACATTAACAAGCACAAGAACGAACCTCCTTCCCGCCCGGACCGCTGGGTCAATTAAACTCTCTTCTGGACGCCGTTTCTCGGCTTTCCGTCATCGCCTTTGCGGAAAAGGATTCCTTTGCGGAAGTGGATGGATTCGTTCTTGAAAATATTTTTCGGCGCATTTTTCGCGTTGAGTTCGCTCTATTGCCTGCTGGTGTTTCTACCCTACACCTACTATTCGATGATCAAATCGCCGGCATATTCGTGGGTGCCGTGGTTCGCGCGGCATCATGCTCTGCTGTTTTGGGTGGCGTGGCCGGCTGCGGCGTTTGCTTACCGTTCTAGCAGAAAGCGCGCCGCGTATTTTGTATGCTTTGGCATTCTTGCTTGCGTTGGTGTTTTTCTTTCTGTGCGGCCATTCCTTGCAGGCTTGGAGAGTAACAGAACCGCCTACTTGGGGAGCGTCGTGGCGCTGTGGGCGATCATTCTGACCGTCTTGTCAGGCGAGTTCCGGAATGCGGCTAGCGAGAAAAGCGCAACGCCGGTGGAAGCGCATCTTTCCTACACCGCGGGGATATTGCTGGCTGCCGGCATCGCTCTGCTGAGTGTCGCGGGCGAGCGGCTTCGAAGTTATTCCGAGACGAGAACGCTGTCGTTTCACGCCGGCGACATTTATCTGACATTTTGGAGCGCGGTTTCACATGTTCTTGTCGCCATCGTCCTGATTTCGATTTTGAATCTAGTAAGAATTGCGGCTTCGACATCGGCGCATTCGCGCATCGTAAGTATGAGCCTCATAGGGATTCTGATTTTTGGTCTGCTATGGGCGTTCTCGGTTCGTTTTTTGGAAAACGCTCTCAGCTTCGAAGGATGGCCAGCGCATCTTTACGCCGCTTCGCTGGCTGCAGCGCTTGTACTCTTGGGATTTTCCGTGGCTGGCCCGTTTCTTGACGCGAAGGACTCTGCTTCGCGCGTCAGTCTCGCAGGCCGCAGAATACCCTACCTCGCCGTTTCCACGCTCCTCGCGCTCTTTTCGCTGGTGCTGCCTACGCTTGTCGGAGGCGGGGACTGGAATGGAATTCTTCAGGGAACGTTCACATTGCTCTTCTGGATCGTACTGAGCTTTTGCATTTTTCGTTTGTGGCCCCGGAGGAGCCCCTATCCAATCAAAACTGTCCTCGCGGTTCTCGTCCTGAGCCTTCTTTCCTACAAGGCGCTGGCGGCTACGGATATTTTCTGGGCCAAGCCGCTCGGGTCGACCGACGACGACATTCAGCGTTCGCTGGAAAATTATGCGGCGCACGACACATCCTTCCGCATGGCTTACCACATGCTCGGAGATGGCCCGCGCAGCGAGCCTTGCGGGGAGCTTTGCCGGATTTTGCGGGAATATACCGAGATTCGAGGCGCGCAGGCGCGCTTTGATTTGAAGCTTGTTGACCCGCTTGTCCCTTCGCGCGGGGAACGCCCGAACATTTTTCTTTTTGTGATTGATTCGATGCGACCGGATTACCTGGGGGCTTACAACTCCAAGGCGACGTTTACGCCGAATCTGGACGCGCTGGCGCGCGACAGCGTTGTGGTGCGAAACGTTTGGACTCCTTACGCAGGAACTTCGCTTTCCGAACCGGCCATCTGGGCTGGCGCTCTGCTATTGCACGCGCATTTCATGCGGCCGTTCGAACGCGTGAACAGTCTTGAAAAACTAGTCGAGACCGACGGCTATCAGATGATCGTAAGCAACGACGAAATCTTGCGCGAAATACTTTCGCCTTCCGATGATCTCATCAAGCTAGATACGGACAAGAAACTTTGGAACCAGCTCGAGGTATGTTCGACGGCGCAGCAGGCCGAGAACGCGATCGATCATCGTCCCGATCGGGCGCAACCGATTTTCTTCTACGCACAGCCGAAAAACGTACACCAGTTCGCGAGAAATGACTTGCCGCAAGCAAAAGCGGCGAACTGGCCGGCTCAGCCGGGATTCAATTACCGAATTTCGTTCGAATTGCATCAGGTGGACGATTGCATGGGCGGTTTTGTCGCTTGGCTGAAAGCCCGTGGGCTCTATGACAACAGTATTATCGTCGTGACATCGGATCATGGCGATGCGACGGGCGAATTTGGCCGCAGCAGCCATTCGGTGGTGATCTACCCGGAAGTGATGCGCGTACCGCTGATCGTGCATCTGCCGAAGACGATGCAAAAAGGATTTGTCCATGACGATGACCGCGTTTCCGCACTCATCGACATAACCCCCTCTTTGTATTATTTGCTCGGACATCGGCCCGTCCTAGGGAATCCGCTGTTCGGACATCCGCTGTTCGCCGAAACTATCGAGGAGCTGCACAGCTATCATCGAGACGAGCTGTTCCTAGCGTCCGACGTGCGCGCGGCCTATGGCATTCTTGCCGGCGATGCCCGATATTTCTATGCCACCTACGATTCGCCGGCCGAGAGCTATCTCTATGATCTTGTTCAAGATCCCAATGGCCAGCACGACATCCTGACGAGCGCGCTGAAGAAGCACTACGACGAGCGGGTAATCGCGCACTTGCACGAGATTGCGGATTTCTATGGCTATAAGCCCGGAATTGGATCGCTGCTGGCATCTAGCCATTAAACAATTTCATTTTATTGTCACTCGTGATTCAAGAAGTCATAGAGACCAGCATTCCGCGCAACCCGATGGAAAGGTCGTATGGACTCTCGGGACGACTTTCGAGGCATTTCCGGCTGAAGAAGGGCCGAATGAGGATCCGCTGTCACGGGGAAATCGCAACCGCGGCAAATTTTCTTGTCAAATTTTCTAAGCGGGGCCGCCGATGACGTGGAACTTCATGAAGTTGGTGGTTCCGCGGATGCCCATGGGTGTGCCTGCGACGATGCCGATGACATCGCCTTTGCGGACGAGGCGCTCTTCGAGGAGGCGTTTTTCCGCGATGGCCGCGAGGCCGTCAATTTTTTGGACGTCGGGGATATGGCGCGGCAAGGTCCCCCAGATGAGCGCCATGCGGCGGCGCGTCTCCGCTTCTGGCGAGAAGGCGATGATGGGGACCGCGGGGCGGTAGCAGGAGACCAGCCGCGCGGTGAAGCCGCTGTGGGTGAAGACGGCGATGAGCTTCATGTGCAGTTCATGCGAAGCGTGGCATACGAGCTCCGCCACAGTCTCGGCAACTTTTAACTTTTCCAGCGGCACGCGCGGCGGCGTCTTCCAGTCGCTGGCCTCCGCCTCGGCGATAATTTTCGCCATCATGCTGACGGCTTCGACGGGATATTTTCCCGAGGCCGTTTCGGCAGAGAGCATGACGGCGTCGGAGCCGTCGAAAATGGCGTTGGCGACGTCGGAAGCTTCCGCGCGTGTGGGCCGGGGATTTTCGGTCATAGATTCGAGCATTTGCGTGGCGGTGATGACCGGGCGTCGGAAGTGCCGGGCCCGAGCGATAATTGTTTTTTGGACGACAGGGACGCGCTCGGGATTCATTTCAACCCCGAGGTCACCTCGAGCGACCATCACGCCGTCGGCGGTGCGAAGGATGGCGTCCAGATTTTCAATGGCTTCGGGTTTTTCGAGTTTGGCGATGACCGGCGTATTTTTGCCTGCGCGCCGGACCAGCGATTTCGCCAGCAGCACATCTTCGGGGCGCCTGACGAAACTTACGGCAAGGTAATTGGCTCCGTGCTTCAGTGCAAACGCAAGATCCTCGCGGTCTTTCGGCGTGAGAGCGGGGACGCGGAGCTTGATGCCGGGCAAATTGATGCCTTTGTGCTCGCCGAGAGATCCCCCGTTCACAACCTCGCAAATGACTTCAGGGCCGCGCACTTGCTCGACCCGCAATTCGATCAAGCCATCGGAAAGAAGGATGCGGTCTCCGCGATGAACTTCCAGCGGGAGCGGGCGGAAGACGGTGCTGACGCGCGTCGAATCCCCCAAAACCTTGGCAGTGGTAATGACGAAACGCTGACCGGTGCGCAGCATGACCGGACGGCTTCCGGCGAGCGGGCCGGTACGAATCTTTGGGCCCTGAAGGTCGGCGAGAATGGCGATCGGTTTTTCTTGTTCGACGGCGGCGGCTCGCAGGACGGCGATATTCTGGGCATGCTCGGCGTGAGTACCGTGAGAAAAATTCAGTCGAGCTACGTCCATGCCCGCTTCTAGTAAACGCCGGATCATTCGCGGCGAGCGGCTGGCCGGCCCGATGGTGCAGACGATTTTTGAATGTCGAAAAGCCATACTAGCTCTTGAAAGGGAGTTTACAGCCTTCTGCGCCCCAGAATGCAGAAGACCTCGAGGCCAACGGGTCGGTTATCTTGCGGCCGCAAATTCCGTGACGATGCGCGCGAGGAAATCAACCCCTTTTTCGAACGAGGCAAGCGGAATGCGCTCGTCGTCGGCGTGCATGCGGCGGGAATCCTCGTCGGTCATGGGGAACGGGGAGACACCGTAGGATTGCACATTGTGCAGCCGCAACTGAGCGGAATCGGTCGCGCCCGCCGACAGGAACGGGAGAACCGGGGCGCCGGAAAACTCTTGCGAAGCGGCCTTGGTGATTGTGGCATAGAAATCAGACTCCAGCGAAGACGGGGGAGCGGCGAGGCCGGCGTCCGGCTGAACTTCGAAGCGGATGGCGGGGTCGTTGACCAGCTTTGTGAGATCGGAGATCAAGACGTCGATAGTGTCTCCCGGCAAGAGACGGACGTTGATCATGGCGCGGGCTTCGGAAGGAATAACGTTGGCGCGCACGCCGGCGGTAAGCATGGTGGGAGCGATGGTGTCGCGCAGCATGGAGTTCCAAAGAGGGTTGGCATCGGAGATGAAACGCTGGGCGTGTTCGCCGCGGTCGGGAGTGTCGAGAGAGCGAATCCACTTGGCGAGCTCGTCGTCTTCGAGCGGGGCGAGCTGTTCGAAATAGCGGCGAACGATGGTGGTGAAGCGGACGGGCGCGGTGTAACCGCCGATTTTGGCGACAGCGGCAGCCAGGTGGACCACGGCGTTGTCTTTGGTCGGAACCGAGGCGTGGCCCGACGGGCCCCGGGCGATTACCGCGACATCCACGGGGACTTTTTCGCTGGCCTGCACGGCGACGTACTGGACCTTGCCGTGGTTCAGCACGACCCTGCCGCCTTCGTTGAGGGCAAAGCCGGCGGCAAATTTGTCCCAGTATTTGGCGATGAGCATGCGGATGCTGGCTTCGCCACCTTGCTCTTCATCAGCGGTGGCAAGAAAAATGACGTCGCGGTTGATGCGGGCGTTCGAACGCTTGAGGGAAATGAAAGCGGCCAGGTTGGCGGCGAGCATGCCTTTGTCGTCGACCGAGCCGCGACCGTACATGTAGCCGTCTTTGACGACGGCGGCGAAGGGATCGACGGTCCATTTGGACTTGTCGACGCCGACAACGTCCATATGGGCGACCAGAAGCAGGGCGCGAGAGGGATCGGGCATGGCCGCGCTGCGGAGGCGCGCGACCAACGCGCTGCGGCCGGGAGCAAGATCCAGAAATTCAGGAGTGAAGCCTTCCTTCGTCAGGATGGCGGCGATGTATTTGGCGGCGGCTTGCTCGTTGCCGGGGGGGTTCGTGGTGTCAATGCGGATGAGATCGGCGAGCCAGCCTTCGGCTTCCTTGGCGAGAGCGGTCGTATCGCCGGCCGGGGAGCGCGTGTTTTCGACCATGGGCATGGCCGTCGAAGGCACCTGCGCGGCTGAGGGCGGCGCCACGATGGGCGAAAACCACGCTAGCAGAGCCATGGCGGGCACAAGAATGTGCATTCTACGATTCCAATTCACGAAGACTTCCTCCGTCTTAGATGCGGCCCATTGGGACCGGCTCTGCAACGCTTTGCAGTTAACGCGCTTCATACTAACATGCAGGTGTGGGGGCAAATCCGAGGGCTTGGCGGGGCGTTGCGTAAATTCAAACGGCGGGGAAGCCCGCCCGAAAGCAGAAGTCAGGCAAACGGGTTTATCTAGAGGGCGAATCGAGGGGTGAAATGAAGACGATGGTTTCGGCAGTCTTAGCGATAATTCTTGCGACGGCGGCGATTCTGCCGCTGGCAGAGCAGCATGCAACGGCGCAGGCTCCCACAGGCCCGCAAGGCGGCGCACCACCTTCGACCGGCGCGACGGCGGCGCCGCAAGCTCCGGCTACGCCGCAGCAACAGGCTCCCCAAGCCGGGGTCAGCATCGCGGTGGAAGTGCCGGTGGTGACGCTGGACGTGATCGCGACGACGCAACGAGGCGACATCCTAACGGGGCTGAAGAAAGAAAATTTCCGGCTGACCGACGACGGCGTGCCGCAGACGATCACAAACTTCGGGCCGACAGATGCACCGATAACCATGGTGTTGCTGCTGGAATTCAGCAGCCGGGGATGGGGAGGATTCTTCGCGGCATATGCGAAGTATTGGTCGCAATATCTGTTTCCCCAGCTCAAACAACAGGACTGGGTGGCGCTGGAAACCTTCGACATGAAAACGCGCGTGGATGTGGACTTCACGCAGAACAAAGAAGAAGTGATGGAGGGAATACGGCGGCTGTATTTTCCAGGGTTCAGCGAATCGAATGTGTTCGATGCGCTGCTGGAGACCACGGATCAGCTGAAAGACGTGAAGGGCAAGAAGTCCATCGTGCTGATGGCCAGCGGGGTGGATACCTTCTCAAAGCACACCCTCGACCAGACCATGAAACTGCTGCGACAGAGTGATGTGACGATTTTTTGCGTGGGACTGGGACAGGTGTTTCAGAACGCCGCTGATGTGAGCAGGGTGGGCGGAATGGGCAGCATGCAACGGATGAATTATCTGCAAGCGCAGAATCAACTGAAGACCTTTGCGCACGAAACGGGGGGAGAAGCATGGTTCCCGCAATTTGAAGGGGAAATGCCCGGCGTCTTTCAGTCGGTGACCTCTTTTTTGCGGCACCAGTACAGCATTTCCTACACCCCAACAGCAGGGGCGAAAGACGGGAAGTTTCACAAAGTGAAGATCGAGCTGGTGAAGCCGGATGGCAGCCCGCTGGAAGTGCTGGACCAGAAGGGCAAGAAGCAGAAGTATGTGGTGTACGCACGTGAAGGGTACGATGCGGTGAAGACTGGGACGGGAGACTGAGTTCCCGGTTCGCCGGAATGACGGCGGTGCTTTCCTGGAGCGTTTGTGCAGTGCGTGGATCGGCTAGTAGCCGCGGGCGAAATCTACCTGATTGAACATTTCGCGGCCGTCAAACCAGCGTTCCAGCAGATCCATCAGGAGAGCGGTTTCGCGATGCCAGAGGCGGTCGCTTACGGCACTGGTGTGCGGCGTGAGGAAGAGATGCGGGGCGCTCCAGAGCGGGCTTTCCGGGGGAAGCGGCTCGACGGAAGTCACGTCCAGCGCGGCGCCGCCTAGAGCACCCGTTTCTAGGGCGTTGATGAGCGCGGCTTCATCCAGAAGCGAGCCGCGGCCGACGTTGATCAGGCGCGCACCGGGCTTCATGCGGGCGATTTGTGCGGCGCCGATGAGGCGGCGCGTCTCGGCGGTTTCCGGCGCGGCGATGACGACATAGTCGGCGTGAGGCAGAGCTTCTTCGAGTTGCTGGACGGAGAAGAGTTTTTCCGCGTGCGTGGCGTCGCCTTTGCCGGAGCGCGTTACGCCCCAGACACGCATTTCGAAAGCGCTGGCGCGCTTGGCCAATTCGCGGCCGATTGAACCGAATCCAACAATGAGCAGGACTTTGCCGCTGAGTTCGGTGAGGCGCTGCGGCTGGTCCCAGATGGCTTGCTGCCCCCAGTGGGAGCGATCTTGGTGACGCGTGGAATCGGGGAAATTGCGCGCGAGGGCGAGGAGCAGGCCCATGGTGTGCTCGGCCATGGGCGGAGAAAAAACGCCGCTGGGATTGGTGACGACGATGCCGGAATCGCGGAGTTCGGGATACATGAGCTGCGCGACGCCGGCGGCGGTGGAATGAATCCACTTCAGTTTTTTGGCGCGCGTGAGCTGTTCGGCGCGGAGAGAATAGCCGACGAAAATATCGGTGTCGGGGAGTTCAGCAGGGAGGCGGTCGTAGCCGGGCAAATGCACGACGCGCATTTCTGGCCAGCGAGCTTGGATGGTTTGCGGCATGACGGACTGCGGGCGCCAGAACGTGAAGGGGTGCCAGACGCAGATGACTAGTTTTGTTTCTGCTGGACGGGTGCGATTCATTCGCGTGGGTTGCGGTGCTTCCAGTATAGGAGCAAGCCAACGATGAGGCCGAGGCCGCCAGTGCCGAGGATGAAGAGGTGGGAGAGTGGAAGTGCGAACCAGCAAATGACGACCAGGCCTGCGGAAACGATGGCGCCTACGGGCGTGCCGGGAATCGTGATGGTGCCAAAAGAGCGCGCGCGATTTTGGCCGGGCTCCGGAGGTTTTTGTTTCGCGGGTTCGTAGCTGAGTGTCATGTTACCGCCTTGTGGGGACGCGCAAGTCCTGGCCTGTCATGTCGGCGGGACGCGGTTGATCGAGCGCGGCGAGAATAGTGGGTGCGAGGTCGCGCAAGGAGCCGCCGGGCTTTAGCTGAAGCTCATCGTTGTCGCCGACTAGAATGAGCGGGACGGGATTTGTTGTGTGATAGGTGTGCGGGCCGCCGTTGGCGGGATCGATCATCGTCTCTGCGTTGCCGTGATCGGCGGTGATCAGCCAAGCGCCACCGCGGGATTTCAGTGTTTGATAAATTTGGGCGAGACCGGCATCAACGGCTTCGACGGCTTTGATAGTGGCTTCGAGATTGCCAGAATGGCCGACCATGTCGGCGTTGGCGTAATTCATGATGATGGCGTCGAATTCACCCTTTTCGATGGCTTTTACTACCGTGTCGGTGATTCCTTCGGCGGACATTTCTGGCTTGAGGTCGTAGGTGGCGACTTTCGGTGAGGGGACGAGAATGCGTTCTTCGCCGCCGAAGGGTTTTTCGACGCCGCCGTTGAAGAAATAGGTGACGTGGGCGTACTTTTCGGTTTCGGCGCAGCGGAGATTTTTGTATTGCAGCTCTTCGAAAGCCTGGGCGAGGATGTGCTCGAGTTTTTCCGGAGCGATGACGTATTTCAGCCAGGGCCAGTTTTTGTCGTACTGGGTCATGGCGACATAGAGAAGATTTTTGGGGCGATTGGCGTCGGTGATTTGGGCGAAGGCGGGTTCGACGAGAGCACGGGTCATTTGGCGGGCGCGGTCGGCGCGGAAGTTGTAGAAGATGACGGCGTCGTCATCGTTGATTGTTCCGACAGGAGAGGCAGAAGCGCCTTCCCCTTTGGTGATGACGATGGGTTTCACGAACTCGTCGGTAGTTCCCTGCTCATAGCTTTTTTGGAGAGAGGCGATGGGGTCGTTCGAATGCGTTTCGGCTTCGCCGTGAACTACCGCGCGATATGCTAGCTCGACGCGTTCCCAGCGGTTGTCGCGATCCATCGCGTAGTAGCGGCCAGTGAGTGTGGCGATTTCGCCGGCGCCGAGTTCGCGGATCTTTTGCTGGAGCTGGCGGACGTAGTCGCGGCCGCTGTTGGGAGGCGTGTCGCGGCCGTCCATGAAGCAATGGACGAAGACGCGCTCAACTTTCTGTTGCTTGGCCATTTCGAGCAGGGCGAAGAGGTGCTGGATGTGGGAGTGCACGCCGCCGTCGCTCAATAGTCCGATGAAGTGCAGCTGGTGCTGACGGCCGCGCTCCATCGCTTGCTGGAAGAGTGGGACGTTTTGCAATTGTTTGTTGGCGATGAGGAGATCGATGCGCGTGATATCCATGTGCACGATGCGGCCCGCGCCGATGTTCATGTGGCCTACCTCGCTGTTGCCCATTTGGCCTTCTGGCAAGCCGACGTAGGGTCCCGAAGTGTGAATGAGCGTGTTCGGATATTTTTTCAGCAAGGCGTCGTAGGCCGGTTTGCGGGCGAGTGCGATGGCGTTGCCTTTGGTTTCGGCGCGGTAGCCCCAGCCGTCCAGCACGGTTAGTACAACTGGCTTTGGTCGTTTGCTCATGGTTTGTGGGACAGGCATTCTTGCCTGTCTTTGTTCCTTCTTCAGCTTAATGGCTTCAATTATTGGTTCTAAATTCCAGAAGAGTGACAGACAAGAATGTCAGCCCTACTAAATCTCTTTTAACGCAGCGAGGAGGCGGTCTACCTCTTCGGCGGTGTTGTAGTGGACCAGGCCGATACGCAGGAGGCCGCCTTTGGCTTCGACGCCCAGGCGTTCGGTCAGATTCAGCGCGTAGTAATTGCCGTCCCAGGTGAAGATGCCGCGCTCGCCTAGAAACGCCGCCACTTCCGCAGGCGTGTGATTGGCGAGACGAACGGAGACTGTCGAACAGCGTTCGTTCAGCCGCTTCAGATCGCTGATGCCGAAAAACTGTAAATCAGGAATCGCAAGCAACCCTTCCGCCAGGCGTAAGAACAGCGACATTTCATGTTCGCGCGTCGCACGGTAAGCAGTGAGCAGCGCGCTGCGCCGATCCGGCGCCGATCGATCACAACGCTTGCCCAGTTCCGCAAGATAATCCACGGCTGCGCCGATTCCGGCGATCAATTCCTGGACCTGCGTTCCGGTTTCCCAACGATCGGGGAGCGTATCCGGCGCGGGGCGGACTTTGTACGGCTTGAAGCGCAGGAGATGCTCGCACTTGCCGTAGAGTGTTCCCATGTGCGGGCCGAAAAACTTATAAGGAGAGCAGACGAGAAAATCGCAATCGAGGGCGCGGACGTCAATCGGGCCGTGCGGCGCGTAGTGCACCGCGTCAATGAACACCAGCGCGCCTGCCGCGTGCGCCAGATTGGTGATTTCGGCGACGGGATTGATCGTGCCGACGGCGTTTGAAGCGTAGCCGACGGCCACGAGTTTCGTGTTCGCGTTGATCTTCCGTTTCAGGTCCTTGAGGTCGAGGGTGCAATCCGATTCGCGAATGTCTACCTGGCGAATTACCATGCCCATCTCTTCCAAGGCACGCCAGGGGGCGACATTCGCGTCATGGTCCAGGGTGGTAACTACAATTTCGTCGCCAGGCTCGAGCGTCCGCCCGATGGCGCGGGCCAGCGCGAAGGTGATGGTGGTCATGTTCTGGCCGAAGATAACTTCGTCTTTGTCGCAATTGAAAAAGTCGGCCATGGCGGCGCGTGCGGAAGCAATCATGGCATCGTTGCTGCGGCTAGTGGCAAACGCCCCGCAGGTGTTGGCATTCGACTTGAGATAATAATTTTGGACCGCGTCCATCACCTGTTTCGGCACTTGCGTGCCGGCAGGCCCGTCGAGAAAGGCTGCCTGGTACCCGTTCACCTGCAATTGCAGCGACGGGAATTGCGCCCTCACCCAGGCGACTTCGAGCGGTTTGTTTTCTGTTCCATGCATCGCGGGTGTGCCCATCGTTTTCTCCGGCAGCTAGTTTCTCACAGGGCGGGCCGGGGATGAAGCCGCACCGAGACGTGTTAGCATTTAAACGGTTGTTCCTCACTCATGCCGCTTTGGCGCCGGCTACAAATCAAATGAGCGGCCACGAACCGGCCGGCTCCGCGCCACGTTTCTCCATGAGGTGCACAGTGTCCGAATCCTTCACGCCAAGCGAGCGCACGCGTGTCGTGCGCGAACCGCAGCGCGGCGTCTACGACCGCGAAACTATTTACAAGATTCTCGATGAAGGGCTGGTGTGCCACGTGGGATTTTCCGCGGACGGCCAGCCGTTTGTCATTCCGACGCTGTACGCGCGCGTCGGCGACTCTGTCTATTTTCACGGATCGGCCGCGAGCCGCATGCTGCGCGGCGTCACGGGAGGCGCAAACGTCTGCCTTACAGTAACGCTCACGGACGGAATCGTGCTCGCTCGTTCGGTGTTCAATCACTCAATGAATTACCGCAGCGTCGTGGCGCTCGGCAAAGCCACGCTCGTCGATGCGCCGCAGGAAAAACTCGAAGCGCTGCGCGGCTTCACGGAAAAGATTTTGCCGAAGCGCTGGGATGACGCGCGCCAGCCCAACGAAAAAGAGCTGAAAGCTACGAGCATTCTCCGCTTGCCGCTGACGGAAGCGTCCGCGAAAGTGCGCGTCGGGCCGCCCGAAGACGATGCTCCCGACTACGCGCTTCCCGTTTGGGCGGGCGTCATTCCTGTGCGCCTCGTCGCAGGTGCGCCGATCCGCGATGAACGGTGCGATCTTGGAATTCCGCTGCCGGCATATGCGGCCGAGTACCGGCGGTGAGTTGTGAGTGAATTTACACCCGCGCCTCTAAAACCACTGGTGAGCATCGAAGCGCTGGAAGCGCTCGATATTCGCGTCGGCACCATCGAGCGCGTCGAAGAAGTGCCGCGCTCCGAAAAACTGATGAGGCTCACGGTAAAGTTCGGCGATCGCACGCGGACGATTCTCGCGGGGATCAAGAAGGAGCGCGATAATTCACGCGAACTGGAAGGCCGCCAGGCGCTTTTTGTCCTCAATCTGGAGCCGCGAAAGATGGCCGGAGAAATCTCCGAAGGCATGCTTTTCGATATTGGCTACGCCGATGGCATTGTTCCGGCGCTCGCAGTTCCGGAGCGGCCCGTTCCCAATGGTGCCCGCGCCGGCTAGCAGTTCATTGGCGCACGGCGCGCAGGAAATCGGCAAGCAGGCCGTAGCCGGTGGCTTCGACTCCAGGATTGTGCTCGACGAGCGACAAGCCGAAAACGTCGAGGTCGAAGCGAATCGCCGAGCTGCTGCCTTCGAGATTGGCGAGGGGATCCGAAGCGAGCAGCATTTCCGGACGCACGCTGCACTCCACGCCATCGCCGCGGCGTTCGACGCGGCAGACCAGCTTGTAACGCATGCCCGCGGCACGCACGGAGCGAATTTTTTCTTCGCTCAGTTCGCGAATGCCCGTGCGCTGCACTTGTTCGAGGCGCACGTTGGCCCCCATCAAGACAATCGCCAGCGCCACAACCTTCACCGCCGCATCCCAGCCATCCAGGTCCGCCGTGGGATCGGTCTCCGCAATACCCATGGCCTGCGCACGCTTGACTGCTTCTTCCATCGAACGGCCTTTTTCGATTTCCGTGAGCACGACGTTTGTCGTGGAATTCAAGACTCCGGAAAAGCCGCGAATATCCGTCGCGGGCAAGCCGTACGGAAACATCGAGAAAACAGGGACGCCATCCATGACGGTGGATTCGTAGAGGAATTGGCGGTTCTTCTCTTTCGCGAGCGCGGTGAGCTCGTGGTAGGCGTGAACGATAGGGCCCTTGTTGGCGGTAATCGCGTGCATGCCCAATTCGAGGGCGGTCCTCAAATGTTCGGTGGCCGGCTGGCCGGTTTTCACATTCAGCGAGGTCGCTTCGAAGAGAACATCCGCGCGCGTTTTTTCGAGCCACTCGCGCATGTTGCGCGGTTGTGACGTGTTTCCGTGTTGAATGAGATTGTGGCCGTGGAGAGCCGCCAGCGGATTGAGGCCGTCCGGGTCGGCGATCCAGCCAGTACGGCGAGTGGCGACTCCTGTGAGCCGCCAGCGAATATCGTAGCGGCGGCGCAGGTCGGTCTCCTTTGAGATGAGCAGGCGCAGAAGCGCGCGGGCAACGTTGCCCATGCCGACGATGGCGAGATTGTAGGACGGCATGAGCCCTCCGGGAGCAAGCAGGCGAGACAGAAAGGAACTCTGTCCGACCCATCTGAAGGGAGACAGGCAAGAATGTCTGTCCCACCTTGCAGGCGAAACGTTGCTCCGTAACGATAACGCAGGTTAATGTGCGCCGGCGAGTTTCGCAGCAGCGTCAGTGATTAACTTGGCTTCGTCTTCCAAGCAGCGCGCGACGACCACCACACCTTCATCGGCTTGTTTCCATTCTTTCTGCTCGATGGCTTCGCGCACATAGGGCATCGTTTTTGCCGCGTAGCCGGTGTAGAAGCCCGGCGCATAGAGTTGGTGACGGTACCATTTGCGGTTTGGCAATCCTTCTTGAGTGATGAATTTGCGTTCGCTCTCGATGAGCAAGCGGTTTACGTCGGCCACGGAAGCCGCAGCCAACGCGGCGCCGCCGTTGGCATTAGCATGCTCGAGCGCTTTGCGATAGTCCGCTGCGGCGCGCGTAACCGCATCGGCGGCGTTTTCGAGAGGCGCGAAGTTCTGGTAAGGGGGAACTTCTTCCTTTTTCGGCGGAACGTAGGTCTTCTTCGGATCGGCGGTGGCGGTGAAAACACCCTCGTCCAGTTCGCGGTTGCGCTCGCGAATTTCGTCCTGCATTTTCTTCGACAGGTCTTTCAATTCGCGAACATAGGTTTGCATGGTTTCCGCGAAATCATTGAAGTCGAAGGGCAGCAAGTCGGCATCGGCCATGCGCATCATGGCGGTGCCGCCAGCCTGCGAAAGGGCGCGTCCATAGACGAAAGTGGTATCGCTGAAATGCGTGTACCAGTAGAAGTCGTCGTAAATGGAATGGTAGATTCCGCCGCCATCCTCGCCGCCAAAACCAATATTTAGCGAGGCGACACCGACGTGCTGGAGGAACGGCGTGAAATCCGAGCCGGAGCCAAGCGCACCAGCATGCATATCGGCGCGCTGGCGTACCTCTTGCTTTTTGTCCGCAGGCGCTTCTTCAATGGCGCGCAGCTGCTCGCGCTTCCATGCGGAGAGCTTCGTCTCGGGATCCTGAACGTCTTTCGCGACATCGTTGATGAATTTCTCAAGAGTGTGGGAGCCGCCGAGGCCGAAATAGCCCCGGCCATTGCCATCTGAATTCACGTACATGACGGCGTGCTTCTCCAGTTCCTCGGCGTGCGTCTCGACCCATTCCGTCGAGCCAAGCAAGCCGGGCTCTTCCCCATCCCAGGAACAATAGATAATGGTGCGCTTGGGCTTCCATCCAGCTTTCACGAGCTCGCCCAGCGAGCGGGCTTCTTCGAGCATGGCAGACTGGCCGGAGAGCGGATCCTCCGCGCCGTTGACCCAGCCATCGTGGTGGTTGCCGCGAATCACCCATTCATCGGGATAAACCGAGCCGGGAATCTTTGCGATGACATCGTAGAGCGGCTTGAGGGGCATCCAGTTCGATTTCACTTTCAGGTGAACTTTGCCGGGGCCGGGACCGATGTGATAGCTGATGCCGAGGCCGCCGCGCCAAGCCGCCGGAGCCATCGGCCCTTTCAGGGAGGCGAGAAGCGGCTCCGCGTCCCCCCAAGAAATCGGCAGCACGGGAATCTTGGTGATGGTCTCAGCGTCTTTTAGATCGAGGCGCTTCGCGTCTTTTGTCGCGCCGACGCCGGGCGTGAGCGGGTCGCCGGAATAGAGAGGCATATCCGCCACGCTGCCGCGCTGAACGCCATCTCGCGGCCGGTACGGTCCTTCGGGGAAAACGTCGCCCTGATAGGGGCCGTCCTCATGCGGATCGGAAAAAATGAGGCAGCCGAGGGCGCCGTGTTCGGCGGCGACTTTTGGCTTAATGCCGCGCCAGGAGCCATAGTAGCGTGCGATGACGATGGCGCCTTTTACGGAGACGCCCATGCGCTCGAGCTTTTCGTAATCATCGGGAACGCCGAAATTGACATAGACGAGCGGAGCCGTCACGTCGCCGTCGATCGAATACGCGTTGTAGGTGGGGAGCTGCTCGGACTGTTGATTCGACGTCGGATCTACTGACACCGGCGGCTCTTGCAGCTTTGCCGTGAACTTCGGGCCGCCTTCGACGAGTTCAACGAGGCGCTCCTTCGGCGTCGGGAAAAGCACGTCGAATGATTCGATGTGAGCATCGAGTCCGAATTCTTTATATTTCGCAAGAATCCATTCGGCGTTGTCCTTGTCATACGGCGAACCCACGTGATGCGGGCGCGCGGCGAGCCGTTCCATGTAGGCCCGGATTTTGTCGGGATCGGGAATGGCGCGCATTTTTTCTTCCCACTGGCGTTCGGCGCGCGAAGATTCGGCGGAAAAGCCGGCGAGCGGCTGCTCGTCGGCGGCGACGTGTTTGCCGACTGGCGCCAGGGAAATGCTTGCGAAGACAATGGCTGCGACTAGACCTCTGCGGTTCATAAGACCCCCTCGTTTGGCGCACGTATTTTGCCTGAACGGAGCCGAGTTTGGAAACGTTTGTTGCAGATTTATCCGCGGCTGCCGGTTTTCAGGAGGATGTCCAGGTCGTCGGGATGAATGGCGCACAGGAGCGCGTCTTCGCGGTCGATGTGGCCCTTGTTGATGAGTTGGACGAGGGATTCCTCGAGCGCGAAGGAACCTTTCTTCTTGGTCATGGTGATTTCCTGGTGGAGATGCTGGAGGGCGTTGCGGCGAATGTGCTGCCGCGCGCCGTAGCCGATCATCAATAGCTCGGCAGCCGGAAAACGCTCGCCGGTTTTGCTGGGCAAGAGGATTTGCGTCAGAACGGCGGTGAGAGCCATCGCTAGTTCCTGGCGGATGGTGTTCTGTCGCTCGTCGGAAAAGGAATCGGAGATGCGGGAGATGGTGGTCGCGACATCGATGGTGTGAAGCGTGGAGAGAACAAGATGGCCGGTTTCCGCGGCGGCCACGGCAATGCGCATCGTCTCCGGATCGCGCATTTCACCCACGACGAGAACATCTGGGGCTTGCCGCAAGGCCGCGCGGAGGGCGGTCGGAAAATCAGGTGCGTCGGTGCCAACTTCCACTTGCTCTATGACGCTGCGCATGTGGGTGTGCTCGTACTCGATGGGATCTTCGATGGTGACAATGTGGCGCGCTTCGCGGCGGTTGATGTCGTCGATCAATGCGGCAAGCGTGGTGGACTTGCCCGAGCCTGCAGGGCCGCCGATCAGGACCAGGCCACGCGGGAGATGCGCGAGGGTCTCGACGCTCGGCGGAAGATTCAGCTCGCGGAGTGTGGGAACCTTTTGAGGCAAGGCACGAATCGTGGCGGCAGCCCGTCCGCGTTCGCGGTGAAGATTGATTCGAAAACGGCCAAGCCCGGCGATGCGGTAGGAAGAGTCTGAGATTTGAGATTGGCGATAACGAGCGAGCGCGTGGGATGTGAGCGCGGGGAGGACGGCCGCCTCGATTTCGGGGCCATCGAGAGGACGCGCATCGATTTTTTGTACCACGCCTTTTGCGCGAATGCAGGCAGGAGCGCCGGCGACAAGCAGCAAATCGCTTCCGCCACGGGCTATTAGCGTCTTGAGCCAGGCGTCGAGTTGGACCGCGCTGGCGGGCTCGGCTCCATCCTGCTCGCGAAAATCGTTCACTTCTCCGACGATACGATCCATTTCCGGCGCTTCATCCATGCGCGTCCTCGATTAGGCCGTAGAGTCGCCATTAAATCCTGACGGGGTCATTTCGTCCAGTCAAGATTTGGCTTTCGGATAAGGAGAGGCCCTTGAACTCAGGCCATAGGCGTCCGCGGGTCAACTGCCATACGTCTAAACTAGGGCAAAAAAAAGAGGGGACAAAAGCCGTATGGCTTCTGCCCCCTCAATCGATTGTGCTTTCGCAGCGCGCCAGGCATCCATCGCGCCGCCTGAAGAAGCGCCATCCTATCGACTAGAAAGCTCAGCTGGGCTGCCTGCTAGTCTATTGGAAGCGCCGCGGGAAAGAGTCCGCTGTTCCTATTGTTGGGCGCCCAGGTCCTTTTCTGCGGCTATTGGCGTGAGCGTTCCAAACAATCCGTTGGTCTCATTGTTCGGACCGGCCGTGAAAAATAGCGTTGTAGCCGGACCGGCGCTGCCGTTATTGCCGAACCGAAGCGCCCACAATCCATCAATCAGCAAGGTACTGCCATCTGGATTCAGCAGGTTCCCCAGAAAATGGCCGGTGACCGGATTAAAAGCGGAGATGTTGTCTCCGCGAAAGTTGCCAATAAGGATTGTATTGGTGAACACGCCGAAACCCGGCGTAGCCCATACTACTCCCCAAGGCGCATTGAACCATGGGCCATGCTCCATCCGCTGCAACAACCGGCCATGCCGGTCGAATACATCCACAAAGCCGTCGCCCGGCTCGCCTGGCTGAACGGGATCGTGCCTGGCGGCATCCTGCTTGGCATAAGTTACATAGAGGTTTGGTCCGACACCCTGTACGTTGAATGGCGCGAAATCACGGGGAATGTTCTCATCTTCGAAAGCGTGGTCAAAAAGAGGCACCTGCTTGAAGGTGGTGTCAAAGATGTCAATTTTGCCGCTGCGGAAATTGGCGGCCAGGATGAATAAGTGGCCATCAATATCGACAATGGTGGCCCCTTTATAAACGGCCCCGTTGGCAGCGTTGGGGACTTTGGAATGGTCAACCACGATGACCGAGCTGGCCCGATTGACTCCCGGATTCCAGCCCTGAACCGTCCCGTCTTCAGTAACAAAAAGGAAAGCGGCCGGCGCGCCCGGTGCGAGAAGAAAATCCGTGGCACTGCCGTTAAACATTATTCCACTAGGAGAACCCGGCGCAGGCTGGCTTGGGGCGTTCGGGACGGTTACGAATTCGTTGGGAGCGGGGTTAATCGGGACGATGCTAGCGGCGCCGGTTGCGCCGATGGAATACAGCGTGGAAGTACCGTCTGCGTTATTTGAAACCCACCATGGACTGCCCGATGGGCTGGAGACCAATCCCCAGGGGTTCTGAAGATTCACGTCCTGAACAGGCGCCTGGCCGGCGATATTGGAGACCAGATTTGTTTGCGTGTAATGTTGCGCTTTTGTGACAGCAGGAAGCAGAGAGAGCCCAAGTGCAAGTACTGGGAAATATTTCCAAGACTTAAACACGTACCCCATGGCTTTTTACCCTCCAGATCGAGATTTATGCATCGCGCGTGACCGGCGATGGACTTCACGTCTGATTGGCTGGGTAAGCTGCCGTTTACTGCAACTGGAATTCCACTACAATTTACTGTTCAAAATTTGAACAGTAGTTGAGAACAAGGAACTTAGTCGATCGGGGCTGGGGAGAACTGCGACGGCGTTCCTATTTCCCGTAGATAACTACCGCTGCGGATACCGAAGTTGGTAGAGTTTTATTCCGTGAATTCTTGAAAAAGTCGAATGGCCCAGAGTCCTCCGGAATGCGGGCGGTCAGGCCCGGCGGAGGGTCAGTAGCGTGATTTCAGGGGGTACGCCGAGGCGAACCGGTGCTCCTACCGTGCCGAGGCCGCGATTCACGTAGATAGATGCCAGCGCCGATGAGCGGCCGGGGAAAAGAGAGCCGTGACTTGTCTCGAACGCCGAGTTTGCGGAGTACGCGCGCTCGTTGGGCGCGGGTGCGAACATCGGGCGATGATACAACCCCGCCACATAGTCGGTGATAAAGCGCGCGGGGCTGAGGCGGTGATCGAGAATCTCGACCTGAATTTGTCCGCCGTGCGTGTGCCCGGCGAGGGTCAGCTCGATGCCCAACTCCGCGGCGCGATTGAAGGCATTGGGATTATGCGACATGAGAAGGTTGGGCATGTCGCGCCGCACCAACGATTCCACGTGCTGTAGCAATTGCATGCGCCGGCCGCCGTTTGTGCGCTCGCGCTGATAATCAACCCCCATCAAATTAAACGAGGCGCCGTTGAAGGTGAGTTGGGCATTTTCTTGCCGCAGCAATTTCATCCCGGCCTCAGCAAAAAGAAACTGGGCAGTATCTTCCGCGCGCGCATAAATTTCGTGATTGCCGTTGCAGCCCCAAACTCCCAGCGGTGCGCGAAGGCCGCGCACTTCGTCAATGCAATCGGCGATTGGGTCTCCCGCACCGGTAATAAAGTCTCCCGTCACCAGAGCGAGGTCGGCGCCCAGATCGTTGGCCATATTCACAGCGCGGCGCACCTGCAAACGCGGCATGTAGCTGCTCAGATGGATGTCGCTAATCTGCACAATCTTCATGCCCTCGAGCCCTGCTGGCAGATTGGGCATCGGGATATCCACGTGGCGCACTTGATAGTCCAAGCGCTCGGCTGCGAAGCCATAAACCGCGGTAAGAAACGGACCAGCGCCGGCGAGCGCTGTGGCGGTCTTGAAAAAATAGCGGCGCGAGGGATTGGAAATGAGTTCCGCAGCGGCAGACGCAGGGGAGTACGGCGCTCCGGCTACTGGAGTGGAAGCCATTTGTGAGGGCGCTGGATGGGTCTTGAGACGATACGCGGCGCGCAGCCAGGCCCAGACTTTATCGATGCCCCGCACAAGTTTGACCGCGAGATAGGCAAACAGTGCGCTAAAAAACCATAGCCCCGCAAAAACGGTGATCAGATTGACGCCAGAAAGGATGTGACCGGCACGCCCCATGCGGAAGCCGTCGGCAATCGTGGCAATGATGAGCAGCAGCAGAGCTATGTAGATCAAGCGGACAACAACGCGCAGCCCCTGGCTTCCCCAATTTGAGGTCACACGCCAAATAGCGCGATACCAGAACCGCTGTGAGAAAAACAGCAGCCCCACGAGGCCAAGGCCAATCACGGTGCGCGGCAACAGCCAGGTCCAGTTCAAAAGGAATGTCTCCCAAATACGAACTACCAGCTTACCATGCCCGGCCTAGCCGATTTTCCATGATGCCGAGGAACCTCTTTCGTAAGATAAACCGGCCAAAGGGTCAGGTTTCCTCCGGTCAAGCAGAGAAACACTTGGCCACGCGGCCCGTCAGAGAGTGTGTGCCTGCCAGGGCTGGCCCAAAACAGCCCCGAAAGCAGGTCCAGAAACAGGCCCTGAAACAGATCCAGAAACGGCCAAAGATGAGGAGAGAGACGATGAAGAGTTTTCCTAACTGGGGGACCCTGCTGGTTGCGCTGCTGCTCGCGGCAACGCCGGCGTTGGCGCAGGAAGCCAAGAAAGCTGAACCGCCAAAACCCGCACCAAGTCCGTCGCAAGCCGTGCTCGAATCCTGGAATGATATCGGCAGAAAGCTGATTGCCATTGCCGAGGATTTGCCGGAAGACAAGTACGACTACAAACCGAATCCGGACTCGCGGACGTTTGTCGCGCAGCTGATCCACGTTTCCGCTTCCATGTATTACTTTACGGACCTTGCGCAGGGAAAGAAACCTCGCTTTTCCGATGATCCGAAGCGCGACGATCTGCAGACGAAGGCCCAGATAGTAGCCTTTGTGAAAAAGTGCGTTCAGGACGGCGCAGACCTGATCAAGGCCAAGGGCGACAAGGGTTTGAACGAAAGCGTCCCGGCAGGCGGGCCGACCTTGACTCGGCTGTATGATCTGGCCTACGGGTTGACGGAGCACTCTGGAGAACACTACGGTCAGCTCGTCGTGTATTACCGCATCAACGGACTGGTGCCGCCAGAATCGCGTCCAAAGAAGTAAGAGGTATTACCGCAAATTTGAAACGGGCACGAGGTTTTCTTGTCGTGCCCGTTTTCCTTTTGGCGGTAGAGAACGCGTCTAAAAATGCGTGCGTTCCCTCGGAGGGCGCAGCGTGCAGTGCCCCTACGGATGCTTCTTCGGAGTTGACTACGAGCCTGCTGCTCCAGCGGCGCCGTCGTCTAGCAGCGCAGCCAGCTGCACCGGATCGCCGGTCGGCGGCAAGCAGGTTTGTCCCGCACAGACAACCGCCATAGCTTTTTCGACCGGGAGATGTGGCAGCGTTTCTTTGAGTGCGCCGGCAAAATTCGAGAGGGAGGCGCCCGGCGTGAGACGCAGGACGGACTTGCCCAAGCGGTAGACGCGGTGCGCAGCGGCTTCGAGAGCTTGGGCGGCGGGATCATCCGCGCGCCCGGTGATGACCACCTGCAACGGATGGCGCGTGAAAAGCATTGCGGCGAGGCCGTAGGTCGCGGCAAACATGCCGTATTGCGGCGCGATGCCAGCGAAGGCTTCCAGCGTTTTCTGCGCAAAGCTGTAATAGTGCTTGTCGCCGGTCGAGGCGTGCATGCGAATGAGAGCGATCGCCGCGACGGAATTCGCTCCCGGGGTGGGCGAATCCTGGAACGGTTTTCGGCGAACATCGAGGCCGCCCATGGGCGTGGCATCCGAAGGACGATCGAAGAAGCCGCCGCCTTCCGCGTCGCCGTAGCGGGCGATCGCCAGGTCCATCGTCTTTTGCGCGGCGGTGAAATAGCGCGAGTCAAGCGTGGCTTCGTAAGCATCCAGAAGGGCGAGAACGCCGAAGACTTGATCGTCCAGCGAACCGTCGAGCGCGGGGCCTCCCAGACGATGGCCGAAACCGCGGGAGTCGCTCCACACTTCGCTTAGCAGGCGATCCATCGTTTTCAACGCAAAAGTGCGGCAACTCTGAACCGTTGACCCGGCAAGCACTTTTGCCGCGTCCAGATAAGCCGAAACGAACATCGCGTTCCACGAAACGTACATCGTTTTATCGACGAAGGGCGTCGGCCGCGGCAAGCGAGCTGCCATCATCTTCCCTTTGCCCTTCGCCAGGATGAGGCGCACGGAAGTCACGTCGAGCCCGAGTTGCTGGGCGATGTCCTCGGCGCTGCGCGCAATCCACAAAACATTTTTCGCGGGATTGTGGTGCATTTCGCCATGCGGCTCGACGTCGTAGTACAGCTCCATGACGCGCGCTTCGTCAGGCAGCAGCGCGGCTCGCAGTTCGTCGAGCGTCCAGGTGAAATAATCGCCGTCATCATCGAGCGAATAATCGGCGTCCTGGCTCGCGTAGAAGCCGCCGTTTTCCTGGTCGGACAAAACTTCCTGGACCCAGCCGATGATGCCTTCGGCGGTGTCGCGCAGGAGCGGGTTCTCTGTCACTTGCCAGCCATGCAGATAGTTGCGCAGCAGTTCGGAATTGTCATAGGACATTTTCTCGAAGTGCGGCACGAGCCAGCGTTCGTCCACCGAATAGCGGTGAAAACCGCCGGCTAGCTGGTCGTAAACGCCGCCGCGGGCCATCTTTTCAAGGGTCGTTTCAATCATCGCTAGCAGATGTTTCTCTTTGGTCTGCTGGTAACGCTCGAGAACAAGGTCCACGGCCGAGGCGTGCGGAAATTTCGGCGCTCGGCCAAAGCCGCCATTCTTGATGTCGAATTGTTGCGTGACGGAGGTGATTTGCGCGTCGACCACGCCGGGGTCGAACTCCGCACGCGCACCGGTGAACACTTCCGCCTGCGCGACCGCATCGGCCAAATGGTCTGCCGCCTTAACAAGGTCGGCTCTCTTGTTCCGGTAAGAATCCGCAACTGCCAGGAGAAGGCGGCGAAAGCCGGGGCGCCCCATTTGATCTTCCGGCGGAAAATACGTCCCGCCAAAGAATGGTTTTCCGTTGGGCAGCAAAAATCCCGTCAGCGGCCAGCCTCCTTGACCGGAAATCGCGCTGACCGCGGATTGATAACGCGCATCCACATCCGGACGTTCGTCGCGGTCCACTTTTACGGCCACAAAATTCTCGTTGATAATTTTCGCGATCTCGGAATTCTCGTAACTCTCACGGTCGATGACGTGGCACCAGTGGCACCACACGGCTCCAATGTCGAGAAGAATGGGTTTGTCTTCGGATTCAGCAAGCGCAAAAGCAGAATCGCCCCATTCGTGCCAATCGATGGGCTGATGCGCCGCGGAACGCAGATACGGACTGGCGGAATCCTTCAGACGGTTTTCAGGATGAGACGGCAAGAAAAGCCCTTTCGGTTGGCGAATCGCTGACAAGCGCCGTTCTGGAAAGCGCACAAATGATCGCGCAAAAGGAACAAAAGCAGGCGCACAAACTACTGCACGACGTCTCCGGGGCCGAGATCGCGCGGGTCGAGCGGCTTGCGCCCGGCAAATCCCTCGTCCTGCCTGTGGTAGAAACGAATACGGTCTTCGCCAAGCTTCCAGCAAAGATAGACATCTTCGTTGTCGATCACGGCGGGAAAATCAAGCAAGCCCACGTCGAGATCCTTGATGACGCAGCCGGTTTCAAGAATGCGGTTCAGCGAGGTTTTGAGCGATTCGGCGAGCTGCTGGTGCTCCACTCGCAAAGCGGCCAGTTTTTCGTACGGAACGATCACCCCGCCCATCATCATGATGCGCGCGGAAACCGCGGAAAGATCGTTCTCCAAGCCGGACAATTTCTTTCGGCAATCCATGGCTTCCACGAGAAAAGGTTCCAGCTCCCGCCGGGCGCGCTCCGCCTCGGTGAGGGTGAAGAGCCGCGGCTCCGGCTCGGGCGAGTCGTCCTGTCCCTCTTCGTCGTCTTCGTCCGCCATGGTCTGTCCGTTCTTTCTCCATCTTTTGGCCCAGCCTAATCGCTGCTTGATTTGATGCTAGCGCAAACGCATCGCGTGGTCGAGCCCAATGCGTTTTGGAAAAACGTGCCAATGTGGAAGCATTTCACTATCCGCCGATGAACACCATGGTACGCGAGGGGGGCACGAAATCAGAGGAGTTGATGCGGTGTCCTTTTTCTTTTTCGTCGATCACGGAACGAATGTAGGCCGTCACGTCGTCGTCGCTCTCACCTTCGCGGAGGAGCACACGCAGGTCGTGATCGTCCTTGCTAAAGAGGCAGGTGCGCAGTTTTCCGTCGGCGGTGAGGCGAATGCGCGAACAATGGCCGCAGAAGGGTTGCGTGACAGGCGCGATCAAACCAATCTCGCCGGGAGCGCCGTCGGCGAAGCGGTATTTGCGCGCGGTCTCGCTGCGCTCGTGGGGGATCTGCACTAGTGGCCACCGCGCGTGAATGCGCTGGTGCACTTCCGACGCGGGCACCACGTGACGGCGCGTCCAGGTGCGGTCGGCGTCCAGCGGCATAAACTCGATGAAGCGCATGACCACGCCGCGCTCGCGGGAAAATTCGGCGAACGATTCCACCTCGTCGTCATTCAGGCCGCGGACTAGGACGGCGTTGATTTTCGCGGGAGCCAGCCGCGATTTCTGCACCACGTCGATGCCGTGCATCACGGCCGAGAAAGACTTTGTGCGCGTGATGCGCTCGAACTTGCCGGGGTCGAGCGAATCGAGGCTGATGTTGATGCGGCGAAGACCAGCTTCCAGCAAACGTTCGCAGCGTTCCGCCAGCAGATGGCCGTTGGTGGTCATGGAAAGATCTTCGACGCCGAGTGCGTGAAGACGCGCGAGGTAGTCTTCCACGCCCGCGCGGACCAGCGGCTCTCCACCGGTGATGCGTATTTTGCGAATGCCAAGGCTAAGAAAAATGTGCGCCAGCCGGTCCAGCTCCGGCCAGGAAAGAATTTCGTCATGGTCGCGGTAGTTTTCCGGGTCGGCCGAGCGGCAGTACACGCAGCGGAAATTGCAGCGGTCAGTGATCGAAATACGTAGGTCCGTGATTTGCCGTCCGAATTTGTCTTGAAGAGTCATGACAGATTTCATCTAGCTGGACACGACCGCGTGAAGTCTTGCCTTCCGTTGCCAAGAATATCGCCGATCCGAATACTTGGATGCGGGCGCGCGACGGAAATATGCAGTTTTCCGCTTGTGCGCTCCTTCCCAGGTTCGGGAGGACCGGGCCTTTCCACCCGAACCCCTCGCGAGGGCAGTCACAAAGACGGCCCTGCAGGAGCCTCGTTCCTGCGCCTTGAACTATCTCTCCCGTATACGGAGGAATCGGACGTCTTCCTTAGTCTACGCCGCGAAACAGTGGGGTGCAATTCACCGCAATCTGGGCGCCTTCTCTGAGTCCGGCCCGGGGAGTGTGATAGAGTTTTTGCCACGCCATGCGGATATTCGTTCTCGGCGCCGGTGCAACCGGCTCCCTTCTGGCAGAGCTTCTTGAACGTCAAGGACATAGTGTCTGGTGCGGCGACCGCGATCCCGTGCGCGCGCGGCGTTTTCTGGGCAAGCGGAGCACGATCGCGGTTACCGAGGTGAACGCCAGAAACCTGCGCGGCATCGCCCGCGCGGCACGCGGCTGCCAGCTCATTGTCAACGCCTCCGCTTCGGTCTTTAACCAGATCGTGATGCGAGCGGCGCTGCGCATGCGCGCTCATTACGTGGACCTGAGCTCCCACCTCACGCGCAACCCTTTTAAGGCCGAGCAGTTCTGTTACGCAAAACGCTTTGAAGAAAAAAACAGGACGGCGCTGATCAATGCCGGAGCGGCTCCCGGCTTGACGAATCTGCTCGTCAAGCGCGCCGCGGAGATGCTCGACGAAGTCCATTCCGTGCAGATCCGCCTGTACGAGAGCACCGAGAGCGACGACCCGATTTCGCAATGGTCGCCAGAAGTTTCCTTTGACGAAGCCATTTCCAGCCCGCGCGTTTATCGCGGGGGAAGATTCCGCATGGAAAAGCGCTTCGCTGAACTGGAAAAATTCCGGTTTCCGGATCCCATTGGATATGCCAACGTCGTTCTCGCAGCGCAAGATGAAGTCGCGACGCTGCCCTACGCGATTCCGATGCGCGACATGGACGTGAAGATCGGCGGGAATGAGTTCGACCGGCTGCGCCGCTGGTACAAGCAGGGGAAATTATCGAAGTCGCGTGGAATCGTCCGGGATCGCTTTCCGCAGACGTCGTCGCCGCGGGCGATTGCCAAGCTGATTCGCCAGGGCGTGCTGCAGAACGCGCGGTTTTCCGCCTCGGTGCTGGTACGCGGCGTGAAGCGTGGTCCGAAGGAAGATCAGCAGTTGCTGATTCGCACCGACGCCATGTTCCCGACGCTTTATCAAATCCGCCAGCAAGGCCGCTTTACGACTCCCGTCGCGTATGCCACGGCTCACGTCGCAGCGCTCTTCATCAAGAATTTTCAGCGAGACGAAGCGGGTGTGTTCGCCCCAGAAACGCTGCCGGTGGAAACGCGGCGCGCGATCATCGCCGGGATCCGTGCTCACAGCGTAAGGATCACCCACAAAACAAAGATCATCAAGCAAAACGGTGAAGACGACGAGGATTCATGACGCGCGCCAATAGCCGAGAAAATTAAGCAAACCGCGCGCTCGGGGTCATGGCCGCGCTTCAAACACCAAGTTGAAAGGCGTCTGCGTGGCGCGCCGAAATCGCGTGAAGCCGCCGCCGGTGACGACTTCGCGGAGACGCTTTTCTCCCGCTTGCGCTCCTAGCGCCAGCCCCACTTCCTGCGACAACGAGGCCGGCGTGCACAGAAGTGTGGAAGCACCATAAAACGCTCGGCCAATGGGATTGAGATTGTCCTCGAGTTTGTCGCCCGCGAACGGCTCTACGATCATCCACGTCCCATCTTTCTTCAATCGGCTGTGCACGTGTGCCGAAGCGCCCGCGGGATCGCCCATGTCGTGCAGGCAATCGAAGAACGTCACGAAGTCATAGTCTTTTCCCGGAAAGGATTTTGCGCTGGCCACTTCAAATTTGATGCGGTCGCCTACTCCTGCATCGCGCGCGCGTTGTTTGGCGGTCTCGATCGATTTGTCGTGGTAGTCAAATCCAGAAAACTCGGACTTGGGATACGATTTCGCCATCAAGACCGTGGATGCGCCCAAACCGCAGCCGACATCGGCGACGCGCGCTCCGCTTTTCAATTTTTCGTCCACGCCCTCGAGCGACGGAATCCACACCGCGATCAAATTCGCGGCATATCCCGGCCGAAAAAATCTCTCGGTGCCGACGAACAGTTCTGCATGGTGTTCGTGCCAGCCCAATCCTTCGCCCGTCTTGAATCGCTCAGTGAGCGCTTCCTCCGCCTTAATCGCGGATAGCGCGACTTGAAACGCTCCGGGCATGAACGCGGGACTGTTGTCGTCGGCCATCGCGAACGCCTGCTCTTCACTCAGGTGAAACTTTCCCGCCGCCGCATCGTAGGTCACGTAACCGCCCGCGGCTTGTGCGCTCAGCCACTCGCGCACGTAACGCTCGGCAGTCCCCGTGCGCTTCGCCAATTCTGCGGGGGTTTGCGGCCCACCCGCCGCGAGTCCTTTGTACAAACCGAGTTTGTCGCCGATGCGGACGAGCGCAGCGTTAAAGGTTGCGCCGAAATCAACCACGGCTCTTCCAAGAAATTCGTGGAGCTTATCCATATCGATAGCCATAAGTACCTCCGTCAGGTAGAAAGTAAGTGGGCCGAGAGATTAACGGGATTCTAGGCTCCTCAAGGAGGGGAAAGCAAGAACCCGTCAGCAGCAGCGACTGGGCCGCGAATAGCGGCGATTGATCTGCTCGATATAAAACTCTTCCGCGCTGAGCGCTCCGCGCCCCGCGTCCTGCCTGCCTTTTGCGTGCAAATAGCGTTCGTACGCCGCGTCGCCACACCATTCCCGCAAGCCCCGCCAGAAGCGGCGGAGCGATTGTTCGGCGAATTTTACCGTTCGCTGCATGGGTATCAATCGTCTCCGTGAGCTGTGCCTGTAAATCCTTCGGCCCACTGCGTCCGGACATAAGGCGCTTCGTGCAGCACCGCTTCTCGCCGTCCGCTCAAAATCGCATACCACTGCGCAAGCGCCTCCACGAGCAGCACGAGAATCATCAGCGCGAGCACTCCCGTAACCGCGGCATCCAAACGCTGGTTGAAAATCAGCCGGTGCGTCTCGGCAATCTTCGCCGCTGGAATTTGCCCGGCGGCAATTTGCCCGGCAAGCGAATTCGCCTTCGAAAGAAAACCGAGATTCGGACTTGCATCAAAAACCTTCTGATAGCTCGCCGTCATCGTCACGGCAACCAGCCACGCCATGGGCACGAGCGTTACCCAAATCCACCGCAGCCGCTTCATCTTCAACAAAATCGTGGTCGCCACCACCAGCGCCACCGCCGCCAGCAACTGGTTCGCAATCCCAAAGAGCGGCCACAGCGAATTGATTCCCCCCAGCGGATCGACAACGCCCTGATAAAGGAAGTAGCCCCACATCCCCACGATAATCGCACTCGAAAGCAAAATCCCGGGCATCCACCCGGTCCGTCCAATCGGTTTCCATACGCGTCCGCCAAGCTCTTGCACCATAAACCTGCCGACCCGCGTCCCGGCATCCAGGACGGTGAGAATAAACAGCGCTTCAAACATGATCGCGAAGTGATACCAGATGCTCAGAAGCCGCTCGCCACCGATGGTGTTCGAAAAAATCTGCGCCATCCCGACGGCGAGCGAAGGTGCTCCGCCCGCGCGATTCCATAATGTCTGCTCGCCAACCGAATGAGCGAGCCTCGCCATGGTTTCGGCATCCAGAGGATATCCCCAGGAACTGATCGTAACCGCCGCGGCGCCGGGAGTCGGGCCAACAATGCTCGGCGGACTGTTGATCGCGAAATAGACGCCCGGGGGCATCGCGCAAGCCGCAACCATGGCCATCACGCCGACAAACGACTCCAGCAGCATCGCGCCATAGCCAATCGACCGAGCATGGCTCTCGCGCAAAATCATCTTCGGTGTGGTGCCCGATGAAATCAGCGAATGAAATCCGCTGATCGCACCACAAGCAATGGTGATAAAGCAAAACGGAAAAATCTTCCCCGCAAAGACGGGACCGGTTCCATCGATAAATCGCGTAAGCGGCGGCATCATCATATGTGGCCGAACAAACAAGATTCCCGCCGCCAGCGAAAAAATTGCCCCCGTCTTGATGAACGCGCTCAAATAATCGCGCGGCGCGAGCAGAAGCCAAACGGGAAGAACAGCAGCCGCAAAACCGTACGCAATGATTACAAACGTCAGCGATACGCCGCCAAACGTAAACGCCCGCGCCCAAGATGGCGACTCTGCCACCCACTGTCCCGCGACCACCGCGAAAAGAACGAGCGCGACGCCGAACAAGGATGCCTCCAGCACGCGTCCCGGCCGGATGAATCGCAGATACACGCCCAGTAGCAATGCGATGGGAATGGTCATCGCCAGCGTAAACGTCCCCCACGGCGAAGACTTCAGTGCGTTCACGACTACGAGAGCGACGACTGCCAGCAAAATGACCATGATCACCAGCACAGCAATCTGGGCGATGAATCCGCCCCGCGCGCTCACTTCGTCGCGCGCCATTTGACCGAGCGTTTTCCCGTCGCGCCGTATCGAGCAAAACAAAATAATGAAATCCTGCACGCAACCGGCCAGCGCAGCCCCGCCAATCAGCCAAAGCGTTCCCGGCAAATAGCCGAATTGCGCCGCAAGGGTAGGCCCGACCAGCGGACCTGGGCCGGCAATCGCCGCGAAGTGGTGCCCAAAGAGCACCCACTTGTTGGTCGGAACGAAATCGCGCCCGTCGTCGTGAATCTCCGCAGGCGTGGCGCGTGAATCGTCCAGCGCCAGCAACTTCGCCGCAATAAACGCGGAGTACAGACGATAGGCCACCATGTAGGAGCACACCGCCGCGACGACGAACCAGGTAGCGTTCAGCGGCTCTCCGCGGTGCATCGCAATCCCGCCCAAAGCGCCGGCTCCGGCGACCGCGACGCATAGCCAAACGAAGAATTTGAGGAGGCTCTTCATTTGGCCGGGCTCGTTCCCGATCCTGAACTGGCGCGGATGAATTGCGCGGTGTCCTGCTTCAGCTTGGCCAGCGACGGCATGTGCGCGTACACCATGTGTCCCGATTCGTAGTACGCCCCGGTCAAATGACCGCGCAAAGAAGGATCGAGGCCCAGGTGGTCAAATGTATATTCCGCCGCGAAAAACGGCGTCGCCAAATCGTAGTAGCCCTTCGCCACGAAAACGTGCAGAAACGGATTCTGCGTCATCGCGCTGCGCAGCGTCTCGCCCACATCGGCGTAGCGGTTTTCGTACGGCTTGTAGCTCCAGGGATACACGCGTCCGGTCAGCACTTCGTACGGCAGGTCGCTGTCGAATTTCAAATCGCCGCGCACGTAATCGTTCAGCGTCGCGGTGTAAGGACCGATGATGGCCGCGATGCTGGGATCGTATTCCGGAGTTTCGCCAGCGGCATCCTTATCTATTCCCGTAAATCGGCCATCGATGCGCCCCACCGTGCGGCGCTCACTGCGCAGCAACTCTTTGGTGAAGCGCTCGATTTCTACGCGCAGGTTGGTGCGCTCGATATAGTCGGTGGAAAGTCCCGTCAGCCGCGCGAGTTTCTGCACCACTTCCGCGTGCTTCGAACTCGATAGCCCGTCCCCTGCCATCAGCGCGCTGGCATACTCGCCTTCGGCGAAATTCTCCGACTCCTCCACCGCCTTATGCAGATCCGCCTGCAAATCAGCAGGCAATCGTTTGTGGTACCAGGCTATTGCCGTGTAGGTCGGCAGAATCAATATGTACGGCAAATCATTCCCGCTATCGAATTCCGTCGTCGCAAAATTCAGAATCGTCGAAACCAGTATGATTCCGTTCAAATACATTCCATAACGGCGTTGCAAATATCCGGAAAGGCCCGCCGCCCGCGTCGTTCCATAGCTTTCACCGGCAAGGAATTTCGGCGAAGACCAACGCTTGTTGCGCGTCGCATACAAACGGATGAAATCGCCCACCGACTGGACGTCTTCTTGAATGCCATGAAACTGATTCGGCGATTCACCGGGCGCGGGACGGCTGTAGCCCGTCGAAACCGGGTCGAGAAAAACAAGGTCGGTGACGTCCAGCAGCGACGACTCGTTGTCCACCAATTTATATGGCGGCGGGAGGAGCGAGCCCGCGTCTCCCATAGCCACGCGCCGCGGACCAAACGCGCCAAGATGCAGCCACACCGAAGCCGATCCCGGCCCTCCATTGAATGTGAACATTACCGGGCGCTGCGATATGTCGTTCACATCATCGCGCGTGTAAGCGACGTAGAAGACGCTCGCCTTCGGCTTCCCTTCTTCGTCTTTCATCACCAGCATTCCCGCCGTCGCCGTGTACTTGATCTCCTGTCCGCCAATGCGCGCCGAGTGTTTTGTCTCGACCACTTTGTCTTCCGGTTCAGGCGGCGTTTTTTTCTCCGCCTCCTTCGGCGCTTCGGCTGTTTTCTCGCCCGGCTTTGGCACCGGCGGCGCACTGGACGCCGGTTGCTGCGCGAGCGTGAACGAAGTGCCAAACAAAACCAGTGCGGCGCAACTCAATCCCAGGTGGCGAAATTTCATCGGCGATACGCTCCTCTTATGCGTGCGGCAGAAGGATCACAACAGCCCGCGGCATCGTATGCGAGTGCAGTAGCTTCGTCAATCAGCTCAGGCTTCGCCGCTCGCCGGTATCGGTTGCAATTTTGCTTGTGCCTCGCCGCGTCCGCTATACAATGCTGGCACGAGTTTGAAACATTTGTTTCCAGGAGCATCCATGCCCGCAGCCCGCCCGCGGCTGACTGTGTACCTCGGCCTTTCGGCACTTCTGCTGCTACCGCCCATTGCCGGCGCGCAGCAAAAAGAAGAATTGCCCCATCCGAAGACTCTTCCCGAGCTGCAAAAAGCGATGAAGGACGTTGTCGACAAGACTCATCTGCCTGGTGCCGGCGTCGCGCTCGTCTCGAACGGCGAGCTGCTCTGGTGCGGCGGACTCGGCAAGGCGGATCTTGCCTCGGGCCGCGATATCACTTGCGACACGGAATTCCGCGTCGGCTCCATCAGCAAATCGTTTGTCGCGCTCGCGCTTCTGAAACTGCAGGAAGAAGGAAAAATCAATCTTGAAGCGCGCTTAGAAGACATCGCGCCGGAAGTCCCTGTGAACAATCCGTGGGAGTCCACCAACCCGGTGCGCATCGTTAATTTGCTCGAACACACCGCGGGATTTGACGACATGCAGGCTTCAGAAGTTTATAACTTCAAGGATTCTTACGCTTATCCGCTGCTCGATGTATTCAAGCGCTTTACGGAGCCGCAAGACGTCCGCTGGCCTCCGGGCACGCGCATGTCTTACTCGAATCCCGGGTTCGGCGTCGCCGGATACCTCATCGAGAAAACTGCGGGAAAACCGTTCGACCAGTACATTCGCGAAACCATTGTTCGTCCGCTCGGCATGGCCAACGCCGATTTCCCGTTCACCGACGCGAACAAGCCCCTTCTCGCTACCCCCTACGATGGCAATCCGCCTCACGCCCTGCCAGGATATCCCTACATTTACTTGCGACCTGCGGGCGATCTGAAAGCTTCTCCTGGTGAACTGGCCAAGCTGGTGCAATTTTTTCTGCGCCGCGGAAGAGCGGGCGATGCGCAGATTGTGAAGCCGGAGTCCATCATTCGCATGGAAACGGTCGAGTCAACTCTCGCCGCGAAAAATGGATTGCGCCTCGGCTACGGCCTCGCGAATTACACCGAAGTCGTCGGCGGTGTGGTTACTCACGGACACGACGGCGGCATTGACGGTTTCATCTCCACGTACCGCTACATGCCGGAACAAAATTGGGGCTACGTCGTTCTGCTCAACAGCACACAGTCCTTTCAGGCGCTGCTGGATTTGAACGCGCTAGCCATCGATTTTCTTTCCAAGGATTTCCCGAAGACCCAGCACCCGGCGGTTTCTATTCCCGCGCCCGAACTGGAAAAGTTTGCCGGCTTTTACGCTCCGCGCGCTCCACGCTCGAAGCTTTTTGCATTCATGGATAGTCTAACGGGCGGTCTCCGCATCCGCGTCATCAATGGGCAGCTCACGCACTCCAGTCTCTTTGGCAAACCAGAAGTGATGATCCCCGTCGGCAAGAATTTCTTTCGCGGCGAAAAGGACCCTGAAGCAACCACTGTCTTCGCCACCGACAGGACAGGCCAAATGGTGTTCTCCAGCCAAGAGACAGAGGGCTTTTCCTATGGCGAGCGCACCAGCATTGTTTGGACGTACGTACGTCTTGCTCTGTTAGTTCTTTGTACCGCGCTGATGGCGACGTCGGTACTGTTTGCGGTCGTCTGGGTTTTGCGAAAACTTTTTGGCGGAATGAAAGGCGTTCAGCATCTGGCAGTCAGGGCCATTCCACTGCTCGCGACCCTGTCCTTCTTTGCACTGGCTCTGTGCTTCACAAAGCTGAGCTGGGACACCGGGAAATTGACTCTTTGGAATGGAGGGTTCTTCGTCCTGAGTCTGCTCTTTCCCCTGCTTTCGTTGATCGGGCTGCTTCTGGCCGTGCTTGTCCCTAAAAACGAAATCAACGGCGCAACGCGCATTCACTCTCTGCTCGTCGCCCTGGCCTGCTGCGTCGTCACCGTCTTTGTCGCCTCATGGCACTTCATCGGCCTCCGCATTTGGACGCCGTGATCGCCTAGTTCAGGGATCCTAAGCTATTCCGTGCAGCCGTAAAATCTGTTTGCTGCATCGAGAAGGCGCGCGAGTTGGTCATGCGGACGCTTCTCGTCCGATGGCAGGATGTCCCAGCCAGTGAAAACCGCGACGATGTCATACTCCGGCAAGACAATCAGCTGCTGGCCACCGAACCCGCGCGCGAACCACGCGATGTCTTCAGGCGAACTGCCGATCGGCTGCATCCACCACTGGTAGCCGTATTTCCAGGTGCCATCGGGAACGATAACATGCGGCGCTACGGAATCTTTGATCCACGCAGGCGAGACGACTTCCTTCCCTTCCCACATGCCGCCCTTAAGGAAGAGTTGCCCGATTTTGGCGAGATCGTGGGCGGAGAGGTACAGCCCTCCTTCCGTGTCCGGCAGGCCCGTTGGCGAATGTTTCCAGTAGTAGCGGATGCCTAGGGGCTTGAAGAGATGCTCCTCGGCGTAGTCGTCGATACTTTTGCCGGTCACTTTCTTGAAGATTTGCGCCAGCAGAATCGTCGCGCCGCTATTGTATACGAAGACTTTCCCCGGATCGTTGGCCATGGGCAGGTCGATCACGTACTGCGCCCAGTCGTGACTCGCTTCCATCACGTCGGCGGAGTTCTTCGGATCGTCGTAGGGCAAATCTTCGTGCCACTCGAGGCCCGCGGTCATCGTCAGCAGGTCGCGCACGGTAATACGTTTTTTCCGGTCGTCGAGGTTCGCGATTTTACGGATTCCGAGAAGCGGCAAAATGGGCGCGTCCAGGCTGGACGTGAATTCATTCCGCGTCCTAGCAATTCCAATCGTGATCGATGTGACCGTTTTGGACACCGACTGCATCGTGTGCATGTCCGTGTGTTGGTAGAACGGATGGAAGTCTGTGCTGAAATAATTGTAAGGGCCGTGGATATCGTGATTGAGGGGGCCTTCTTTTTTGGCGCGCTCGCCGTAAATCTGGCCGTAATCGTGCGTGTAGGATTTGTCGTAGACGGCCGTGCCACAGCGCAGCACGAGCATGCTGTCTACTAGCCCGTATTTTCCGCCGGCAATATCGGCGTCGAACGCGGCGAGTTTTTGCGGATCGATGCCAAACTCCTTTGGAGTTCCCTTCGGCCAGTCTTTAAAAGCCCCGGCTTCCCGCGCGATCGCGGAAGCGGAGAATACGCATAGCGCGAGCGCCAGGGCTGTCCTTCTAGTAAGCTTGGCCTCGTTTACAGAATGTGCGCGTCTTCTTTTCATCGATTCTCCAATTCGCTGTGACTCTCAATCATCCAAGGAAGTGAATCGCAGTAACGGATAAAGGTCGCGAAATATTCTTGCTATTTCTGACGGAAAAGCGGCTTTCGTCGCGTCCGCGGATCTCAGCTTGCGCCGCACGACCCATGCTTGAAGTTTTTTCCAATCTTCAGGCCCGACTGGCCAGCCGCGCTGCTGCTTCCACTCTTTTTTCTCCAAGCTGTACCAATAGCTTTCGTAGCGCTTGCCGAGACGTTTCTTCTGTACTGCGATCCACTTCGGTTCGGCCATTAAGCGCGCATCCGCGATCAGTCCGAGGGCGGACTCTTTGCGTTTCGATCCGCAATAAATACGGAAGCCTGCTGTTACCGCATCGGCTGAAATTCCCGTGTAAAGCTGGCCCGTTTCCCCTTCGCCGGGAAACGGCGCGGAGAATTTCAAATACATTTGCGCGCGATACGGAGTCTTGTCTTTTGCAAAACGGATGTCGCGGTTGATGCGCGAGAAATTCGCACCGGCGCGCCCGGTGGTGTCGAAGCGTGAATCGAGTTGCAGAACGCTGGGGCTGACTTCTTCGAGCAGGCGGCGAAACGGCTTGACCACAGATTCCTGGTAGCGTTCGCGGTTCGCGTCCATCCACACTTTTTTATTGTTGCGGGCCAAATCGCGAAAAAACTGAAACGTCGCGCGCGTGAAAATCGTTTCTGCTTTTCCCATGGGTGACCCTCGGTGCGGTTAGGCGGGGACAAGAGTACACGATTCCCAATCAGGGTCAATTGGACTATGCTTTGCCACTTGCCGAGATGAGTGACAGTCGCACGTGATTTGAGTTCGATGCGAAACGAGGACGAGATGAACCAACGGAAATGGCTTTTGGAGGGAATTTTACTAGTGGGAGTGGGCGCGGCGATGGCGTTTGTGCGTCCAGCAGCGATCGTGAAAGCGGACGATCCAAAGCCGGCGGCGAAAACGGAGCCCTGGAAAGCGGAAGACGAGATTTTTCAGGAATATGCCGCGCAGTTACGGATTTCGCCCGACGCGAAGTGGCTCGTCTGGGTGAAGTCCACAGCCGACAAGGAAAAAGACGCGCGTGTTTCCAATCTTTTTTTGTCGAGCCTCACCGACAGCAAGGAGATTGAGCTCACGCGTGGCAGCGACAACAATTTTGGGCCGCGATGGTCGCCGGACGGCGAGCTCATTGCGTTTGTCAGCTCTCGCGCCCGCCCGGGGGCCAAGCCGGATACGGCACCGGTACAAATCTGGCTGATCAACCCGCATGGCGGCGAGCCGTGGGTGCTGACCGAACTATCTCGCGCGCCCCGTCAAATCGACTGGCTGGACAAAGAAACGATCCTCTTCAGCGCCGAAGAAGAGCCCGCCCTCTACGAACAAGAAATGAAGAAAAAGAAGGATGATTCGGAGATTGTCGATGACGCTGATCACGCGGCGCCGGTGCGGCTGTATAAGGTCAGCGTGAAAGACAAGAAAATCACGCGGCTGACGGCGAACATGGATTGGATCGAGAGCTGGAGCGTCTCGAAAGACGGAAAATACGTCGCCGCTTCCCATGCCAAAAGTTTGCACTACGAATTCGACCAGAAAGTTCCACCGATAGCCGTTCTGCATAATTTGAGCGATGGCACAGAGAAGCGGATTTTCACGGAAGGGCGCACGCGTCCTTCCAGTTTTGAGTGGTCTGCGGATAGTTCCGGATTTTATGCGGCAGTCCCCTATTCGACCGATCCGAAGTTTCTGACTGCCACGATCGACAAGGCCTACTTCTACGAAGTGGCTTCGGGCAAGGCGATGGAAGTTCCTCTGGATTGGGAAAACGGTCTTGGATTTGGCCTGGTTCGTGCGCCCGGTGGGTTCGTGACACAGCTCGCGGCTGGCGCTCGTTTCGAGATGGCACGCTACAGTGCTGAAAAGGCGGCTACCGGCTGGATATGGCACCGGCAGCCGCTCACCGGCGAGCACGCGAAGAATATCTTTGGATTCGTGGTAAGCGAGGACGGCAAGACGATTGTCTACGAGCACGGGACCGCCAGCAAGATAGGTCAAATCTATCGTGCGCAGCTCGAGGGGACGAAAATCGTCTCGCCGGTGCAGATCACGAAACTGAACGACGGCCTCGTCAACGGCAGAACCTTTGCGAAGTCGGAAGTCATTCGCTGGAAAGGATCGCTCGACGAAGAAGTCGAGGGCATCCTCTACTATCCGACGAACTATGAAGCCGGAAAGAAATATCCCGTTATTACCGCGATTCACGGCGGACCAGCGGGCGCGGACTTCGACGGGTGGGACGATAGCTGGGCGTATCCGGTCAATTTATTTACGCAACGAGGGGCCTTCGTGCTGAAACCGAATTATCACGGCAGCTCCAATTACGGGCTGAAGTGGGTGGAATCGATTTGCTGCGGCAAGTATTACGACCTCGAGACGCCGGACATAAATATGGGCGTCGACTATTTGATTTCCAAGGGCCTGGTGGATCCGGACAAGGTTGCGACGCTCGGCTGGTCCAACGGCTCGATTCTTTCGATCAGCCTGATCACCACGTATCCGGCGCGGTACAAAGCGGCGAGCGTTGGGGCGGGCGATGTGGAATGGATCAGCGACTGGGGCAACGTGGATTTCGGCGATTCTTTCGATTCGTATTATTTCGGCAAATCACCGATGGAAGATCCGCAGCTGTACATCAAGAAGTCACCGTTTTTCAAAATGGATAAGGTGCAGGCCGCCGTTTTGATTTTCCATGGCTCCGCGGACCGCAATGTGCCTCCCGCGCAAAGCTGGTCGTTTTTCCGCGCGCTGGAGTATTACGGCAAGGTTCCTGTGAAATTTGTGGTCTTTCCCGGCGAGCCACACGGCCCACAGAAGCTGACGCATCAGATCCGCAAAGTAGAAGACGAAGCCGCCTGGTTCGACAAATATTTCTTCAAAACCGCTATGCCGGAAAATGAAGCATTTAAGAAGGATTCACCTCTTGCCGATTCCTTGAAACGAAAGAGCATTTTGCATGGTGGTTCTCGATTTGGCGTTTCATGGGTCAAGCCAGGCTCTGGAAAAGGCTCAGCGGCGATCCTCATCCCGGAAGTTGTAAAGCGACCTCAACTCGAAATTGGGCGATTTGAAGTAACCGTCGCCCAATATGCTGACTTCCGAAAAGCAACGAGCGTGGACGCCTTTGTTCAAAACCATCCGATAAGCGGAGTCACTTTGGAGGATGCGAAAGCCTATGTCGAATGGCTCAGCAAGAACACCGGCCAAACATGGCGAATTCCATTTGAAGACGAAGTGAAAGATCTCTACGAAAACCGTGACGGCGAAAACACACTGGATTACTGGGCCGATTATGCGGCGAATCCGGAGGATGCCGCGCGGCTTCGTGAAAAAGCCAAGGAACTTGGTGGCACAGCTCCCTTGCTGAAGGAAGTCGGAAGCTTTCACCCCCAAGGCAAAGAAGACGAGGAGCCGATTTACGACCTCGGCGGAAACGTGGCCGAGTGGGTGTTACTGCGCGACGGAAAAGGCAAAGTGATTGGCGGCAGTGCCGATTGCCCCGCTGATCCAAAATCAAGTTGCACGCCTGCGCCGGAATACATTGGTTTCCGCGTCGTGCGTGGCGCAGCCAAGCCGGCTCCGGAGAAGTAGGCGGATCGCGAAACATCGAAGAGAGATTTCTCGCTGCGCTCGAAATGACGGCGATATGGATCGGTCGAGCAGCAACACGCAAGCCAGATTGGCACTTGCGGGTTGCGGCCGGGCGGAATAGTCTCGATGCATGAGTCAATTTACTCCTACTGACAGAACGAAAGTGCGGCGCAAGCCGGACCGTGGGACATACGACCGTGAGACGATTTACAACATTCTTGACCAGGCGTTTGTGTGCCACGTTGGGTTCGTGGTGGACGGAACGCCTTTTGTCGTGCCGACGAATTACGTGCGCGTAGGCGACAAACTCTTTTTGCATGGCTCGACGGCTAGCCGGCTGATGAAAACGCTTGGAAGTGGCCAGCCGTTTTGCCTCAGCGTGACGCTGCTGGACGGAATCGTTTTTTCGCCGACCGCCACCGGCCACTCGGTTAACTACCGCTCCGTCGTGGTGATGGGCAAAGCCGAGCCGATCGAAGAACCCGCGGCGAAGCTGGCGGCGATGCGCGATTTCGTCGAGTACGTGCTGCGGGGCCGCTGGGACACAGTTCGCCCGCCGAGCGAGCAGGAACTGAAAGGCACGATGGTGCTCGCGGTGCCGCTGGTGGAGGCCTCCGCAAAAGTGCGCACGGGTTTCGCGGTGGACGACGGCAAAGAGTACGACGGAATGGCCTGGACGGGAGTCCTGCCATTTAAGTGGACGCCGGGAGAACCGATACGTGATCCGCGCGGCGACCGGACGATTCCCGTCCCAGAAAACGTCCAGCACTATTCCCGTCCGCAATAAACGATAGTGCAGAGGCTGCTTCCTAAAGAACGCCGACTCCGGAACAGGGAGTGCGAACGCCGTCCGCCGAAAGCTCCTGTTGACGCTCAACAGGGGTGTGATACGCTCGCGTTTGCTCCTGTTGACCGTCTAAAGGAATGCGCGGCATCTGTCCAAAACTAGATTCCCAGCAGGAAGTTAGGATCGGCGGAATGGAAGATGAACCAGGGTATGCGAGAACAATGGCGCACATTTGTCCAGCGCGTCGCTGGAGTTGTCCGCCACCGCCGCCTGGAACACGATCTTGACGCGGAGCTGCGCTCGCATCTGGAAATGGCCGCTGCCGCGAACTTGGGCAAAGGCTTGAGCGCGGATGAGGCGCGGCGCGAGGCGCTTCGCGCCTTTGGCGGAGTGGAACAGACGAAAGAGTCTTATCGCGAGCAGAGAGGATTGCCCATGATTGAGACCACACTGCAAGACCTGCGATTTGGTTTGCGGATGCTGCGGCGGAGTCCGGGCTTTTCCGCTCTGGCGATTTTGTGCCTGACATTGGGGATTGGGGCCAATGCGGCGGTTTTCAGCTGGGTGGAGGGGATTTTGTTTCGTCCCTACCCGGCGGTGGTACACCAGGAGCGATTGCTGGCGCTGACGGGAACGGCGCGCGGCGCGACCGGAGAAGCGACCGAGCTGTCGTGGCCGGACTTTTTGGATTTGCAAAGGAACTGCACGCTCATGGACAGTTTTTTTGTAAGCAAAATTACGGGAACGACCCTGAGCATCGGAGACCGCGCGGAACGCACTATTGGGAGCATTGTATCGGCAAATTATTTTGATGCGATTGGCGTTCACCCGATCCTCGGGCGCGGATTTGAGCCGGGCGAGGATACGGGACGGAGCGCGCATCCGGTGGCGGTGATCAGTTATCAGCTGTGGCAGGGGCGATTCAAAGGCGATCCGCGGATTGTCGGAAAAACGCAGAGACTCAATGGCGTGGTGCACACAATTGTGGGCGTTGCGCCAGAAGGCTTCTACGGGACGTTTGTGGGCTGGGGCATGCAGTTCTGGGCACCGGCTTCGATGGAAGACATCTTTGAAGCTGGTGGTTACAAGCTGGAGGATCGCGGGGCGCGGTGGGCCGAAGCGTATGTCCGCTTAAAGCCGGGCGTGACTCGTGCGCAGGCGCAGGCGGAAATCTCTGGTGTCGCGAACCGCCTGGAGACCGATTATCCGGACACGAATCGCGGGCGCAACGCGCAACTTTGGCCGCTGTGGCAAACGCCATTCAACAATGCGGGCACGCTTTTGCCAACGTTGGAGATTATGCTCGGAGTCGTTTTCTTTGTGTTACTGATTGCTTGCGCGAACGTTGGAAACTTGCTGCTGGTGAGGTCGTTTGCGCGGCGGCACGAAATGACGGTGCGGCTGGCGATCGGCGCAGGGCGCGGGCGGTTGTTGCGGCAACTTTTGACGGAAGGCGTGGTGCTTTCGGCTTTTGGCACCGTGGGTGGATTGCTCGTAGCGTATTGGTGCCGGCATGCGCTGGTCCTGCTGTTTCCGGCGCGAGCGGGCGTGTCGATGCATTTGCCGGGAGAAATCGATTGGCGCGTGTTGGCGGTAAGCGCCGGCGTTTGCATGATTGCGACGCTCGTAGTTAGCCTCGTCCCCGCCATCCAGAGCAGCAAGATCGATCTGGCAGGGGCGTTGAAAGCGGATTCGGCGGGAGTGGTCGGAAGCCGGGGAAAAGGTTGGGTACGATCCGGATTAGTGGTTGTACAGGTTTCGCTGAGTTTCATTCTGCTGGTAGGAGCCGGATTGCTGTTGCAAAGTTTAGAGAAGATACGGACGTCGAGCCCGGGATTTTCAACTCATGGGGTGATCTATACGTCGGTGGATTTGGTGTCGGCGGGATATGACGCGCAGCGGGCGCGAACTCTTCAAGATGAGCTGATCGAGCGCGTGAAGGGGTTGCCGGGTGTGGAGTTGGCGACGTTTGCGCGAGTCATGCCGCTGGGTTACGGAACGTATTCTTCGTCGCCGATTGCGGTGGATGGCTATGTGGCGCCGCCGGAGGAGCAGCCGACGGTGGAGTACAACGAAGTGGGCGAAGAATACCTGGCGACGATGGGGATTCCGCTGGTGGCGGGGCGCGAATTTACACGCGCGGATGATGAACGCTCCGCGCTCGTGGCGGTGGTCAACGAGACGATGGCGGAGCGGTACTGGCGCGGGAAAAACCCGATTGGCGAGCGTATGCAGGTGAAGGGGCGATGGATGCAGGTGGTCGGCGTGGCGAAGGACTCGAAATATGAAAGCGTGCGGGAGACGGCGAAGCCGTTTTTTTATGTGCCGAGGCGGCAGAATTTTTCCGTGGGCGCGGGCTTGTATGTGCGGACGCCGCTGAGTCCCGAGACGATGGCTGCAGGGCTCGCGCGTGAAGTGCACGCGCTCGATGGAAACCTGGCGCCATACGAAGCGATCACGCTGCAGGAGCAAGTGGATCGGTCGACGTCGGCGCAGAAGGTGGCGGTAACTTTAGTGGGCGTGTTGGGCGGATTGGCTTTGCTGCTCGCCGCGATTGGATTGTACGGCGTGATGTCGTACGCGGTATCGCAGAGTTCGCGGGAACTGGGACTGCGGATGGCGCTGGGCGCGGAAGCTTCGAATGTGTGGAGACTGGTGATGTCGCGGGGATTGGCTTTGACGCTGGGTGGCGTGGTGTTGGGCGCTGCGGCGGCGCTGCTCTTGACGAGGTTGCTGGGGAATTATTTGTTCAAGGTGAGCCCGCGCGATCCGCTGGCGTTTGGCGCGGCGTTTGCGGTGATGACGATTGCGGCGCTGGCGGCGTGCTTTTTTCCGGCATGGCGAGCGACGCGGACCGATCCAGTACGCGCGCTGCGGGATTGATTCTTCAGATAAAAGACGGGCACACTCCGTGCAATCGTAAATCCAAAATCGTCGTTGCCTCGGTCGCATTATTTATCCTGGCTTCGCTTTGCTACGCCAAAGATGACGCGAGCAAAAACTACTTTTTCGCCGAGTGGCCGACGAAGGCGGTGGCTACTCCGAGAGAGATGAGAATGCCGCCGCTAACGTAGCGTTCGTTGCGCATCCAGCGTTGGTTGTTGCGGAGCCAGCCGGCTACGCTGCCCGAGAAGAGCGCCCAGAGCGAATCGCTGGTGGTGCCCATGCACGCGAAGAGGACCCCGAGGGAGAGGATTTGCGTGGCGACGTGGCCGCGCGCGGGGTCGATGAATTGGGGGAGGAAGGCGAAGAAGAAGAGGGCGGTCTTGGGGTTGAGAACGTTGACGACGATGCCTTGGGAGAACACGCGAGCGAGTGTGGCTTGCGGTGCTGTTGTATCTGATGCTGCTGCTAGCGGTTGCTTGCTGCGCAGGCGCTGAATGCCGAGATAGACGAGGTAGGCGGCGCCGAGATACTTGACGACGCTGAATGCTGTGGCTGAAGAGACGAGGAGCGCGGAAAGGCCGACGGCAGCAGCGAGCGTGTGAATCAACGTGCCGACGCCGATGCCGAGGGCGGAGACGAGGCCGGCGTTGCGTCCCTGGCCGATGCTCCGGCCAACGATGTAGAAGACGGCGGGGCCAGGAATAGCGAGGAGGAGCGCGGCGGCGCTGACAAAAATTAGAAGAGAAGTGTGGTTGGGAAACATGGACGTTTAGACGGGGCACTACGCGGCGGTGAGCAGGATAGGGTCGCGCTTGGTGATGACGATGGTGTGCTCGTAGTGGGCGGAGAGGCTGCCGTCGGCGGTGCGGACGGTCCAGCCGTCGCGGTCGAGCGAGACGCGGCCTGTGCTGGCCGCGATGATGGGCTCGATGGTGATGACAAGGCCCTCAGTGAGGAGATGGCGGGCGCCGGGGTCGGCGTAATTGGGGACGCGGGGCTCCTCGTGGATGGTCCGGCCAACGCCGTGGCCGCCTAGTTCACGGACGACGTGGAAGCCGCAGCGGCGGACTTCGCGTTCGACGGCGCGGCCGATGTCTTTGGTGCGGTTGCCGGGGCGGGCCGCGGTGAGGGCCTGGCGGAAAGCTCGTTCGGCGCAGCGGGCTAGTTCGCGGGATTTTTCTTGCGCGGGCGTAGCTTGGATGCTGACGGCGGAATCGGTGTGGTAGCCGTCTTTAACCGCGGTGAGGTCGAGTTTGATGAGATCGCCGGGTTGGATGGTGCGCGGGCCGGGAATGCCGTGGACGACTTCGTCGTTGACGCTGATGCAGACGTCGCCAGGGAAATTGTAGACCAGAGGTGGCGAGGATTGGGCGCCGTTCTCGGCGAGGATGCGCGTCGCGATGGCTGAGAGGTCGGCGGTGGTGACGCCGGGGCGCACGGCGGCGGACATGGCGCGAAGAGCTTTGGCGACGATCAGGCCGCAGGCGCGAAGTTTTTCAAGCTGTTCGGCGGTGGTGATGGACATGTCGCCTCAATTGCAAATGTAGGAGCAAGAATTAAAGGCGCAGAGACAAGAGTGTCTGTGCTACTCAGTGGCAGCCGCAACCACCGCCGCAGCAGCCGCCTCCGCCGCCGGAGGAGCTACCGGAAGGAGTCGAGGAGCTGCCGTTACCTGCCGTGGCGAAAACGGAAAGTTGGATCGTCGCTTTTTTGCTGGCGCACTTGGGGCAGGAGATTTCCTGCTGCTTGTTGATCACGATTTTTTCGAACTGCGCTTGGCAAGCGTCGCAGACGTATTCATAGATAGGCATGACGGCTCCGTGTCAAACAATCAAACCGTTATTGTACCGCAGGTGCAGCAAAATCCGCGAGATCCGCCGGAAGTTTATCCAGAGTCCTAAGCAGGTCTTGTGAGGCTAGATCGCAATTGTCGTCAGGCAATGCTAGTTCGAAATTGATATGAATAGTATCGCGATATTCAACGACAAGATCTGAAAGCCCGGAACCTGGTATTGGTCGACCAGAAAACACGGGCCGGGATCACGTCATGTAGAGGCCGCCGTTCGGGTTGATGGTTTGGCCGGTGATGTAGGAGCTTTGGGCTAGCATGACCGCAATGCGGCCGACTTCGTCGGGGGCGCCGATCCTGCCGACGGGAATGCGGGCGGCTATTTCTTTGGGTAGGGCGGCGACCATGTCGGTTTCGATCAGGGCGGGGGCGATGGCGTTGGCTGTGATGCCTTCCTTGGCGAATTGGGAGGCGTAGGAGCGCGTGAGGCCAAGGATGCCGGCTTTGGTGGCGGCGTAGTGCGGACCGATGACGCCGCCGTACTGGGCGGCGACGGAGGAGAGATTGATTATGCGGCCCCACCGGGCGGCGCGCATTCCTGGGAGGACGCGCTGCGTGACGAGAAAGACGGAGGTGAGGTTTACACGGAGGAATTCGTTCCAGATTTCTTCAGTGACTTGGTCGGGAGGAATCAATTTGCCGATGCCGGCGTTGTTGACCAGGATGCCGACGGGGCCCAGTTGCGTTTCGGTCGTGGAGACGAGGCGGTCCACTTCGGCGGAGAGGGACACGTCTGCCTGGACGGCAATGCATTGGCGGCCGGCGGAGCGGATGGTTTGGCAGACGGCCTCGGCGGCCTCGGCTTGCGCTCGATAGTTAACCGCTACGTCGGCGCCAGCTTCGGCTAGCGCGAATGCAATGGCTTTGCCGATGCCGCGGCTTGCGCCGGTGACTAAGGCGATTCGTCCGGAGAGTACGCTCATTGGGAGATTCCTATTCTTAAGAGAGTCCAGCTCATTTGTGACAGAACCGGATGAAATTATTCCGGAACTCAGGGCGAGAGGAACATCAAAAAATAAAACTGCTTCTAAAGCCAACGGCCCTTCCTTTTGGGGAAGAGCCGTTGGAATCTGCGGAGTTGGCAGGATGCCGTTAAATGGAATTAGTCGCCGGCTACGGCTTCGGTGGCTTTTTCGGCGGCTGCGTTAGCGCCGTTGCCGTTCGAATGACCGTTGCCATTGCCTGCGGCAGACGCGATGGTTACTGGCTTGCCTGCATTGGCGAAATTAGCTGGAGTAGCTTTGGCGATGTCAGAGACCGTGCCGATTTGAACGACGGTCGGCTGGGGCTTCTTGAGAACGAGTTCTTCGTAGATGGCGCGGACTTTGGCTTGTTCCTCGAAGGCCTTCTTGCGGCGCGCGCGATCTTCTTCCGCGGCGGTTTGCGGAATGTCGTGTTCGAGGTGGCGAACGCGGGCCGCGTCATCCGCGTCGATCTTCAAGGAGTGTTCGAAGCTTTGCAGATTGACGCTCTTTCCCTTGGCATAGATTTCGTGTTTGCCGTGGTTCTTGTACCACTCGGCGACGGTCGCGTTCTTGTGCATGTTTTCGATGATCTGACGCCAGCCTACGCCCGTGTTGTACGCGCAGAAGGAAATTTCGCCCTGCTGCGTGGCGTAGGGGATGATACACATTTCGGTGCGGCGGAAGTCGTAATTGAAAAGATCCTGGAACCACATACCGGCGATGAAAAGGAAGTTCCAGGGATCCTGGCGCCGCTTCATGGCGTCGTCAATCTTGCGATCCGGGGAGGTGCGGCCGTACTTGGTGGTGGAGCGCTTGGTGAGCGCCCAAGTCTTATCAAATTTCTTGAAGAGAGCGGTGAGCGTCAAGCCCTTGGGTCCGCGGAACGGGTGATAGTTCTTCAGGAGGGCCATGGCCATCATGAAGTTGGAGAACTTCTTGCCGCGAGCCGCGTCGGTGATGGCGGTGACGTCCTTCGTCAATTGCACTGCATCGAGGAAGCGCGGAACAGGGGCCCACTCCTTCGTCTCTTTGTTGATCATCATGGCGGTGCCGACGCCGCAGTTCGGATGGCAGCCACAGCTCAAAGAACCCCAGGTGGATTCCGTGCCCTTTACCATGTCGGCGAAACCAGCGAAGGTGCTGATGAAGGAGATGGGGAACCAATCGCGCGTGGGCTCCACTTTGCCGACCTGGGCGCTGACGTCTTTCGCAAGGTGCGAAAGCGTATAGCGCTGGCGGAGACGGCGCTCCGGAGTGATGTCTTCGTCGCGGCCAGTGAACGAAACCGGCTGGAAGCTGACGAACGCGATTTTCTTGGGATTTTCCATCGCGAACTTGACGACCGAACCGACCTGGTCGTTGTTCACGTTGTTGACGATGGTGACGACGAGAACGATTTCAATACCGGCTTCGTGCATGTTCTCGATGGCGCGGAGCTTCACGTCAAAGAGGTTGCCGATCTGGCGATGGCTGTTGGCGTCGTTGCCGATGCCGTCAAATTGCAGGTAGGCGTAGCGCATACCAGCGTCGAATGCTTTCTTCGAGAATTCCTTGCTCTTTGCGAATTCGATGCCGTTGGTGGCAGCTTGCACGCTGTTGTAACCGATCTTGCGAGCGTAGGCGACGGCGTCGAGGAAAAGCGGGCTCATGGTGGGCTCACCGCCGGAGAACTGCACGGACATCTGGCGGCGCGGCTTGATCTTGAGCGCGTTGTCTAAGATTTCTTTAACTTCGTCCCAGCCGAGTTCGTGGACGTAGCCGACCTGGTTGGCGTCCATGAAGCAGGGATCGCACATCATGTTGCAGCGATTGGTGAGGTCGACGGTTAGAACGGAGCCGCGGCCGTAGCGCACGGTCGAAGAGCCGTGCTTGTGAAGATCTTCGTCGTTGTGCGCGGGAATATCGCGGCCGGGGAACTGTTTTTCGATCCAATCGAGGAACTTGGCATCGATGGCCATCATGTCTTCGTAGTGGCCGTGGATGGGGCAATCCTTAATCATCCAAATCTGATTGTCGCGCTCGATGATCTGCGCCTTGATTTCCCCGACTTTCTCACTCATCAGATCGCGCCAGTCTTTTTTGCCGGCGATGATCGCTTCACGCGCCTCTTTGACGCATGCAGGGCACAAGGAATCGGTTTGCCGCGGGAAGCCGAGCGTGGGCTTGGTCTTTTCCCAGGACTTGAGCAGCGGCTTGTCTGACCACTGCGGCGTGACGGAAGGATTCGGATTGCGCTTGTTGAAATACTGAAAGCTGTTAAAAGTGACAGCTGCGGTTTTGCACAGCGCCCAGTCGATCGTTCTCAGAATCTGCGTCCCCACACGGTTCGGCATAAAGCTCTACCCTCACTTTCAAAAAATGCGGCCCAACATCTCACTTATTTGGATGAAAACGAGCCCTTCACAGCCCCCCGGGCTCGGAATACCGTACCATTATAGCTAGGTACGACCAATAAGTCTTTGTGCGCCTATAGTTTGACGGTAAAGGGGGGGGGACGCCAGAAGGAAGCGGCGAACCGTCAAAATTAGGGGTTGAACGGCAGTTAGGGGCAGTGAACGGCGGTTCGGAGGGGGCCGGATGGGGGGTTACTTCTAGAGCGAATGGGCTAGAACTTTGCGCTTTCTGGGAAAGGACCTGTTTCGTTTAGGGAAAATCTCGGTCTGGGGCTATTCGTTCAAAGTGGGGCGTATTACGGCGGTCACAAAATGGGCGAAGTGAGAAGCGCCTTCATCAAGCTGCAGCCAGCGGACGACGCAGTGATCGGCGAGATACTTTGTGACGCGTGATTCCGGGATGCCGAGATGCTCGGCGAGCTGCGGCTTGAGGGAATCGGCGCCACGGCGGCTGGCCCCTCCGCGCAGAAGATTTCCGACGGCGATGCGCAGAGTCTGGCAGGCCTCGACGTAGTAGTAGCTCGTAAGATCGGAATCCGTGAGGACGAAAACGCCTGGACCGACAGGCGCGTGATCGGCTTCGCTAAGTTTTACAGGGGGACAGGTCAACAAACGCCGGAGTTGCATCTCGAGCAGAGACAGTCTCGAGGAGAGACCGGGATCGCCGGAACGGCCGCGGACGCTGGGCCCGCCGGGATCGCCGATCGGTTCGACAGGAAGCAAAGGGATTGGGCGGCTATCCGCGGACCTTGGATGCCTCGGCTCAGACGGTTCGTCGAAAACGCGCCGAGGCAAGCCTTTTGCGGGAGTAGGAGACGCTGATTCGGCGGTACGGGATGCGGAACCGGCGGCGGAGCCCTTGGGAGCTTCGCCTTTGCGGCGATTGCGGCCGCCCCGGCGGCCACGACGGCGGCGCTTTTTGTCCGGCGAATCGACGGACTCCGCAACGGATTTCGCGGAGGCGTCTTCGGCCATAATTTCGGATTCAGCAGACGCAATCGAAGACTCAGATACAGCGGAATCTTCTTCAGGAGCGGAAGCCGGCTCGGCTTCGGGAACGGGCGACGGCGTCACCATCAAGTCGCCGGAGGAGTGAGCCGGATCAACGGCGGAAACTTCCGCGCCGAGCCGGACCGCGGCTTCCTGCGCCTTGGTTTTCCAATCGGCCCTGCGGAAACGTTCGGCTGCCGCGAGATACCATTTGGCGGCTTCAGGATTTTGGCCGGCGGTTTCGAAATAGCGGGCCAGCTCAAACGCCACCATGGCATCGCGAGTTTTTTCGTACAAATTGGAGAGCTGCCCGACGGGGTCTTTGCCGGTACGGGCCCGACGAATCCGGGCGGTGATCTGCTTCCAGTCAGCCATGTGTTGGCTTGCATTGTAGCAGCGGAAGCGCGCGACAGCCAGAGGAGGCGAGTGGATGGTGGCAAAAGACTATTTTGCCCCTGAGGATGATTCTTTATTGACTGCGGGAAGGGCTGTGAGTATTCTTCGAGTAGCCCTCTTGGAGGCTGCAAAATGGCGCGCTCGCGCGAAATTATTGCTGGAATTTTAGCATCTTGCTTATTGATGACTCCTGTCTGGGGCGCTTCTACTGGTGCTCTAGGTACAGTCGTGTCGTCGGACCGCGCGAGTGTTGGCGGAACGGGGGCAGCCGTAGGCACGACCATTTTTAGCGGCGATACGGTGAGCACAGCGGACCTCGGGAGCGTGCAGTTGCGAACGGGGAACGCGCGGTTTCAACTTGCTGCGTCTTCCGCAGCGACAGTCGCTGATGATGGAGGGATGCCCACGGTAACGCTGCTGCGGGGATCGGGTACATTCTCGACGGCCAGCGCAAAAGCGTTTGCGTTGAATGCTCTTACGGCCGTGATCAAGCCGACGTCGGACGAACCGACAGTAGGACAAGTGACCGTGCTGGGCGAAAAGGAATTGCTGGTGGCGTGCACGCGTGGCGCGCTGTCGATTACTGTCGGCGACGATTCCCGTGTGATCCCGGAAGGCAGTGCCTACCGCATCGTTTTGGATCCGTCCGCTGAGGAAGCGCAGGACCAGCCTCCGCCACAGGGCGCGGGATCTAAGGGAACAGGGCGGCCGCCGCTCATGGCAGCCAGGAGCAGGTTTGTTTGGTACGCAACCGCAGCGGTGGTCCTGTTGACCGTCTTTGCGATTCACAAAGCCCTGGAAAGCCCCGACCGGCCGTAATTCGTTTTCCCGCGCAATTCAAATCGTTGCGATAACTTCCATTTCAATAAGGGCGTCTTTGGGCAGGCGCGCGACCTCCACGGTCGAGCGAGCCGGAGGCGTCGCGTTAAAATATCGCGCGTAAATTTCATTCATCGCGGCGAAGTCGCCCATATTCTTCAGAAAGACGGTCGTTTTGATGACATGGCCCAGCTTGCTTCCCGCCGCCTCGACAATGCCTTTCACGTTTTCCAGGGTGCGCTCGGTCTGCTGCTGAATGTTTCCGGCAACAAATTCGTTGGACTTCGGATCGATGGAAACTTGTCCGGAAACGAAGAGAAGCCCGTTCACCTTAACAGCTTGCGAATAAGGCCCGATCGGTTTTGGGCCGCGATCCGTCAGAACAATTTCTCTCATGGCATGGTCTCCTTGGAAGTGATGGCGATGGAAGCAGAAGCATTTTCGTAGCGTGCGCGAAACTCATCAGGTACGCCGGGGCGCTTCATCCACAGCCGGACGAACTCCGCGACATTCTGATGGGTCTCTTCTTCAAACGCGGCAATCAAATCATCGAGATTGAAGCCGCGTCCATGGCGAGCCGAGAGCACGTGGTTGATGGCGTGGCGGAAAGCATCCCGCCCATAGCGCTCCTCGAGGGCGTAGAAGAAGAGAAAGCTTTTTGCGCGCAGAACGTTTTCGTCTTCCGTTTTGCGCGCACCGGCGCTCCTCGGAATCATACGCAAGGCCCGGCGGATTGTCTCGGTGCGAGAAGAGGGACCCTCGATGGCTTCTTGTCCCAACGCAGATGCGAAAGCAGGTAGCGCGGAAAGAGGAGGTTGCTGCTCGTAAAAGCCCGGGTTCTGGCCGTACCCCAGCCAACTTGCGGCAAGAGCCGGCGCAGCGGCGGCAAGCTTAGGAGCGCCGCCAGCGAAATTGATGAGCACGGTGTCGAGGGAAGCAAGTTCAGAAGAAACGGCACGAGGCTCAGCACTCAAGAGATTGGCGTAAGAAGATTCCGCGGCGGTAAAGCAGCCGGCTGCCAAGGGACATTCCACAATCCAAAAGGGGCGCGGCTTTTGGTTGCGGGTACCGAACGTGGCGTCGTAGGCCTGGATGGCGCGGACGAGAGCATCCGCAGATTGGCGCAAGGGCGGAGATTCTTCTTTAGCGCGTGTCCAGAGAATGACTTTGTTGCCCGTGCCGGTCTCGGGCGACGTCTCTTTGTAGAGGCCAGCAACGACGAAAGGATAACGGTCTTCCGGATGTTGCACGGACCGCGCCGTGATTTCCTTTCCATTGCGCGAAGTTTTTAGAGAGCGCCCGCTGGTGTGCACCAGAAAACCATTAGGCACACGCACGATCAAGTTCCACTCTTTTGGAGGAACTCCGCCGGTGGCAAATGGACCCTGGGAGGGGAGCAACTCTGGCGCCCAGCCTTCCGAGGGCAGAAAAAATGCATCGGGAGCAAAACTGAAACCCTCAGATCCAGCAGGTGGACTCTGAAATTCAGCCGAGAGACGGAAAGTGTGACGCTCCGAGACGTTCCAGGGCTGGGGAAGAGCGAGGGAAGTGTCGCGGGGGTTCGCAAACGACCTTTGCTCGGCAAGTGACGCGCCATCCCAGGTGGCATGGGACTCCGCAACGTGAAAACTTCGGCGCCCGGGCAGCCGCAGCTCCAGAGAGGAGAGAGGCCGAGTTCCTATATTCCGAAGCTGGTAGTCCGACTCGACGCGAATCCTGGGATCCGGCCCGGTCAAGAACTGCACGCGAATTTCCTGATTCTCGATGGAGTAGCCCGGCCCGAGCGCGACGGCGCAGGCAGAAACCCAAAAACCTACTGGGGCGAGAAGCAAACAGAGAAGCGAGCGAAGATGCGAGCGCGGCGGCAAAGCGATTCGATTGTAACGGGGGAAATCGGAAGAAGCAAAAGGGAGAACCTCGTTCGAGGAGCGGCGGGAAACAACGGGCGTCAGCCGGGTTTGCGGCCGCGGACGCGGACAAAGGACGTGTCCTTGTGATTGCGGGCGCTCTCGCGAGCGTGAATTTCTTTTTCGGCTTGCGCGTCGGTCATTCCGGAGTTGATACGCTCGAGGATTTGGCGCTCCGTCAAGCCGGTATTGATGAGCCGCGAAATCTCGGCGCTGGCCATAACCGGCAGGCCATCCAAATGGCGCTGAAGAACGAGCTGCACAGTGGAATCGGAGAGGCGGATGAGCTTGAGAGTGACAGCGTCGATGCTGATGGCGTCGAGCTGGTCGGCGTGGGCGATGTCGAGGATTTGCTGTTCCGTGAAACCGGCGCCGGCCAAATTGGAAGCGGATTCCGCGCTGATGAAAAGATGTTTGCGAACATGGGCAGTGCTGACCAAGTCGACGCAAGTGTCATCGCTGAGGCCAGCGTGCTTCAATTTGACGATTTGGGCGATTTCCGGGTCCGAGACATTGAGCCCTTTCAGCTGCTCGATGTCGCTGGAGAACATCCCCGCTTGGTCCAGCGGACGATAGTCCGTGAGGGGATGCTGATGGCAGCCTGCCGCTAGAAGAACGCACGCGCCGAGAAGCAATCGTTGGTGCCGCATACTTATATTGTAGGGTCCGGGAAGCAGGAAATGAGGAAGTGTGCTTGGCTGATACCCGGCTGGAAGTACAGGTCCCAAAAGCGGCGAAATCAGAGTTGGTAGACGCGCTCGACGCCGAAGACACCGGATACTTTTCGAATGTTGGCGAGAATCGTTTCGAGCTGGCGGCGATCGATAATTTCGAGGCTGGCTTCGATGCGGGCATTTTGACGGTCGGGGCGGCTCTCGAGACTGCGGATATTGGAGCCCGCTCCGCTGATGACCGTGGTGATTTCCGCCAAAAGTCCGGCGCGGTCCTTTGCACGGATGGAGAGTTGCACCGGGAAAGTCGCGGCGCTTTCGCCGCCCCACTCGACAGCAATGCGGCGTTCGGTCTGGTACATGAGGTTTTGCACGTTTGGGCAAGCGCGGGTGTGCACGGCAACGCCACGGCCGCGCGTGATGTAGCCGACGATGTCGTCGCCGGGAATCGGATTGCAGCATTTTGCGCGATAGACAAGCAGGTCGTCGTGGCCTTTTACGATTAGCGGAGCTTCGCCAAAGCCGAGCATGCGCTTGACGGTTTTGACGAGCGTCGGCTTGGAATCTTCCTCTTCGGATTCCCCGGCCTTTTCCGGTTCGCCAAGCAAGCGCGTGAGAACTTGCCGTGCGGAATATTTGCCGAAACCGACGGCGGCGTAGAGATCCTCCTGTTTCGATAGACCGTAGTCAGCGAGCAGTTTTTCCCAATCGGCCTCGGGGATTTTCTTGAGGCCGCGTCCGAATTGCCTGGATTCTTTCTCAAGGAGCTTCTTGCCCATGTCCGTGGCTTCTTCGCGTTCGTGCAGATTGATCCACTGGCGGATCTTGCTGCGCGCATGCGAGGACTTGACGAAACTGAGCCAATCCCGGCTCGGCGTGTGGCCCTTGTTGGTGAGAATTTCGACTACGTCGCCGCTGACAATTTCGTGGCGCAACGACACCATTTGGCCGTTCACTTTTGCGCCCACGCATTGATGACCGACTTCGGTATGCACGGAATACGCAAAGTCGACCGGAGTGGCGCCTCGCGGCATCTCGAGAACGCGCCCTTTGGGCGTGAAAGCGTACACCTCGACGGGCGCGAGATCGACTTTCAGCGTGGAAAGAAATTCTCCGGGCTCCTGCAGCTCTTGCGACCACTCGATGAGCTGGCGCATCCAGGCGATGCGCTGATCGTCATCTCCGGAGGCAGGTTTGCCACCCTTGTATTTCCAGTGAGCGGCGACGCCTTCCTCCGCGATGCGGTGCATCTCCTGCGTGCGGATTTGGACTTCGAAAGGCTGGCCACCATGCAGGACGGTGGTGTGGAGAGACTGATAGAGATTTGGCCGCGGCATGGCTATGTAATCTTTGAAGCGGCCCGGAACCGGCCGCCAAATGTGATGCATTACGCCAAGCGCGGCGTAGCAGCTTCGCTCGGAATCCGTGATCACGCGGACGGCCAGCAAGTCATAGACCTGCTCGAGGCTGCTCTGTTGCCGCTGGATTTTGCCGTGCAACGAATAGAGGCCTTTGACGCGCGCTTCCAGTTCCGCGGGGATGCTGCTTTCAACGAGCTTGGTGCGAATCGTGCCCTGCACTTCTTCCAAAAACCTCTGGTAAACGGGGCTTTTTTCCGTGACTTCTTTTTGCAGCGCGAGAAAGGCTTCCGGTTCGAGAAAGCGGAAGGATAGATCCTCGAGTTCGCCGCGGATCACTCCCATACCGAGGCGGTGAGCGATCGGCGCGTAGATATCCAGAGTTTCACGCGAAATGCGCTGCTGTTTTTCAGGCCCCAGAAATTCGAGCGTGCGCATGTTGTGGAGGCGGTCGGCCAGCTTGACCATCACGACGCGAACATCATTGACCATGGCCAGCAGCATTTTGCGGACGTTCTCGGCCTGGCGCGTCTCCGGAGCCGTCATATTCAGGCGGCTGATTTTGGTGACGCCTTCGACGAGCCGGGCCACGTCCGGACCAAAACGTTCTTCAATGCGGGCGACAGGATATTCGGTATCTTCGATGGCATCGTGAAGGAGCGCGGCGGTCAGCGTGGTGGCGTCCATGCGCATGTCGGCGAGAATGTGGGCGACTTCGAGAAGATGCGAGATGTACGGATCGCCGGAGCTGCGGAACTGGTCGCGGTGACGCTCCGAAGCAATTTCGTAGGCGCGGCGAACTACCCAGGGATCTTCCGAAGGCCGGTTTTTACGAAGTTTTTCGAGGAGTTCCTCGAAGCGAGACTCCAGCTGGCGGATGGCGCGATCCCGCTGGAAGCTTAGAGGAACATTACTAGGAGACGGCATGTTCTAGTATACGCCCGAAAGGGGCAATGGCGCGAGAGGGGGTAAAAAGGAAAGGACGCCTAGGCGGGCGTCCTTTCGTTAGAAAATCGATTTACTACAGGTGATTGAGCAAGCTCACTCAGGAGGTTTGTTGCTGCTGGTCCAGGCGCTTCTGCTTGATCTCCTTGATCTTGTCGAGCAGGTCGTCGGCTTGCTTCTGCAGCGAAGCGCGCTCATCCGCGCTTTCCACCATGTCTGCCTTGCGGCGGTAGAGAAGGCTGAGGTAGGCCATAGCGTCGTCGTAGTCTGGCTTCAGCGTGATGGCCTTTTGCAGGTCGGCGATGCCCTCATCCACCAGAGGACCGTCCTTGGTGGCGTAGTCCGTGCGGACGGCAGTGGGCATCGGCTGGTCGTCATGCACCTGCTTCTTAATATTGTTCTTGTTGTAGTCCAAACGCATGGCTGCGTTCGCCCGCCAGGCGAGCGTCCAGTCAATCACGCCGATCCAATAGTAGGGCTCCGGATCATCTGGTTTGATCTGAATGTGGCGCTGATGGTAGGTCTTCGATTCCTCGAAGCCTTTCTCGTCCACCGGCGGCGTGCCTGCCATCTGAAAGAGCAAGGAGCCGATGCCGTCAATGGCGGTCAGATTGTTAGCATCGATTTCCAGGATGTCTTTGAATTCCTTGATGGCTTGATCGCCGCGGGCTTTATTTTCCGCGGAAGGGGCGCCCGGAATATACAAGCTCGCGTAGGCAGTGGCCAAATAAACGCGAGCCATCATCAAACTAGGATCGAGTTCCGTGGCGTGTTTGAAGTCCTCGATGGCCGCGTCCGATTGACCGGCCTTGAACGCATTCACGCCCTTGTTCAGGAGGTCGCGGGCCTTGAGCTTATTGCAGCCCGAAACGCCGACGGTGAGGATCAACAGCGCTGCCAGAGAAGCGGTCCGGCGAGCATTACGAACTGAAGCATAAGTCATCGAAGCATCCATCCCTGCTTGGATTCAGATCCGCCCTGCGAGGGGCCAATCTACACTATTTAGCGCGCGTTTTCGAGTTCCGGCGTCATCAGGCCCACCGTCGTGATTCCCGAGCCACGCATTAGATCGATGGCCCGGGCGACAACACCAAACTCGAGAACGCTGTCTCCACGGACAAAAGCAACGCGACTTGCCCGCATCTGGAAAATCTGTTCAAGCCGGCCCTGGAGATCCTGCCACTCGACAGGATCCTGGTTGATGCGGAGCGTGCCATCACTAAAAACTTGCACCACAATGACACTCGCCAAGGTCTTGGGGCCGGTTTCCGTCTGCTGCGGCAAATCCGCAGAGAGACCATACTGCATCTGCGGACAAACCACCATGAAGATGATTAAAAGCACCAGCAGAATATCGATCAGCGGAACAACGTTCATTTCCGAGACCAGACCGAACTTTCTACCGCCCAGCGAAATTCCCATGAGTCACCTCGCACGAAGTAAATTGCCCCGCGAGGAGGACTCTCACACCCTGCCGGCCGAGATGCGGCCGCCGTGAAAAGAAAATTCTTGCTGCTTACTGCCCGGCCTCGAGCTTGGCCGTGATCAAGCCGACTCTGTCGATGCCAGCGCCGCGCATGATGTCAATGGCTCGCGCCACTTCCGCGAACAGTACATCGTTGTCGCCCTTGACGAAAGCGATTTTCTCGGCGCGCTCCTTGAAGATCGTTTCAAGACGCGGGCCGAGGCCTTCCCAGGTGGTGTCTTCGTTGTTGATCTTCAACTTATTGTTCACGAGCACTTGAACCACAACGGTCTTGTTCTCCAGCTCTACATCCTGCTTCTGGTTCGGATTGGGCTGCGGCACAAGAGCATCGAGCCCGTGAGGAGTGAGCGGAGTGATGACCATGAAAATGATGAGCAACACGAGCAAGATGTCGATGAGCGGGACGACATTCATCTCCGCCATCGAACCGCCTTTATTATCTCCAACAGACATTCCCATTGAGAATCTCCTGTCAGCCTGCATTTCGCGAACTTTGCAGGCCATCAAGCCGCGCCAGGTGGGATCCGGCGCGGCCATTCTGACTCAGCAAACGAATGGTGCTAATCGTAAACGCCCCAGCCGAACGAGCTCCAGCGGCTTCAATCAGCCGATGGAGCGGAACCGTTGGGTGGCGGAGGCGGTGTCCTTCGTTCTTGTTGATTCTGCTCGGTCAGCAGGCCCAACTGGTCGACGCCGGCAGAGCGGATTTCGTCCACCACGGCAACCACGTCGCCATACTTGGCACGAGCATCGCTCTTCACGTAGACAGTTTTATCGAGACGGGCGGACAGCATATCTTTAATCTGTCCGGTGATGTCATCCTTGGTGATCTTTGTGTTCTTTAGATAGATCGTTCCGTCTCGAGTAACTGCCACGATAATCGCGTCATCCTTATCGGCATCCTGCATTTCGTGCGCATTGTTGACCCTGGCCATATCCACCGGCAGGCTCTTCTGCAACATCGGCGTGACAACCATGAAGATGATCAACAGAACGAGCATGATGTCGGCCATCGGAATGACGTTTGGCGCCGCCATCTGCGCACCGACTTTTGGTTTGTAGCCCATGGTTTACCTTATTTCTTCGCGCCGCGACGCAAAATGAAATAGTTGATCAACTCCATGGAAGAGTTGTCCATTTCGACGTCGAAAGCCTCGACTTTGTTCGTGAAGTAGTTGTAGGCCCACACGGCAGGGACGGCCACGAGAAGACCGAGAGCCGTGGTGACGAGAGCTTCAGCGATACCGCCGGCGACTGCCGACAGACCTGTTGCTTTACTCGTTTCAATTCCCTTAAACGCGTTTAAGATGCCGACGACCGTGCCGAACAGTCCGACGAAGGGAGCCGTCGAACCGATGGTGGCCAGGGCCGAAAGGCCGCGCTTCATTTCCGCGTGAACGATGGCGACGGAGCGCTCGAGACCGCGCTTGGCCGCTTCAATCACGTCGGAGTCGGTGACTTGCTGGGAAGCCGATTGGAATTCAGAAAGGCCGGTCGCCACGACTTTGGCGATGTGGCTCTTCTTGTTCCGCTCAGCGATGGCGATCGCTTCATCCAGTTTGCCTTCCTTAAGAGCGCCGGCAACCTGCTGCACGAAAACACGCGACTGCTTGCGAGCCGCGCTGTACATCAGGGCGCGGTCAATCATCACGCCGAAGGAATAGATCGAAAGAATAAAGAGGATCGCAACGACGATCCTGGGAAGGGTGCTCATTGAAGACCACATGCTCCGGAGATCCCAGGAGGTAGCCTGGGATTGCAGGAACAGGGCCACATTCACAAACAGGGTCGCTACCATTCGTTTTGCTCCTTAGTTCTGATGGTCCCCGAGTCTCCCGGGGCCAACGCGAGAGTTTGCCAAGCTTTGCCGCCCGGACCAGCGCGCCTGTCCCACGACCGGCACGCCAGACCGCTTACTGGTTCAGAGAGAAAATCACGTCGATCGTGGTGTCGACTTCGACCGGCTCG
>DATMKS010000003.1:0-17364 GCA_035571045.1 Verrucomicrobiia bacterium
CCCTTCCGCGATTATCTCGGTACCGTACGTTTCGATTGGCAGCAGTCTGCACGCTCGCATTGGTTTCTGCGTTTTTCCGCCGACAGCTATCTCACGCGTAACGCGCTTGTTCAGCAAGGGACGCTGCCTTCCACCGGCGCCACCACGCACAACAACTATTGGAGTTTCGCGATTGGCAATCAGTTCGCATTTAGCTCCGATTGGCTCGCATCGTTTGTTTTCGGTGGCAGTGGTTTGCACCTTACCCAGACTCGCAATTCCGATCTTGGCTTCGCGCTGGCGTTTCCGTTTAGTTCCACGACCGCGACCACGTCCGGTCTGGAAACTTTCGGCGACAATCAATTCGTCACCGCCATCACGGCCTTCCCCGTTTTGCGAAATCAGGAAAAATATCAGGTGCGTTACGACGTGACGCACACGACTGGAAAACATGCGCCGCGCTTCGGAATTAATTTCATTCACGAGCCAGTGATGAGCGGCGCGCTCACCGCCAACGCGGAAACTCTTGTTTCCTTTGTGCTCGATCCCACCGACTACGCCGCGGATCCCGCGCAATTCACGACCGATTTGACGGCGTGCTCGGCCACGCCTTCTCCGCTCGTCACGCCCAATACAACTTGTTCCGTCACTCCCGCCGGCGACGGCAGTTTCTCGCAAAATGTGCAGCGACTTGGCCTGTACGCCGAAGATTCCTGGCGCGTCACGCGAAATTTCACCGTCAATTACGGCCTGCGCTACGACACGACCTTCGGTCTGTTTGACGCTTCGGGCCGCGGTCAGGCGCAAAATCCATTCTTGCTTGCGCTCGATCCCTCTACGGCGCCATTCCTTGGCACAGCCCCGCACGATTACCGCAAGGCGTTTGCGCCGCGCGTCGGCGTTGCGTATTCACCGGGTGATTCGGGCAAAACAGTGATCCGCGCGGGCTTCGGCATGTACTACGACGACCTCGCGCAGAACGGCTGGGTCAGCGCGTTCGAAGCTGTCAACGATACAAACGTTGCGACTGGGGGAGGAGTTGCCGCGCCTTCCATCATCGATCCGCATTACCACACGCCGTATGCGATTCACGCAACCGGCGGCGTGCAGCACGCGTTCAATGCCAACTGGACGCTAAGCACGGATTTCACACTTGAAACTGGAATGCACGGCTATCGGGAGTACACCTTTCCAAATGCAACATTCGGCAGCTTGAACGTTTTTCGAAGCGACAACCGCTCCAGCTACAAAGCACTGAAAGTGCACCTGCAAGGAAACGTCGCGAAGCGCCTGAGCCTTGTCGCCAATTACACGCTCTCGAGCGCAAAAACTTGGGGCTGCGTGCTTGGCGAACTTTTCGACTACGTCAACCGTGTGTGCAATCCGCTGGACGCGTTTGCACCCGGCGATTATGGTCCCTCGGGCGAAGACGTTACGCATCGTGCCGTTTTGATTGGGACGTTTCGCGCACCTGGCGGCTTCGAAGTGAGTTTTCTTTCGCAGGCGGAAAGCGGGCGGCCTATCACGCTTACCAATGCCAACGGTACCGATCGCGCCGTTGTGGATGGAGTCAAAACCACGTTGGACGAATTTCGCGGAACGCCTTACATCCAAACCGATTTGCGCGTCAGCCGGCCGATTCATTTTCGCGAACGGTATACGGCTACGCCGTTTATCGAATTCTTCAACCTTTTCAATCGCAACAATCCTGGCGCGAACTATGTGACCAACGTGGCCATTCTTCCGGTGAACGATCCCAATAACGTCACAGGGCTATGCCTCAATCCGGCGTGCACCGAAATCACGCCAGTGACTAGCGGCAAGCAACTTCTCGTTCCAGCCGGCGCGCTGGGCGACTTCTTCGGGCCGGGGACCACGGTTGGCATTCCGTTCGCCGCCCAGCTTGGCGTGCGGCTCACCTTCTAGCGACTAGAAAAACTAGCAACGACAAAGCCAGCAACTAAAACGAAGCGTTCGGCGGCGGCGAGATAGATTACAAAGACTCGCGGTTGCGCAGGCCGTGGATGCGCAGTTCGATCAAGTCGTCGATGGACGGATCCTTGTATCCGTGCTCGCGGACTTCTTTTACGAAATTGGCGTCGACGCCGTGGATGCGCATGGCCACCAGTTGATCGGGGGAGATCTTAGGGTAACCCGCTTCTTTCATACTCTTCACAAATTCGGGGCTTACGCCGTGGATGCGGAAGGCTACGAGGTCATCCGAGGAAATATCCTTGGCGACGAGCTGCTGAATTTTTTCGGTAAATTCCGGGCTGACTCCATGAATGCGGAAGGCCACGAGCTGGTCGACGGGGAGACTGCGGCCCATCAGCGCGGTCATGGACTTGACGAATTCGGGATCAGCGCCGTGGATGCGCATCGCTACGAGATCATCCGCAGAAACATTCTTTGAAACGGATTCATGGACTGCGCGGACGAAATCGGGAGAGACGCCATGGATGCGGAAGGCTACGAGATCGTCGACAGAAAATCTCTTGCCGAGCAGCGCGTTGATCTCTTTTGTGAACTCCGGGCTGACGCCATGAATGCGCATGGCGACCAGATTGTCGGGAGACGGTTTTTCCGGGAGAAGGTCGAGCATGGCTCGCGTGAATTCCGGTGTGACGCCATGAATGCGGAAAGCCATGAGTTCGTCGGTGCTGAGGTTGGGATAGCCGAGTTCGTTCATGTCCTTGACGAACTGGCGGGAGACGTCATGGATGGCGAAGGCGAAGAGCTGCTCCTGGTCTAGACCGGAATAGCCGAGCGACTTCATTCCCGCGACGTATTCCTCGTTCGGGACAAAGGTGAATTTGCCGCTGCCTTCGCCATTATGGAAGCGGCCGTCAAAACTCATGGTTCCGGCGTCGCGGCGCAGCTCGAAGTGGACGGGCGCCTCTTTGGCGGAGGCGATATTGGCGTCGAGGCCGGCGAAGTCGCTGATTTTGTGGGTGTTGCCCCAACTTTGGTGATGGCCCCAGCTGGAAGAGCGTTCGACCTCAAGATCGAAACATGCGCAGCCGGCACCGCCGTTGAATCTGGCAGACCAGTCACCGTGAATGGTGTCATCGGCGGCGCTGCGCGAAATGCGCGTCGTGAGAATTCCGGTCATCAAGATTGCCGCTACGAGCCACATCGTGAATTTACGCATGGAGTTCACCTCTCGACCTGTGAAGACGCGGGAGAAAGGGATTTGTTCCATGCTGCGAAGAGTTTGATTCGATGGGAGCCAGGTGGTGGGGCCTAAGAATATCATTTTAAGGGGGATAGGGGCGAGGTGAGCTGCGTTAAGAAGCGGCTGCACACTCTACATTTTTCGATACAGCCAATGAGAACGTTGCGTTTGCAGGGGGTCATCACGCGGCCCATGATGTGGCCACGATGACGCCGGCGGAGGTGGTCATTGGACTACGTTCAGCCAACAGAGCTTTTGAAGGATGCCATCCAGGCGGCGACGAAGAAGGCCGCTTTGCCGGTACCGGATCTCCTGATTCGGAGTTTTCTTGCGGGCGGCTTGCTGGCCTATGCCACTTCGCTGGTATTTATCGTGCTGGCGCAGAATGTGGCGCCGATTGTGGGTGCGCTGCTCTTTCCGGTGGGATTCGTGATTCTGGTGCTGCTCGGACTGGAATTGGCGACGGGGAATTTTGCGTTGCTGCCGATGGGATGGGCGGCAGGGGAAGTCTCGCCTTCCGAGATGATTCGGAATTTGGGCTGGGTGTATCTGGGAAACCTGGTGGGAAGTTTGTTCTACGGTTTGTTGTTCTATTTGGCGGTGACGAACTGCGGGGCTAGCGGCAGCGGGACCGTCGGAGAATTGGTGAAGGCCGCGGCGCAGAAAAAGACGCTTGGCTACATGGCGCTCGGGCTGCGCGGCTGGGAAACGGCGTTCCTCAAAGGAGTTTTGTGCAACTGGATGGTGACGCTGGGAGCGGTGCTGGCGATGGCTTCGCGCTCGACGATCGGCAAAGTGATCGCCATGTGGCTGCCGATCATGACGTTTTTTGCGCATGGATATGAGCATTCGATAGTAAACATGTTTCTGATTCCCACCGGGATGCTGTTTGGCGCGCCCGTTTCGATGGGACAGTGGTGGATATGGAATCAGATTCCGGTCACGCTGGGAAACTTTGTGTCTGGCGCTTTGCTGACGGGGCTCGCTTTGTATGTGACCAACAGGCCCAAGAAATCCGCGACGGTGGAAATTCCGCTGGGCGGCGAGGGAGTTGCCGGGGTACGGATGGCGGCGGGACAAGCGGCCGAGGCGGACTAGATATTCATTTGTGACTTTTCTGAAAGAAGAAGGGATGAGACTGACTACTGTGAAATGCGTGGTTGTTCTTACTGTGATTGCAAGGCGAGCTGCGGAGTTCAGCGAGATTCTCGGAGTGCTTTCGAGGAGCGGGGCATGACGGCGGCTGGTACTACAGGTCGGGCGGCAAGCGCCGTCGAGGGCTTTAAGGCTTCGATGGGTGGCGACGGGCTGCGGATTCTGGAGCAACTCCCAGAGATTATCGAGCGTGGAGCGGAATCGCTGACTGCGGCGGAAAAGGATTTGCTGAAATGGCTGGGAGTTTTCTATCGCAGGCCGACGCCCGGCAAGTTCATGATGCGCATCCGCATGCCGAACGGGTTTGTGAGCAGCGAACAACTGCGGACGATCGCGGAGCTTTCGCGGTTGATGGGCGACAATGTCCTGGACATTACGACGAGACAGCAGATCGAATTGCGCGGATTCACTCTGGACTGCATTCCGGCGATTTGGGAAAAGTTGCGGGGACTGGACCTCCGCTCTCTGCAGACCGGGATGGATAACGTGCGCAACATCAATGGCTGCGCGCTGGCGGGATTGACTCCGCACGAATTGTTTGATGCCTCGCCGGTGGTAGAGGAGCTGGATCGGATTATCGTGGGGAGCAAGGGGAATCCGGAATTTACGAATTTGCCGCGCAAGTTCAACATAACGGTGACGGGTTGTTTGGACAACTGCACGCACAACGAGTCGCAGGATATCGCGCTGGTGCCCGCAAAGAAGGGCGGGCGAGCGGGATTCAACGTGCTGGTTGGAGGAAAGATGGGATCGGGAGGATTCACGATCGCCTCGCCGTTGAATGTATTTGTGGAGGCTTTCCAGGCGGTGCGCGTGGTTGTGGAGCTGATCAAGATTCACCGCGACCACAGCCCGCGAGAGGCGCGCTCGAAATGCAGATTTGCATTTCTGATTGAAAAATGGGGAATTCCACGATTGCGAGCGGAGTTGACGGCGCGTTTGGGGCATGAGCTGGCTTTTCAAGGACGAGATATGCGGAGCTTCAAACAAGCCGACCATCTCGGGATCAGTACGCAAAAGAGAGCGAGAGTTATGGCGGTGGGCCTGTGCGTGCCAACGGGGAGACTCAATCCAGAGGAGATGGACGGGTTGGCGCATTTGGCGGAGGTGTACGGGACGGGCGAGATTCGGCTGACGACGGGGCAGAATGCCGTGATTCCCAATGTGCCGATAGAGCGCCTGCCGCAGCTTTTCCAGGAAGATTTGCTGGAGAAATTTTCGCCGCGGCCTTCGCCGTTTGTGCGCGGACTGGTGGCCTGCATCGGGACGGATTATTGCAACCTGGCGCTGATTGAAACGAAGGGGCGAGCGGTGGCGCTGTCCGCGGCTCTGGAAGAAAAGCTGGGCGCGGTAGGGAATCCACTGACGATTCACTGGTCGGGCTGTCCGGCTGGTTGCGGGAATCACGAAGCGGCGGACATCGGGCTTCGCGGGTTCAAGGCCAAAATTGGCGGAAAGATTGTCGATGCAGTGGCCGTTTATGTGGGGGGCCGGACGGGGCCGTATGCGGTAGCTGGGAGGGAGATTTTGGCCACCGTGCCATGCGATGAGGAGTTTCCAGAGGTGATGGCCAGGGTGATCGAGTCTTACCGGCGTGAAAACGAATATGAGCGTGGCGGAGTCTCGGGGGATCCGCTTTTCACGGCAGCTGCAACGTTGGGATTGGCCTCGTGGCGATCTTCCGTATCGAACGCGGCATCGCTCGGCGCGGATTGAAAAACGTTTGTCTCCGCTCGATTCAAGGTATAGTCAGCGAGCGGACCACTGGAAATGCCTGCCACAAATTTTCAAGGACTGAGAGTTCTGACGCTCGAGAGCCGGCGCGGACAGGAAATCAGCCGTCTGATTGAAACGTACGGCGGCAAGCCGTTTCATGCGCCGGCGATGCGAGAAGTACCACTTTCATCCAATCTGGAAGCGTTGAAATTCGCGGACGCGCTGTTTGAAGGAAAATTCGACGTCGTGGTGTTTTTAACGGGCGTCGGAGCGCGGGCGCTTAGGACGGTCGTGGAAGGAGCCCATCCGACGGAGAAGTTTCTTGAAGCGCTGCGAAAAGTGGCGGTTTTCGCTCGCGGGCCGAAGCCGGTTGCGGTGCTGAGGGAATGGGGAGTGCCCATCGCACTTGCGGCGCCCGAGCCGAACACGTGGCGCGAGCTGCTCCGGGCGATTGACGACAGCAAACAGAATTTGAGCGGCAAACAGGTTGCCGTACAAGAGTACGGCGTTTCCAACACAGAGCTGCTTCGGGGATTAGGCGAGAGGGGAGCGCAGGTTACAGCGGTGCCGGTCTACCAATGGGATTTGCCTGAAGACACAGGCCCGTTAGAAGGAGCGGTGGAGGAAGTAGTCGCGGGGCGTATCGATGTGGCGTTGTTTACGACGAGCGTGCAGATCCATCATCTTTTTCAGATTGCCGGCCAAGGCGGGAAAAAAGACGCGCTCAAGACGGGCATGGAGCGCGTGGTGAAAGCTTCGATTGGGCCGACGACTTCGGAAGTTCTGCGTAGTTACGGATTGATGGTGGAGCTGGAGGCTTCGCATCCGAAGATGGGATTTTTGGTGAAGGAAGCAGCGGAAAACGCGCGGACGCTGGTTCAGGGAATGCAAGCGCGTCCGCGTTGAAGCAGAACCCCAAGAGGAAAAATTGAAAAGGCGACTGCGGGCTGAGCAGTTACCTGTAACGTAGCCCTTGCCGGATCACATTTCTTCGGACACGACGTAAGGAGCGCGATAGGTGCCGCGGAGGAGGGTATTGGCTTCGTCATCGCCGATGACTTGCTCCGTGGCGGGATCGAATTTCAGGGTGCGCCCGAGGCGATAGGAGGCATTTGCCAGGTGGACCAGCGTTGTGGAGATGTGGGCTTCCAGGATAGGCGAATGAATGTCTTCGGCGCGCCGGCTGCGGACGCAATCGATGAAGTTGGCGTAGTGGTCGCCGGAGGCTTTGCCGTGCGGGCCGGGTTCGACCTGATCGGTAATCCAGGTTTTGTAGGCGTCGTAGCCATCGATAGCGAGATAGCCGTTTGAGCCGTAGAAGAGGTTGCCGACGGTGTTGGTCTTGGCGTCTTTGGGACCGAGGGACTGCTGCTTGTCGGCGGGCTTCTTGGCGGCGTTCGCAGGGGCGGTGAGACCAGCGGGGGGAACGGCACTGGCACCGTAGGCGCCGGTGCCGATCTCGGCTTCGTGGTTGGTGATCCAGTGGCGGACTTCAAGCTCCATCATTTTATGCTTGCCGTTGGGGGCGTCGAAATAGAAGACGGCGTTTAGAGTATTGGGAGTTTCCTGGTCGTCTTCGAACATGAAATGGCCGCCCATGGCGGAGGCGGAGACGGGGAAGCCGACTCCCAGGCCCCAACGAGCGATATCGATTTCGTGGATGGCCTGATTGCCCGCTTCACCGTTGCCGGTATCCCAGATCCAATGCCAGTTGTAGTGAAAACGATTGCGCGTGAAGGGTTTCATGGGAGCGGGGCCGGTCCAGAGGTCGTAATGGACGCCGGCGGGAACAGGTTCCTCGGTGGCGTGGCCGATCGAAGGACGCCACTTATAGCTGAGCGCGCGAGCCATATAGACATCGCCGATGGTGCCGTCGCTCAAATGCTTGATGGCCTCGAGCATGCCAGGGTTCGAGCGTGACTGGCTGCCGTGCTGGCAAATGCGGTTGTACTTCTTTACGGCTCGGACCAGTTGGCGGCCTTCAAACGTGTTGTGAGAACAGGGCTTTTCGACGTAGACGTCTTTGCCGGCCTGGCAAGCCCAGATGGCCATGAGCGAATGCCAGTGATTGGGAGTGGCGATGGAGATGGCGTCTACGTCTTTGTCTTCGAGGAGCTTGCGGATGTCGACATAGGATTTGGGCTTTGGCAAGCCGGCCTTTTCGATTTCGCCAATGCGCTGGCTGGAAACGTTTTCATCGATGTCGCATAGGGCGACGATCTCTGTTCCCGGGACGCGCGGGAAGCTGCGGATGTGATCGTTGCCGCGGCCGCGGACGCCGCAAATAGCCACGCGGACGCGATCATTGGCGCCGAGAATCTTTCCACCGAGTGCGAGCGCAGCCGCCCCTACCGTGATTGCTTTTCCTGTGGTCTTTAGAAAGTCACGCCGTTCGATTTCCATAGTTGCCGCCTTTTCCTTCAAAGCATGCTTGCAGGGCGCATTGTATATCCAGTCGGGCCAATGCGCATATGCTGTGATGCGCCGGGCGTTCAAGAGCGCCTGGCGAACTGGCTTTGGTATTGGGAGGGCGTGTAGCCGATTACGGATTTGAAATCGTTGATGAGATGGGCTTGGTCGAAGTAGCCGAGCTCGAGAGCGAGCTGGGCCCAATCGGGGCGGCTACGAGGGCCGAATTTTTCCACTAGTTCATGCAAGCGATAGCGGCGGATGACCCACTTTGGGCTGGCGCCCACATAGTCCTTGAAGATGCGCTGGAGGGAACGCTTGCCAATTCCTGCGCGAATCACGAGATCGTCTACTTTCTTGATAGCAGGGTCGGCAAGAATGTGAGCGACTAACTGACCGGCTCGAGCGATGGTGTCGTCGGGTTCAGGGAGACGCGCGCGGAAGAAAGCATTGGCAGCCGCTATTTTTTCGGTTTCTTTGCGAGACGAGACTAGGATCGCAGTCAGCGCGTCGACGGGCGGGCCGAAAATTCGTTTTGCGGGGACCGTGGAATCGGCTAGCGAGGAGACCGGGGAATTGAAGAAGGGGCGAAAACCTCCCGGCTTGAATTTGACACCGAAGACTTGCGAACGGCCTACGAGGAGTCGCGAGAATTTGCGGGTTTGGACGCCGCTTACCACGGCGGCGTTTTCTTCAAAGATCAGATGAATATTGGGATGGGGAAGGTTCTCGGCCAAGTGTGGTTCGCAGCCGCGAAGATCCCAGCTGATCATCCAATAGTGAGCAATCCAGTAAGCGAGGTCCGGCGGCGGACTGCGGCGGGCATGACTAAGCTTGCCGGCGGGGAGCGGGCGGCGGAGGACTCCGCGGGCGCGGCCCACTTCGGGATCGAAGACTTCTTCGATTTGGGCTGCGGGGCGTTGTCGCGTTTTTCCAATCATGGAGTGCGCCAGAAGATTATCGTGTGTTTAGAGGAAGAAACGCACATGAAGAAACTCGCCAGACGCGAGACAGTGGCAGTTGGTCTCGGAGCTGGCGTGCTTTCTAAGATTCTCACCGGCGACCGGAAGGCGCAAGCGCGATCGGATTGCCTGCAGATCGGGCCAATACTGGGAAGACAGGTGTTTGACGTGGGGAGCGTGATTTTTGGGGTATGCGTTGCGGTGGCGTTTGGTTGCGTAGCGTTTCTGCGGACTAGCGAGCAGTTGGCCAGCCCGGCGAAAAAGGGAGCGGTGATGACAATGCATGCGAGCGGAACATTTGAGGTGAATTTGCATGTGCAAAAGGCAGATAGCATGGCGGCGGCGAGTGCGAACCTGGGCAGGATGACGATCGAGAAACAGTTTCACGGCGACCTTCGAGGGACGAGCGCGGGCGAGATGTTAAGCGCAGGCACGGAGATTCGGGGCTCGGCAGGATATGTGGCGATGGAACGGGTGAACGGAACACTGGGTGGGCGTACGGGAACGTTTGTGCTGCAGCACAGCGGAACGATGACGCGGGGTGAACCGCAGCTGAGCGTTTCCGTCGTGCCGGACTCTGGGACTGGTGAGTTGGTGGGGATCGCGGGAAAACTGACGATCAAGATCGTCGAGAAGAAACATTTCTACGAGTTTGAGTACACGCTGCCTGAGACTCCTTGAGAATCTAGATCATCGAGAAATCTTCCGGGACGCTAGCGGAGGATGGCGCGCGAATGGGCTCTCGAGGCAGACGGCGAGCGCCTAGAAGAGAGGAGGCCCGATTTGCGATCGGGCCTCCTGGTCTTCTTTTGTGACTTGAGGCAGCTACCTTGCGGAGGCGGCGACGGCTTTGGCTCGGCCGAGTTCCGGGACAACGCCGAGCTGTTGCATGAGGCCCAAAGCATCCCAGTTGACGAAGCCTTCGAACATTTTGCCGTTCGTAAAGCGGGCAATGCTTACGCCGGTGATGTTGAATTGCTTGTTTGTCGGGGCGATCCCGTTGAGTTCGCCCTTATGGGTACCGCGGCAAGACCAGCGAGCCACAACGGTTTCGCCTTCGGAAATGAAGTCCTCGACCGTGAAACGAATGTCGGGGAAAGCATTGCGGTAAAGAGCCACTCTCTTCTTCTCAGCTTCAGGTCCCCGGCCGAGGTCGGGCGTCGAACTGTCGTGTTGAATATAAGTAGGTGCGATGAGCTCGTCAGTTACTTGTACATGACCCTTGTTCCAAACTTCTTCGAACAAACGACGGACATTGGATTTGTTTTGTTCAGACATGGTGAATCTCCTTTTTGGGAACACGGACTTCCTACTCGCTTCGAGCGAGTTGGGCTTGAGAGATCTGGCATAAAACCGCTGGCGTCTGGGTGTGTAAACCTGCACGTCGAACAGGAGGTCGGGCCCCGCGCGAGGGAATAAAAAGAACCTGATAGGTTCTGCCCTGTTGGCGCTCGATGCGGAGCTTGTCCTTAAAAGAAACTGCGAATGGACTGAGAAGCGGAAGTTTCGCCTCAAACAGCGAAACAACGACTCATACTGTTCTTTGAGAGAGCGTGTGTCAAGGACATTCGGGAGTTTCTTTTCGGCGAAAAGAAGGTTGATCGGGCGCAGGAGAAGAATGGAATGGGATTACGCTGTCTACCTGCCATTGATTTGGGTCGAACAATTGCGCGGTCGAAACCTGCTGCGTTGCCAGGGGCGGAGATTTTTCTACAATACAGCTTGAGGGGATTTCGGCAGTGGGTCAGTTTCCGATTACGCGACTTCCCAGGCACTTGATACATCCTAGCGAATCATGCGCGACTCAAAGCGGCGCAAAGGACTCGTCCGGATTATACGAACCAGCCGGACAGGAACGGCGCTAGCGGGGAAAGTTGGCGGACTCCTTTATGGCGGTGCACTGATTGCAATGGCGCGCGGAGTGGCCGGCGGCCAGGATGAACCATTGGTAGCAATCAAGTTCGCCGAAGAAGGGATGCGGCATGAAATAGCGGCGCAACTCCTTGGTATCGGCCGCAGTGATGGCGAATTCGATGGTGAGCTGGCGGACAGCGTCGAATTCGTTTAGAAGATTGGCAAGCGGCCAACGCGAAGTGGGGAGCAGGCGTTCGGGTGCGGTGAGTGGCTGGACTACGCGACCAAAATTTGCCAGTAGCTGTTCGTCGGTCACAGCAGATTTCTTTTCGGGGTCGGGCGGCTTCTGAAGCGTCCGTGCCAGGCCGGCAAGGATGTTCTGCTCCACGATCGTAGTGTGCTCGAGGTTTTCTGCTACCGACCAGCGACTCGCGTCCGGGCGATATTGAAGCTGCTGGGGCGTGAGCCCATCAACGGTGCGATGGACGAGATCGCGGGTTTCTGAGAAGCGGACGAACATTGCCTCGCGTTCGGCTGGGGTGATAATCGCTGGCCTCCCAAGCAATACGGAATATAAGACGCGATTTGAGCGACATTATACTCTCGTAGTAGCGAAACCAATCGTTAGGATTATCGTCCCAATCGACTAGCGACCGATTAACGCTAGCGGAGAAGTGCAAACTGCGCCCGGAGCCTAGCCGGAAGGGACTTGCGGATTTACCCTGGAGCGGATGAATAAGGAATATGCCAGGCGGGCCGCGATTCCAAGAAATAAGGCTGCGGTAACAAAGTAGAAGATGCCGAAGCCGGACCTCGAATTGTGAATTCCCATCACTGCGAACAAGCCACCCAAGAATGAGAGAGATGGTCCTTACAAGAATGGCACGACGTAAAGCGTTCTCGTCTGCTCGCTTGTCATCGGGAATGTTCAAACGCTCATCCATCGTGGAGATTGTAGTGACGAAATGTTTGTTGGTACCGACAATCGCGCCAGCAGTGACCGGTAATCGCTGGTGACAAATCGTCCAGAACCTCATTTTTGCGCTTTCCACAACGACCCGTTGGAATATGAGAAGGGCATGTCTGGTCAGCCGACTTAGCAATCTGACCGGATGCTGAAGGGTTTTCAGCCCTCGTGAAGTGCGATGAGTGGATCCACTTGGCTGGCGCGCCGCGCGGGAAGATAGCACGCAAGCAATGCGACTGTCAGGAGCACAAGCGACGCTCCGGTGAGGCTGGCAGGATCGCTTGCGCCAACGCCGTAGAGGAACTTAGACAGAGCGCGCCCAAGCAGAATCGAGAGCATCAGCCCGATTCCAACCCCGCAGATGACGAGCATCATTCCCTGACGAAGAATCAGACACAGCACGCTTGCCTGACCAGCGCCCAACGCCATGCGAATACCAATCTCGCGCCGACGCTGATTCACGGAGTAGGCCATGATTCCATAGAGGCCGATCGAGGCAAGTCCGAGCGCCAAGAATCCGAACACGCCGAGGAGCCCTACCCCCATTTTTGCGCCCCAAAGCCCTTGCTCGATCACTTTGGTTCCAGTTCGAATGTCGTCGATCGGCAGGACGGGATCGATATTCCGGATTTCACTCTGGACGGAGGGGATCACCTCTGACGGATCATGCTCGGTCCTTACGTAGAGAACCATCGACTCGGAATAATTTTGCCGAAGAGGAACGTAGACGCAAGGTTGCGGCGCTTCGCCAAGCGTTTGGTAGTCTGCGGTCTTCACGATGCCAACGATTTGACGGAATTCCTTTTGGCCGGGCAACTGGAGGCGTTTGCCGAGGGGATCCTGGTTGGGCCAGTAGCGGCCCGCCATGGTGTCGTTGATGATCGCGACCGGGGCAGCCCCTTCGCGATCGTTTTGGGTGAATTCGCGACCAGCGAGGAGTGGGATGCCCATCGTCGGGAAATAATAGAGGTCGATCGTGTTCACAACACTCGAAATCGCCTCGGACTTCTTCCGCTGCTCCTGGCCTTCTATTACCACGCCAGTTTCGGCGCGGCTAAACAGCGGCAGGTTTGCGGCCCATGAAGCAGAGGTGACTCCGGGAACAGTTACGAGGCGATCACTCACGTCTTTGTAGAACTGTTCTGTTCTTGTTCGGTCGTAACCCAACTGGCCGGGGTAGAGCAAGAAAATGGCGAGATTCTTCGTTTCGAAACCAGGGGTGATCAGGTATTCGCGCTGAACGCTGCGTAAAAACAGTGCGGCCGTAACCAGCAAAACCAGAGAAACCGCGACCTGTCCTACCAGAAGCGAGTTCGCCAGACTGACGCGGCGGACACTCCGGCCAGCGGTGCGAGCTTCCTCTTTGAGCGCTTCGACGACGGGCGTGCGGGAAGAGCGCAGCGCGGGCGCGATGCCGAAGATCAGGCCGGTGAACAGCGCGACAATGAGCACGAAGACGAAGACATTCGCGTTGAGATGGGGATCAACAAGATTCTGCGCAAATTCCGCTGGGCGGAACGACCAGAGAAGTTGGCATCCGCAGTAGCCAAAGAAAAATCCAAGCATGCCGCTGAAGAGTCCGAGCAAGACGCTTTCTGTCAACAACTGACGGACCAAACGCCAGCGGCTGGCGCCAAGCGCCATGCGCACCGCAATCTCCTGGCGTCGGGCGGCGGCGCGCGCCAACAGCAAGTTCGCAACATTGGAGCACGCTATGAGAAGCACGAATCCCACGATGGCCATCAGCAAGACGCTTCCGAACAAGAGCCCCTGACGCTGATTGGTCGCGATAGCCGCTTCGGTGAGCGGCCGTAACGTGACGGTTTGCCCCTGGTTGGCGTCCGGATACTCTCTTTCAAGCGCAACGGCGATGGTCTTCAGGTCGGCCTGCGCTTGCGAGAGCGAGACGCCAGACCTGAGACGGCCCGCGCCAGTGAACGTAAGAACCGCGCGTTCTCGGAGAGCATTCTGCTGCTGCGCGGGCAGAACCTGCTCAGCCATCATGGACGGAACCCACAGGTCGGGGCCGAAGATGGCATTGACGCCCTTGAAGCCCAGGGGAGCGACGCCGATGATGGTGAATGCGAAGTTATTCAGCTTGATTGTCCGGCCCAGGATGTCAGAAGCGCCGCCAAATCGGCCCTGCCATGCCGCGTATCCAACGACAACGACGGGGCTGGCGCCGGGCCTAGCGTCGTCGTCCGGCAAGAAGAAGCGCCCCATCCGAGGGCGAATGCCGAGAGTATCGAAATAATTGCCGGTGACAACTTCCGCGAACACGCGTTGCGATTCGGACCCAGCAGACATCGTAAGAGCCATCGGAGACGAGTATCCGGCGAGGCTGCTAAAGGCGTGGTTCTTTTCCCGGTAATCCTTGAGATTAAGGAACGAGAGCGGGCGGAGATCGAGTAGCTCAGAAGTTTTCTTGGCCTGCGCCGTGTTGACGGCGGCCAATTGCGAGGCGCGCTCAACGGGAAGGGGATTCAGAAGGAAGGTGTTGACGATCGTGAAGACGGCGGTGTTTGCGCCGATGCCAAGCGCTAGAGTGAGGATGGCAACTGCTGTGAAACCTGGAGTCTTGCGAAGCATGCGCGCCGCATAGCGAAGGTCCTGCTTTAGGCCCGTGAAGAGATGGCCTGAACTCAAAAGTCCATCTGGGATTCGATCGAGGGCAACCGTGTGCTCGGTGGCACGCAATTCCGCCAGGAGATCGCTCTGGTTTAGGCTGGAGAGAACCTCGCCATAGGCTTTCTCCGAGGTCGCTCCCTCTGCGATTATTTCTTCGTACAGATTCTCGAGATGGTCTGAAAGCTCCTCAACGATCTCTTCTTCGCGGGTGGGCGAAAGATTCAGTGCCGCCAATTGTTTTCTGATTTCCTGTTTCCACTCAGGCATGTTCAACCCCCGTGATTTGACTGACCGCGCGGACAAACTCCCGCCAGCTTTGGCGCTGCTGCGCCAGAGTTTTTTGACCTTGCGTTGTCAGACGGTAGTAACGCCGCCTTCTTTGATTGGGCTTTTCGACCCAGCGCCCCTCGATCAGACCGCGATTCTCGAGGCGGTAGAGCAGCGGATATAGCGAGGCGATGTGGAAGCGCAGCCTGCCGCCCGAGCGGCTTTCGATGAGCTTCCCGATGTCGTAACCGTGGCGCGGCTGATCCTCCAGCAAGGAAAGAATCAGTAGCTCGGCACTGCCCTTCTTCCATTCCTGGTCCATGGTCGCGCCCATATATGTCACTCCCACATATCACTACGCATGCGACCGGCCGGAAGTTTCACATGGGGTACTCCTTTTTTGAGGTGGTTAACGCCAGTCGGAAGCATCACGTGCTGCTAATCGATGCGAACCCGGGAAACGGGCCAGGAGTCCGGTTCTGGAAAGGTTGCAGCTCAGTGACGTTTGCGACCGATTCTGGGCGGATGGGCCACTCGGAAGTTGCGGGCACTTCGTCGGATCAGTACCGAACGCGCTTCTCGGGAGCAATGTGACAAACCGGAGGCATTGCTTTCGGTTTGCCCTTTATCCGGGAAGAACACAGAAATGTCTCCCTCCGGTTTATAGAGTCACATCTACAGAAGAAAGGTGGCATTTCGACCAAGTTGCGAGAGCCGAGAGTCAGGAGGTGACCCAGGAGACACTCTAATAACCCAAGTACCGGAGCGCCATCTCCGCGGTCCGTTTGAGTTCTGCCTTCGTCGAACCATTCGCTGCCTGGATGGATAGTCCGGCGAGAATCGTCGACAGATACCTTGTGTAGTCGTCCATGTTGATCTCCTTCGGCAACTCCCCGCTCTTTCGTGCCCTCACAAGGCGCAATTTTATGGCAGCTTGATTCTGCCTCCGAATCTCGGTCATGAGCTGCTTTGCGGGGGTGGCGTCCACGCTGCAGCCCGTCGCCCCCACCAGTGACATGCAAGCTGGCGGATGACCGGGAGTGGTCAGGAACTCAACCGTGTTCTCGAAAAGCGCACGCATGACGCCTTCTAGGGTCGGCTCCGCCAGCGCCTTCCCGGCATATTGTGCTCGATACTCCAGATAGCGCTTTGCCGCCAACGCAAACAGATCATGTTTGTCGCCGAAAGCCGCATAGATGCTTGAGGGACTCAGGCCCATCACATGGGTAAGATCTGCCATCGAAGTGCCCTCAAAACCCCGCTCCCAAAAAAGCAGCATCGCAGCCTCGAGCGCCGCGTCCTTATCAAAGCTGATCGGTCGTCCCGTCTTTCCATTCCCTGTTTTCATACGTTTTCTCGCCGCCCTTGACAGATATTAGAGCGCAAAATCGTGTGACCGATGCGCCTTGCCAGACATCTGTAATGAGTGTTCCATAATAGCCCCGGACTAGGGCCGGCGGTCAAAGGAGGAAAAAATAGGCGCACTTGATGGGAAGGTCGCTGTAATCACAGGTGGCAATAGCGGAATCGGCCTGGCCGCGGCCAAGCGCTTCGTAAAGGAAGGGGCCTATGTGTTTATCACCGGGCGACGGCAAGCGGAGCTGGATGCGGCGGTATCACTCATCGCCAGCCGCGGCATTCGCGCGAACGTAATCAGCCCTGGACCGACGGAGATGCCCATGATCCATGTCGGCTCTAAAAAATCTGACGACGGTACAAGCGAGTACTTCCGGAAAATGATCCCCATGGGACGACTCGGAACAGCAGATGAGATCGCATCGGCAGCCGTATTCCTCGCTTACGAGGAGAGCAGTTTCATCACTGGCATCGACTTGCCAGTCGATGGTGGCACCGTTTCCAGATAATCCGCAGCGCAGGATAGAAGTCCCGACTTACGCGCCTTCCAACTAACGGGCGTGCTCTTTCGCAATTCCAATAGAAGAAGGGAGGTTGGTCATGAAAGTAGGATTTATAGGTGCCGGCAACGTAGCGAGGACGTTTGGCCTTCACTTGATCACCGCTGGTCATACCGTAGTTGTATCCAATTCCAGAGGCCCGGAAACACTCGCTGATTTTGTCGCTGATCTTGGTCCAGGCGCCATCGCCGGAACGAAACAACAGGCTGCCGAGTGCGACGTCGTCATTCTTGCCACACATTGGGTCAGTGTAGCTGACGCTCTCAAGGGTATTGATTGGCGAGGCCGCATCCTGATCGATGCGACGAACGCACATCTGGAGCCGCCAGACATTAG
>DATMKS010000004.1:0-71966 GCA_035571045.1 Verrucomicrobiia bacterium
TCGAAATGCTCGCTCAGTTTGGCAAGGGTGAAAAGGTGGGGTAAGAGCCCACCGCTCCGGTGGCAACATCGGAGGCACGGAAAACCCCGCGTGGTGCAAGGCCAAATAGGAGGGGAGAGCCGGCCCGGCTCGCCGAGAACGTTTGCGAGAGCAAGCGCGCTCCCTCGCGATGGCGCAATCCATCGTTGAGAGCAACCCTCGGGTAGGCTGCTGGATCCCGGTGGCGACGCCGGGACTAGAGGAATGATCGCCGCGGCATGCCGTCCTTCACGGGATTGCGCGCCGCACAGAATCCGGCTTATATGGCTCATCCGCCATTTTCAACAGCTTACAACCTTAAAACATTCGCTACGGACGTTTAGGTTGTCTGGAATCGTACCTGTAGAATTACTCCGTCAAGTTGAAGGAAAACGGGGGCATTCAGAGAGTCTTGGTCCAGTTGCGCCGCCCCCTGTCCGAATAACCGACCGATTGGTCCAAGTGGTACGGAACATTGAGTACCTAGAGTACCTACGAGAGACGCAATGCACGGTTCCGGCCGTATTACGGGCTGACCGAAAACTGAGCAGGCGCGTCGCTCTTTAGCTCCATCCAGCTCTGGTCCAATACAGGCGCGGCTCTTCTAGCTTCAACTAACTCTGAACACACACGCGCGGAATTCAAGATGCGGCGGCATCGCCGGCGAGCGCTCGAACCGCTTTGGGCTGAGGACGCAGTAGCAGATAGAATGCTACGACGTGCGTGATCATAAGTATGGGCACATAGATGATCGGGATCGCGTACGCAGCGCCCAACTGTCCCGCCAGCGCAGGAAGGCCAACCTGGATGGCGTGGTAATAATCGAGGATGAGGTCAATCGTCCCAACGAGATTGAAGGCGACGACGAAAAGCCAGAAGAGCGGACGTATCCTTACCGCAAGAAGCGCCAGGATGGCGAGCACCCCTGTTGCCAGATCCCAGTAGGCGGCGAACGTAGCGAAGCCAGCGGCGGGAAGATTCGGGCTGACGACACCTGGAAGAATAAACACGAGCCCGAAGAAGCGGAAGCTGTGCAGTGTAGCGATGGCGCGTTGCGCTGCGACCAGGTCCATCGACTTGAGCCGGGGCATGACGTACACGCCGAAGCAAAGCAGCCACGCGACATAACCTAGAATGAGATGCAGATTGAAGATGGTTTCGGGTGACATTTGGCCTCCTATCGAATTGATGGGCTCACTTATTGTTTGGGCTGTCTCTCAGTAGTATCCCGAGCGGCAAGAGTGGCCCGACCGGAATAAACTGCTCGTCCATGAGGTTTTCTTTCGAGAGAGGCAGACTTTCGATGAGGGCCCGAGCCTCCGCCACGTCCTTGCAGTTCAGTAGGAAGATGACGCCTCGGCCATCGCCGCGCATGAACCACTGTTGAATCTTGCCGTCGAGATACAGGGGAACGGTCGCACGAATTTCGGCGGGCATAATTTTCATGACTTGCTCGGCAGTAACCCCCGGTTTTGGCGAATAGATCGTCAGCACGCCGGTGACCTTGGGCTGCGGCGGTGTGGACTGACCTTGCGCCATGGGCGCCAGGACCGTCGCGAGCGCCAGCAGCAGGTAGGACATTGCAATCTTCATGGTTCAGCTCCTTTGATTCCTCGCAGAATTAGATGTTGTTTTGGTACCGCTGGGTACCACACACTGATGAGACGTAAAAACCTAGCGAAAGTTTCATGACTCGCAACTTTTTTCTGCCGGCAGGCCAAACGCAAGCCAGGCCCCTATGGTACTATATGGTACCAGGTTGCGAAGGAGAGTGTGGTGGCTAAGGCATCGGTGTCAAAACGCCGCCAGGAAGGCGGGGACGAAACCGCGGTGCGCGAGCGCATTCTTGAGGCGGCCTTTGCTGCGTTCATGAAGAGCGGCTACGCAACGACCAGCACGCTTGAGATCGCAACGCGCGCGCGCGTTTCGAAGCGGGAGCTTTACGCGCTAGTTGGCAACAAACAGGAAATGCTGATCGCCTGCATCAGCAAGCGCGCCAAGCGGCTGGACGTGCCCGCTGACCTGCCCGTGCTGCGCGATCGCGAGACCCTGGCGCGGTTGCTGGTTTCTTTCGGGACGAAGTTGGTCCGCGAGGTGAGCGATCCCACGGTCATTGCGGTATTCCGACTGGCGATCGGCGAGGCGGTCCAGGCCCCCGAAGTGGCGCGTGCGCTCGACTCTATAGGACGCGAGACAGGCCGCGCCGCCCTGCGTAAAATCATGGCGGAGGCCCAGTCGTCGGGACTGCTCACGGGCCGTCCTGCCGAACTTGGCGAGCAGTTCGCCGGACTGCTCTGGCGCGATTTGATGGTCAGCCTGCTGCTCGGCGTCGCCGAGCGACCGAACCCCCGCGAAATCGCGAGACGTGTCCGCGACGCCGCAGCCGCCTTCCTGCAACTTCATCGGCTACCAAATGACGGGGAATGGAAGTAATCTACTTGACCGCAAAACGTGCTTTACGTAGAAGCGCGCGCGAGAGTACACGCAAAGAAACTGTGCCATAACTGTGACACAAAACCCGCTTTTGCTGCCCAAACTGACTTCTTTGACAGATCGCATTCATTGATTCTACGGAAGTTATTGAAAACACAGATGTGCTCGAAGATTCCGGCTTACAGGCTCGCCCGCCATTTTCAGCAGCTTACAAACCTAGAGCATTGGCTGTAGGTCATACGGTCTCCAGGAACCGTACCCATAAAATTACTGCGTCAACTTGAAGGGAAACGCCGGGCTTCAGAGAGTTTTGGTCCTGTTGTGTCCGGCGTCGAACTCATCTGAGCCGTTGAGTAACGCAGACTTCGCTCTCCACTTGCTTTCAAGTCGGTTGCTTTTGCGTTTAGATAGTTGGTACATTCCATTCGTCATGAAGAGGCTTTTGCCATTTCTGCTTCTTCTGGTGGTGCCCCTCCTCTCTCTAGCGCAGGACGACACCGCAGAGTTCCGTGCGCTTATCGAGAAGTCGGTGGCCTCAACCAGCCTGACTACTCTCGGTTCACAACCATTTCATCTCAAACTGGAAGCCGCCGACAGCACTAAAGTCCGTCCTGAATACAAAACCGAACTTGAAGTCTGGTGGGCAGCTCCCGACAAATGGCGTCGCGAACTCAAGTCGCCAATGTTCTCCGAGACTGCCGTGCAAAATGGACAAAGCTATTCCGAATCGACTTCGGGAAACTATTTGCCGTACCCACACAGATGCCGTATGCCATCCAACAGAAGGGAGACTCTAGACGGGATACGAATATACGTACATTATCGAGCGGTGAAGCGAGTTTCCTCAATCAGAACCCTTTGAAGTCCGATACTAGAGGAGGAACCTGGGGATGGGAGAGACGGACGATAAAGAAGTGAATGCGGCCCTGCCGAACAAGCTTTCGAGACGAGATTTAATCAAGGGAGTGATCGCAGGTGGTGTGGCAGTCTCCTCCGTAAGTTATCTGTTCCCCGCTTCCACTCTCCTAGGCCAGTCTGCTCGCGGCACAGGTGAAAGACTTCTCACCATCAACGTAAACGGCCAGTTGCGGCGAGCCGACGTTATGCGGCAAGAAACGCTGGCCTGGACGCTGCGCCACAAACTTGGCCTCACCGGAACAAAGCTGGGCTGCGACCGCGCCGAGTGCGGCTCTTGCACTGTTTTGATTGATGACGTTCCGCATTATGCGTGTTCGGTTCTGACACATACCGTGCGCGACCGCAAAGTTCTGACCATAGAAGGGCTGGCAAGCCCTGAAGGAAAGTTGCATCCCGTTCAACAAGGTGTCATCGACGAGCAAGGCTTCCAATGTGCCTTCTGCATGCCGGGTTTCATCATGGCCGCAGTCGGATTCCTCAAGAGAAATCCCAATCCCACGAGAAGCGAGCTGGCGCAGAGCCTCTCGGGAAACCTCTGCCGGTGCCAGGACTACGACAAGATCTTGACCGCGATGATGCGGGGAGCCGAGAACTTGAGGGAGGCGAGCCGTGCGTGATAAAGATGCCAAACCCGTTGAGGCAACCGCGCGTGTCTACGGAGTCGGCCACAAGCTGATCGGCAAGGACTACCAAACCGCCGACCTGTATGCCAAGGTCACGGGACTCGCAAAGTACGCCGAGGATTATCACGCCGACGGCATGCTCTACTGCAAGCTGCTGCTCAGCCCCTTGCCGCACGCCCGCGTGAAGCATCTTGACGTTCGCCAAGCGCTCGCCATGCCTGGCGTGAAGGCAATTCTCACCGCCGACGAACTCCCTCCTCCAGCCGATACCCTTACCGACAATGGAACAGTTATTCGTGCCAACCCAAAGAGTGAGAAAGCCCTCACTATGGAGCCTCTCTATCAAGGTGAGCCGATTCTCGCCGTCGCTGCGGTCGACGAGTTCACGGCGGCCGAAGCCATCGAGAAGATTCGAATCGATTTTGAGCCTCTTCCTTTCGTCATTGATCCGCTTGATACCCTTCGGCCTGGTGGTCCCAACCCCAGAACGGAAGGAAACATCTGGGTGTCCGCTCCGCCACCCGCGGCCACGCCAGGGTCTCGGCCGCCTTCGCCGCCGCCTCCCACGATCGGAGTTCTCAAATGGACCGAGACTGATTTCGCTGACGAAAAACAGGGCCGCCTGCCCATGGGAAAGACGCCCGACCAATGGTCGTATGGCGACCTGGAAGCGGGTTTCCAAAATGCTGCCCTGGTCCTCGATGAAACCTTCGTCACTCCTGACACCAGCCACCAGACCCTCGAAACCCGCAGCGCCATGGCGTACTGGCAAAACGGAAAGGTCTATGTCCACACAGGGACGCAGAGCACTGCGCAGACCGTGCCTGCTATCGGGCGCTGGCTGAATATTCCCCCGAGCCAAGTTGTCCTTATCAGCGAATACACCGGCGGCGGCTTCGGCAGCAAAATCACCGGCGGCGTTACGCTCGTTATTCCCGCGCTCTTATCGAAGAAGGCGAATGCGCCAGTAATGATGCGAATCAGTCGCGAGGAGGAAACCTTCATCGGCCGTGCGCGGCCCAGTATGCTCGGGCGGATGAAGGCCGGGTTTTCCAAGGATGGCAGGCTCATCGCGCTCGATATGTTTGTCATTGCGAACAATGGTCCTTATGACGCGGTCGGCGATTCCCCCTCCTCCGGCCGCATCGTATCTCTTCTCTACCAACCACAAGCCATGCGCTGGCGCGGAGCCACGCTGCTGACAAACACGCCTCCAAGAAGCGCGCAAAGCTCGCCTGGCGGCATGCAGGGGATTGTAATTATGGAGCCGGTCATCGCCAAAGCCGCGCGCAAACTCGGGCTCGACCAAGTGGCCATTCGCCGAATCAACTGTCCGGAGGGTAAAGCAACCTTCGGACCAGTTGTACAAGGCAAGAGGTCTTATGCGACGAGTGCGTTTCTCAAGGAAGCGCTCGATCGCGGTGCGGAACAGTTCAAATGGAGCGAGAGGGTTTCACGAACGCCTAAGCGCATTGGTTCCAAGGTGCGCGGTGTCGGTGTTTCGCTCAGTTGCTACGTGGGTGGCACGGTCGGCTTCGACGGGATCCTGATCATCAAGCCTGATGGACGAGTGTCCATTCTCTCCGGAATTGGCAACTTGGGAACGGAGTCCGTGATCGATGTTCACCGGGTGGCTGCCGAGATTCTGGGAGTGCCCTGGGAGAAGTGCGACATCACCTGGGGCGACTCGTCGAAGAACCTTCCTTTCACCTGCGTTTCGGGAGGAAGCCAAACGACCCATGCCATGACGCGCGCAGCGCACGCGACGGCCATGGACGCCAGGGAAAAGTTGCAGGAACTCGCCGCCAAAAAGTTCGGCGGCAAGCCAGAAAACTATGAAGTTGCCAACGAACGCGTATTTCGCAAAGGTGGCGGCCGAGGCATGACTTTGGCGCAGGCCGCGAACTACGCCATTCAAGTGGGGGGCATCTACGATGGCCACGAAGTTTCCGCCGACCTCAACAAAGTGACGAAAGCTTCCGTCGCCGCGATTGCTGGCCAAGGTCTGATAGCCGCTGCCAAGGACAAATACCCTCGTGATGGCGCGACATTTTCCTATGTTGCCAGCTTTGCCGAAGTCGAGGTCGACATCGAAACCGGCAAGTACCACATCGTGGATTTCCTCGCTTCCGCCGACGTAGGCTCGGTGATTCATCCGCGCGCGCTGGGAGGTCAAGTGCTGGGCCGGTCGGTTCTGGGCATCGGGCATGCGATTGGGCAGAAGTGGGTGTTCGACCCTCGCTATGGGGCCATGCTCTCGACTAGGTTCAGTCAAAGCAAGCCGCCAACAATTCTGGATGTGCCCGTCAATATGCAGTGGTCAGCGCTCGACATTCCCGATCCGGAAACGCCGGTCGGTGCCCGGGGTGTAGGCGAGCCGCCCGTAGGAGGCGGATGCGCCTCCATCCTGAACGCGCTATCGGACGCGCTTGGTGATGAGATTTTCCGGCGCGCGCCCGTGAACGCCGACACGATTCTAACTTCGCTGGAAGCAGGACGTCCCATGCAACATCCCTTAATGGCACACATTTAGATGGGGCGCATCTAGCCGAAACGCGAAAGGAGAGCACATGGCTGTAATCCGAGACGTGATGCCGGCCTTTGATTTGCTTCAGCCGAGCTCGATTGCTGATGCGCAAAAATTGCTCCAGCAGCAGGGAAGCGACGGCTGGGTCCTCGCCGGAGGCATGGATAGCTTTGACTGGCTCAAGGACCGCATCAAAAAACCCAAGGTCGTGGTTGATTTAAGCGGAATCGCCGAGCTCAAGGGAATTCGCAGCACAGCCGACGGCATCGAGATTGGCGCGATGACCACGCTTACCGAAGTAGTCGAGCATCCCCTCATCAAGGAGAAGTACAAGCTGCTGGCGGATAGCGCGGAACTGGTTGCTTCGCCGCAGATCCGAAACCAGGGCACCATCGGCGGCAATGTTTCGCAGGATGCCCGCTGCTGGTATTACCGCGCCGGTTGGCCCTGCTACCGCGCTGGTGGGAACATCTGTTATGCGGACACGCCGGAAGGCCGCAACCGCGAGCACGCGATTCTGCATGCGGAACGTTGCGTGGCCGTGAATCCCTCTGACACCGCCCCGGCTCTCATCGCACTCGACGCTAAATTCGTGATCCGCAATCACAAAGGAGAGCGCGTCATCGACGCCGAAGACTATTTTGTCGGTCCGGACATCGACATCACGAGCTTGCATATCTTGCAACCCGGAGAGCTGCTGACGGCCGTTCGCATCCCGTTTACATGGACCGGCGCGCATTTCTATTTTGAAAAGGTGCGCGACCGCAATGTGTGGGACTTTCCCCTCTTGAACGTGGCCTCAGCGATGTTCGTCTCGGGTAACAATATCGAACGCATCCGCATTGGTGTGAATGGCGCGGCTGCTCGTCCTCTGCGCCTAAAAGCGGTCGAGGACTACGTCCGGGGCAAACCGGCAAACGCCGCAACTGGCGAAACAGCCGGGAAACTGGCAGTGCAAGGCGCTGTTCCCTTGCAGTTCAACGGGTACAAGATCCCGCTGATGCGGAATCTGGTGAAGCGCGCCATCGGAGGAGTCGAGGAGGCTACATGGACTTCCTGAAGTGGGCCATCAGTCCGTGGGGACAGCGTGTCCCGATCCACATTGCGTGGTTCCTGATTTGGGTCGCCGTTATTGCCGGATTTCTGTTTTTTATCGTTCACGCCACCTACGTTAGATATTTCGCGAAACCCAAGGAGTTTGCGAGCAGCGGGTCGCCGCTGATCGCCGCGCGCATACCCGAGCACGTGCCCAGACATTCGCTGACCGCGCGACTCTTTCACTGGATCATGGCAGCCTCCATGTTCACCTTGCTATTTACCGCTTTTCTCCCGAAGGTGGGCATGCCGTTCGACTGGGTTACTTACCACTGGATAGCTGGCTCCCTCCTGACCGTCTCCATCCTTTTTCACATCATTCACGCTTCCTTCTTTATGGACTTCTGGTCGATCTGGCCGGACAAAATTGATCTGCGCGACGCATACAGAAGAACATTGCGTTTCCTGGGCAAGTCTGCGCCGCCGCCGGATAAATTCGCCAAGTATCCCCTCGAGAACAAGCTCTATCACGCCGCGATCATGGTCGCGGGCCTCTCTGCAATCGTGACCGGCGTGTTCATGATGTTCCGCGTGCGCACAATCTTTTTTCCCCGCAATCCTTACCTGTTCAGCGATATGACTTGGGGCATGATGTATGTGCTGCACGGCCTTGCTGGCGTGGGACTGATTGCCTTGATCATGGTGCATGTATATTTTGGGCTTCGTCCGGAAAAACGCGCGATCACGAAATCCATGATCTTCGGGTGGATGAGCAGAGACTTCTATCTGAAGGAACATGATCCGCACCGCTGGCCCGTCGAATCTCCCAGTTCATCGCGGGCATCCAAGGGAGAAGCCCCAGAGGGATTAAGAGATGCTGGCTGAGATCTCGGAACACTGCGACACGATCGAAGAATGTTACGAATTCATGCTGGCTTATGCGGCGCAAGGGCTTCCGAGCGATGAAGGAAGCCGGTCCGGGGGACAAATTCGCGAATATCTGGGGCGCGCCGTGAAAGCCATCTCTGGTCTGGCCGATAGCTGTACGACCGCAGTGAAACAAGAACGCCTCGATCCGGCGGAAAAGTATCGCGCATTCTTCGCGGTGCTCGAACGAGACGCGAGCGATTCGCTCGCCGCCATCGAGCTGGTCCTGGCGCAACCCGCCATCGGCTCTCCGTTGATCGATAACCTAAACGCTTCCATTCATCTGCGCGCGCTCCTCACGGATCTGTTTCTCCTGACCGAGATCGCAAAGACTCAAAGCACACGGGCAAAGCCCATAGCTTCGAGCGGTTAGCGCTCGAAGTTGAAGTAGGTGAATTCCTCGCGAATGACAAAGGCGGCTTCGAGCAGCGGAACCGCCATGCCGCAGTTCGCTCGGGCGAGACATACGATATTTGCCTCCCTTTTACTTCTAGTTCATCTGCAAAACATACAAGGGTGTGGGTTTTCTAACGCCCGGAGCTCTGCATGTGGGTGTGCGCTCCTGGCTAGGGAGGGTACCATGGTAAGAATTTCTCGTTTCATTGGACTCATCGCGTTTTTCAGTTTGGCACCGTGTTTGGTTACCGCACAGGTGCCGCGTGGCAGCGGCCACACGACGCAGCCGGTGGGGAACTATGCCGACGGCGCGATTCTTCCGTCCGGACAGGTCATCACGCCGACGGCGGCTCCCGGCTCGACGATCCAGGTCCTTTCCACCGGCTTGCGCGCGGACGGCAACGCCGACGCTGCAGAAGCCGTTACCACGGCACTCAGCCCCAACGGCAAGCTACTCCTCGTTCTGACCAGTGGCTGGAATCGTGACAACCACCTCACCGACGGCACCTCCATCACGTTTCCGACTCTTGATCCCAACACCGGCGCCGTCGTTGGCACCACCACGCAATCCGAATGGGTTTTCGTCTTCGCGATCAATAACGATGGCAGCGTCACCAAGCTTCAGCAAATCAATATTCCCAGCACCTACAGCGGCTTGGCCTGGGCTCCCGATGGCTCGCGTTTCTACGTTTCCGGCGGCCAGGATGATCGCATCTACGTCTACAAGTCCAGCGGTGGCCAATTCGTTCCGGACGCGCCCTTCCTCTTGCTCGGTCACAATTCCAACGCCAACGCGCCTTTCCCCAACTACGACGGCTCCATTCTGAAAGGTACCAAGGCTGCGCAAGTAGTGACCTTCGGCGGCACCTCGCTGATTGTTGGCGGTGCAGTCGTCGCCGGCTTCGGCCTCAGCCGCGACGGCAATACGCTCGTAGCCGCCAATTTTGAAAATGACTCGGTCTCCATCGTGGATACCGCCACTCGCACCGTTACGAATGAAGTCCACTTCTTTTCGCCGGGTGGCACTGTCGCGCAAGGCGAGTTTCCTTACGACGTGGTCGTCCTCAGCAATCCCGATGGCTCCGCCAAAACGGCCTTTGTCACCAGCCAGCGCGACGACCAGGTCATGGCGGTGGACATCGCCAGCGGCACCTTCACCGCGATTCCCGTCGGCGACCAGCCCAACCGCATGGCCCTCTCCAAAGACCAGCGCACGCTCTATGTAGTCAACGGCAACAGCGACTCGGTCTCCGTCATTGATACCGCCGGGCAAACCGTCGTCCGCACCATCTCCCTCTCCCGCCCCTTCGACAAATACAAAGGCTCCAATCCCAATTCCGCGGCCTTGAGCGCCGACGAGCGCACTCTTTACGTCACTCTTGGCTTCGAAAACGTCGTGGCTGTCGTTGACCTCTTCTCTGGTCAAGTCGAAGGTCGCATCCCCACCGGTTGGTATCCCACTTCGGTTTCTGTCACCGGCTCTGGCTTCGGCCGCGAACGCCTCTATGTCTCCAACTTCAAGAGCAACGATGGACCGAACCCGACGAACGGACCAGCGCCGAATCCTACCTTCCTGCAGGCGCGCACTTGGCCGCTCTCCAAAGCGCAGCTCAACATCATCCCGGTCCCGCACGGCGAAGTCCTCGAAGATCTCACCGAACAAGCCGATCGCAACGATGGCCTGTTCAATCGTCGCCCTGACCCGTTGATGGCTTTTCTCCAGCAGAAGATCAATCACATCATTTACATCATCAAGGAAAACAAAACCTACGATCAGGTCCTCGGCGATCTTCCCCGCGGCAACGGCGATCCTTCTCTTACCGAATTTCCGCAGCCCATCACTCCCAACCATCACAGCTTGGCTCTGACTTTCGGGCTGCTCGATAACTTCTACGATAGCGGCATGGTCAGCGGCGACGGCTGGGGTTGGTCGACCTACGCACAGACCACCGACTACAATGAGAAAACCATCGCTGTGAACTACGGCAACGGGGGCAACGGTGTGACCTACGACGCCGAAGGCACCACGCGCTTGATTGGCGAAGGCCTGCCGGACTTTGCTGCTAACCCTAGCCAGTTCACCGTGCGCCTCACCACGCTTCTCGATCCCACCGGAAGCTCTTCCATTCTTCCCGGCACGAAGGACGTGAACGCTCCTTTCGGCAGCGCCAACGTCACGCCGAATTCGACCAGCAACGGTGATCGTGACAACGACGGCGATAATCAGTTCGGAGCCGAAGCCGTTGGCGGCCATTTGTGGGATTCCGCGCTGCGCTCCAATAAAACTGTGCGCAACTACGGGTTCTTCATTGACGGAGCCTACTACGTCACCACGCAAGCGGATCCCACCAAGCCCGATCCGGTCTTAAAGGTCTACTTGCCGATTTCCTCCACGCCATTTGCTTCGAATCTGCCGCAAGCCGTTCCCGTCGAGCCCGAGCTGCGCAACCTAACCGACCTCTTCTATCGCGGCTTCGACCAGAACAACGCGGACACTTATCTCTTTAACGAATGGCAGCGCGATGTCGCGGCCAACGGTCTCCCGAACCTCACTTTGCTGCGCTTGCCTCACGATCACTTCGGCGACTTCGGCACCGCTGTCGCTGGCCTCGATACTCCTTCACTGGAGATTGCCGACAACGATTACGCTATCGGCAAGGTGGTAGACTTCATTAGCCACTCGCCCTACTGGCAGACGACTGCCATCTTTATTCTCGAGGATGACGCTCAGGACGGCGGCGATCACGTTGACGCGCACCGTTCTTTTGTCTACGCCATCTCCCCATATAGCAAGCGCGGCGTCACTATCTCCACCAACTACACGACCGTCAACGTCCTGCGCACTATCGAAGACCTCCTCGGAATTGACCATCTCAATCAAAGCGACGCCAATGCCGCTCCAATGTCCGATGTCTTCATGCGCACTCCGAATTTCGCGCCCTATTCCGCAATTATTCCGGGAAGCCTGTGCGCTTCACCGGTGAGTCCAAACCTTGTTCCCGCATGCAACAGCGGCAACGCGAGAATCACGCCCCGCACGCCCGAGCTGCGCGACGCATCCTGGTGGGCGGTGAACATGAAGAACTTCAATTTTCATGACGCCGACCGCCTCGACACCGACGCTTTCAATCGTGTTCTCTGGACAGGCATCATGGGTAACGTGCCCTATCCGACCGTTCGCAGCGGCCTCGATCTACGCAAGAATCGCAAACAATTGCTGAAGCAGTGGGAAGCCAAAAGGAAGAGTCAGTCGACGGACGCTAGTCCTCAGGCGGAAGTCTCCGCCGTCACGCCAGCCGACGGCGATCGCCGCTAGCCTGGTCTCATCATTGGTCCTCTTCCCATGAGGCAGCGGCGTATCTTTTTGACCAGAATGAGATCCCCTTTTTTTCGAACACTAAGCATGAAATTCACGCTTAGATTCTTGGCGCGGAACGGCCGTGGGAGCAGGCCAGATGGTTCGAGCGAGCAGGCGGTCTGTGCTTAGGATTCGAAGTGACCGAAAAGACGGCGCGGCACGCCCGCTACGTTGATCGACGCTTGCCATTCCCTAAATCTCCCGACGCCATAGAAACAGAAGAGGCGTTTAACTGGTTCCTGACTAGGTTCAAGAGTTGGGCGTATGAAAAAGAAATTCGAAGCTAGATGGAGTTAGTAGACACGTTCGATGGCGGGCTGCATTTCCCGGCCCCTACTTCAACGCCTTTCAGATCATTGAGTAACCAGCCGCCTTCCACGCTCCGACACCGCCCTTTAGCACCCTGACGTTGGTAAAGCCCTGCTCCTGATATTTCGCTGCCTGACCGACAGCGCTGGCTTCGCCGGGTCAACCTCAATAGAAAATGATTTCTTGTGTCTTCGGCAGCGACGCCGCCCGGGACTGCAAGCTGGTGAAGGATATGGACCCGTCCAGATTTAGCTTCCGGCATTTTGCCTCGTCCTCGTAGGCGCAAACTAGCAGGGCTTGGTTTGCTTTCGTCTTTGCGTGCGCTTGTTGCGCGCTGATTCGCTGGATGTCTGCCATGTGACCTCCTTGTGCAAGAGCGTACCACGTGCCGAATCCCATTTCACAAGTCCCGTTGCCCTTACGCGACAATCGGCGCATGCGCAACACCGGCGAGGCCAAACACCTGCCGATAGCGCTCAATCTCTTCGGGGGGACCCAGCGCTTTTTGAAAGTTATCGGAAAGCTTCACTGCTGGTTTGCCATCAGCATCGTTGAGCTTGCATACGAGATTGATAGGATCGAAACCACTGCCGTCCCGAGGATTGCAGTTGCGAAAATCGTTGGTCAGCAGCGTGCCCCAACCAGCGCTGAAACGGATGCGCTGTTCGGGAAGCCATTTACCCGTATCGAAGAAGTCGCCCGCTTGCCTAAAGTCGGAAGGAGAAGCGCCGCTGCGAATCGTCCCGGAAAAATAGGCATGCAGTCCCAGAATCGTGTCCACATCGAGTGAATCAGAAGCAATGAATAGCTTTTGCCGCGGATCACGAGTTCGCTGATTAAGCCACGCAATGTATTCGTCTCCAGCAAGGAAAGGGTCTTTGCTGTCTGCGCGCTGCCCCGTCCAGTCCGCCGCCCAATCCGGAGCGTTGTGGAGAAACTGGGTCGTGCCAAATGTGTCTGGCAGCAGGATGAGCAACTCGCCTTGGTAGGTCTGCTGCCAGAGCTCCAGCAAGCGGTATTGCGCAGTTTTCAGTTCTTCGTCGTGATTGGCCATCGCCGCCAAGGCCATCGGCAATTCATGCGCATTTGTACCAATCGCTTCCAAATCGTGTTTGTAGGCGAGATATGTATTCGAAGTTCCCGTAAAGCTGCCGCCAAGCACATCGCTCATGGCCTTTACGACGTACTCCTGCCACAAGAAGCTGTGCCTCCGTCGCGTCCCGAAATCGCTCACTCGCAATTCCGGAACGCCGCGCAGCCGCTCCATTTTTCCCCACAGTTTTGTCTTGGCCCGGGAATAGAGAATATCGAGCTCGAATTCGCTGAGACGCTTGAGGCTGGCGCGCGTCTTCAGTTCGCTAATGGTCGAAAGCGCGTAAATCTCCCACATCGTTGTTTCTGTCCAAAGGCCGCGAAAGGACAGGGAGAACTGCCCGTCTCGAATAGACAGCTCATAATCAGAAAGGCGAAAGTCGCGTTCGAGCCACTCAAGGAAGGCCGGTTCAAAGATGCCGCGGCGTCCGTAGAACGTGTTGCCCGCAAGCCAGATCAGCTCGGACTTGTGAAAGCGCAATTTATTGGTTTGTTCCAATTGGGCGCGAAGCTCGTCGGGGTCGATTACATCGGCGAGACGTAAGTCGACGGAGCGGTTGATAAGCGAAAACGAAGCGGTGGTTTTGGGGAACTGCTTCCAAATGAACTGGAGCATGAGGAGCTTGTAAAAATCGGTGTCGAGCAAAGACCGTGTAATCGGGTCCAGTTCCCAGTTGTGGTCGTGGGCACGCCGCGCGAGGTTGACGATCACGATGTCATTACTTTACCTCATCCCGAACAGTCTTCAACAATAGTGCCCTTTTGAAAGGAGGCGCAGCTTCGGAAGTGCTCACCATGGGCAAGAATCTTGGCAATCCAATCGTTCACCGGGTCGACGCCAGGGTGAAGTAAGGCCAGAATCCCGGCCTTGGCTAGAAGGTAGCAGCGGAGACCCGGGAGGGTGAACGAGCACCTGCTCCATTCGCTTTTGACCAACTCCTGCGAAGGTCTTCCGCGCGACGGATGACACGGTCGATCACATCGTGTGAAACAGGGCCCGCAGGTTCAGCGATCGCAGTGTTACCTACGGGCGGGATCTCCATCATTTGCAGCTTTTCAAAGACCGGCTTCATTGCGCGTGAGGGGTTGCGGAGAAACTCCGAGCTGCGGATGCGCGTGAAGATCCAGCCCATGCGTTCAAGCACGGATTGCCGGCCCATGTCTTCAGGGAGCTTCTCGAGTGGGTAATAGCGATCACCGTCGCACTCGATGGCTAGGCGATTGCCGTCGCCTTCGACGACCAGATCGATTCGAAACGTTCCAATCCTCCAGTGAGGGGTGACACGATACCCAGCCGTCGCCAGACGCTTCATGACTTCCCGCTCAAAATTCGATTGCACGCGCTTTTCCTTCTCTTCCAGGGCGCGCATGAGTCGCGCAGGGTCCTCGGCATGCTCGATCAACTGGCGGCGAAGGTCGTCGGCTTTCAGGTCGTTGTGCGGATTGAGCGAATGCACGATCCACATCTGATCGCGGGCGCGGCTGGCAGCGACATTAAAGCGCTGTTTGAAGAGTTCCTGATCCCGGAGGGACAGAGAACCATGCTCGGCGGTGTCAACCAGGGAGATGAACACCACGTCGCGCTCGTCTCCCTGGAATTGCGCGGCGTTTCCGCAAAGTACGCGATGGAGTTCGTAGCGGTCAGGCGCGACATGAGAACGGACCAGGTTGTCAATTTCGATGGCTTGCTCTTCACCAACCAGAGAAACCACTCCGAAACTCAGCGGCTGACCGGCGTCATTGTTCTTGTATTCGGGTTGCTCCATCGCGGCCGTAAGGAGCGAGGCGGCGGTCAGGGCTTCCTGACGATTGATCTTACCGTCGCGGCTGGACCCAGAGACGCGATGCGCGATAGTGTGCGGACGCAGATGGACCCGGCTCGCGTCGCGCAAGGGCTTAATACGGCCGTCGTAGGAGATCATATTGCTGAATTGGATGATCTCCGGAACGCACCGGAAGTGTTCGACGAGACAGGTTGTGCCTCCGAACGACTGACGCGCGAGATCGTAGATGGAGATCTGCCCGTCGTAAAGATCGGAGTTAGGGATTCCGCGGAGGTACTGGAAGATGAGGTTTTGAATAGCGCCCAAATCCTGGCCCACGGCCGACGGGCTGACTTGCTCGTGGTCGCCAACAACGAGCACTGTCTTGCCCAAATACAGGGCGACCAGCGCCATCACGTCGCTCTGGCTGGCTTCATCGATGATCACGACATCGAAGCGCGTGGTGCGCGGGTCAAAGTTTTCGACCACTCGCGAAAGCGGCATGACCCATACGGGGACGGCCCCGCGGCATTCGCTCATTTTTCTCGCCGCTTCGGAACGCAAAAGAGAAACGCGGACTCCGTGCCCCTTGCCGATGCGACGAATGGTGTCGAGCCAGCCAACGAGAGCCTGGCGCTGCCGAGAGGAGGTACGGCGCGCTTGCGAGGACCACGAACGCTTATCGATCAGTTCAACGGTCACGCGGCGAAGTTGCTCGCGGAGTTTTTCGTTTCTGGCTTGCAGGGCTTCGAGCGAGACACTGGCGCGTCGATCGAGCTCATCGTTTAACTGGCGCCAAGTCCAAGCGAGGGCGGGGTCGCGAGGCGGCTCGTTTCGACCATGAATTCCGGTGCGATTTCGAATCGCGCCGGCCCAAGCGGGAGCAGCGGTATCGAGCTTTGCGAGCAAAGCTCGGCGTAGGTCGAGATCTGCTTGTTTGCTCTTTAATTCCAGCAGGCGCTCATACATTTCGCGATAGCGGTTGGAATCTTCCTCGCTGACCGCTGTCAGAATCTGGCCGATTACCTTGGATGCTTTCGCCACGCGGGCCGCAAGTTTGAGCCGGCTTTTGAGATCGCGAAATTCTTCCTCCAACTGAAGCAACCGGAGCTTCTTGAACCGGAAATCCAAGATGGGGAGCAAAGCATCAGTCACCGCGATGTGGATGCGTGCCAACTCTCCATCGGAACCGACGACCGCAGGTTGTTCAGCGAGGAATTTATCCCACCGGAAGCCGCTGTCTTCCAACCGCTGCTGCAGTGGAAGCCAGGTGTGTTCCTGCCAGCCCAGGCAGTCCTCGATGGAGTCACAATACTGCATCAGTGTTTTTTCGACCTCCTGGCCCATTTCGCTCGAACGGGGAGTTCCGAGAGTCGCTACTTGGCGATCCCACCTCGCAGCAAGATCCTCGCGGAGGCCCGCGATCCGGAAGTACTGGCGCAGGGCTTGAAAATGCTCGGGAAGCCGTGGACGCGCGTTGTTTACTTTCGTCTGTTCCAGAAATTGGCTCCAGGGCTTGTGCGTGAACAAGGTCAAGGAGCCCAGCTTGCCGCCGTCCTCGAGGTGCGCGAAAATTTCGCTGGCAATGCGTTCCTGCTCTTTGGCCGCGCCACCCTCGGAACTCTGTGGGCCGTACTTGACGAACGATTCCTGCGCGTTTGCTGCTTCTCGATGAACGAGCCGCACCAAGCTGATAAGTTGATCCCACGGCTGCCGATGGACATCGCCATATTTGCCGGCATACACCGCCGCGAGCTTCCACTTGTCTTTGCCGGAGAGAGGCTCGACCGCCTGAGCTAGAGCGGCAGCTAATCCTTCGATCTCTGCGGGCGAACTCTGTGCGGCCCCGGACTCCCACAAATCGGAGCGCAAATCGAGATCCTCCATGCCGAGACGATTGCGCTCACTTACGCTGGATTCAAAATCTTCTGCGCTAGGAAGATCGTAAAGTTCCGGAAGATGATTTGAGAGCTCATTCTCGTCATCGCGGGAAATGGAAACACCCGTACGATAGAGGTCGGCCAGTTCACCGGGAGAAAGAGGCAGTGGCGCCACGGCAGCGACGGGACCGGGGATCCAGCCGAGCGCGTCCTTTTCTTGCATGATCTGGCGAGCGGCATCGGCGGGCGTCCAAGACTTTCCAGCAATGGCAATATCCCGATACTCATCGGCGCGAGCCTCCGTCATCTGTCTTTGGATTTCATCGAACTTCTTCAGCAGTTCGAGACGCTCGGATTCCAATTTCTTCGCTTGCATTTCGAGAGAGCCAGCATCGGCTCGCGACAGCCTTTCCGCGATCGATCCCACGGCGCTTTCGAGCTGTTTGCGGCTGTCCAAGTCACTTTCAAGAAGGCTGACACACAAAGGACGCAGCTCGGGAACAATGTGATGGCGCACCATGCGCAGCGCTTTTGTTGTGTGGCTGGTGACCAGAACGCTTTTGCCGCAGGCTAGCAAATGGCCGACAAGATTGCCGATGGTGTGAGTTTTTCCGGTGCCAGGAGGGCCTTGCACCAGAACGCCGCCGTGCTCCTCGAGTTGCTGGGCAATTCGAATTTGCTCCGGATTGGCCGGTTTGCTTAGCAGTACTTGGCCATCCGATTGAGCGGAACCGCTCGCGGATGGGTTCGCGTCTTCCGCGTCGGGAACCGGCGATTCTTCTCCAACTATATTCAGGAGCGACCAGGGCAGGTCTTCGCGCGTGCGAAGGTCTGCAAGGATGCCTTCAATCGCGGCGGCAAATCCCAAGGTGCGTGACCGCAGAAAGAGGATTGGGTCTCGTCCAATGCACGGATCGTTGACTTCCACATCTGGCGCGCGGTCTTCAAGGAACTCTCCCCGCGGGGAAAGCTGCACGACTAGCCGCTTCAGAAAACCGGAGGTCGCACCATTTATAAGCGGATGGAAGCCTCCTTCCTCCAATTCTTCGCGGCATCGGCCTATCGCGCGCCCATCCACATCGTTCATCGATTGGAACAAAGCAGAGTAGAGCTCAACGGGATGATCCGCTTCCGATAGCGTGAATTCGGGTACGGATGCGTCGAACTGCAATTGGAGGCGCTGGAGGAGGATCGGATGATAGATGCCTCCTTCCGCCCGACGCCAGCTCAAGATGCCGTCTCCGAGGACCAGCTCGACGCGTTCCGCCTCGCGATCGATACGGCCATAGAGCGTGTAAAAGGCTTCGAAGATTTTCATCGCCGCTCGGGCAGGCTTTTCGGTTTTCACCCACTCATTTCGCAGCAGCTGCCAACGTTCCAGGATTGCGGTCCGAACCGGATCGTCTGAGAACTTCGCGATCTTCGGCTCTACACCATTCCCGGATTCTTCGAGGGTCTCCTCGAGAACGGAGGCACTCAACGGGTCATCCCAACCGTCTTTCAGCCATCCGGAAATTTCTTCGGGCGGTTCGGGCGCGCGAGTCAACCGCGGACGCTGCACCTTGAGAACGTAGCTTCCGCCGCCGTCTTCCGTGTTCTGACTATTCCCGTTCTTTGTCTTCAGAGAACTCGCCTTCGCGCTACCTCGTTGAATGGAGGGATGCTCGGGAAGATCGCGCAGCGAGAAACTCCAGGGCTGTTCGCGAATCTGTCGTTTCGCGGGATTGCGATGCTGGTTCAATGCTTCCAGATAGCGGAACACACGTGTGAGCTTGTCGCGGGAAACGCGGAGTTTTTCGGCGTCCATGGTTCGCTGCCTTTGCAGAGACACGTCTATGTCCTGAGGGCGGGAAGTGGAGACTCCAGAATATCAGCGTCGGGGGAGAGCCTCAATGGTACGCCACTAGTACTGCCTGGGGGGCGCGAGGCATGTCCGATTTGCGGCAGGGCCGACAGGCTTCGGCCAAGATGTCCGCCGATGATATTCACTCCTCGGTTAAACCCGGTTTGGTTTCAATCCTGATTCCAGTAAGCATGTTCTCCACTATGCTTCCGGTTTACGCGATTTGCCATAAGTTTCAAAGATTCAGTACCTTGATCGTGTTTGTGAGCTAACTTCGGGAGATTTTCAGTATTCTTTCAGATGAGCCAAGTTTGCAAGCGCGCTCAAACTGAAGTATGAAACTACAATTACGAGGAACCCATGTCTCGATGGAGCCCTATCAAGCGAACGGCGTTCGTTATGGTTTTTGCGGTCTTCCTCGCCGATTCTCTCGACGCCCAGACTATTCCTCCAGCTTCCGCTACAAAGGCTCAACAAACAGCGAAGCCGCAAACGCCTCAAATTCCATCGGCGCCGACGCGCGCCGACATTCTGCGCGGAGCTTACGGTACGTATCGCGCCAACAACGATCTGCTCTACTACTATCTGGACGTCCGCGTCGACCCCGAAAAGAAATTCATCAGCGGGAAGAACACCATCCGTTTCAAGATGCTCAAGGACGACACCCGCATCCAGCTCGATCTCCACACCGCGCTGCATGTTGACAAAATTCTGCTTGGCACAACCGAATTAAAATACGAACGCGAGTTTGGCGCCGTTTTTGTGGATTTTCCGCAAACGCTCCGCGCGGGCCGCGTTTACTCGATCGATTTCTACTACTCTGGGAACCCGCTCGAAACAGGCCGGTTCGGCGGCATCGCATTCCGCAAAGATCCGTCCGGCCATCCTTGGATCAACACTGCCTGCGAAGGAATCGGCGCGAGCATCTGGTGGCCGAACAAGGACCAGTGGCGCGATGAAGTCGAGAGCATGCAAATCAGCGTGTCGATTCCGAACGGCCTCGTCGATGTCTCCAACGGAAAATTCATGGGCAAGACCGATCTCGGAGACGGCTACACTCGTTGGGACTGGCTCGTCCACTACCCGATCAACAATTACGACGTCTCGCTCAACATCGGCAATTATCAGCACTTCTCGGACAAGTTCGGCGACCTGCCGCTCGACTTCTACGCACTGCCAGAAGATTTGGACAAAGCTAAAAAGCAGTTCGTCCAAGTCAAAGGCATGCTCCAGGCCTTTCAGCACTATTTCGGCGAATATCCTTTTAAAAAGGACGGGTACAAACTGATCGAAGTGCCGTACTCCGGAATGGAGCACCAAAGCGCGGTGACTTACGGCAATCATTTTGCAAACGGTTATCTCGAACGCGACTGGACCGGAGTTGGCATCAGCCTAAGATTCGATTTCATCATCATCCACGAAAGCGGACATGAATGGTTTGGCAACTCCATCACTGCTGCTGATCCCTCCGACATGTGGATCCACGAAGGCTGGACGACCTATCTTGAATGCCTCTACGTGGAATATATGTACGGTCATGACGATTACCTGAAGTACGTCAATGCCTACAAATCTAAAGTGAAGAACACCAAGCCCATCATCGCGGAACGCGGCATCAACGCCGAGCCTCCACAAGACCAATACTTCAAGGGCGCGCTATTCCTGAACACCCTTCGCAGCGTAGTGAACGATGATCCCCGCTGGTTCAAGCTCATCCATGATCTCTACCAGCACTTCAAATACAAAAACATCATGACCGAAGACATCGTGCAATTTTTTAACGAGAAGACCGCCAAGGATATGACGCCGATCTTCAATCAATATTTGCGTCACACCGCCATTCCGGCCCTCGAATTGAAATTCAATGAAGGGGAGGGAACCGTTGCCTATTGCTGGAAAGTCGATGAGCCGGGTTTCGCGATGCCCGTGCGTGTCGGAAAGAAAAACAACTGGCAGATCATCCAAGCCACCACGGATTGGCGGACTATGAAGACGCCGCTCGCGAAAGACGACTTCGAAGTGGCCACCGATCTCTACTACATCACCGTCGACAAGCAGTAGCTGAACGGGCAGCGATTCTTCCGAAAAGAGCCCTTAGCTTTTCCGCGGTCGAACATTCTGATTCAGCCGGAAAAAGTTATTCGGGTCGTAGTGCGTTTTAACGTCGACCAACCGGTCCCACCGTTCGCGATAAGCTTCCGGCACGCGATCCTGCTCGTCGCCGCTCATGAAGTTGACGTAGACGCCTGGCGTCATGGAAGGGCGCAAATCCGCGAATAACCCGCGTATCCACGCGATGTTCGCGGCATCTTCGGCGGAATCGGACCAATTTCCTAGCAGGTTCACTATGAACGGAGAACTGCGGTCGCCAAACGCCGTCTCGCCAGCGTCAATTCGTCCCGCTGCACCGCCCAGGTAGGAAAGTTCAATCTGGCTCGCAGGAGAGGGAATTGTCCCCAGCCCTTCCACCATGCGCCGAATGTCCTGGCCGTCCAATTTCTTAAAATAGCCGGACTTGGTGTAGTAGCGCCGTCCGTGCGGGAATTCGTGATCCGCCATTGTTTGCAAGTTTACAAACGATAGCTCGCTCTTGGTCACCGCCACAGCATTGCAGAGAGAAAGCCCCTGTTCCACATAGCGTCGCCCTTCTTCGAGGTTGCCAACCCAGAGCAAACCCTGGCTCGCCACCGGCCGTCCCCGCAACTGCTTAGGAATATTTTCCGTGTGCGGAGCAATGGTCAGCGAAATTCCCCATCGCAGATTATCCGGAGCTAGCGGCATGAAATCCCGCCAGTGCTGCACGATGGCGGCAATGTCATCCCCGAAGCACATGCCGGCGCCGAAGAGAACGGAACTGACCGGGTGAAGATTCACTTCGAACTCCGTTACGACACCAAAGTTTCCGCCACCCCCGCGCAGCGCCCAAAACAAATCCGAATTCTCCTTGTGGTTTGCGCGGACCACCGATCCATCCGCGACGACCACCGCAAAGCCTGTGACGTTGTCGCAAGAAAGCCCGTGCAAACGGTTCAGCCATCCCGTTCCGCCTCCTAGTACGAGCCCTGCGGCGCCCGTATGGGATACGACTCCTGCCGGAAAGGCGAGCCCCACTTTTTGAGTAGCCGTATCGATATGGCCCAGAAGACACCCGCCGTCGAACCGCGCCCGCCGAGCCTGCCGGTCAACGCTCACCGTCCGCATCCGTGAAAGATCAATCACCAGGCCATCCTCACAGGTGCTGAACCCCGCAAGGCTATGGCCGCCGCAGCGAATCGCCGTCAGCGTTTCCGCTGCGGCTCCGGTCCGAACCGCGAGTTGCACGTCCGCCACATCTGCACAACGCGCAATCAAGCCCGGCTTCCGAGCCACCATTCCGTTCCAGATGACGCGTGCCCCGTCATATTCGCCGTCGCCCGGACGCAGCAAATCTCCTCGAAATTGGCGGCGGAGCGCGGAGTAGACCTCGGCAATTGCTTTGGTCATGCAGATTGTTCTTCCTTATCGCTCAATCGAACGCTGGATATTCTAGCCCGCTAACTTGTCTATCAACCGCAAAATACGCTCTCGCTTGACACGCCCCGCAGCCGGGGTATAGCGTTCGCCTGGTTCATCCAAGAAACCTTCCATAGCCGCTTTTTTCGGATTCATCCAGGAGCAAGAGATTGCAGGCCAAATCGCAAGATACTCCGCAGGCAGATATTCATCCTCAGCCCAATCTGAATTTCCCGATCGAGACCATTCGCTCCTTTTTTCCCGCGCTAGATCGGCCACCAGCTTTCACTTTTTTCGACAACGCCGCCGGAGCGCAGATACCGCAGATCGTTTTTGACGCCGTCAACCGCCATCTGCTCGAATGCAATGTTCAGCGCGGCGGCCGTTACGCGAAAAGCCTGGAAGTGGACGCCACGATTGCCCGCGCCCGCCAGAGTGTCGCCGATTTCCTGAACGCGCGCGATCCGAGCGAAATCGCGTTTGGGATGAACGCCACTTCGTTCATTCGCCTGGTAAGCCTAGCCCTTGGACAAACTCTCGGCCAGCGCAATGAAATCATCGTTACGGACATGGATCACGAAGCCAACGTCGCCACCTGGCTCGCGCTCGAAAAAGAAGGCGCCAAATTAGTGTGGTGGAAGATGGGCGAGGACGGCAACCTTCACGTCGACGACCTAAAGCCTCTCGTTTCCTCCAAGACTCGTTTAGTCGCGTGCGCCGTCGCTGCGAATTCTCTGGGCTCTATCGTGGACGTCGCCGAAGCCGCCAAGATCGCGCACAATGTTGGTGCGGAGGTTTTCCTCGACTGCGTTCACTTCGGCCCTCACGGTCAGATGGATGTGCAAGCCTTCGATTGCGACTATCTCGTCTGCTCCGGTTACAAGATTTTCGGGCCGCACATGGGTTTTCTCTGGGGACGCCGCGAACTTTTGCAAAAGCTTCCGACGTTTCGCGAAGAGTTCATCCCCGACGAGCCGCCGGGAAAAATCGAAGCCGGCACCTTTATCTATGAAAATGTCGCCGGCATGGATGCTGCCATTTCTTATCTCGAATCCCTCGGCAAGCGGCCCCAGTCTGGCGGCGATGCCGGAACAAAAAATTCGAAGCGCGCAAATCTAGCCCGCGCCATGCAAAATATCCGCGCTTACGAAGAATCGCTCTCCCGCGAAATGCTCCACGTCCTCCAGGAGTGTGGCGCAACGGTATACGGCTTAGCAGGAAAGAACCAAGTTCACGAGCGCGTGCCAACGCTGTGCTTCAATCTGCCGAATCTCGCTCCTCGAAAAGTCACGGAATCTCTCGCCCAAGCTGGCATTGGCATTCGCGACGGCCACATGTACGCCCCGCGCCTCATGAAGCGGCTCGGCGTGCCGATGGAAAGCGGAGTGGTCCGCGCCTCTCTGGTCCACTACAACACGCTGGCTGAGATTCATAGCTTCGGCAAGGCCTTGCTCGATTTGACCAAGCATGGCTGAGCCCTCCAATTCTCTTCAACCTCGATCGCCGCAATCGACCGCCGCGACAACGACCCCCATTCCTCCAGAAATCGACGAGCTAAAGCGCAAGCTCACCCAGCGCCAGCTCACCATGCTTGCCATTGGAGGCGCCATCGGAGTTGGCCTCTTCCTCGGCAGCAGCGTAACCGTCCGCCTCGCCGGCCCCAGCGTCATCGTCACCTATTTGATCGGTGCCCTCATCGCCATGATCGTCGCGTACTCGCTGGCGGAAATGGCCGTCGTTCAACCGGTAGCAGGCTCCTTTGGCGTCTATGCGGAAACTTATCTAAGTCCATGGGCCGGTTTCTCCGTCCGCGCCACGTATGCGCTGGTGCAAATCATCGCCATCGGTGCGGAAGTAACCGCCGTGGCGATTTATTTTGCGTTTTGGTTTCCTTCCGTCCCGCAATGGGTGTGGGTGGTTGCCGTCTCTCTTTGCCTGGTCGCCGTCAACACGCTTCAAGTCGGCCGCTTCGGGGAGTTCGAATACTGGTTCGCGCTCATAAAGGTTGTAGCCATCATCGTTTTCATCGTCTTGGGCATGGCCCTCGTCTTCGGCTTGGGACCCGCGCCTGCGATTGGCCTTTCCAATCTCACGGCACACGGCGGCTTTCTCCCGTTCGGCTGGATGGGAGTCTGGCTAGCGCTCACGCTGGTGATCACCAGCTACATGGGTGTCGAAGTCATCGCCGTGACGGCGGGCGAAGCGCAAAATCCGGCGAAATCGATTCCACGCGCCATGCGCACGATCGTTTTCCGCCTGGTGATCTTTTACGTTTTCGCCATCGCCATCATGCTGGCCATGACTCCATGGGACCAGTTCGGCAATAGCCTTACCGGGAGTCCTTTTGTCCACGCGCTCTCGATTGCGCGCATCCCCTTTGCCGCCGGCATCATGAATCTCGTAGTTATCACCGCCGCGCTCTCAAGCGCCAACACAAATCTCTATCTCACCACGCGCATGCTCTTTTCCCTGGCGCGGGGCCGCTACGCACCATCTTGGCTCGGCCATCTCAGCGGCAACGGGGTTCCGCGGCACGCACTAGCCGTTTCCACAGCAGGCATGATCGCCGCAATCCTGCTCGCCATTTACACGCCCCAGCGCGCTTTCCTGATGCTCTATGGCGTGGCCGTAGCCGGTATGTTTTTTGTTTGGATCGTCATCCTACTGACGCACATCGCGTTCCGGCGAACCCTCGGCCCCGGGCGAGTCGCTCAGCTTCCCATGCGCCTGCGCTTTTTTCCCTATTCGAGCGCGTTGGGCATCGCCGCACTTCTGGGCATAGCGGCGAGCACGTTCTTCGTAGACGGATTGCAATACACCGTTCCCGCCTTTGCTCCATTCCTACTGCTCATGTCGCTGGCCTACTGGATGATTCGGCGCAAATCGCAGGCAGCAAACGCACATCCGGCCAAAGCGGAACTCGTTTCCACCTCAACAGAAGAGTAGTCACGCGGCAATTCGCGCGTACCCGCCAAACTCGTCCCTTCTTTGCTTTTGTGGCAAAGTAATGTGTGATGGCCGCACCCGAGAACGCCAAAACCGCCGGCCTCATTGCGTTCCAATATCCCAGCTTTGTATTTTTTCAAACAGCCCGCTTCTTCATTGTCCTCGCCACGGAAATGCAGTCGGTTGCGGTTGGCTGGCAAGTCTACGAAATCACCAAGCGGCCTCTGGACCTCGGACTTGTGGGTTTGGCGCAATTTCTGCCCGGCATTCTTCTCTTTCTCGTTTCGGGCCATGTCGCCGATCGCTACGATCGCCGAAAGCTCATTGTCATTTGCTACGTTGGCTTCGCCTTGTGCTGCGGTTTGCTGCTGCTCACCTCCATGCGCCATGTCCGCTCGGTCTACTACATCTTCGCCGTCCTCGTGCTTCTTGGCGTCGTGCGCTCATTCACCGGTCCCGTCAGCCGCGCGCTGGTCCCGCAATTGCTCCCCGAAGAGCATTTCACTAACGCCGTGGCCTGGGCTTCCACCATTTTCCAGGGCGCTGCCATACTCGGTCCTGCGCTTGGCGGCCTCACTTACGCTTTTTTTCGCGGCCCCTCGGCGGTTTACATCCTGGCTGTAATCATGGCCATCGCGGCCGTCATCTGCACGCTCAAGATCAGAACGGAATCGAAGCCTCGCACGCGCGAGCCCATCAATCTGACCACTGTCTCCGCCGGCCTTCGCTATATCTGGCGCGAAAAAGTCGTTCTCGGTTCCATTTCGCTGGACTTATTCGCCGTCTTTCTCGGCGGGGCCGTCGCTCTCCTGCCCGTCTACGCCCGCGAAATTCTGCTGACTGGCCCGTGGGGCCTCGGTCTGCTTCGCGCAGCTCCCGGAGTTGGAGCCGCCGCCATGGCCATTTTCCTGGCGCATCGCCCGCTTCGCCGCAAGGTTGGTCTCATCATGCTGTGGTGCGTGGCCGGCTTTGGTATTTTCACGATTCTTTTTGGAATCTCCCGCAGCCTGGTTCTTTCCTTGATTGCACTGTTTTTTGTCGGCGCAACGGACATGGTCAGCGTAATCGTGCGCGCGGTGCTTATCCAGGTGGCCACACCAGACGAAATGCGCGGGCGCGTCAACGCCGTCGACATGGTATTTATCGGCGCTTCCAACGAGTTCGGGGAATTCGAGTCTGGCCTCACGGCACAATGGCTCGGAACGCTACCTGCCGTCGTGCTTGGCGGCGTCGGCACCATCATCGTCACTGCAATCTGGGCGTGGCGCTTCCCCGAGCTCAGGAGAGTCGAACAGATCCACTCATTGCCGAGCCGCCCGGCGTAATTTCCAAGAAATTGCGCAACCTATAGGAGTCCGGCGCCTTAGCATATCGGCGTGGGCAGGTGATCTAAGGGTTTATCTTTGTCGGCGGTGCAACGCTCGCTGGAGCGGCAGTCTGGGCCGCGGATGGGCTAACCAATGCTGTCTTCACGGAAGCCGGTATCTTGTCCGAATTTGCCAGCAATACGCTGACTTCCCAAATCTGCGTTTCCGTTAAACGCCCTTTGAACCCCGGCATTCCCGTCAACCGAATACCATTCTCTGCTTTCCAATAAGTCTCTGACGCCGGATCGTCCGAAACGCCAGTTCCGTGGAAAAGCTGAGGTGGGGGCGGATACATACCCTGCGCGATGTTCGTCTTCGGCTGGTCCGGCAACCCGTGACAAACCGCGCAGTTCTCTCTGTAGACCTCCGCGCCGCTCAAATAGCTCTTTTCGTCCGCAGTGACTGGCGATTCCGGAACCTTCTCCTTCTCGATGTGCGCAGCCAGGGCCATATGCGCAAATTTCTTCTCAAAAGGCATGGGAGGATCCGTCACCGCCACCGGTGCACGACCGGTTGCAAAGTAGAAGTAACCGCAGCCCGCGACCAGCAATACTCCGAGCAGAATGCCCACAATCACGCCCTTTACCATGTGTCGATTCACCCGCCTTTTTCAGAATCCCGCCGCCTCGTTGCCAGCCGCCTGCGTCCGGGGGCCGATAGTGTAAACTCTCGCGCGCCCCAATGCCCACTAGAATTGTGTCCGCGCTTGCCACTGCCTCCCGACCTACACCCGCGTTCAAGCTTGCCACCCCGGCCGCAGAATCATCCGCTCCAGCCGAGCCTTCGTAACCATTTGCTCCCGAAATCCGTCCAACCTATGCGCAGGTGTGTTTTTCCGGTAGGCTCAAAGCGTTCGGCGGGGGACCACTAAGTGTATAGCCCCCATAGTCTTGCCCCGGCAGACTCACTCGGATCCTAAGCAGTTACTAACAGGAGAGAATGGATGGGCCATCTCGACTCTATTGAGCTTCCCGAACGGGGCGCGCGTGACTCTTCCGCGATGGTGCCCGCCAAGAGCCGTTGGTGGCTTTGGGTTGTAGTTCTCGGCCTCATCGCCGTCGGCATCTGGTATTACCGCGGAACTCACGCGACAAGCGAGGCTGGCGCCAACGTCCCTCCCGGCGGCCCTGGAAAAGGTGGCCCAGGTGGCTATTTCATGACCGGGCCGGTACCTGTTGTCGTCAGTACGGCCCAGAAGGGCGATCTTCCCGTCTATCTCATCGGCCTGGGCTCGGTCGCAGCCTTTAACACCGTGACCGTCCGCAGCCGCGTCGATGGCCAAATCGTCAAAGTCAATTTTACCGAGGGCCAGTTCGTGCACGAAGGCGATGCTCTCATTGAAATCGACCCTCGCCCCTACCAGGTCATGCTCGAACAGGCCGAAGGCCAGCTCGCCAAAGACCAGGCGCAACTACACGATGTGCAAGTCGATTTCGAGCGTTACACCCTCCTCTACAATGAAGGCGTGATCCCCAAGCAGCAGGTCGATACCCAGCAAGCCCAGGTCGGTCAGTTCCAGGGCTCGATTAAAGCCGACCAAGCCACCATTGATAACGCAAAATTGCAACTCGTCTATGCCAGGATCACCGCGCCTATCAGCGGCCGTGTAGGGTTACGTCTCGTGGACATCGGAAATATCGTGCATGCCACTGATACCACTGGACTTCTCGTCATCACCCAGCTCCAGCCGATTTCCGTCATTTTCACTCTTCCGCAAGATCAGCTTCAGCAGGTCCTCGTCAAGCTCCGAGGTGGCGGCCAGCTTCCCGTCCAAGCCTTCGACCGCGACGACACGACCAAGATTGCCGACGGCAAACTCGCTACGATCGACAACCAAATTGATCCGACGACCGGTACGTACAAGCTCAAAGCCATCTTCTCCAACGAGAACAACGTCCTCTTCCCGAATCAGTTCGTCAATGTCCACATGCTCGTCGACACCAAACGAAATGTGGTCATTGTGCCCGCTGCAGCCATTCAACGAGGTCCGCAAGGCACGTATGTCTACGTTGTTTCCGGAGGTAATACGGTCAGCATCCGTTCGGTAACCATCGCCCAAACTACTGGCAACAACATCGGTATCAGTTCTGGCCTCAATGCTGGCGAGGTGGTTGTGATTGACGGACAAGACAAGCTTCAGGATAAAAGCGAAGTCATCACCAGCACGGCTCCAGCCGGCGGTTCGGTGTCTGGAGACTCTTCGCAGCCCTCCGCCCAAAGCGCGGGCCAAAGCAACCCGAAGCCCAGCAATCCTGCCAGTCCCCAGTCCGGAGGCAAGTCTCAATGAGTCCGTCACGGCCGTTCATTTTGCGGCCTGTCGCGACCACTCTCTTGATGGTCGGCGTGCTGCTGGTAGGTTTCGTCGCCTACCGCCAGCTGCCAGTCTCCGCGCTCCCCCAGGTCGACTATCCCACGATTCAAGTCCAGACCTTCTATCCCGGCGCCAGCCCCGACGTCATGGTTTCTTCCGTCACCGCCCCGCTCGAGCGCCAGTTCGGACAGATCCCCGGCCTGAGTCAGATGACTTCCACGAGCTCCTTCGGCAGCTCTATCGTTACGCTGCAATTCAATCTCGATCTCAACATTGACGTCGCCGAACAAGAAGTCCAGGCCGCCATCAACGGCGCCTCCAATCTTCTCCCTCAAGGCCTTCCGAATCCGCCCATCTACAACAAAATCAATCCCGCCGATGCGCCTATCCTCACTCTTGCGCTTACTTCGGACTCGATGCCGCTTTCCAAAGTCGAAGACCTTACGGACACCACGCTGGCGCAGAAAATTTCACAGCTCACGGGCGTGGGACTTGTCAGCATCAGCGGCGGCCAGCGTCCTGCCGTGCGCGTCCAAGCAAATCCCACCGCGCTCGCTTCTTACGGCCTGAGCTTGGAAGATTTACGTACCGTCCTTGGCGCCGCCAACGTCGATCAAGCCAAAGGCACCTTCGATGGCGCTCATCAGGCCTACACCATCGGCGCGAACGACCAGCTCATCACCAGCGACAGCTACCGCCCGCTCATCGTTGCTTACCGCAACGGCGCTCCCGTGCGCCTTTCCGACGTCGCCACGGTTTTCGACGGCACGGAAAACGTGAATCAAGCCGCGTGGGCCGACAAAAATCCCGCCGTCATTCTAAACATTCAGCGCCAGCCGGGCGCCAACATCATCTCGGTTGTGGATCGAGTGAAAAAACTTCTTCCACAACTTTCGGGCGCGCTCCCAGCCTCCGTGAAGATTCAAATTCTCACCGACCGCACCACTACCATCCGCGCCTCTGTCGAAGACGTGCAATTTACGTTGATGCTCACTATCGCGCTGGTGGTGATGGTCATCTTCCTTTTCCTGCGCAGCCTGCGCGCCACCGTCATCCCCGCGCTGGCCGTTCCGCTCTCCATCGTCGGCACGTTTGGAGTGATGTATCTCTGCGGCTACACCCTCAACAATCTCTCGCTCATGGCGCTTACTATCTCCACCGGTTTCGTCGTCGACGACGCCATCGTCATGATTGAAAACATTAGCCGTTACATCGAGCAAGGCGATACGCCGCTCGACGCCGCCCTCAAAGGCTCCGAGCAAATCGGTTTCACCATCATTTCCCTCACTGTCTCGCTCATCGCCGTTCTTATCCCTCTGCTTTTCATGGGCGATATCATCGGCCGCCTATTCCGCGAGTTCGCCATCACCCTGGCGATCACCATTCTTCTTTCCGCCTTCGTCTCGCTCACGCTCACTCCGATGATGTGCGCCAAACTTCTTCGCTATACGAAAGAAGAAGACCAGACGTGGTTCTATCACAAGTCCGAACTTGCCTTTAATTCCATCATCGCCTTCTATGGACGCACTCTTAAATTCGTGCTTCAGTTCCGCGCCATGACGCTCCTCGTCACCGTCGGTACGCTTGTCGGCACAATCCTTCTCTACATTTACGTTCCCAAAGGTTTCTTTCCCGTGCAGGACACCGGCCTCATCCTCGGCGTCTCTGAAGCGGCGCAAAATATCTCCTTCGCCGCTATGTCCGAGCACCAACGGGCTCTCGCCGACGCCATTCTGAAAGACCCGGCAGTCGAAAACCTCTCCTCCTTCATCGGCGTCGATGGAACCAACACCACTCTCAACACTGGCCGCATTCAGATCAATCTGAAACCACTCGATCAGCGCAAAATCAGTGCCTCCGACGTCATTCGGCGTCTCGAGCCTCAGCTCGCAAAAGTCGATGGCATCTCGCTCTTCATGCAACCGGTGCAGGATCTCACCGTTGAAGACCGCGTCAGCCGTACGGAATTCCAGTACAGCCTCGAAGACGTTGACCCTAAAGAATTGGCCCACTGGACGCCTCTGTTTATGGACAAACTGAAGTCCATTCCCGTCGTCCGGGATGTTGCCAGCGACGAGTTGAACAACGGGCTCCTAGCCACACTCATCATCGATCGCGATACCGCCTCCCGCCTCGGTGTTCTTCCGGCTGATATCGACAACACTCTTTACGACGCCTTTGGCCAGCGTCAGGTCTCCACCATTTATACTCAGCTCAATCAGTATCGCGTCGTCCTGGAAGTCGATCCCGCATTCCACCAGAATCCAGATTCTCTTAAAAATATCTATGTGAAGTCTTCGGGAACTCCGCAGACTTCCTCTGGATCCACGGCTAATATTTCAACGAATGGGCTGGCAAACATTACCTCGGCGGCCAGTCCGCAAGTCCCCCTGAGCGCTTTCACGCGTTTCGAGCCCGGCGCTACCGCCCTTGCTATCAACCATCAAGGACAATTTCCGGTCGTTACCATCTCGTTCAACCTCGCTCCCGGCGCCGCCCTCGGCGATGCCGTTGACGCCATCAATAAGGCGAAGTCCGAATTGAATATGCCTGTCAGCGTCCAAGCGACCTTTCAAGGAACTGCGGCGGCCTTCCTCAAATCGCTCGCCAACGAACCCGTGCTCATCCTGGCTGCTCTCATCACGGTTTACATTGTTCTCGGCGTCCTCTACGAGAGCTTTATTCACCCCATCACCATTCTCTCCACGCTTCCTTCCGCGGGCGTCGGCGCCATACTGGCTCTTCTCCTTTTTGGCATGGAGTTCAGCGTCATTTCGCTCATCGGCGTCATTCTCCTTATAGGCATCGTCCAAAAAAACGCCATCATGATGATCGACTTCGCTCTCGAAGCCGAGCGCAAGGAAGGAAAGACGCCTCTCGACGCCATCTATGAAGCCTGCCTGCTTCGCTTCCGTCCCATCATGATGACCACCATGGCGGCTCTGCTGGGCGCTCTGCCGCTCGCTCTCGGTACCGGTGTCGGCTCTGAATTGCGCCGTCCTCTTGGCATCACTATCGTCGGCGGACTTATCCTCAGCCAGCTGCTCACGCTTTACACCACGCCCGTCGTCTATCTCGCATTCGATTGGCTGGCCCACCGCTTCGCTTTTCAATTCGGCAATTCCATCGAGGAGCCGGCTCACGGCGACTAGCCAATGACTTCCTCGACTAATTTCTCCGCTCCTTTCATCCGCCGTCCGGTTGCTACCACCCTCATTACCGTTGCGATCTTCCTCTCCGGCGCTGTCGCTTTTCGCTTCCTGCCCGTGGCTCCCCTGCCGCAAGTCGATTTCCCCACGATTTCTGTCGGCGCCAGCCTGCCCGGTGCCAGCCCGGAGACGATGGCCTCCGCCGTTGCTACCCCGCTCGAACGCCAGTTCGGCCGCATCGCCGGCGTCACGCAAATGACCTCCTCGAGCGGCCTCGGCTCCAGCGGCATCACGCTCCAATTCGATCTCAATCGCGATATCAACGCCGCTGCTCGCGACGTGCAAGCCGCCATCAACGCGGCTCGCAACCAGCTCCCCGCGGATCTTCCTGGTCAGCCTACGTACCGCAAGGTCAATCCCGCCGACGCTCCCATCATGATTTTGGCCTTAACCTCGGACAATATTCGCCCAGCTCAAATCTATGACGCCGCCGATTCCATCCTTGCGCAAAAGCTCGCTCAGATCGAAGGTGTCGGCCAGGTTTTCGTTTGGGGAAGCGCAAGTCCCGCCGTTCGCATTGAAGCCAATCCCTACCAGCTGAATAGCTACGGCATAAGTCTTGAGACCATTCGTGGTTCTCTGCAATCCGCCAACGCCAATCTGGCCAAAGGCTCTCTTTCCGACGCGCACAAAACATGGAATGTAGGCGATACCGACCAGCTCTTCAAAGCCTACGAATACATGCCCCTCATCGTCGCCGGCCACACGGGCGCTCCTGTTCGGCTTCGAGACATCGGCGAAGTCGTCGATTCCGTTGCGGACAGCCGCAACTTGGGGCTCTTCGGCGGGAAGCGTTCCGTGCTCCTGGCTATCTTCCGCCAGCCTGCTGCCAATATGATCGACACTGTCGATCGCATCAATGCCATCCTCCCGGTCCTCCGCGCCTCCATCTCTCCCTCGCTCCATCTGACCGTCTCCATTGATCGCAGCGTCACTATTCGAGCTTCCGTTCACGACGTCGAAATCACTCTGATCATTTCCATCATTCTTGTCATCCTGGTTGTCTTCGCTTTTCTCCGCAGCACATGGGCTACCATCATCCCGAGCGTCGCCGTTCCGCTCTCTCTCGTTGGCACCTTCGGCATCATGTACCTTTGCGGCTACAGCCTGGACAATCTCTCCCTCATGGCTCTCACCATCTGTACAGGTTTCGTCGTGGACGACGCCATCGTCGTCATTGAAAACATCACGCGTCACATCGAGAACGGCATGAAGCCATTTGCAGCTGCCATGAAGGGCGCCAGCGAAATTGGTTTCACCGTCCTTTCCATGAGCACCTCGCTCATTGCCGTTTTCATTCCCATTTTGATGATGCCCGGCATTGTCGGCCGCCTCTTCCGTGAATTTGCCGTGGTCCTCAGCGTGGCCATCGTCGTATCGCTCTTTGTTTCCCTTACCACCACTCCCATGATGTGCGCGCTTTTCCTCAAGCACGAAAGCGGCAAACACAACTGGATCTACAATATGTTTGAAAATGCTTTCAACCGCCTCCTTCATCTCTACGATGTCTCGCTCCGGTGGGTTCTGCGCCGCCAGTTGCTCATCTTGGGCATGACCTTCCTCACGGCAGCGCTCTGCGTTTATCTGGCTGCTCATGTCAACTCCGGCTTTTTCCCTCAGCAAGATACCGGCCGCATCAGTGGCGCCATTCAGGGTGACCAGGATTTGTCTTTTGCGGCCATGTCGCAGAAGATGCGCGAGTTCACGGATATCGTAATGAAGGATCCCGCGATTGATACGGTTACTGCCTTCACCGGCGGCGGCAGCGGGGGCAGCACCGCTCGCCTATTTGCCCAGCTAAAGCCCCTGAACGAACGGAAGATAAGCGCCGACGAGGTTATCGGCCGTATTCGCGATGCAACGGCGCATGTTCCTGGCGCCGTTCTCTTTCTTCAAGCCGTGCAGGACCTCAGCGTGGGAGGCCGCTTCGGCGCCGCTCAGTACCAATACACTTTGCAAGCCGATAGTCTCGACGATCTCAACCATTGGGCTCCTATACTTCAGGCCAGGCTCGCCAAGATTCCCGAGCTTCGCGATGTCAACTCCGACCAGCAGATGCACGGTTTGGAAAGTTCCCTCGTGGTCGATCGCGATACCGCTAGCCGCCTGGGGGTCTCGATGGAGGCAATTGACAACACTCTGAGCGACGCTTTCGGCCAGCGAGAAGTCTCCACGATCTACAAAGGCCTCAATCAGTACTATGTAGTCTTGGAAGTCATGCCCAGCGCTCAGCAGGATCCTGCAGCTCTCAAGTCCATCTATGTGCCCTCCACTGCCGGCAAGCTCGTGCCCCTCAGCGCCTTCGCCCGTTACGAGCCTTCCAGCACCGCTCTTTCCGTCAATCACCAGGGCATCTTTCCCGCTATCACCATCTCCTTCAATCTTGCTCCAGGAGCTTCTCTCGGCCCCGCCGTACTCGATATCGAAGCCGCCACTCGTGAAACTGGCGTTCCACCCAGCGTCCACGCCACATTCCAGGGCAATGCGCAGGCCTTTCAAGACTCGCGCTCTTCGCAGCTTTTGCTGGTCATCACGGCTCTGGTCGCTGTTTACATCGTCCTTGGCATTCTCTACGAGAGCTTCATCCATCCGATCACCATTCTTTCCACCATTCCCTCCGCCGGCATCGGCGCGATTCTCGCCATCAAGTTTGCCGGCACCGATCTGAACATGATTGCCCTCATCGGCATCATTCTTCTGATCGGCATCGTCAAGAAGAACGCCATTCTCATGATTGATTTTGCCGTGCAGGTTGAGCGCGAAGAACACATCTCCCCGTTGGATGCGATCTACAAGGCCTGCCTGCTGCGCTTCCGGCCCATCCTTATGACCACCATGGCCGCGCTTTTCGGTGCGCTCCCTCTAGCCCTCGGCACGGGCGTTGGCTCCGAGCTGCGCCGTCCTCTCGGCATCACCATCATCGGCGGCCTCATCGTCAGCCAGATGCTCACTCTCTTCACCACGCCCATCGTGTACATCTACATGGATCGCCTGCAGACTTGGCTGCAAGGTATCCGTAAGCACGGACACACACACGCTCCGCTCCCCGCTGAAACGGATTAATCCTTCATTCGACGATTTTCTATTTTGGATTCAGCTCGAACTATCGGCGCCTTCCGCGGTACCCAGGGGCCGCGCGCTTCTAGGAGCTTCCGATCAGATATCCCGTGAAGAAAACCAGCAGGCCGCCGACAATCACTTGGAATGCCGCTTGTAAGAACGGCGTATCCATATACCTGTGTCGGATGTAACTGATAATTCCCAGTTCGACGCACACCACAACCACCGCAACAATCGTCGCCAGGTGAAAATTGGAAATTAAGAAGGGAAGCGTATGCCCAATTCCCCCCGCTGTGGTCATCGCCCCCGTAACTGTCCCGCGCAGCCAAGGCGACCCACGCCCCGTCAGCGAACCATCGTCGGACAGTCCCTCCGAAAACGCCATCGAAATCCCTGCTCCAATCGATGCCGCCAGTCCCACTCGAAATGCATCCCAACTCTGGTGTGTGGCGAAGGCCGCCGCAAACAGCGGCGCCAGCGTCGATACCGATCCATCCATCAATCCCGCAAGCCCGGGCTGTACGATTTGCAGCAGGATCAGCTTGCGATGCGATTCGTCTTCCTGCGCGCGGGCAGGCTCGGTCAGATGTTTCTCTTCGAGTCCGTCTGCCGTTGCTTCGTGTTTGCGCTCTTCATCCGCCAGTTTGTTCAGCAGCTCTCGCGTCGGTGCATCCGTAATGCGGCTGACCGCTCGCGAATAAAATCGCGCCGCCTCCATCTCCATCACCTTGGCTTGTTTCCTGGCCACGTTTACGCCCAGCGGCCGCACCAGCCAAGTTGGCCTCCGCTGCAGAAAACCCTTCACATTTTCGCGCCGGATCAACGGGATGTGATCGCCAAAGCGCTTCCGGAACATCGCCAGCAGACGGTCCCGGTGCACCACTTCTTCTGCGCGCATCTCCTCAAACATCTGCGCCGTCGCCGGGTAGGTCTCCCGCAAAGCGTCTGCAAACTCGCCAAAGATACGGCTGTCCTCTTCTTCCGACGCGATTGCCAGCGCCAGAATTTCTTTTTCCGTCAATTCCTTGAATTTCTTGAGCATCGGCGCTTCCTCGAGTTTTGTCGAGGAAGAGAATCGCACAAACGGTGGAAAGAAGTCACCTAAAGGTGGGAAATGCCCGGTAGCACAGCCACTCTTGGCTGTGCGCTCTTTTTACGAATATCGCAAAAGCCGGCAAACAAGAGTGTCTGCCGCATAGAAGTGACTAGATATACCAACCAACCCGCTAAACCAAAAATCCCTGCGTACGGCAAAGGTGCACGATTCCAAATCGATCGCCCGCCCCGACTTTATGCTTCATCCGGTACAGATGATTTTTCACCGTCTGCTCCGACAAGCAAAATTGGTTCGCAATTTCCTTGTTCGTGAGTCCCTGCGCGATCAGCGGCACGATTTGCTGCTCGCGCCGCGTCAGCCCCAGCCTCGGGTGAACAGTGGCTGAGTGCACCGACGTAGCCTCGCGCTCAAAAAACCGGAACAGCAAGGCGCACAACGCTCCCGGGCACACCGCCTCGCCAGCCTGCACCGCATGCATCGCCTCCAATACGTCTTCCGCCGAAGCGTCTCTCGGCAGGTAGCCTCTTATCCCGGCGCGTACGTATTGAAAAAACTCCGTCTCGTCTTCCGTCATCCCTACCAGCAGGATTCGCACCGTCGGCGCCGTCAGCCGCACCTGCCGAATCACGTAAATATCTTCCGCCAAGCTCCCGCGCGACGTCAGCAGCAAGATATCAGCTCTTTCTTCGAGCAGCCCTTCCACTCGGAAAGGCCCCGCGGCGTTCAATCCCACCACATCGATGTCTCCTTGCCGCGTCAACATCCGCGAGAGCGCTTCGCGCAACAGCCTGTTCTCCGCCGCGACGTACACGCGCGCCCGCACCTCTGCCCCTCCGTTTGTTCGTATCCGCGGTGCTTCTTCCGCCATCGGGGCGTTGCCCCGGCGCTCTGCTCGGAAAAGTTCGTTTCGCTGGCCAGTTCCTGAGGCAAGTGAGCTTCGGCGCGCCGCTGTATTCATGGTGGGCTTTTCTCCTGCGATCTCTGCTATCGTCCCGCGTATGCGTTTCTCTCAGTGCACTCGCATTTGCGGACAACATCCCACTTCTGCAATTTCAAAGCCGCACCCGGTCACTTCCTTCTAACGATGCTTCCCGAATATCTCCCATCGTACCTATCTCTTGGGGCCGGACTTCGTTGGGACCGCAATTCTAATGAGTCCCACATCGGTACCAATCCCCATGTGCGGCTTCACTTCGGCACTCACTCATTAAATCCTTCTTATTCTTCCTCTTACCGAAGGAACACTCGCCCGCCCTCTCTTCCTTTCGAAGTACTTCCGTACTATCATTCCCTCGGAGCGTCCTACTCATTCGAGGTACGTCTCAGCTATAGGTTTTTGTATTCTGCAAGCCTTACACTCTCTCTAGAAACGTCCCACCGGCGAGAGGCAAGGTATTCATGGAGACCCAGCAAAGCATTATGGGCAAGACACCCAGCAACCCTGGCAGTACCGCTACAAAACCCAAGACAACGGAACGTCGCGGCAGTCGTCGTTGCAAAATCACTCAGCTCATGCGCATCCGTCCTTCCGATCCTGAAAAGGATCACTTCGACGACATGCGCGGAACCCTCAGCGTTTCTCGCAGTGGCGTTTATTTCCAGACCAGCGAACCGGCCTATGAAATCGGCATGCGTCTTTTTCTCACCCTTCCTTATTCCCAGGATCCCATGTCGATGAATCGCGAATACCTCGCCGAAGTTGTGCGCAGGGATCCTCTTTCCACCGGCATGTTCGGCGTCGGTCTGAAGATTCTCATGGAAATGGGCATGCAACAGCCCACAGTGTCGGACGTCTGGTCGACGCGCAGGTAGCCGCGATCCGCGCAACTCAATTTAATTTCTAGAAACAAAAAAGGGCGGGTGGCTTGGGGCCATCCGCCCTTTCTTGTTGTTTGGGGGTTGGAGAGAACTCGAAACTAATCTTGTCCGAACATTCGCAATGTCTTGTGCCGGATGATTCCCAGCTGCCGGTTGATGGGGTGCTGCCGCGTCAGAAACGTCAGTACCGGAGGCCGCCGTTCGACTAGCCGGTTCATGGCGATCGTCAGCCGCACATCTCGTCTCGCGAATTTCAGCCCGGACTGCAGCGCTTCCACGGCTTCATCCCGTCGTCCCGCTGTCGCGTACACTTCTGCAAGGTTTAAATAAAGCTGTGCCTGGTTCCGCTTCATCCGCACGGCCGTATCGCAAAGCCGCTCGGCTTCCCCCCACTTCTGCTCGGAGCGCGCCAGCACTACTCCCAGGTAAGACATGTAGTACGGATTATTTCTATCCAAGTCTACCGCCCGCTTCATATGCGGTAGCGCCTTTACCGCGTAGTTGTCTCGCAGCAAAGTCAACCCGGTCTTGAATTCGCGGAACGCTTCCGTGTCCATCATAGATTCACCTCGTCGCCCCCGTCCTTTTCAGGACAGGCTAGGATTAGGACTCCCCGGGAAGCTGGAAACTTGCCGCGCGCTGCAAAAAAAGTACCCGAAACGCCCGGGTGCCGGGCTTGGCTGAGTTAACCGCCTGGCGGTCACCCATAAAAATGTTGCATTCACCCAGTTGGTGTTCGGTACAGCGGAGAGCAGTGTCGCGTTTTCGGTTCCCATCCCAGTCCTTCTTGAACCTACGCGCACTTTGCTCAAGAATCTACTGACCCGTGGGACAGTCTTGGTTCAGCCGCACTGAAGTAGTAGCGGCCTCAGCGAGGACAGTATGTAAAATCTCCGCATATCTAGGCACTTTTTGACGGTTTGTCTTTCGAGCGCGCTAAGCCGGCAGGAAGTCCAGCGGATGCCCGCGTGCAGCCCTATTTCGTCAGTTTCTTCCAGCCCTTCCGCCAGTTTTCCCAATCCTTAAGTGTGGCTTTGCACATGGCTTTAGCCGCTTTGTGCAGCCAACGGCTTTTTCTCTGCGCCAGATCGCGCTTGACCTGCGGAATAGCCTGCGGAGAACCGAAGTGCATGTTGGCCGTTTCCCATCCCATCGAATAAAGCAGCCGCGCTTCATCCCGGTCCGCCGTCAGGGAAACCAGCTCGATTCGCGAGCAGTCTGGCGCGAGCCGGCGCACCACCCATCTGTTGTGAAAGTGAACGAAAGGGTCTAATACGCGCAAACAGCGCGTGACGAGCTTGGGTCCGTAGACCACCGCCGACGACGTCTTGCTGTTCCATGCAGATGCCGAAGGCCTGATCGCTTTTGCCTCGCGCGCAATGTAAGCGCCGCCCGAGGAAGAAAGTGCCACTATCCGCGGGTGGCCCAGACTCCCGAGGCCCGCGATTCGTTTTCTCAACTGATACACACTCTTGGGCGGCAGCGATTCCTCGAGCAATTTCCGCACTTCGTCCGGAGCTTTTGCGGTGAAAGGCGGCAAGTGCGTCAGTTTGTCCCAAAAATGAACAGGGTCGCGCAGCTTGCTTAGCGCCATCAGCCTTAGCCACTGGTGATCCTCCGCCAGAATGAACGGTTTCCCACCCGCTGCCAGAGCGTCGCGATAGCCCTGCTCGACAGCTTCCGAAGCCTCGCGCCTCGGCATGCGCAAATGCTCCCCAAGAATCGCCAAGTATGCGCTGGTCGTGAGCCGCACTAGATCGATTGCGTACGACGAGGGATAGACCTCATCTAGATCATTCACGCCCCAGATGAGCCGTCCTTCCAGGTCGCGCCACGTCCCAAAATTTTCGACGTGCAAATCTCCCACGGCCAAGACCTTGGGAGCTTTGGCAAGCTCGCCACAGACTTCCGGCCAAAGCTGCAACCACCTGTAAAAGGTCGCGCGGAAGAAAGGAAAAGCCGCTTCCGCCATCAACCGATGCTTGAGGCGAAGGTCCTGCTTGATGATCGGGAGTTGCGCGCTCAGCCAGGTCTCGAATTCCCGCGTCGCTTCAATGATTCCTTGCTTCATTTGGGATTTACACGCTCGCGTGTTCCACGCGAGACGTTCCGCGCACACGCGATTCGTAGATTGGGAAACGCGCCGCGAAATCGGCAACCTGCTTCCGCACCCTTTGTTCGGTTTCCGCATCGCCCAAATGCGAAAGAATCTCTCCAATCCAACCGCCAATCTGCTCCATCTCCGCTTCTCGCATCCCGCGCGTCGTCACCGATGGGCTCCCCAGCCTGATCCCGCCGCCCTTCATCGGCGGCAGGGGATCGAAAGGAATCGAATTCTTATTCACCGTAATCCCAGCGCGGTCTAGCGCTTTCTCCGCATCGTTTCCGGTGATCCCGCGCGAATGCACCTCGATCAAAAACACGTGATTGTCCGTCCCGCCCGTCACAATCCGGAACCCGCGCTTGGCAATCGCCGCCGCCAAAGCCTTCGCATTGGCCACCACCTGCTTCTGGTATTCCGTAAAGCTGGGTTCCATAGCTTCCTTCAGACAAACCGCTTTCGCCGCAATCGTGTGCACCAAAGGCCCGCCCTGCGTCCCCGGAAATGTCAGCTTGTCCAACTCTTTCGCAAAGGTCGCTTTGCACAAAACCAATCCTCCGCGCGGCCCCCGCAATGTCTTGTGCGTGGTCGTCGACACAATATCCGCATGCGGCACCGGACTAGGATGCACTCCCGCCGCCACCAACCCCGCGATGTGCGCCATATCCACAAAAAACAAAGCCCCCACGGATTTCGCCGCCTTGGCAATCCGCTCGAAATCAATAACCCTCGAATAAGCGCTAGCGCCCGCCACAATCATCTTCGGCTTATGTTCCAACGCCAGCTTCTCGATCTCCTCATAATCAATCCGCTCGTCCTCTTTCTTCACTCCATATGCAATAAACTTGTACATCCGCCCCGAAAAATTCAAAGGATGCCCATGCGTCAAATGTCCGCCATGCGAAAGATTCATTCCTAGCACCACATCATCTTTTTGCAAAGTGGACATGTACACCGCCACATTCGCCGAAGTCCCCGAATGCGCCTGCACATTCGCGTGTTCCGCCCCGAACAATTCCTTCGCCCGGTCAATCGCCAGCTGCTCCACCCTATCCGCGTACTCGCATCCGCCGTAATACCTCTTCCCCGGATACCCCTCTGCATACTTATTCGTAAAAATCGACCCCATCGCCTCCAAAACCGCCTCCGAAACAAGGTTCTCAGATGGAATCAATTCCAGCCCAGTCGCCTGCCGCTGCGCCTCCTCCCGCAACAAATCCGCAATCGCCGGGTCCACCGCCTCCAGCGGTCGCTGCATCCGTTCGTTAGCTTCAGTAGTCATCTCGATTGTCCTATCAACTCAAATTCAATTCAGCCCAGCCCAGCTCGTCTAATCTCATTCAGGGCTTACCATCTTACTCCGCCCGCCCCAATTCCGCGAAGCACCTCCTCCTTTCGTCAAAATTCACCAAATTGGTACAATTTTTCGCCAAGCCTCGAACCGCCTAGCTCAGCAAATGTAGCGCAGGACGAAGCCCTGCAATCTTTCCCGCCCCGGTGCAAGACCAATAACCTAAGGCATCGCGATCTCCGCCCAAGGATCCGTAAATGCAGCGATCCTCGGTCACAGTTATGGCTACCGCCAAGGCCTTAACTCTCGCCGGCCTTCGCCTGCTTTCACTGCCTTTGAGTCTCTGAAGCGTCGCGATTTGTGAGATTCATGACGTCGATGCCGCGGAACATGCCCAGCACCTCATCGGACTCGCGAGATCTCTTCGGCCCAAATGTCGAGCCGTCGGAAAACACGACCAGGTCCAGCGTGATTTTGTAACTGGCGCGACTTCCATCGGCCAAGTACGAAAACTTACGCGGCCCGGCCACCCAGCTAGCGCCCGGCAAGAGATAGTGCAACGGGTTTCCCTGCGTTTCCAGCTCTTTGGTTGTGACGCTACGGAGATGCGCGCCGCTGTTGGGGTCGAAAAAGCTTGTCGTAAACACATAGCCGCGAATCGGGGCGGCGCCGACGTTCGTCGCCTCGACGGCCACCATCACCGTTCCGCTTTCCTCGCGCCAAGTGCCCGATTCGATCCGCAGCGGGCCAATCGTCTGAAATTCGAGGTCTTCTACGGGAACAGGTCCTCCGCGCGGCAGAATGGGAGACACATACCTCAGCAAGTCGGTCGTCTTCACGCTGAAGTCCATGCCGTCCATTGTGCCGATTAGCTGATGCGACTCCGGCAACGACGCGGGCCCCCAAATCGAACCGTCCACGAACTTCAGGACGTCAACCCTTGCACGGACAGTCAGAGCTTCTCCGGGTCTCGTCTCCGGAATCGAACAGACAGTTCGCGTCCACTCCGCGCCACCCGCAATCATGGGCTCGCGCGAATTGCGCACCTCTTGAATGGATTGTGTCCCGATTGGCTTGTGCGTCGCCTGATCATAGAAAACAAATTCGACGAGATAGCCGCGAAGCGGTTGCACGCCCACGTAGTGCAGGTGGGCGGCTAGACCCTTGCGAGCATTGCATTCCGCGCCTGGAGTTGTCGAAATCTCCGCCGTCACGCTTAACGGCGAAATTTCTACTTTTATTTTTTCCTCCTGCGCGGCGGCATTCAGCACAAGCACGAAGGGACCTAGAGCCAGGGCGAATAGAAGCAACGTAGGCTTGTGGCGCACTGGCTTGCTCCTCTTGTGCAAGTCGCTAAAGGGATAGACGTGGCAGAGAGAGAGTGCGTTAACGGGCTGGAGAGCAGGAAAATGAGCCGATAAGCCGTTCGACGGAAGGGTGTCAGGGGCCATAAACTCCCCGCCAGCAACTATCTGAGATACGATGGCAGCATCTCACCGTCGTTTGGATTTATCAAATAAAGAATCGGCGCCTGCTCTTGTATCGTTCTTCAGCGAGAAAAAGGTCAGCGCGACGGAGGAACGCCAATGAAAGCTGCCGTCTACACTAGGTACGGACCTCCGGAGGTTGTCCATATCACGGATGTTGAGAAGCCCGCTCCCAAAGACAACGAAGTCTTGATAAAAGTTCGCGCGGCGAGTCTCAATCCACTTGACTGGCACTTCATGAGAGGCACGCCGTACGCCGTTCGCATCATCGCCGGGCTGCGCAAACCGGGATTTCCGGGGCTAGGCGTTGATGTTGCCGGACAGATCGAAGCCCTTGGCGCCAAAGTATCGCAGTTCAAACTCGGCGACGAGGTTTTCGGCTCGTGCAAAGGCGCCTTTGCCGAGTATGTCTGTGCTTCCGAATCAGATTTGGTCATAAAGCCAGCTAAAGTGACATTTGAGCAAGCAGCCTCCGTACCAGTGGCCACCTATACCGCACTGCAGGGCCTCCGCGACAAGGGACAGATCCAAGCAGGTCAGAAGGTCCTGGTTAACGGTGCTGCGGGAGGTGTAGGCACATTCGCAGTGCAGATCGCCAAGTCCTTCGGCGCGGATGTCACCGGCGTATGCAGTACCAGGAATCTCGACATGGTCCGGTCCATCGGTGCAGATCGCGTCATCGACTACACACAAGAGGATTTCACAAAAAGTGCCGAACGTTACGACCTGTTTTTCGACGGCGTCGGGAATCATTCCTTGTCAGCTTCCAGGCGGGTTTTAAATCCCAAGGGGATTTACGTCGGCGCGGGGGGAACGACCGACAACTGGACGATCGGTCCTTTGGTGCGTGCAATTAGCTCCCTTGTGTTGTCGCTGGTCGGGAACCAGAAGCTGCTCATGGTTCTTGCAAAACCCAGCAAACAGGATCTGACCTTTATGCGCGAGCATCTCGAATCTGGAAAGATAACGCCGGTCATCGACAGGCGTTACAAGTTGAATGAGGTCCCAGATGCCATCCGTTATCTGGAACTAGGGCACGCCCGCGGGAAAGTGATAATAGCCTTCGAAAATAACTAGAAAATTTGGAAATGCCTTAGACGCAGCTTTGAACAGCCGATGCTGGCAAAAGGCTTTGCTTTGCCCGCAGCGCCGATATAGGCTCCTCGGCTGGTTCAACGCATCTCAAGGGGCCTCTGCCATGAATTTGTTCCGCAATGCTGCACTCCTCGCGTTATCCACTGCCTCGTTCGCCGCTGCTGCTTCCTTCGCGCAGCAAGACGCCGGCGAACTGGAACGCAATGTAGATAAGATTTTTGCCGCGTTCGATAAGCCCGGCTCGCCGGGCTGCGCACTCGGCGTCGTCCGCAATGGCGAGTTTGTCTACAAAAAAGGCTACGGCGAAGGCAGCCTGGAACTAAGTGTCCCACTCACTCCCGAGTCCGTCTTCTACATGGGCAGCGTCTCGAAACAATTTACCGCCGCTAGCGTCGTTCTTGCCGCCGAGCAAGGTTATCTCTCGCTCGATGACGACGTGCGCAAATACGTCCCCGAGCTTCCCTCTTATGGCAAGACCATCACGCTCCGCGAAATGCTGCATCACACCAGCGGATTTCGCGACATCCTCGGCTTGCTACTCCTCGCCGGACGCAATTTCGAGGACATACACCTCACGCCCGAATTGCTCGACCTTCTTTCCCGCCAGAAAGCCCTTAACTACATGCCCGGCGACGAATACCTCTACAGCAACACAAACTTCTTCCTGATGAGCGTGATCATTCACCGCGCCACCGGTAAGACGCTCACGCAATTCGCCGATGAAAACATCTTCAAGCCGCTCGGCATGGCCCACACGCGTTTCTATGAAGACCACTCCGTCGTTGTCCCCGGCCGCATCCCCGCTTACGAGCCCCGCCCGGACGGCGGCTTCCGCATCGACTGGTCCACCAATTTCGACAAGGTCGGTGATGGCGGGCTAATGAGCAGCGTCGACGATCTTCTCTTCTGGGACCGCAACTTCTACGACAACAAGCTGGGCAAGGGCACTCTGCTGAAGGAAATGCAAACGCAGGGCGTGCTCAACAACGGCAAGAAAATCGAATACGCGCTCGGCCTATTGATCAGCAGCTATCGAGGCCTGCCCATCGTCGAGCACGGTGGCGCCCTCTTCGGCTATCGCACCGAGCTGCTGCGTTTTCCGCAGCAAAAGTTTTCTGTCATCACTCTGTGCAATCTTGGCACAAGCAATCCAGGCCAGCTGTCGTACCAGGTCGCGGATCTTTACCTCGCCGGCCAGCTCTCGCCGGAATCTCCGGCCTCCGCCGCAGCTAGTGTCGACCCTCAGCCCTTCGCCGGCTGGTATCGCAACTTGGAGTCTCACTCCGTTCTAGAAATTACCGCATCAAAAGATGGCATTGGAGCGTTCGGCACACTATTCAAGCCTCGCGACGCGACGCACTTCGTCGCCACACCCGGGCCGGAAATGATTTTCGACCGGCAACCAAACTCGGGCATGCGCCTTACGCTGAATTTCAAAGACTCTGCGCCGCAAACTTTTGAAAGATATGAACCGCTCCAGGCTAACGCGGAAAATTTCGGGCAGTACGAAGGCGAATACACCAGCGCCGAACTTCAAGCCACTTATCGATTTGCCGTCAAAGGCGGCAAACTCACTCTGGCTACCAATTGGCGGGAGCCTGCCGTCCTCGAAGCAACCATTCTCGACGAATTCCAGGGCCCGTTCGGGACTGCCATCGTTTTCCGCCGCGATGCCGCAGGCCACATCACCGGCTGCGATCTCTTCGCCGGCCGTGTCCGAAACATTGCGTTTACGAAGGCCGCGGCAAAAACCGCTCAATAGTTTGCTCCCATGAAAAAATCGCTGAGCGCGGCGCTGGATTTCTCCGGACCACGCGCTCGCTCCGGGATGATATAGTGGCCAAAATTCAGCCGGATCCACAGGAGGCCACACCGTATGCCTGCCTCGAACGATTGGAACAAGGGGGACGGTTTTCCCCAAGCGCCGCGGCACTTGGTGCGTCGGTGCTCCTCGCGCGTATTTCTCACCGGAATCGTTTTCTGTTTCATGGCACTTCAGATTTCCGCGCAAGGCCAAAATCCGCTGGCCAATGATCCCAAAGCGTCCAAACTGGGCGAATTCCAGTTCCGCTCCAACTGCGCTTTCTGCCACGGACTCGGTGCGCGCGGAGGCGGCCGCGGGCCGGACTTGACGCGCGCGCAAAAGCGCCATGGAAATTCCGATGGCGATCTTTTTCGCACCATCAATGAAGGCGTTCCGGGCACGGCGATGCCGCCGAATGGAGCAACCCAGCAGGGTGTGGGAATGACCGACACGGAAATCTGGCAAGTGATCGCTTACATTCGCAGCGTACAAGTGAAAACTCCCGCACAACCGCCTGGCGATGCCGCTCATGGCAAACAACTCTTCTACGGAGCGGCGGCTTGTTCGGCTTGTCACATGATTGAAGGGAAGGGAGGCCGGCTCGGCCCCGACCTCACCACCACCGGCTCCGCTCGCGCCACTGATTATTTGGTGGAGTCGGTGCGCTTCCCCAGCCGCCGGCTGGCGCAGGGAATTTCCGAAGCGATGAAAGAGTTCTCGCAGGAATATGAAACCGTGAAAGTTGAAACCGCCGATGGCCAGAAATTTACCGGCGTGGTTTTAAACGAAGATCATTTTACTTTGCAAATGCTTGATTTGCGCGAGCAGCTTCATCTCTTTGAAAAAGACAAGCTCCGCTCCTACGAAAAATCACGCGAATCTCTTATGCCCGCTTACGATCAGAAAATGTTGAGCGACAGGGATCTCCAAGACATTCTTGCCTTCCTGCTAAGCGTAGGTGCCCAATGAGGGCGCCGCTCATGGGGAGCTCAAGCTACGTATCGCTCGCATTCCTCGCTGCATCGGTTTTCAATGCTTCGAGTGCGACCGCCCAAGTTACGCCGCAGCGACTCCTCGATACCGCCAAGGAGCCGCAAAACTGGCTGATGTATTCCGGGGATTACTCTGGACATCGCTTTAGCGCGCTGGATCAAATCACCACTTCAAACGCTGGAACGTTGGTTCCCAAGTGGGCTTACCAGACCATGGCTGGCGGCAAATTTGAAACGACGCCGCTTGTCGTTGACGGGATTCTTTACGCCACCGGACAGGACGACCGCGCGTTCGCTCTCGATGCGAAAACCGGCCGTCCCATTTGGCAATACCAGCGCGCGCTTCCTGCGGACATTCGTCCCTGCTGCGGACGGGTCAATCGCGGCTTGGCGATTCTCGGCGACAGGGTTTTCTTCGGCACGCTGGACACGCATGTCGTTGCGCTGGACTCCAAAACTGGCAATGTGATTTGGGACGCGACGGCGTTTGACTATCGCAAAGGCTACAGCATCACGCTCGCGCCTCTCGCGATCAAAAATCTCGTCATCGTCGGCGTTTCCGGCGGCGAATATGGCATTCGCGGCTTCATTGACGCCTACGACGCCGCAACCGGCGAACGTAAATGGCGGTTCTACACCGTTCCCGGCCCCGGCGAGCCGGGCCACGAAACATGGGAGGGCGATTCCTGGAAAATTGGCGGCGCGCCTGCGTGGATCACGGGTTCTTACGATCCCGCAACGAACACGACTTTCTGGACGACCGGCAATCCTTCGCCCAGCAATCGGGGCGAAGGCCGCGCCGGCGACAATCTTTACAGCAACTCGCTGCTCGCGCTCGATCCCGACACCGGCAAACTGAAATGGTATTTTCAATTCACGAAGCACGACGAACACGATTGGGACGCGACGCAAGTTCCCGTTATGATCGATCAAGGCGAAAAACATCTCATCGCGCAAGCCAATCGCAATGGCTATTTTTATGTGATCGATCGTTCTACTGGAAAACTCATTTTCTCGAATCCCTACGCCAAGACCACATGGAGCAATTCAAAAGACGCCGAGGGTCGTCCCGTCTCGTTGAAAGAAGCTTCCCCAACGCCGGAAGGCAGCCGCGTCTGCCCCGGCGCTGCCGGCGCGACGAATTGGATGTCGCCCACCTACGATCCGCAAACAAAGCTTTTCTACGTTACCGCCCGCGAGCAGTGCGACATTTTCAGCACCGCTCCGCAACCTTACGAAGAGGGCCACGCTTACTACGGCAGCGCGTATTTTCCCAACGACGACACTTCACCGTTCTGGGGCGCTCTCCGCGCCATTGACCCCGACACCGGAAAAATAAAATGGGAGTGGAAACATCCGTCGCCGACCTGGTCGGGAGTCCTCTCGACGGCAGGCGGCCTGGTTTTCAGCGGCGACGCGGAAGGCAACTTCATCGCTCTCGACGCCGTCACCGGAAAAGCGCTTTGGCACTTCCAGTGCGGCGCGTCTGTTTATTCGTCGCCGATGTCTTTCGCCATCGACAGCAAACAATACGTAGCGGTCGCGGCAGGCTCAGCGCTCTTCACATTTGCATTGCCGTAGGTCTAAGCTCGTGAAGCAGCCCCGAGAAATTCCATGAACGAGTTTGCGGAGTCACGCCGCAGATTTTTAAAGAGCACGGGCCTCGCGGCCGGGGCGCTTTTGGTTTCGCCAAAGGTTAGCTTTGCTGGATCTGAATCCAGCGTGCAAAGCAGCGGCTCTGGCGCGACGCCGAGTGATTTCGTTAATGCAGACTACGCTCTGCACATCAAAAACTCGCCGATAGAGATTGCCCCGAAGCGAATCATATCCGCGACGACTTACAACGGCCAATTTCCGGGGCCGCTTCTTCGCTTCAAAGAGGGTCAGCAGGCCATCATCGACATTTACAACGAGACCGATACGCCCGAGCAGCTACACTGGCACGGCCAGCAAATTCCCGTCGATGTGGATGGCGCCTCCGAAGAGGGCACTCCGTTCATTCCTGCGCGCGGCAAGCGCCGCATCAGCTTCAACCCGAAGCCCGCTGGCTTCCGGTTTTATCACACGCACAATCGCGCTGGGGCCGATCTTGCCGCCGGACAGTACAGCGGCCAAGTTGGTCCGGTCTACATCGAACCGCGCCACGAACCCGGCAAATACGATCGCGAGGTTTTTCTCACGCTTAAGGAGTTCGAGCCCACTTTCAGCCGCGGCGGCGACATGGCCCAGGATTTTCTTTCCCCCTCCGCGCCGGACAAGAGCCTGGAGGAAACGGGCGAATCTGCCATGAAAGCCTCGCTCGCCAAAGCCATGCCTCACGGCTACGAGGTCGGCTATCGCTCCTTCACCATCAACGGGCGCATGCTCGGCCACGGCGAGCCGATTCGCGTGAAGCACGGCGAACGCGTCCTGTTTCATATCCTTAATGGCAGCGCCACTGAGATTCGTAGCCTCGCGCTGCCCGGTCACTCGTTCGAGGTGGTGGCGCTCGATGGAAATCCCGTTCCAAATCCCGCAAAAGTTCCGGTCCTCTGGCTGGGAACCGCCGAACGCGTATCCGCCATCGTGGATATGAATCATCCCGGGGTCTGGATTTTGGGCGATCTAGATAATGAGGATCGCCCTCACGGAATGGGAATTGCCGTGGAGTACGCCGGCCGTTCCGGACATGCGCAGTGGATCGCGCCTCCGCCGTTTCGTTGGAGTTACATGCGCTTCGCCAAGCCCGGCGCGTCAGCTCGAGTCCCGGATGAAACGTTCGACATGACCTTAGCAAAAGAAAACGCCGCCGAAGAAGGATTTAATCGATGGACGATCAACGGCGTTTCCTATCCGATGACTGGCGAGATTGTCCTCGCTTCCTTTCGCCTTCAACTGGGCAAGCGCCATCGCATCCGGATGCGCAACGCCAGCGACGACATCCATCCCATCCATCTCCATCGTCATAGTTTTGAGCTAACCAGCATCGCGGGAAAACCGACCGCGGGAATTTTCAAGGATGTGTTCATGCTGGGTGGTTATCAACAAGCGGAAGTGGATTTTGTTGCCGACAATCCCGGCTTGACCCTTTTCCACTGCCACCAGCAACTCCACATGGATTTCGGCTTCATGATGTTGTTCGACTACGGCCCCTGATTTTCAGCGTGCAGCGCGGAAAAAGCCCGAGTTCCATTACTGACATTCTATTTGGTGATTCCTCATTCGTTCGAGATATCGCCGTCATTGGGGCTTGGCCTCTAGGAAGTTCAGGCGCGCACGCGCTTCGGCCATTCCGGGCACCAACTGCAATGCCGCCGTGTACGCTTTGATCGCTTGTTGAGTGTCGCCTTTGCTTTCCAGCGCGCGCCCCAGCCAGTACAGCGCGAGGGGCGATGGCGCGATCTGCGCGGCCTTTGCAAAATCCGCAATCGCTGCGTCCACGTTCATCGTCTGCATTTCGGCGGTGCCACGCCCGATGTAACTGTTCTGTGCATTCGGATCGATGGCGATGGCGGCGCTCAACTCCGTCAGCGCAACGGCGTATTTGCCTTCGCCAAGATAGAGAATTCCTAGATTGTTATGCGACTGCTCGATTTCCGCCTGGTCGCTGGAGAGCGCCAGAGCCGCGCGATATTCGTGCTCGGCGTCGTCGAGCCGGTTTTGCTGTTGCAGCAGAACGGCAACGTTGTAGTGCGGGGATGCCAGATCGGGGCTCAGGCGCACGGCCGCAACAAAATGTTGCGCCGCAAGCTGCGGCTCTCCGCGCTCCATCAGAGCAACGCCGAAATCGTTTTCCGCGAAGCCGTTGTTCCTGGTTACTTCGAGTGTGTGAGCGAAGAGCGTGTAGCTATCGTGCCAGTAGCTGATCTGCTTGACGGTCACGGCGGCGAATGGCGCCAGCGCTAGTAGAAAAAGCGCGATGGGAATTTCTTTCTGCCAATGTTTTTCGGCCGCCAAATCTCCGACCAGCCAAACCATTGCAAAGAGCAAGCCCATCATTGGAATGTGCATGAAGCGGTCGGCCATGCCTTGGCGGCCCGTTTGGATAAAGCCGATCATGGGCAGCATCGTGCCCAGATACCATAGCCAGCCCATCAGCAGATATTTGCGCTCGCCGAAGCGCCACACAAGCAGGCTGATAACGGCAAGCGCCAACCCCGCGAGAGCTACCGTTGTCCACGTCAGCGTATTTTCGGGATGCGGATAGTAAGGAGCCAGTCGCGCGGGCCAAACGGCCTTTCCGAGATACGCCAAGTAAGAAAAAATCGCATTTTTGAACCGCCAGCTGAAAGGCATCGTGGCCGTCAGCGCATGTTCGCGAGAATGCACGTAGACGGTCACGGCTCCGCCTGCCGTCGCCATAAGGAAGAGCGGAATCTTTTCGATCACGAGGGCGCGCAGCGCGGCGAAAAATGTTCGTGGCTTTCCTTGCGCATCTTTTCCTGGCAGCCGGCCCAGCGGCCAATAATCCAGCAGCAGCAGAGCAAACGGGAAGGGAATGACCATGACTTTCGCCGTGATTCCTAGCCCAAAAAACAAAACGACCCAGAGGTAACGTCCCAGGCTCGGCTTTTTCGCGTACCAGCCGTAAGCGCCGATCGCCAGCAGAAAGAAAAAAACGCAGAGCACGGATTTGCGTTCGGAGATCCACGCCACCGCTTCGACATTCAGAGGCTGCACGGCAAAGAGAGCCGCTACCGCAGCGCTTCGCAGCGCACGGCCGGTTGCCTTTTCGATCAGCAGGAACAGCAGCACTACGCTGAAAATATGCAAGAGCACGCTTGTGAAGTGATGCCCCGCTGGATTTCTACCGTACAGTTGCACGTCCAGCATGTGGGAAATCCACGTGAGTGGATGCCAGTTTGAAGAGGGGTAGCTCGAGCCGAGAGCCCAGCGGATATCTGCCCACGTCAATCCCGCCAGAACGTGCGGATTGCGCGTTACGTAATCCGGATCGTCGAGATTGACGAACCCATTGCGCATTGCCGGCGCGTAGATCGCCGCGGTTCCCAGCGCCAATAGTACCGCGAGAAAAATGACAAGCCGCCAGTCTTTCGGCTGCGCTAGGTCCGGGAAATCCGGGCCAGCGACCTGACGTTCGTTTGTTTGTGAAAGGGAACTCACGGTGAGACCAGCCTATCAAAACTGTGGCGGGTCCCGTTGCGCCGCGAAAATGGCGCAACAGCATTAGTTACGGGGTCTCGCGCCCGTCTTCTTTTGATAACGACAATCGAACAATGCCGCGAGCTTCTTGCGCCCGGGGACGCCGAACTCAGTACAATCAAAAAACCCACAGTGGACATCGATACGCAAGCTCAGCAGCAGCTTCAACGGCACCGCCGCGTTTGGGAACAAAAACCCATTTTGCGGCGCGTCTACAACGACGAATTTTTCGCGCGACTGCTCGCCTTTCGAAAACAAAACGGAATTTCCATTGAGGTTGGCGCTGGTCCCGGTTTTTTCAAACAATTCGCCCCTGACATTGTCTCGACGGACCTTATCTGGTGTCCCTGGCTCGACGCCATTGCCGACGCACAACAGCTCCCGTTTCGGTCGAACAGCGTCGCTAACGTTTTCGGCCTGGATATGCTGCATCACCTCGCCACGCCCATGACTTTCCTGAGCGAGGTCTCGCGCATTCTGGTTCCCGGCGGCCGGTTGATCCTTATAGAGCCGTGGATCACGCCTTTCTCTTACTTCATTTTTCGTTTTCTCCATCAGGAGCGTTGTGACCTTTCTGAAACTCCCTGGCTTGCAAATCCACCCGGTGGAGCGACTGAAAAATTGGCTTTTGACGGCAATCAAGCAATTCCGTATCTGCTCTTTGGGCCCAAACATCGTTCGAATACTCTCCGTTCTTTGCCAGAACTGAAGCTCGAAGCCCTTGAGCCTTTTTGCCTCTTTGCTTATCTGCTCAGCGGCGGTTTCAAGCCCATGAATTTGCTTCCGGAATTTCTTTACCCCACGCTTTCAAAATTCGAGCGCGCGACGTCGCCGTCCTGGCGGCGCGTGGCGGCATTGCGAGTTTTGCTAGTGTTGGAGAAAACCACCCAAGCTTTTGGCGATTCCAACGGTACGAAATGATTTCCACCGAGAACGGCTCAGCGCATGAGCAATAAATCGTCCTCAAGCATTTTCACGCGTATCTACAACCTGGCGCGATCCGCTGGATTTTTCGAATTGCCGTTGTTCAATAGAATTTTTCTTTTTTCGTATTTTCTGTACAAGCGGTGGTACGAAGATCCGTTCTGGGCGCTTGCCAAACGCAGCCCGGAGCTTTTCACGAGCGGCGACATTCTGGATATCGGCGCGAATATCGGTTACACAGCTTGCGTTTTTGCAGCGGCACGCAAGCCGCCGGCGAAAATCTATGCGTTCGAGCCTGACCTCGCCAGTTTTGCAGCTCTCCGAGACACCATTCGCCGCAAAAATCTTGGCGATACGGTGGAAGGCTTGAACACGGCTGTTGGCAGTGCCGATGGCTCACTCGAGTTTTGGCACAACGAAGAGCATTCAGCCGATCATCGCGTGGTCACGGAACAGTTCAAGACATCGCGGCCTGCCAGCGAGAAAATCACGAAGGTTGCCGTGACCAGCGTGGACAACTTTGTGGCGGCACGAGATCTGCAGGACGTTTCCTTCATCAAAATCGATGTACAGGGCTATGAACTTGCGGTTTGCGAAGGCATGCGCAAGACCATCGAGAAATTTCCCTCGATTTGTATTGCGTTTGAGTACGCTCCGGACAGCATGCGTGAACTGGGCTTCGAGCCGCGGGCGTTGCTCGATTTCTTTCGCAGCGCCGATTTTCAGCTGCACATTTTGACTCGTTCGGCCACCAAGCTGGCCTCGGATAATCAGGCGATCGATCTGGCGGCGGAGCGCTCCGGTTATGTCGATCTTCTTTGTTCCAAGAAAGTACTTGCCTAGCCTGCGTTTCTGAGCGCTCGGCGACCGGGACGAGATGAAAAGGCAGCTTGATCAGTAGGCTCGGGCAAGGAGGGCACAGCGGTGCTATGCCCCTACAAAAGATTTGCAGCGTTAAGGCCACTGCCGGGTGAGATACGGGTCAAACGGGCCGAGTTTCGTTCTGCGCGCCCCGCGCCGGCTTTTTTCTGAATCCCATCTTGATGCGCACGAGCCCTACCCAAGTCATCTTCAGCAGCTGCAGGCCGTGCCGGAAACGCTGGATGTTTGTTTCGCCGTACGTGCGCGCCAGATAGCGGACGGGCACGTCCACGATTTCCAGACCGAGCTCTGCCGCGGGAAAGAGCAGCTCGAAATCGCCGAACGGGTCGAATTCGCCAAAGTCTTTTCGCCATGCCACCATGCGCTCGTAGTCGTGCCGTGTGACCAGCTTCGTGCCGCACAGAGAGTCGCCCAGGCGCACATCCAGAACCGCGCTGAGCAATTTCGCGAAAAAGATATTGCCCATGCGGTTCAAGAAGCGCATAGCCGCGCCTTCCATCGGATAAACGAGGCGCGAGCCGTTGATAAAATCTCCGTGGCCCTGGTCGTAAGCAAAGGCGAAGCGCGAAAGCATTTCCGGCGGCATGGTCAGATCGGCGTCCAAAATCACGAGCAAATCTTCTCTCGCGTGCGAAAAGCCCAGACGCACCGCGTCCGCTTTGCCTTTGCCGGGCTGCTGCACGGCCAGAATGCGAAACTGGTCGCGGTAGACCGTGGAGACACGCAGAATCTCTTCCCAGGTTCCGTCCGTCGAATGACCCTCGACAAAAATAATTTCAGCCTCGCGGCCCAGGTCGGGGAATCGCTTCAGTGCATTCTCAATGTTGCCGCGTTCGTTGCGAGCGGGGATGACGCAAGACAGGCCCTGTTGCGATGACGGCACGAGCGGCCGCATGACGACCACGGACGTCAAGCTCAGCCAGCGCGCCAAGGGCACCAGTGGCATCACGCGGTTGATGAGTGTCCCGAGTCCCAGCATTTTCCACGGACAGTAGAGGGCGAGGCGCTGGCGCACGATCTCGAAACCCGCTACCTTGGCGATATTTTCGAGATCGACGCGCGTCACAAAGGTGCTCGGCAGATCGCCCTTGCGGATTCCCATGCGGTTAGTGAGATAGTAGGCCCAGCGCAGGTAAGGGTTGTAGAGAACCACCACCAGGCGCGAAGTGCGCGCGAGCTTCGCTTTCAATTGCATTAGCAGCGCTTGAATATCGAAGTCGTGGTTGAAGGTGCCGTTGATTAGAATTGCAGTACGCTTGTCGCGCTCTTGAGTCAAGTCGGGGAAGGACTCGTCCTTGCCAACAGTTTCTTTGCGTGGCGCGTCGACGGCGGCGAGCAGCCCCCCTTTGTCGTCTTCGCGCGGGAGCCATTGAATTACGCGGTCGTAGTATCTAGTCAGCGCGGAAATCTCGGCGGCGAGAAATGCGTTCACGTAGGTGCGCCAACCAGGAGCGGTGTCGTCCGCCAGGTCTCTCGGGCCCTTCGGAATGCCTTGTGATTCGATTTCCGGCTGCATCTCGGTCAATTGGGGCATCTCAAAAGTTTTACCATGTTTCAAGTCTGGCTGAGGTTCCATCCCGCAGCCCGGCATCGTGCAAGTAATCTTCGAGGATTGCGAAGTATTCCTTTGGATCCTTTAAATTTCTCCACCTTTGAAGTCGCCCTTTGGTCACGAACTCACCCGCCTGTCCCCGTTCGTTGACACGTTGCGACCCGTCCGTTACGCTTTTGAGTTTACTCGGGCGAATTTATTGCTCTGAGGAGAACGGACTACACTGCCGCATGGCTGAAGAAAAGTTACCTACACGCGCACAGGATTTTTCGGAGTGGTACAACCAGCTGGTCTTGAAGGCGCAGCTTGCCGACTACGCGCCGGTGCGCGGCTGCATGATCGTTCGGCCGTATGGGTGGGCGCTATGGGAGAACATGCAGCAGGCGCTGGACCGGCGGTTCAAGGCTACCGGGCACCAAAACGTGGCGTTTCCCCTGCTCATCCCACGGAGCTTCATCGATAAGGAAAAGCATCACGTCGAAGGGTTTTCTCCGGAGCTGGCGGTGGTGACGATTGGAGGGGGCGAAAAGTTGGCGGAGCCTCTGGTGATCCGGCCGACTTCGGAAACTATCATTGGACACATGTGGTCGAAGTGGATTCAGTCGTACCGCGACTTGCCTGTGTTGATGAACCAATGGAACAGCGTGGTTCGGTGGGAATTGCGGACGAAACTATTTCTGCGAACGCTGGAGTTTTATTGGCAGGAGGGGCATACCGCACACGCTACGCGCGAAGAAGCGGAAATCGAAACGCGGCAGATGCTGGATATTTATACGGATTTTGCGGTGAACGATGCGGCCATTCCGGTGATTTCCGGTAAGAAATCGGATGCGGAGAAATTTGCGGGCGCGGATGTTACGTTTTCGATCGAAGGAATGATGGGCGACGGGAAGGCGCTGCAGTCCGGGACTTCGCATTTCCTGGGGCAAAATTTCGCGCAGGCATTTGAAGTGAGGTATCTGGATCAGGGCGGGCAGCTGCAACATTGCTGGACGACTTCGTGGGGGCTTTCGACGCGCGTGATTGGCGCAATTATCATGGTTCATGGAGATGATCAGGGGCTGGTGTTGCCGCCGAAGCTGGCGCCATATCAGGTGGTGATCGTGCCGATTTACAAGACCGACGAGGAAAAGAGTTCGGTGATGGAGGCGGCGCGGAAGTTGAAGTCGGAATTGGTTGCGGCGAACGTACGCGTCACTTTAGACGAGCGTGAAGGGCCGAGTCCCGGTTGGAAATTTAATGATTGGGAGATGCGCGGCGTGCCGGTGCGCGTCGAACTGGGGCCGAAGGATGTGGCGAAGTCCGCGGCCGTGTTGGCGCGACGAGATCGTCCCGGTAGAGAAGGAAAGATCAGCTCGCCGCTGGCGGGGATGCCCGAGGCGATTGCGCAATTGCTCGTGGAAATTCAGCAGGCGATGCACGACAAGGCCTTGGCTTTCCGCAAAGCGAATACGCATGACGCGAGGACCTACGATGAATTGAAGAAGGCCGTTGAAAACGGCTTTGCTTATTCGTATTGGTGCGGAAGCGCGGATTGCGAAGCGAAGATTAAGGAAGAAACTCGGGCCACGATGCGCTGCATCCCGATCGATCAGAGCCTCGGCGAAGGGGAACGGAAGGCGGGCGGAGCCGGGGCTTGCGTTTATTGCGGTCAGGCGGCGCCGGAGAGGGCTATTTTTGCGAGGGCCTATTGAGGTTTGAACGGCACGGGCTAGCACGGAACGGATTAGAGCAGGGCAAAACAAGACAGTCTGAAGCCTCTCCTGCCTCACACCCGTAGCATTACGGAAACATGCAGTGCGGCAACGTCTCGACACCCTGTGGACAGGGGTGCTAGCGTTAGTTTGTAGACAGTAGCTGAATATTGCTGCGCCAGGCCGAGCTTTAGAGTCGGTGTCGGCAGCGCCCGGAGAAAATTTTCGTGTATTTTGATGGCAACCCTGGACGGAATTCGATGAAGCGACGTGGTGGCTCGCAGCGGGGCGAAGGCAAATTGAAGACCGTCGTCTTTGTCGCCGTAGCTTTATTGGCGATCTATATAGCTTTCAAGCTTGTCCCGCCGTACGTTTCCGAATACCAATTGCAGGATAAAATGCAGGAAATGGCGCGCTTCGGCATCGTGAATCACTATTCGGAGGAGCAGATTCGCGACAATATTTTCAAGGTTGTGCAGGATTTGGATGTTCCGGCAAAGCGCGAAGACATCAAAGTCTCGGTAACGCAGTCCCTGGTGAAGGTATCGCTGGAGTACACGGTTCCGGTCGATATGTTTTTCTACAGCACTGAGCTGCACTTTACACCCTCCAGTGAGAATAAATCACTTTTTTAACGGTATTGCCTTTTCCTTTCGAACGGTTGGATTCGGGTTTAGATACGTGTTGCTGTCCAGTTCTGTTCGAGCCGTTCTGCCGTCGATGCCTGTCCGGGCGACAGCTCTGCGGGCACTTATAGAGGCAACATTTCTGACGCGAACTCCGTCTTTCTTAGTGCATGGTGTTGCGAGACAATAGAGGTTCAGCCCCGGGAGCAACCGCTTGCGCATTCGAATTGGAAAAGGCTTTTTCACTTCTAAATGGGGCTTGACGCTCTTGGGGATCGTCTTCGCCCTGTTTCTCACCACTGGCGGAATTTTCATTTATTACTACGTCAAATATTCGCGCATGATCGATGCGCGTTTGTCGGGCAAGGTGTTGCAGAACACAACGCAGATTTTCTCCGCGCCCGAATATATTTCCACCGGGCAGGCTTGGACCCCGGAAGATCTTACGACGTATTTGACGCGCATCGGATATCGTCCCGAGGCGGACGAAAATTCGCTGGGGCAATACACCGTGCAGGGAAACACGGTGGACATCCGGCCTTCGAAGCTTTCCTACTTTGGCGGCACGAATGCGCTGGCGGTGCAATTCAGCGGAAAAACGATCCGCTCGATTCGTCCTTTGAGCGGCGGAGGAAGTCTGGATACGGCGCAAATCGAGCCGGAGCTGATTACCAATCTTTTTGACAGCGCGCGAGAGAAGCGCCGTCCGGTGCGGTATGAGGATTTGCCACCCGAGCTGGTGCACGCGATTCTCTCCGCTGAGGATAAGCGGTTTTTCGATCACGGCGGATTCGATTTCATTCGCATCGTGGGCGCGGCCTGGGCGGATATGCGCCACAGCTCTTCGCACTACCAGGGCGCGAGCACCATCACCATGCAAGTGGCGCGCACGTTTTTCTTTTCAAACGAGCGGACCATGCGGCGGAAACTCGCCGAGGCGATGGTTTCGATCGAGCTCGAGCAGCGATTCAATAAGCAGCAGATTTTCGAGCTTTACGCCAACGAGGTTTATCTCGGCAACCGCGGCAGTTTTGGGATACGTGGGTTCTCCGAAGCCAGCGTGGCGTATTTCGGAAAGGACTTGAGGCAGCTTTCGATCGCCGAATGTGCTTATCTCGCGGGAATCATTCGCGCGCCTAATTACTATTCATCGGCCGACCGGCATCCGGAGCGCGGGGCGCAAGCGCGCGATCGCGTACTGACGCAGATGCTGGAGAACAAGTACGTCACGCAGGAAGAGTTGGAGGATGCCAAGCATGCGACGCTGAAGATTGTGCGTACGGCGGGGTCGGCGAGCGAAGCGCCCTACTTTGTGGACATGGTCAAGGACCATCTTCTGGACAAGTATTCCGAAAACGAGTTGCTGAGCCAGAATTTCCGCGTGTACACGACGCTTGACCCGGCGCTGCAGCGGGCCGCCGCGGCGGCGGTGGATGCAGGAGTGAAAAACGTCGATTTGCTGCTGGCGAAAAGATACGACAAATGGCGCAAGGAAGCGGCGAAGAAGGGAAACACCGAGGCGATTCCGCAGGTGCAGATTGCGCTGGTAGCGATCGATCCGCGCACGGGCGAAATCAAAGCGGTGATCGGGGGACGCGACTACGGGCAGAGCCAACTGAATCATGCCCTGGCGCACCGCCAGCCTGGGTCGGTGTTCAAGCCTTTCGTGTACGCCGCGGCGTTTGACAACGCCGTGGATGGCGTGCAGCCGGTGATCACGCCGGCGACGACCATCGATGACGAACCCACGACATTCGAATTCGACGGCAAGGAATACACGCCGAATAATTATGGCGAGAGATTCATGGGCCACGTCACGGTGCGCGATGCGCTGACGAATTCGCTTAACGTGGCGACAGTGAAAGTGGCTGAACTGATCGGCTACGGGCGCGTGGTGCAGATCGCGCGGCAGATGGGCCTTGGCAATAACATCCAGGCAACGCCGGCCGTGGCTTTGGGTGCCTACGAAATGACGGCGGTGGATGTGGCCGGGGGATACACGGCGTTCGCCAACGGTGGTGTTCGGGCGGAACCGCAATTCCTGCACAGCGTGGTGAGCGCTGATGGAAGCGTGCTGGAGAAATTTACCCCGCAGACGCACCAAGTACTTGATCCGCGCGTGGCGTTCCTGGTTACGAGTCTGCTCAAAGACGTTTTGAACAAAGGGACCGGTGCGGCGGTTCGCGCGAGAGGTTTTACGCTGCCCGCGGCGGGAAAGACGGGGACTTCGCGGGACGGTTGGTTTGCGGGATACACTTCGAACCTGCTGACGGTAATCTGGATCGGTTTTGACGACAATCGCGATTTGGGCCTGACCGGTGGCGCGGCGGATGCGCCCGTCTGGGCGGATTTCATGCTGCGCGCTACGGCGCTACCGGCTTACCGCGACGTCAAGGACTTCGCCATGCCGGATGGAGTGCAGTCCGTCCTGATCGATCCCGAATCGCTCGAACTTGCCACACCAAACTGTCCGACGACGCGCGAGGAGGTTTATGTCGCAGGGTCGGCTCCGACGGCGTTTTGCGAACTGCACGGCGGAAGCGCCGCAGCTTCCTCGTCGGGCTCCTGGCTATCCCACGTCTTCGGTGGTGGCGAACCCAAAGCGCCGCAAGTAGATGCGCAGGGCAACCCGATAGCCCCGTATGACCCCAACCGGCCACCCAATGCCACCGGCCAGGGCGCCTCTAGTGACCCTACCGCCCCACCCGCCGAAAAGAAAAAGAACCCTTTACAGAAGATTTTTGGTATCTTTGGGGGTAAGAAGAAGGACCCCGACAAGGCTAAGCCACAACCAGATACGCCTCCGCCGGAGAAGGGAGATTCGCCATGACTCAGGTAAGAGTGGCGTTTCCAGCCAGTATTCTCCTCTTGACTCTTTCGATTCCCGCTGTAGGACAAACGCTCGAAGGTACGCGGTCGATGGTTATGGCGCCCGGTGTGGCGCAAATACCTTCGCCGCAGGACCCTGTAATCGTGGTGCACCCGGAGCTTACGGATGAGCAGATGGGGGACCTTTATATGGTCCGCAAGCAGTATCGCGAGGCCGCGGGGATGTTCAAGAAATTGTCGGATCAAGATCCGCGGAATCCGGTGTATCTGAACAAGCTCGGCATCGCTCTGCACCAGCAGGAGGCGCTTGGACTGGCGCTGAAATATTATGAGCGAGCCGTCAAAGTCGACCCGAGGTACGCGGACGCGGAAAACAACGTCGGCACGATTTGGTATCAACGCAAGAAGTACGAGAAAGCCATAAAGGCGTACCAAAAAGCGATTACCATGCGGACCGATATGGCCGTGCTCTACAGCAACCTGGGCTATGCGTATTTTGGAGACAAAAAATACGAGGAAGCAATTTCCGCTTTCCGGCGCGCGTTGGCGCTCGATCCACTTCTTTTCGAGCACAATGGATCTCGCAGCGGATCGATTCTGCAGGACCGCTCCGTCGAAGATCGCGGACGATTTTATTACATGCTGGCGAAGTCCTACGCGCAGGCCGGGGACCTCGACCACTGCATCCATTACCTTCGCAAGGCGAAGGATGAAGGCTACAAACAGTTTGCGGATATAAAGAAAGATCCTGCATTTGGAACGGCTCTCAAGGATCCTGCGGTGCAAGAACTGCTGGTGCCGAAACCAGTGGACGCCACGCAGCTGTAGTTAAGATTAGCGGCCCTGCTTCTCGACCGAGGGGCTCTCCCGTCCGGCTTCACATAGAGAAGCAGCAATTGTCTGTCATTCGTCAACTTGCCCGTCGAGCGGCTGGCTCTTCCCATATTGGATTGCACTCCCGATGGGTGATGGTTGGCAACGGTTCCCACGCAATGCTCGCAATGCGGCTGCGGGCCTCTGCTACAATGAAATGAGCATGAAGCAGTCCGTTTTCAGCGCGCATTCGATTGTCCTTTTTTGCACAATTGCCTTTTGTTGCTTGGCCCCCGCTTCCGTTACTGCACAACAACCTTCCGCAAGCCCCGCCGCTTCCACAAGCGTGAGGGGAAATGCGCCTGAGTCTTCCCAACAAGGGATCTATCTTGTCTTTCCCTTTGAAAGTGCAGGAGCTTCTCCTCACCTTGACTGGCTGGGGGAAGGGCTTGAAGAGCTCACCATTCAGCGGCTTTCCGCCGCGGGGCAGCAAGTATATTCGCATGCCGGGCGTACGGGCGAACTGGATCGCTCCGGACTTCCGCCTACGGCAAAGCTTAGCCGGGCCTCGATGCTGCGTATCGCGCAGAACATGGATGCGGATTACGTGATTTTCGGCAGGTTTACCTCCGACGGACAGTCGCTCATGGTCGAAGCTCAAATTCTGCGCGTGAGTCCGACGCGGTTGCTTCCTGCGATCCGGGAGACGGGCCCGCTCGATACGCTCATGGACTTGCACGGGCGGCTGCTTTGGCGACTGCTTTCGGCCAACGACCACGCATACGCGCGCAGTTTCGAAGAATTCTCGAAAGCGCAGCGGCCTCTGCGGCTCGACGCGTTTGAACATTATGTGCGCGGCTTGCTGGCGAGCGAGGATGATCCGCGGCTGCGCGAACTTCGGGAAGCCGCGCGTCTCGAACCGGAGTGGCCCGATCCGGATTTTGCGATTGGCGACGCCTATTACGCGCGGCGAGATTGTGACTCGGCGCTGATCTGGTTTGCAAAAGTTCCGAAAACGCATGACCGCTATGTCGAAGCAGTTTTCGCCACGGGTGTTTGCCGGTTGCTGATGAACCAGCCGGATAAAGCCGAGGAAGTTTTCCTGTCACTGCAGCAAGCTTTGCGAAATAATTTGGTTTCCGGCGCGGACTTGCCGGAGATACTGAACAATCTCGCTCTGGCCCGCGCGCGGCAGAACAAAGCGCCTGAGGCACTGGCCGATCTGCGCCGTGCGGCGGAGCTTGATCCCGACGAGGACGACTACCCGTTCAACCTGGGATTGCTGGCGCTTGGCACCAATGATTTTGCCGGCGCTGCTGACTATTTTCGCGAAGCATCCGAGCGCGAGCCGGATAAGGCGGAAAACCGCGCGCTGATGATTCTTGCGCTCGAGAAGGCGGGCAAGAAAGCGGAAGCCGATCAAGAGCGCACTACTGCGTCCGAGACATTTGGCCCCGATGCGCTTCCCGATGTGCGATTGGATGCGAAGAAGGATACGTTGCTCCATCTGGAGCGCTTGCGCACCGAGATGGATACGACCGCGCTGCGCCTGGAGATTGTGTCGGCTGGAGACACAGCGAATACTGCGGCGGAGGCCGACACTCCCGCGGCGCACATCCGGCGCGGGCGGCAGGAACTTTCCGCAGGCCGCGTCGATGCCGCTGAAACTGAGTTTCGCGCGGCTCTGGCAGGCGATCCCGGCAGCGCTTCCGCACACAATGGGCTTGCGGAAGTCTACCGGCGCCGCGCCAAGCTCGATGACTCGGCGAAAGAACTGCAGGCTTCGCTCGAGATCCGCGATTCCGCGGCGGTGCGCACGACGCTTGCGCGCATCTATCTCGAACAGAAAAAATTGGATTTGGCGCGCACCGAATTGGAGCGAGCGTTGAAGCTTGCGCCCAAGTATTCCGATGCGAAAGAGTTGCTGGATCATTTGCAAAAGGCCAAGCCCGCGGGGGGCGCAAAATGAGCGCTTATCGTTCAGTTCAAAGAGTTTTTGGGTCTGGAATTTTCGGCGCTTCAGCGCTGACGATCCTTTGCGGCGCTTGTATCGCGGCGGCGTTTCTAGTGCTGCCATCGGCCACGGCCGATGAGCATTCCACGGAGCCGCTCGTGCTGCAGCTCAATCTCGACCGAGAAGTCGAGCCCGTGCTGGCCACCTACATCGATGAAGGAATTGCCGACGCCGCGAGCCGCCACGCGGCCCTCGTTCTGATCACCATGGATACGCCCGGCGGACTGGGCGAGTCCATGAAGGACATCATCCAGCATATTTTAACTTCCCCCGTCCCTGTGGCTGTTTACGTCTCGCCGACGGGCGCACGAGGCGCTTCGGCAGGTTTCTTCATACTATTGTCAGCGGACATCGCGGCCATGGCTCCGGCCACGCACGCAGGCGCGGCGTCTCCGGTGGTTGCGATCGGCGGATTCCAATTGCAGATCGATGAGACCATGCGCAGGAAAATCTTGAATGACGCCATGGCTTTTCTACGGAGCTACACTGAGAAGCGCGGCCGCAACCCAACGCTGGCGGAAACCGCGGTGACGGATGCGAAGGCATTCACGGAAAAAGAAGCGTTGGACGGGAAGCTGATCGATTTGATCGCCTCTTCTCCCGAAGATCTCTTGCATCAACTCGACGGGCGCACGATCACGCGTTTCGACGGCACGAAGACAGTTCTAGCTCTGAAGAATGCGGCCATCAGCTCATTTCAACTTTCCGCACGGCAGAGTTTCCTCGCGCGCATTGTCGAGCCAGATGTTTTCTTCGTGCTGCTGATGGTCGGCGTGCTCGGGCTATACACTGAATTCACGCATCCCGGAATGGTCGCGCCCGGCGTGATTGGGGGAATCTGCGCGGTACTGGCGCTTTATGCGATGCACATTTTGCCCGTGAATTTCGCTGGAGTACTGCTGATTCTGCTTGCACTGGCGCTATTTATTCTGGAGGCGAAGTTCACTAGCCACGGCGTTCTCGCCATTGGCGGCATCATTTCGATGATGCTTGGCGCGATGTTCCTGATTCGTTCGCCGCTTACCTCGGGTGGAGTGAGCCTGGGAGTAGCACTGGCGGCCACGCTGCCATTTGCGCTCATTACGGTTTTTCTGATGCGGCTGGTGTTGCGCTCGCGCTCGTGGAGGTCGACGACGGGAAGGGAAGAGTTGATTGGCGAAGAGGGCATCGCGATCTCTGGGCTAGGCGCCGGCGCGGAAGGGATGATTCGCGTTCACGGCGAACTTTGGCAAGCCGTCTCTCCGCGAGCGGTGCTGGAAGGAAAGCCTGTACGTGTTCGAAGCGTCGAGGGCTTAAAGCTGCACGTCGAGCCGGAAGAAGCGGCGGTGACGGAAAACAAGTAGAATGCGTTCACGTTTAGGAGGATAAACATGCCAGAGTTTGGTCTTCTTGGGGCCGCGATAATCGTCGGGATTTTTCTGATTTGGTTTTGGAATTCGCTCTACATCATCAAGGAATGGGAACGCGGTGTGGTCCTGCGGCTGGGACGATTGCTGCCGGAAGCTAAGGGCGCCGGGATCAACCTGGTTTTTTGGCCGATTGAAACACTCTATCGCATCAACCTGCGCCTTGAAACACTGGACGTTCCGCCGCAAGACATCATCACGCGCGATAACGTTTCCGTGAAGGTGAACGCGGTTTGCTACTTCCGCGTGGTGGACGCGAACCTTGCGATGTCTCAGGTGCAGAACTATCAATACGCGACGTCGCAGCTGGCGCAGACCACGCTTCGCAGCATTGTCGGCCAATTCGAACTCGATGAGATTCTATCGCAGCGCGACAGGGTGAATGCCAAGCTGCAGGTGATCCTCGATCAGGACACAGAACCTTGGGGGATCAAGGTGTCCAAGGTGGAAGTGAAGCAAGTCGACATTCCGGAACAAATGCAGCGCGCCATCGCGAAGCAAGCCGAAGCGGAACGCGAAAGGCGTGCCAAGGTCATCCACGCCCAGGGCGAATTCGAAGCGTCGCAAAAACTTGCCGATGCCGCGAAAGTTTTGGAGACACAATCTTCCGCGATTCAGCTGCGCTACCTGCAAACTTTGACGGAGATAGGTGTCGAGAAGAACACAACGATTGTTTTCCCTCTGCCCATCGATATCATTAATAGCTGGGTACAAGCGTTAGGGGGATCGAAAAAGTAAGAATGGCTTCTGGGGGAAAACGAGGGAACGCCGGAGAGCGAGTGCTCGAAGGACGGCACGTCATTGGCCTGTTCATGCTGATGCTGCTGTTTTCGGGCTTGTTCTTTACCTTGGGTTACGTCATGGGACGTGACGGCCAAGTGCGCGCAGCAACAGATCTGCGTGGTTTGCCGGACTCCAATGCTCTGCCGAAACCCGAAGTTGCCCCGAAGCCTTCCAACAAAAAGTCCGCGCCCGAGTCCCAGCCAGGCACGGCGGCGCCCGCGAATTCGGATTGGGAGTTTTACCACGCTGGCGATTCAAACAAGACCGATGATCGTCTGAAGCCGGTCGCCGCTCCTTCGGTAAACCCGTCCACAACGCCCGCAGTGGGAAAGAGCAGTAATCCCACAAAGCAGCAACCCAGCCCGATTGCGAAATCCATCGGCGTAGCGCCACTCGGCGCTGGCGGCGGGACAAACCTGCAAGTGGCCGCGCTCACGAAGGAATCGGATGCGATGGCGCTTGCGAATACGCTCCGCAAGAAAAATTTTCCAACGTTTGTGCAGCCGCCGCAAGGCGATAAGTATTACCACGTGCTGGTCGGCCCCTACGCCGATCAAAAAGCGATTGATAACGCCAGGAAAGGCCTCGAGGTGGCCGGGTTCAAGGCCATCGTGAAGCACTGATGCCTGGGCGTCCGTGGCTCGGCTATTTTCGCCCGCATCCCGGTAGTGAAACTCCAGCATGGCTGAGGCTTCTCATCGCCGCGGTTTCTGGCGCGGCGCTTTCCTTTTCCTACACCGGCTTTTACCTCAGCATCTATTCCTGGGTGTGTGTGGGAGTTTTGCTGATCGCGCTGTTCGGCGCGCGCGCGCGTGTGGCCTACGCTTGCGGATTCCTGCACGGGATCTGCTTTGTGCTGACGTCCGTTCCATGGATCGCGGAAGTACTCTCCGTGCACGGCGGCCTCTCTCGGGCCGGCGGATGGGGCGTTCTGTTGCTTATTGCTTCGGTGTGGGCCGCAGCAAACGGGGCGGCCACCTGGACGATCAACCGGCTTTCGCGCCGAAGCATCGCGCTCGCCTGCTTCGGTGCGCCCTTCCTCTGGGTTTCGCTCGAAATGTTTCGCACCTGGCTTCCGGAAATCAGTTTTCCCTGGAACCTGCTTGGCTATCCAGCCGCGGCAAATGGCGCTTTGGTGCAGCTCACCACGATTACCGGAATTTATGGTTTGTCGTTCCTCGTCGCCGCGTTCAATGCGCTCCTCGCGTGGAGCGATGCGGACACGCGGTATTCGCCGAGACGCCGCCTCGCGATTCTACTCGGTGCCGCGGCACTGGTGCTTGTGGTCATGATCCTAGGACCACGCCTCGTGCCAACGCCCGCGGCGAATCACACCGCCCGCGCCGTGCAGCTCAATTTTCCTGAGGCGGACGAATATCCGAACGATTGGTTCACGCAGCACACTTCGGATCTGGCAGAGATTCAGCGCTTAAGTCTAGCGCCTTCGGCTCACCATCCCGATCTCCTGGTTTGGCCCGAAGCTCCAGCGCCCTTTTCGTTTCAAGATTCGCAATTTGCCTATTTGGCTTCCAACCTGGCGATTCACTTCCAGCATCCCTTCATCGTTGGCGTGGTGGAGTGGAAGCCGGAGACGGTATCCAAGGGCGGAACGAGCCACACGATCATGGCGCCTTACAACAGCGCGCTCATGTTTGACGCTCAAGGCCACCGCGTTTTTTCGTATGACAAAGTACATCTCGTCCCGTTCGGAGAGTACGAACCTTTTCCGCTGATACATCGCGTAGTGACCAATGTTTCGAGCGAAGTCGGCGGCTTTCGCAAAGGCACCAAATACTCTGTCGGCCAGTTTTCGAGCGAAAACTCTTTCGGGGTCTTCATATGCTACGAGGCGATTTATCCCGGTGAGATTCGCCGCTTCGCCGCCAACGGCGCGCAGCTCTTCGTCAACATTTCGAATGATGGCTGGTTTGGCCATTCCGCTGCCGCCGAGCAGCACCTGCGCATGGCGCGCGTGCGCGCGGTCGAAAATCGCCGCTGGATTGTGCGCACTACGAACAGCGGAATCACTGCTTCGATCGATCCTTATGGCCGGATTTTCCGCCCGCTGCCGAAAGACGTGCGCGCCGCCGCCGATTTGCCCTACGACTTCCGCACGGACAAGACCATCTACACGCGTTTCGGCGATTGGTTCGCTTGGCTCTGCGTGCTGGTTTCCGCTATCCTGTTAGGGCTAACTTTCAGAAAGGCAGTCTAGCGCCTTCTCCTATCCGTGGGACGCGCCTGGACACGACATGATTCTCGAAGACCTCCAACACCGCTACGAAGGCCTCAAACCGCGCATCGCGCTCGTCCGGAGTTATCTTTGACGCGCCGCAATTCCGCGAACGTCTGAAATCCCTCGAAGCCCGCGTCGCTCAGCCAGATTTCTGGAACAAACAGGAAGAAGCGCAAGCCGTCCTCCGCGATCGCAAGCGCGCCGAAGAACAGATTGCCGCCGAAGACAAACTGAACGCCATCTCCGGCGACATCGAAACGTACGTCAGCCTCGCAAAAGAAGAAACCAACGCCGAGCAGCGCAACGATCTGCTGAAGGACCTCGATCGCGAGCTAACAGCGGCAGAAAGCTATGTCGGCGAGCTCGAAACCAGGACTCTTCTTTCCGGCGAAACCGATCACCTCAATGCCATCATGACCATCAAACCCGGCGCTGGCGGCACCGAGTCGCAGGATTGGGCCTCCATGCTTCTGCGCATGTATCTCCGATGGGCGGAACGCAAAGGCATCAACGCTAGTGTTCTGGATGAGACTCCCGGCGAAGAAGCGGGCATCAAGTCTGCAACGATCCAATTCGCCGGGGAGAATGCATACGGATTGCTCGCGGGAGAAACTGGCGTTCACCGCCTCGTGCGCATCTCGCCTTTCGATCAGGCTGCTCGCCGCCACACGTCCTTCGCTTCTGTCTTCGTGATTCCCGAAATTGACGACAAGATCGAAATCAACATTCGCCCCGAAGACCTGCGCGTCGATACCTTCCGGTCCGGCGGCAAGGGCGGCCAGAACGTCAACAAAGTCGAGACCGCCATTCGCATCACGCACCTTCCGACCAACATCGTGGTGGGCTGCCAGGCAGAACGCAGCCAGCACAAGAACCGCGAAATCGCCATGAAGATGCTGCGTTCCCGCCTCTACGATCTTGAAGTGCAAAAACGCCAAGCCCACACCGACAAGCTCGACGAGTCCAAGCTGGACATCTCCTTCGGCAGCCAGATTCGCTCCTACGTCATGCAGCCCTACCGCATGATCAAAGACCACCGCACCAAGTTCAGCGCCGGAGACGTCGACCGCGTGATGGACGGCGACATCGACCCCTTCATCCGCTCCTATTTAATGGCCAAAAAGACCAAGGGGAAGCTGGATATTCAGCTGGATGACGACGAAGACGCCGCCTAAAGCCTCGGGCGCATCTCCGTCCAATGCACCCAGCCACCGTTCACCCTCGATTTTCGACCGTTCGCTGCCCGTATAACTCTTTTAGCCTCAATACGTTGATTCTTAGACTCGGCGATGTTAGCTTTGTAGGGTTAATCGAATACACTGTTGAATAGCCTGTCCCGGCGGCTGGACCGCTGCGGTTCACGAAGGAGAATGTCTTTTGAGCGAAGCCTTACGCAATTTTCTGTTTACCTCGGAGTCTGTCACCGAGGGCCATCCCGACAAGATTGCCGACCAAATTTCCGACGCAGTTCTAGATGAAGTGATACGGCAGGACCCGAAAGGCCGCGTGGCTTGCGAAACGCTCGTCACCACTGGCCTTGCTGTAGTCGCCGGCGAAATCACCACGAGCGCTCTAGTCGATTACGACACGCTGGTTCGCGACACGATCCGGGGCGTCGGCTATGACCGCGCAAAATACGGCTTCGATGCCGAGACTTGCGCTGTCATGTGCACCGTCAGGCGCCAATCGCCGGATATCGCCATGGGCGTCGATACCGGGGGTGCGGGGGACCAGGGCCTGATGTTCGGCTTCGCATGCGACGAAACTGCCGAGCTGATGCCCATGCCCATTCAACTCGCTCACCGCCTTACGCAGCGCCTCGCCGAAGTTCGCAAGTCCGGCAAAGTTGATTTCCTTCGTCCTGACGGAAAATCCCAAGTCACTATCGAGTATCGCGACGGCCGCCCCGCGCGTGTCGACTGTGTGGTCATCTCCTCGCAGCACAGCGAAAAGGTCTCCAACGCCGATCTTCGCGACGCCATCACCGAGCACGTCATCCGTCCCATCATTCCCCCGGCGATGCTCGACAGTAAGACCAAGTACCACATCAATCCTACGGGACGCTTTGTCATCGGCGGTCCCATGGGCGACGCCGGTTTGACCGGCCGCAAAATTATCGTGGATAGCTATGGCGGCTACAGCCGTCACGGTGGCGGCGCTTTCTCCGGCAAGGATCCGTCGAAAGTCGACCGCTCCGCGTGCTACATGGCGCGCTACATCGCGAAGAACATCGTCGCCGCTGGACTCGCCCGCAAAGCTGAGGTTCAGCTTGCGTACGCCATCGGAGTTGCCGAGCCCGTTTCCGTCATGGCCGAAACTTTTGGCACGGCGGCCATCTCTGAAGAAAAAATCACCGCGCTCATCCGCGAATACTTCTCGCTCACGCCGAAAGGCATCATCGAAACGCTGGATCTTCGCCGTCCCATCTACAAGGACACCGCTGCCTATGGCCATTTCGGACGCAGTGGCCCTGGCTTCACCTGGGAACGCACGGATCGCGCGGATGCCCTGCGCAAGTCGGCCGGCCTCGGAGCAACAGCCCCGGTGGAAGCCGCGGCACACCGTTAGACTTTGCTCGTACCGTCGGTTTACGCCGGCATCTCGGTTTTTCCCGCGCGAAGTTCCTTCGCTGCGCAAGATTCGGATTAAGGAGAAAAAGTGTGGCTACAGCTGAACTAAAAAAGGGTGACGTGAAGGATATCGGGCTGGCCGACGCCGGCAAGCGCAAGATCGAGTGGGCGCACCAGCAGATGCCCGTTCTCGAAATTATCCGCAAGCGCTTTGTGAAGGAGCAGCCGCTCAAGGGATTGCGTGTTTCCGCGTGCCTGCACGTGACCAGCGAAACAGCCAACCTGATGATCGCGTTGCGCGATGGAGGAGCAGACGCGGTTCTTTGCGCGTCGAATCCGCTCTCCACGCAAGACGAAGTCGCGGCATCGCTGAATCGCGACTACAACATTCCGACCTACGCGATCAAAGGCGAGGACAACGAGACCTACTACTCGCACTTGCGGGCCGCGCTGGAGCACAAACCGCAATTCACCATGGACGATGGCGCGGACCTGGTTACCATGCTTCTTACGAAGCGCACCGACTTGGTTGCCAATGTCATCGCCGGCACCGAAGAAACCACCACCGGAGTCATCCGCCTTCGCGCGATGGCCAAGGACGGCACGCTCAAGTACCCGATCATTGCGGTCAACGACGCGGAGACGAAACATTTCTTCGACAATCGCTACGGCACAGGACAATCCACCCTGGACGGTGTGATTCGTGCCACCAACTTGCTTCTCGCTGGCCTCAAAGTGGTCGTCGCGGGCTATGGCTGGTGCGGCCGCGGCGTTGCAATGCGCGCCAAAGGTCATGGCGCCGACGTCATCATCACCGAAATCGATCCGACAAAAGGCATCGAAGCCGTCATGGACGGCTTCCGCGTTATGCCCATGGCCGAAGCTGCGAAACACGGCGACGTTTTCATCACCGTTACCGGTAACAAGAGCGTCATTCGCGCGGAACATTTTGAAGCGATGAAGAGCGGCGCGGTTGTCTGCAATTCCGGCCACTTCAACGTGGAGATCGACATTCCCGCTCTCGAAAAGCTTTCCACCGGCAAGCGCGAAGTGCGCCCGCTCGTCGACGAATACCTGCTGAAAGATGGCCGCAAGGTTTATCTGCTCGGCGAAGGTCGCCTTGTCAATCTGGCTACCGCCGAAGGACATCCGGCCGCCGTTATGGATATGAGCTTTGCCAATCAAGCTCTTTCCGCCGAATACCTGCTGCAAAATTATAAGCAGTTGAAGCCGCAGGTCTACGTCGTGCCCCAAAATCTCGACAAGGAAATCGCTCGCCTTAAGCTTGACAGCATGGGCCACAAGCTCGACAAGCTCACCGCCGAGCAAGAGCACTACCTGGC
>DATMKS010000005.1:0-17902 GCA_035571045.1 Verrucomicrobiia bacterium
ATGTGCTGTGCCAAACGAAAGAGCAAGCGTATGCAGCTTCCCCGGGCGCTTGTGGAGCAAGAAGCCGAGATCCGTAGCCGGCAAATGCGTAGTGGAGATGGTGAGATACATGCAGAGTTATTGTACGAGGAAAGGGTACTCTGCGCGAAATCGGACGATCAGAACTTACAAGCTGGACTGGAGAATGCGGAGTCACCGGAAAAGTGGATACTACACTCCGCTTCGAGTTGATTCGTTTCTTCCAAGGAGATCTAGGTGGTCAAACCGATACGGTGAAGCATGATTTGGAAGCGCGGATCAAGACGCAGGTGATCCAACAGCAAGTCCGATTGAAGGGGCAAGACAAAGTCTAACGACTTCTCCGAGTAAGCCTTCTCCAGTAGAGCGAAAGCTTTGTCGTTTTCGCCGAGGCCGGCATAGATGGTGGCCATCGTGTACGGCGAAGCAGGTGCGTGTTTTGCTTTGCGCTCCAAATCGCGAAGGATCTTGTCCGCTTCGGCTTTCTTGCCTGCGGCGGAATAGGCATGTGCCAACGCAACGGCGGGGGTTAGAGAACCATCGGACAACTGCAGCGCCTGCTGATACTCGGATATCGCTTTCTGAAGTTCGCCCGTACCTTCGTAACCGACTCCGAGAAAGTAGTGTTGACCCGAGTCCTTAGGGTCCAGAAGCAGGCCTCGCTTGCTGGCTTCAATCAAGGCGGGGTAATCCCGCAGCGCATAGTACGTTTGTGATTCGGCGCTAGCCGAGCTGAAACCGTAATCCAGCTGGTCGATTTTTGCGATCTCGGCAAGAGCTTCCGAGCGCCGGCCGACCGAAGCGAGAAAGATGGCGCGATCCTCGTGCGCGCAGCTGTAGCTCGGCGCCAGAGCAATGGCACGGTTGAACTCTCGCTCGGCGGCGTCCCGGTCCCAATCAAACTGCCAACTCAGTACGCCCAGTGTGTCGTGGGCTTCGCCGATGGTGTCGTCCAGTTGCGTTGCTTTAGCCAGTGCTTCCTTGGCAGAGCGATAGGCCGGATCCTTTTGCAAGACTCCAGTAAACGCCAAATAGACGTACGTATCCGCCAGTCCGGCGTACGCCAGAGCGAAGTTTGGATCTTTTTGGATCGCCTCCTCAAAGAGATGCTGGGCCTTTTTGAGGGAATCCGGTTTGGTAAACTCGTTGACAAAGTAAAGACGCCCTTTGAGATAGGCATCGTATGCCGCTGGGTCTACCGCCGCGGCCCGGCGAATCAGAGCCTGTTGCGTTGGCGTGAGTTGCGCGCGAACTTGCCCTGCTATGGCTTCCGCCACTTCGCCTTGTAGCTTCAGGATATCGCCGAGATCGCGGTCGTATGTCTCTGCCCATAGGTGCAGGTCCGTAGGTGCTTGAACAAGTTGGGCGGTAACACGCACTCGTTGACCAGAACGGATCACCGAACCTTCAACGATGGTGTCGACGTTCAATTCGCGCGCAATTTCGGGCAGGCTCTTTCTCGTGCCCTTGTATTGCATGACAGAAGTTCTCGAGATGACGCGCAGCGAGCCGACCTTCGCTAGGTCGGTAATCAATTGGTCAGTCATGCCATCCGCAAAAAATTCCTGGGAAGGGTCGCCGGACAGATTCTCGAGGGGCAGAACGGCAATGGAATTCAAACGAGGAGCAGCGTTGGCAGGAGCACCACCGGTGCGCGCCAGCCATAACACAATGCTTACAGCGAGGATGGCGAAGGCCGTGGTGAGCAGCAAGGCATGAGATTTGGTAAGCCGCGCGTGGCCAGACAGGGCGGTAGGTGTCGCGGAGCCGGCAGCACGCGAGGGGGCCGGAAGGTCTCCGGCATCCACCGGCGCGATAAACCGGTATCCGCGGCGCGGCAGCGTTTCAATGAAGCGGGGCCTCTCGGCGGAGTCGCCAAGCACCTCGCGAAGACGCGCAATCGCATTGTGCAGGCTATGGTCGAAATCGACAAAAGTGTCGGTGGTCCAAATCTGCGCTCGAAGCTCCTCACGAGTGACCACATCGCCGGCGCGCTTGAGCAACGCGGCCAAAACTTGCAGCGGCTGACCCTGTAGCCGGAGGCGTACACCGTGTTTGCGCAGCTCCTCAGTGCGAAGGTCCAACTCGAAATTGTCGAAACGCAATCGGCGCACAGCAAGCTCGGAGGTAGGCATAGCAGTACTCGCGAAGATCACGCAAGTCTAGCAGACTTCGCATGGCCACAGTTAGCCTTGGTTCCGACGCGATCCTCTGCGTTCGCAATCGTTTAGCAATGGAGGGAACTTTGGGAAGGGATGGAGGCCGCGAGGATTGCCTTGTTGGCAGGAACCAGCGACAGTGCGCAGGTTCTTGCGAGAGCTCACGCTTCGGACCATACCCCGGCGGACCGCTAGTGAGCTATTTCCCGCAAGACCCTAAGGAGAATCCGAACATGAAGAAACTATCGCATTTGATGATGCTTTTGGCCGCTCCTCTGGCCCTTGGCTCTTTTGCCCTAGCTCAGCAAAAGACACAACCGCAGGGACAGGGGGAACAGGATAAGCTCGTCGAGATCGTTCGCAGTTCGACGGCGCAGTACGTGGATGACGTCAAGGCAGCCACCAGCGCTGGATACAGTCCCGCCCTCGGCTGCGTAAGCGGCCCCGACCATGGAGCCATGGGCATCCACTACGTCAATGGCAGTCTGCTGAACGGACCCATTGACCCCACGCACCCGCAAGCGCTGATCTATGAGCCGTCTTCGAACGGTCAAAACAAGTTAGTTGGCGTCGAGTTCATTATTCTCGCGGGCGCCCTTCCCCCCAACTCCGCTCCGCAGGTGGAGGGTCACCTGATGGTGTACGTTGACGGCCCGAACCGTTACGGCCTACCTCCTTTCTATGAACTGCACGTCTGGGCGTGGCGCGACAATCCTCAGGGGCCCTTTGTGGACTGGAACGACCACGTATCCTGCGCAGCCGAATAAATTGCCGGGAGACGCTTGCCTAGCTGTGCTTTTCCTTGTCTCAATCGCCGAACAACATTACCGATGCATTGTGAGTGCGCCGCAGGAGTAAATGGAAGCAAGACAGGGAAGGCTTCCCCGCGAACAAGGTAAGGCAGGCGTCTCCCCCATCTGTTCACAACTCTTCAAGCAAGGAAGAAGAAAAAGAAGGAGAGGATAAGGGCATGCCCAAGTACGTCATCGAGCGCGACATTCCGGGTATTGGAAATGCGAACATGCGCGGCAGGGAGGCTTCCGAGCGAATCGTGCCTCGGAAGTCAGGCTTATGATCGATCCCACCTCATCTGAGGCTTAATATCCAGGTATTCAAGAGTAGTTGCACGGGCCGGTTCATCTCGAAGGGAACGCTGGACATCTTTCAGGAAAGGGTTTTCTCGACGACCGCAGGGGGTCAAGCCTCACCAAAAGTCTGCTTGTACTCTTCCCAGTGCCGCCGAACTTCTTCCATGATGCGCTGGTATTCGGGGAGAGCACGAAGTGTATCGTAGTTCTTGTCCCGCTGAAACCAGGGATAATTGTGATTTCCCACTTCCTCCGCCCGGCGCAGCCATGCGAGTGCTTCTTCCCGATCTCCGAGTAACGCGTGAATGCCTCCCGTCCAGTAGGCAGCATCCCCATCAGTGACTTCCTGCGGCCGCGCTTTCAAAATCTTTCGGTCTACCTTGTCTCGCTCGCCTTTGGAAGCGTAGAGGAACGCTGCCATGAACGGCGCACTGTTATCGCCACTGCCGCGGCTTAGTTCCTCAGCGCGCTTCAGCACGGGCTCGGCCTCATCCAATTTCCCTTGGTAGTAGAGGAACTCGCCCAGAAATGCCATTGCCTTGAACTGGTTCGGATTTTCCGCCAGGGCTTGTCTCATCTCTTGTTCAGCTTCGGGCGCGCGTCCCACATAAAGGAGCATGCGGCCATGCATCCAGTGAATCCGCGTAGTAGTCGGATTCAGCTCCGCGCTGCGACGGTAAGCTTTCTCGGCCGCTTCGTCCAGCCCGGCATAGTGGTAAACGTAGCCGAGATCGTCCCAGACAGCATCGGAATTGGGGGCCAGCGTTGCCGCCCGCCTCAGCGTGCGGATCGACACCGCATTCCGGCCGGACTCGCTCAGAATCGCTCCCAGAGAGGTGAGTCCTTCCAACAAATCCGGTTTTAGTTCGAGTGACCGACGCGCGGCCTTCTCGGCCAGGACTAGATTCTCGGCGCCATTCTCTGCGATGTTCGCAGCTTCTAAGAGGTGGAAAAGAGCCAGCAACGCATAGGCGTCGGCAAACGAAGGGTCCAAGGCGATGGCTTGCTGCAGAGCGTGCACGCCATGCTGCAGACTCTCGTGATTGGTCTGCATGAAGTATTCGTTCTTGTAAAATCGAGCCTGCAGGTACAGGTTGTAGGCTTCCGGAGAAGCGGTGGACCGTTCCCCAAGGGATTTCTGCTCCTTGCCGGAAACCTGCACGCGCATTCCCTCCACGACTTTCTGCGCGACTTCATCTTGGAACCTCAGCATGTCATCCGCTCGCAGGTCGTAATGCTCCGCCCAGCGCATGGCGCGGTTCTGGCGATCAACCAATTGTACCGAGACCCTCATAACCCCCGACACCCGTTGGTAAGTGCCGTCCAAGACCGAATCTACTCCGAGTTCCTCCGCAGCCTTGGCGGGATCGGCAGGCTCTTTGGCATATTTCAAGACCGAACTCGTCGGTCGCACCGCAAGATTTTGCAGTGAAGCCAATTGCGTAATGATCGCATCCGTCATGCCGATGCCCCAGGACTCTTCAATAGGAGAAGAAGAGAGTTCGCGAAATGGCAGCACCGCTACGCTCCGCACGGCAGGTTGCGAGGCCGGAGCGCTCGTCTCGGGCTTCTGCGGGGAGTAATTCGTCCAAACCACGAATCCTCCCAACAGAAGGACGGCTGAAACAGCGGCCAGAGCAATCTTCATGCCCACTCCCCGCTTGTGTTGCCCTTCTTTTGAACTCGCCCCGGCGTTACCGGCTGAGTCCGATTCGCGTTTCAGCCGCTTGAGGTCGGCCCGTATTTCCGCGGCGCTCTGATAGCGCAATTCGCGATCTTTCTCCAGCGCTTTGTTAACAATATCTTCCAGTTTGGGCGGAAGGCCGGGGTTCAGACGGACCGCAGGGATCGGATGCCGGTCCAAAATTTCATGAAAGATGACTCCCGAAGTCTCTCCACGAAAGGGCAAGGCGCCCGTCGCCATCTCATAAAGCACCGAGCCAAAGGAAAATAGATCGCTCCGCGCATCCAGTTCTTTCGCTCTCACTTGTTCCGGCGACATGTAGGCAACGGTACCGACGGTAGAGCCTGGGCTCGTGAGATGCTGATCGTCCACCGTACGAGTCACTGTGTTTGCCGAGGCAACTTGGCGGGAAGGGTCCGTGGCGGGTGCGATCTTTGCCAATCCAAAATCCAGGATCTTGGCGTGTCCGCGTTCGGTGACGAAAATATTGGCGGGCTTGATATCGCGATGCACGATCCCCTTGGAGTGCGCAGCGTCCAGAGCATCGGCCAACTCAATGGCGAGAGACAAAATCAATTCGGTTTCCATCGGTCGGCCGCCGATGCGATATTTCAGGGTTACACCTTCAAGAAATTCCATGGCGATGAACGACTGCTCGCCGCTCTTGCCGATGTCGTAGATCGTGCAGATGTTGGGATGGTTGAGAGCGGAGGCCGCGCGAGCTTCGCGGCGGAAACGTTCCAATGCCTGCGGATCTCGAGAGACATCATCGGTCAGGAACTTGAGGGCGACGAAACGGCCCAGCTCGATATCTTCGGCTTTGTAAACAACGCCCATGCCACCGCCGCCGAGCTTTTCGACGATGTGGTAGCGAGCGATGGTTTGACCGATCATTCCGGCGGAGATGAATTCGTTCCATCTTACGGACGACGCAGAGGACAGTCAACGAATCATGAACACGAATGATGAACTGGCCCGAGCGCATCGGGCGAGCGCAATCGCCTGCTTGTGGGGCGGCCCTGGAAATGGAGAAATAGATCGCGAGCAAACCATCGGCTTATCGCCACCATCCCGATCTTCCCTCATCACTGGATGGCTACTCGGAAACTGTCCAGAAACGGGATTGACGCGCTCTTACCGAGTGCGGCGCAACCCATCGGCCCGGTATGCTAGGTGGCGGAGTGAGATTTGGGCTCCTTAGTGGGTCTTCTTCTTGGCCTCTTGGATTTGTGGCATCAGAATGTCCCGCACGTAATGCCAGTACGGGACAAGTTCCAACGCCGAGTGCGCGTACTGCTCCGCAGCATTCAGGTCTGGGGTAGTTCGGTTCAAATTGGACCAAGCAAGACTCATCAACAACTCTGGCTCTCCCCACGACGGTTCCAGGGGATCGCCCGCCACTCCCCTGTCCTTCCGTATCGCTTCGAGCCCCTTCTCGTACAGTTCTATCGCTTTCGCTTGCCCCCCTCCGCGTTCCGCGGGAGTATTCCAAACCACCGGACCCGACACCCAAGAAAGACGTGGATTCTCCGGTGCAGCAGTCTCGGCATCCTTTCGCAGTTGCCTGGCCTGCGCTACCAACTCTTGGATCCGCGTGCTTTTCGGATCTTGCTGGTATATGGAATAGAGGAGAAAGCCCGAGCACGACAATGCGCCAATCTTGGCATCCACGAAGGTAGGATCTTGCCTCGCCGCTTCACTGAATTCGTCTGACCCGTGCTTCAGGTCTTCTTGCAACTCGGTCGGGTCAACCTTGTCGTTGAACCCATTGATCGCTCTGCGCCACAGCGCAAACCCGAGCCAGTACTGCACCCGCGCCGCGAGCTCCTTGTTCTCTGCAAAGGGCGCTAGTTCTGCATGCAGGCGCTTTAGCGCAGCGCGGTCACCCTCGTAATCAGCTCTTTGAATTTGCGCGACGATCTTTGTAACCTGCTCGCGCGACCCATCGGCCGCAAACGCGCCCCATGCCATCGTCACCGAGATAAGCAGGGCCGGCAATCCTTGGCCAACGCTCGACGCATTGCGTTTTAGGGATTTCAAATATTGGCTCGCAGCCATCGCTACCTCCCTCGCCACCCGATGACTAGGTTCTTTCCCCTCAGGTGGTTTCCTGTTGTTCTCTTCCCAAGCTAGAGCGTCATGCATCCCCTGGCCAGGTGTTTTCGGTGAACCGGCAAGTTCTGTCGGTCAATGGTGGGTCCAATCGGGTAGAACGTGAGATAATTTGAGCAAAATGATCAGAAAGGCCATCAAACGCTACGCGATCGTACTAGCGGCATGGCTGCCGTTCTTCGCGATTTGGGTCTTCTTCGCGATGTTGTACGCGCACTACCCATTGCCGGCGGCACTGGCCACAAGCATGATTTCGATGGGCAGTGCAAGCTTGTTGGGAATTGCTGTTTGGCACGTTTGCCAACGCTGGCCCTGGCCTCTTCGGCTCGACCTGAAGTTCTACTTGCTCCAAACTTTCTTTGCGTCCATGTACTCAATTCTCTGGACAATCATCGTTCACTGGATCGAGTCAAGTCGCCGGGCAACGAACGCTTCGCAGGATTTCCTGCGATCGCCCCTTCTCGGCTGGCAGCTTCTCACAGGGGTATGGCTTTATGGGTTGTTCGCGGGCGTTTCTTATGCCGTGCAGACGAGGAATCGCTTGCACGAAAAAGAGACGCTTGCGGTGCGTGCAGAGGCGCTGGCCGCAGCCGCGCGCCTGGATGCGATTCGCGCCCGCTTGAATCCACATTTCCTGTTCAACGCACTGCACACGCTGGCCGCTCTGGTGAAGTTCCGCCCAACGATGGCGGAAAGCGCCATCGAGCGCCTCGGAGACATGCTGCGCTACACCCTGAAAGAAGACGTCCGCGAGCTGGTTGAATTCTCTGAGGAATACGAGTTCACGCGCCAGTACATCGCCTTCGAACAACTTCGGTATGAGGACCGGCTGAGAGTCGTTCTACAAATTGACCCAGAGTCCTCCAACTTCGACGTTCCGCCGTTTTCGATACAAACATTGGCTGAAAATGCCGTTCGCCATGCCATCTCCATCCGCCCGGAAGGCGGCTCTATCTGGATCAAGTGCTCCTGCCAGGATGGCAAACTCAGTGTAAGTGTTCGAGATGACGGACCCGGAGCCGGCGCTGATCGTGGGCAGTCACACCAATTCGGTTTGCGTTCCCTCCGGGAACGTCTGCGGGCGGCTTACGGAGCTGTAGCCGATCTTCACCTCCATAGCGGCCCCGAAGGTTTCGAAGCAAGTTTTGTGGTCCCAACTTCCGCGGAATCGCCATTAGTCGAGCGAGACCGGGTCGGTGAACGGCTATGAAGAGTTCCATTTTGATCGCTGACGACGAGCCGCTGGCCCGACGTACCCTTCGACAACATCTGCTCGACCTCGGCTGGGCCGGACCGATACATGAGGCCCACGACGGCGAAACGGCGATTGCGGTGGCTAACGACCAGCGGCCTGACCTCGTGTTTTTAGACATCGTGATGCCGGGCGCGACAGGACTAGAGGTCCTCAAGCAGCTTGATTATGAGCCCAAGGTGATATTCACCACTGCGTATGATCAATATGCCGTCACCGCCTTCGAACTTGGCGCTCTGGATTATCTGCTGAAGCCATTCGGACGTGACCGCCTTGAACGGGTGGTGCGCCGAGCACAAGCTGCGCTAAACGCGTCTGCGGCGCCTTTACTGTCCCGCGCAAAAGAGTCGCTTGAACAAACACGCACGCTCTCAAGAATCTTCGTCCGCGATGGTAACCGGATCATCCCCATCCCACTGGCAAGCCTTGAGCACATACAAGGGGCTGATGACTACGTGACTATCTGCACGGCTACGAAAAAGTATCTCGTCAGCCTGCGGTTATCTGATTTCGAAGGGCTCCTACGGGGCGCAAGTTTCTTGAAAATTCACCGATCCCATCTCATCAACCTCGAATACATCACATCCATTGAGCCGTACGATGCAGCACACGTCCAGGTTGTCATGAAGAGTGGCGCAAGGATCATCGCCAGCCGAACGGGTTCGAAACGACTACGTGGTTTAGCTCTCTGACCAAATAGACTAACTCGGGCGTTTTCTGAATTCTGCGAGGTCACTTGGCGAGTAGTCGGCTTCCGAGCGTCCCAGCCATACTCGTAAGCGGGCTCAACTTGCTCAAGAGTGAGACCGCCTCTGTCGCAACGCGGCTCCACAAACGCTACGCCATCTCGAACCTATTTTCCTCCTTCGTTGTAGTCCCCCAAGGGACCATGGCTTACTCGTAGCGCAGGGCTACCAGAGGATCAACGCGGGCGGCGCGCCGGGCGGGAACCCAACACGCAATTAAGCCGGTTATGAGAAGCAGCAGGGGCACGGCAGTCAGTGTGAGCGGATCGTAGGGCGAGACGCCCCAAAGCTGTGTGGCGACGATTCGCCCAACGCCGAAGCTGGCCGCCAAACCAATCGCAACACCCAAGATCACCAGGCGCAGCCCCATGTTGATGACCAGCTTCAGTACGTCGCCACGCTCCGCCCCAAGCGCCATGCGAATGCCGATTTCGTGCGTTCTGCGCGCAGCGGTGTAAGCAAGCACGCTATAAACGCCGATGGTTACCAGAACCAGACCGATCGTAGCGAAAATTCCAAGCAGGAAAAATCCAAATCGCGGCCCGGCGTAAGAAAATTGACTGATGTAACCCTCCAGCGTGCCGGTGAGCGTGAGCGCGACGCTGTGATCGGTGGCCCAAATCTCCTGGCGAACGGCATTCAACATCGCGAGAGGCTCGCCGGCTGTGCGAATGAGTACGCCGCGGCTGAAGGCGCCTGTAACCGTGTACGGCACCCAAACCTCGGGCTCAGGAGGATCCTCTAAGCCCCGGTTTTTTGCGTCGGCGACCATGCCGATAATCTCAAACCAGGAATCATGCAACGGATCAGGAGCAGTTTCGAGATGCACGAGATGAACGCGCTGGCCGATGGGGTTATCCCCGCCGAGATATTTATGGGCGAAGGTCTGGTTGACGACAGCGTATTTTTTCGCGCCGTTCACCTCCGCTTCCGTGAACGGCCGTCCCGTTAAGAACTGAATCTTCAGCACCGGGAAATAGCCTTCGCTCGAGAGTTGATAGAGCGCGGTCCATTTTTCCGAGTGCGTCTTGCCAGGAATTTCGATGTCGGAATTGATCCCGCCGTAGGGCGGCAAGGTGCTGGTTTCCGTGGCGTCGACAATCCCTGGCATGGCTTTCAACCGCAACAGAAGCGGCCGGAAAAATCCAGCGACCTGATCGGCGGTTTTGTAGCGCTCTTTCGGCAGCGGAAGTCTGGCAACCAAAATATGGTCCGGCTGAAGCCCAAGATGAACCTCGCGCAGCGCGACAAAACTGCGCATCAGCAACCCCGCCCCAACCAAAAGAGTAAGCGACAGAGCAACCTCAAGAACAACAACGGCGTCGCGCAGGCGGCCATGGCGAAAACCGCCGCTGACTCCTTTGCCGCTGTCGCGCAGCGGATCGTTCAAATCGCGCCGCGCAGATTGCAATGCAGGCACCAATCCGAAAACCAGCGCGGTGGCCACCGAGACGCCAAGCGTGAAAAGCAGAACGGTGACATTCAAGCGGATCGCTGCTTCGGCGGGAACGATATCTTGCGGAATGAGAGTGACCAGGGATTTAAGACCGCCCCAGGCGAACAAAGCTCCCAGCGCAGCGCCGCCGGCGGCTAGAATGAGGCTCTCGACGAGCAGTTGGCGCACCATCCTCCAACGCCCGGCGCCGAGCGCGGCGCGAATAGCGAATTCCTTTTCGCGTGTGGTCGCGCGCGCCAGAAGGAGATTGGCGACGTTGCCACAACCAATGAGCAGAAGAAGTCCAACCGCCCCGAGAACGATAAAGAGCATCGTGCGAAAGCGCCCTACGACCAGATCAGTGAGGGACTGAACCTCAACAGTGAAATGTTTTGGATAGTCCTTCGGATAGACCTTCGAAAGCCGCTGCGCGATGACTGCGAGATCGGCCTGGGCGGCGCGTTCAGAAACTCCAGGCTTGAGATGGCCCATGAAAAACCAGTAGCGGTTGTAACCGAGCTCCGGAGTGGTGTCGGCATGGCTGGGCTTTTCTGGAATCCACAAGTCAGAGTCGCCCCAGCCAAAACGCGGCGGCATGACGCCGATCAGCGTGCGGGCCGTGCCATTCAAGACAAACGACTTGTTCAGGATCGAGGGATCGGCGTTGAAGCGATTGACCCAAACCTTGTAGCGCAAGATAAAGACGGGCGGAGCGCCTGGTTCGTAGTCCGCTGGCTGCATCACCCGTCCGATAAGCGCCTGCATGCCCAGAAACTCGAATGTGCCTGGCGTAACGTAACCGCCGCTAAAGCGATCAGTCCCCTCTCCGTTCGTGTAGAGCACGTCGCCGCCATCATTCGCGATAACCCTGTCAAAGACGTGATTCTGCGCCACATAATCCAAAAACTCGGGGCCGCTGTACCCGCCCCGCCCGCCTGGCTGATTCTGTTCCGTGTCATGAATTTGCAGGGAGACGAAGTTCTTGGCGTCGGGGTAGGGGAAAGGCTCCATCAGGACGTTTTCGATGACGCTGAAGATGGCCGTCGAGGCGCCGATGCCCAGGGCAAGCGTGATCATCGCCACAATGGTGAAGCCAGGGCTTCTTCGCAAGTTTCGTCCGGCATAGCGCAGGTCTTGCCAGAATGAGAACATGCCTGGACCTCCCTCGGGGATGTTCGAGCGCTCTGAAGTAAGAGACGTTTGACGGGCGAATAAGTTCCCTGGCCGGAGCGGAATTTGCGGACAACGATTCGCCGCCTCCTACTTTGACGGCCAAAGCTGACCCAGGTTTGCCTCTGCTCCGTTAGCGCTGGATTCTGTAATAGGAAATTAATCTAAAGCGCCGCTCCAAACGGCGAAAGTCATTCTGTCGATTGGCGGAAAGATGCGCTTCGGCTAGGATGTCGTGGCGTCCATGCCGGAGTAGCACAGGCACTCGTGCGTGTGCGGTTTTTACCGCCATTGGCGATACATCGCACAGTCAAGCAATGGGGCTTGGCCTGAAACTTTCCGGCCAATCGTCTCCCAAAGCGAGGAGGAGCTACCGGTGAACAAATTCGTCGTACTTGCTCTGCTAACGGTAAGTGGTGCGTTTGTGACAAGCGCGAGGGCAGCAGGCCAGAGTTGCGAACAACTCGCGCAGCTCGCATTGCCCAACACAACGATTACATCGGCGCAAACTGTCGCCCCGGGAACCTTCGCGCCGCCGGCGAGCATGACCCCCTGGCTCGCGGGTGATCCCGGCTTCTACAAGAAACTCCCAGCGTTCTGCAGAGTCACGGCGGCTGCCAAGCCGGCCGCGGACTCTGATATCAAAATCGAAGTATGGCTGCCGTCGAGCGGATGGAACGGAAAATTCCGCGGCCAAGGCAACGGCGGGTTCGCCGGCGAAATTGACTATCGCGCATTGGGACTGGCCGTTTTACAAGGATACGCGTCCGCGGCTACGGATACAGGCCACGCCGCGGAAGGCAGCAACGCGACTTGGGCGCTGGGACATCCGGAAAAAATCGTAGACTTCGCATACCGCGCGATTCACGAGATGACGGTGATTGGCAAAGCCACAACGAAAGCGTTTTACGGCGACGCGGCGCAGCATTCCTACTTTGCGAACTGTTCGAATGGCGGCCGCCAAGCATTAATGGAAGCCCAGCGCTATCCCGAGGATTACGACGGCATCCTGGCCGGCGCACCCGCGAACTACTGGACCCACCTGCTCGCGGGCGCTCTCTACGATGCCGAAGCGACGACGCTCGACCCAGCGAGCTACATTCCGGCAAGCAAGATCCCGGCGATTGCCAAAGCCGTCAACGATTCCTGCGATGCGCAAGATGGCCTAACGGACGGCGTGCTGAATGATCCGCGGCAATGTCATTTCGATACAGCCGCACTTCTTTGCAAGGCCGCCGAGTCCGATGCGTGCCTCACGCAGCCGCAAGTCACCGCGCTAAGGAAACTGTATGAAGGCGCGCACGATTCGAAAGGAAAGGAAATTTTTCCCGGATTTTTGCCGGGAGGTGAGGATGGCGGCGGAGGTTGGCCGCTCTGGATAACGGGCATGGGACCCGGCAAGAGTCTGCTGTTTGCGTTCGGCATCGGATATTTCTCCGACATGGTCTACGGCAAAGCCGACTGGGATTACAAGACAGCGAATTTAGATGAAGCAGTCGCTGCCTCGGACAAAAAGTTCTCAGGCGTCCTAAACGCCACCGAAACGAACCTGAAGCCATTCGAATCGCGCGGCGGAAAACTGATCATTTACCACGGCTGGAACGACGCCGCCATTTCCGCCTTGAACACGATTCATTATTACGAGGCCGTCCAGAATAAAATGGGCAAGCAGGAAGCCGGCTCGTTCCTGCGGCTGTTCATGGTGCCGGGAATGCAGCATTGCGGCGGCGGTCCGGGCCCCGATGTTTTCGGCCAGGCAGGATTCAGCACTCCGAACGATCCGCAGCACAACATCTATCTGGCGCTCGAGGAGTGGGTGGAAAAAGGCGCGGCACCTTCTGCGGTCATCGCCACGAAGCAGCCTGGCGAAGGCTCAACACTGAAAGTGACGCGGCCGCTCTGCGCGTATCCGCAGGTGGCGGTTTACAAGGGCAGCGGCGACACGAACGATGCTGCGAATTTTGCGTGTGGGGCGCCGTCAGCGAAATGACGGCGAGTCCCGGGCCAGCACGCAGCTCAGAAATATCTATGCTGCGTTTTCGGGGCGGAAGACGCGCTGAAAGCGGGGGCCGGTGAATTGGACGCCGACCAAGCGCTCGCCTTGCGTGGCAGCATCGACGACGTGGACGACGCGGCCCGACGTGGCGAAATCTGCTTCGGTGCGGCGCGAGGCGTAGTGCGAAAAAGGGATTCGGATTTCCAGGTCAGAGCCAATAGCCACGTCAAAACGCGTGACGAACGCGGCGCCGCTGCGGCATAAATTTTCGCTGGAAGTTTCTTCTTCGAAAACAACACCGCGGCTGTCGCGTCCTCGTACTCTGAGAGGAAGGCGGACTGCGATTCTACGCTCCGAGCGCTGCTTGGAGACGGTCTGCGTCAAGTGGACCATGGGCTGGGTCCTCTTTTCTGGCGTCCGCGATGCAGCCAACATCTTGGGCGGCTACAGAGCGGTTGCTGCTTTGGTCAGCCGACAAGCGGTCACCGTTTTGGGCGGCCACCACGCGTCCGGCTCCTGCGGCGGTTCGGCTCTCGAAGAAGGATTCCACCTTTTCGACAACCTCACTGGGCGTTCGCGCCGCATGTACGATTCGACGAAGCTCGCTGCCGTTCCCCACGCCATGAGTAAACCAGCAAGCGAACTGTTTCATTTTGCCAATACCATCGGGCAGGTTGGCAGCATTAATTTGCCTATAGTAGCCAGAAAGTAACTGATGGCGTTCATCCTCGGTTGGCGTGTCGTAACGGCCAGTCGCCGCGTATTGCTGCATTTGCCTAAAAATCCAGGGGTTGGTAGCCGCAGCGCGGCCGATCATCACGGCGTCGCAGCCCGTTTCGCGGACCATCCGTTCGGCGTCTTCCGGCGTGTTGATGTCGCCGTTGCCGATGACGGGAATCTTCACCGCCTGCTTCACGGTGGCGATGATGCTCCAGTCAGCCGAGCCAGCGTAGCCTTGCGTTCGCGTGCGCGGGTGGACCGCGACGCCTTCGACTCCCATGTCTTCAGCCATCCTGGCGACCTCAACCGCGACGATGGACTTGTCGTCCCACCCGGCGCGGAGCTTGATCGTAAGTGGGATGCGAACGGCAGCACGAACGGTGCGGAAAATTTCTCCGAGCAGCGGAAGATCGCGCAGCAGGCCCGAACCGCCGCACTTCACGACTTTCTTGGCAGGGCAGCCGAGATTGATGTCCACGGCGTCGTAACCCAGGTCTTCGACCATGCGCGCGGCTTCGGCCATGACGGCGGGGTTCGCGCCGAAGAGTTGCGCGGTGATGGGATGCTCGTCTTCCTGAAAATAGAGATAGCGGAGCGTTTTGGCGGCACTGCGCGTGATGCCCTCGGAACTGGTGAACTCCGTCATGAGCAAGCCGCAACTGCCCAGCCCGCGAATGACGCGACGGAAAAGCGTGTCCGTCACGCCAGCCATAGGCGCAAGCACCGCCGCCGGGCGAATCGTGAGGTCGCGAATTTGGAAAGAAGCCGGTAGCATGTGCTCGCTCAAGGACCATTCCAGTCTAGGCCGAGCCGTGACACGCTGGCAAGGCGAGAAGTAGACGGGTACGCCATCCCGAGTGTTTTCTGTGAGAGTGGTTGTGTTTGACGCACGCTGCGGTTTCTGTGCCGCCAGCGAGGTGGGCCGGTGTACAATGCCCGCATTCCCAGCTCTAGGAGGATAATTGTGATTACACTCCAGAGAGTGGCGCGCATATGTATCGGCGCAATCGTGGCTGTGGCATTGGCCATGGGCGTTTACACTTTTGGCCAAACCAAATCCGGCCAAACCAAATCGGCTCCAGTAGACCCGGGCGTGCGCGGCGGCCCCGCAGGCGCCGGCACCCCGCTCCAGGGACTTACTGCGGACGAAACTGCGTTCTTCCAGGATGGGCAGGCGAGGTTCGCTGAGATAGAGGTCGTGACCGGCGGCACGAACAATGGCCTCGGCCCGCGCTTCAACTCCAACCAATGTTTGTCTTGCCACGCGCAGCCGGGCATAGGCGGAACGAGCCCGGCGCAAAATCCCTTAATCGCAGTTGCTGCCTTGAATGGGGCGAAGAACACCGTGCCATGGTTCATCACGCAAAACGGTCCGGTCCGCGAAGCGCGGTTTAAGAAGAGCAATGGCAACGCCGATGGCGAAGTGCACGACCTCTTCGTGATCACCGGGCGAACTGACGCTCCCGGTTGCAACATCGCCCAATTCGCCTTTCTGCCCGCGGGAAATCCGCTTACTGGCCAAGGTGGGAACGCGAACATTATTTTCCGAATTCCCACTCCCGTGTTTGGCGCGGGACTCATCGAAGCGATTCCAGACTCGGCCATCCTTGCCAACATGAAAGCCAACGCGTCCAAAAAGTCGGCTTTGGGTATTTCCGGCCACGCGAACGCTCACCTGAGCGGAAATGTGAACCTCAGTGCAAACGATGGGACCATCACGCGTTTCGGGTGGAAGGCGCAGAACAAATCCCTTCTCATGTTTGCGGGCGAGGCCTACAACGTCGAGATGGGAATCTCGAACGAGCTGTTCCCGCAGGAGCGCGACGAAACGCCGGGCTGCCTCTTTAACGCCACTCCTGAGGACACGGTCAACTTCACGCCTACTCCCTCGACCTCCGGCAATTCGAACACGGCGGTCCTCTCAGATATCGAAGCCTTTGCCGACTTCATGCGCATGCTGGCCCCGCCGACTCCCGCGCCCGCCACAGCGTCCAGCGAAAAAGGACGCGCCACCTTTGCAAAGATAGGTTGTATCCATTGCCATACGCCCTCGTTGACCACCGGGGCAAAGATCGCGAGTGGTTCCTCGACCAACCCAAGCGCTGCGCTCTCCAATCAGACAGCGAATCTCTACTCTGACCTCATCGTCCACCACATGGGCAAAGGCCTTGCCGACGGCATCACGCAAGGTGGCGCCGGCCCGGACGAGTTTCGAAGCGCTCCCCTCTGGGGCGTCGGACAGCGCGTTTTCTTTCTCCATGATGGACGCACCACCAACCTCGTCGTGGCCATCCAAGATCACCGGAGCGTTGGCAGCGAGGCAAATAAGGTCATCGAAAATTTCAATAGGCTGACGACTCAGCAGCAGCAGGAAATCATCGATTTCTTGCGCTCGCTGTAACCGGGAGTTCGCCCGTAACCGCCATACAGTCGAAAATTTAACGCTGGACCCGTTTCCGGCTAGAAGACTGCGCGGAGAAGCGTAACAAACCGATGATGAATTAGGCGGAACATCGTAAGATGCTGCGTTCGCGGTCTTGGCTCTCCGAGAGATAATTTTGAGGTGAATATGCGAGTGGTTAAGAAATTCATGGTCGGTGTTTTTTGTTTGGTGGCCGGTTTGTTCGCCGCCGTCCCTGCAAGTTCCCAGGAAATACCGGATGGCGCGGCCTTGTTGACGGCCATGCACGACCGTTACAAGGACTCCTGGTACGAGTCGGTGGTCTTCAAGGAGAACGCCATCACACTAAATCCCGACGGCACCACCAAGACGGAAGTGTGGGATGAAGCTCTGCAGCTGCCGGGAAAGCTGCGCATCAACAGGGGCGCGTCCAGCGAGGGGAACGGCTTTGTCTTTGTTGACGGGACGTTGACGTCGTTTCAAAAGGGCAAAGCCACGGGGCCTCGCCCCTTCGTTCACATGTTGCTGGTGCTGGGGTTCGATGTGTATCGCCAGGACCCGAAGGCGACCATCGATCAGGCGAAGGGCCAGGGCTTCGATTTAACACAAATTCATGAAGAGAGGTGGGATGGCCAGGATGTCTATGTAGTTGGCGCCGCAAAAGGCGATTTGAATTCGAAACAGTTCTGGATTGAGAAGAAGCGCCTGCTGTTCGTGAGATTGATCGCCCCGGATGAACACGATGCGACGAAGATTCACGACACCCGTTTCCGGGATTACCGGAAGCTCTCGACTGGCTGGATCTCCGCCCGCGTTGAGTTTTACGTCGACGGTAAAAACACCTTCAATGAAGATTATTTTGCTATCAAGGCCAACGCGAAGTTCGACCCGGCTTTGTTCGAGCCAACGAAGTTCAACGAGACACGCATAAGCAATGATGCCAAGCAATGAGTAGTGCGCGATAGATCCCACGCTTTCTAAACCTGAATTCCTAAATTGAATTGCACTGTTTTGCCCTAACTCGGTTAAGTTTCAGTTGGTTGAAAGAAACGCCGAGGAGGACAAAACAGTGCACTGGCAAATTACCGCTCTTTGGGGCGGAAAAAAAGTGGAATTGCGCG
>DATMKS010000006.1:0-22965 GCA_035571045.1 Verrucomicrobiia bacterium
TCACGCCGGAAGAAATGCTCTCCATGGCTTTCAGCATGATGACCAACCGCCAGAAGCAAAAGTTCAAGGAGACGGCGGAGTTGGACATGGCTTACGGCGTCGCGGGCCTGGGCCGATTCCGCGTCAACGTTTTTCAGCAGCGTGGCAACGTCGGTATGGTGCTGCGCGTCATCCCGACAAAAATTCGCACCACGGAAGAATTGAATCTCCCCAGCGTCATCACCAAAATTTGCGAGGAACAACGCGGGCTTGTGCTGGTCACGGGAACCACCGGTTCCGGTAAGTCCACCACGCTCGCCGCGATGATCGACCGCATCAACGCCAATCGCGCCGACCATCTCATCACCATCGAAGATCCCATCGAGTTTCTGCACCGCGATAAGAAAAGCTTCATCAATCAGCGCGAAGTGGAAGTGGACACCGCGAACTTTTCCACCGCGCTGCGCGCTGCTCTCCGTCAGGACCCCGACGTGATTCTGGTCGGCGAAATGCGCGACCTCGAGACCATTTCCACCGCGCTGCTCGCCGCGGAAACCGGCCACATGGTGCTCTCCACCCTGCACACCTTGGACGCCACGGAAACCATTCAGCGTATTATCGCGGTCTTCCCCCCGCCGGAACAAAAACAGATTCGCTTGCAGCTTGCCGCCACGTTGAAGGCCGTCGTCTCCCAGCGCCTGGTTCGCCGCGCCGATGACAAGGGCCGCGTGCCCGCCTGCGAAATCATGATCGCCACCGGTTACATCCGCGATTGCATTATCAACGCGGACAAAACCCGCTTGATTCACGACGCCATCGCCGCCGGCACCAGCCAATACGGCATGCAGACTTTCGACCAGTCGCTCTTCGATCTCTACACCAAGCAGCTCATCACGCTCGAAGAAGCGCTGCTCCGCTCGACGAACCCGGACGAATTCCAGTTGCGCATCCAGGGTATTCGTTCCGCCGCCGACTCCGCCCGCGAGGAAATGGAGCGCCAAATGGCCGACTTCGAGCGCTTCGCCCGCAAGTAGCACAGACTTCAGTCTGTCGAGGAGCAGCCCGCAACTCAACGCACCAAGGAGGTCCCATGCAACGGAAGACAGCTCTCGCCTTCCTTATCGCCATAATCTTTCTTTCGCAGCCCGCTGCGCACTGTTCTCCCCGACCGCTCAGCAAAACTGAACTCTTGGCGCTGGTGGCAGGCGACATCCTTCCAGAAAACGTCGCGTTTGACATCCAGTCGCGCGGACTCGCTTTCGTCCCCGATGCTTCCTATAAGTCGCTCCTGAAATCTGCTGGAGCCGACGCCAAAGTATTTGCGGCGATCAGCGTCGCGAAGACCACGCCGAGCGAGGCAAGCAACGCGCCCGACGCGCAACTCCTTCAGCATCTGAGCCACGCCGGCGCTTTTGTGAAATCAGCCCAGCTAGACGACGCTGGCGGCGAACTGACTGATGCTCTGTCCAACAGCAGCGCCAAATCTGAAATCGGCTTTGTCATGGGAATAGTCCTGATCAAGCAGGAACGCTACGCGGAAGCTGGCGCAATCTACTCACAAATCCTCTCTGAAGATTCCGAGTTCCCCGAAGTACACGCGAGATTGAGCCTCACCTACTTTCAAACCGGCGACCCGGACGAAGCCCTTCGTCAGGCAAAAGCAGCGCTAGCCGAAAACCCCAACAATCCCGTCGCTCACTTAAACGCCGGCCTTTCCCTCGAAGCGCTTCAGCACATCGACGCTGCGAAAGAGGAATACCAGAAATCCCTCCACTGCAAGCCCGACTATGTCCTGGCCTATATCAGTCTCGGCGACCTGCTGTCCCACCAGAACGATTTCGACGGTGCGATCGCGCAGTACAAGAAGGCTCTCGCCCTGCAACCCGATAACAGCCGCGCCCGTTATAACCTCGGAGTGGCTTACGACGGCAAAGGCGATCTCGTGTCCGCCATTCGTGAATACCGCGAGGTCAAGCGCATCGATCCCAAGCGTCTGGAAGCCCGCCAGAATCTGGCACATGATCTCCTGAGTACCGATCTCGGCGCCGGCATCAGCGAATTTCAGGAACTTGTGCAAGTCGCGCCGGACTGGCCGATTTGTCATCAATGCCTTGGCAACGCGCTCACCGATGCCGGTCGCTACGCAGAGGCCGAAAAAGAACTCGAAATCGCCATGCACCAGGATCCCGCTTCGGCCGGCCCTCTCTACAGCCTGGGGAGAACCTACGAAATTCAAAACAAGCCCGACCGGGCTCTCGAACTGTATCGCAGGGCCGAGAAGCTCGACGGCACGGATACCTACTCTTTTACCGGCGCGGGCCGCATCCTAATGGCCAAGAAAGACTTTTCCGGCGCCCTTCCCGAGCTACGCCACGCCGTTGAAGTCGACCCCGCCAATGCCGATAACCATGCTCTTCTCGGCGAAGCCCTTCAAGGCGCTGGCGATGCCAAAGCCGCCCTGGTCGAGTTCCAAGAAGCCGTTTCTCTCTCTCCGAAGAACCTCCACGGACGACTCGACCTCGCCGTCGCTCTCGAAAAGAGCGGCGACTGGATCGGCGCTTTGCAGAACTACCATCAAGCCGTCCTGGAGGAAACTCCGCCCAAAGGTACCGGTGTCCCCGAACCCTGGTATCGTGCCGGGGACAACTACACCCAAGCCCAGCAGCGTTTCCAGCAGCACCTCGCCGACCTGCGCTCGGCCGGAAAAGCTTCCGAAGCGGATACTCTCGAAGCTCGCCTCAAGGAAAAAATCGCCGCTCCCAATCTCGATGAGCAATTTCACGCTGCCATGCAAAGCAGCGTGCAAGCCAATGCTGAAAAGCGCTTCGACGAGGCCGAAACGTCCGCCAAAGAAGCCGTCGCCATTGCCGAAAAAGTCCAGCCCATGGATGGCCGCCTCCCCGAAGCCCTCGGCCAGCTCGGCAACGTTTACACCTTCCGTGCCCAATACAAGGAAGCCGGAGAAGCCTATGGCCGCCAGCTTGCCCTAAGCCAGAAACTCTACGGCCCAGAATCGCCCATGCTTGTCACCTCTGTCGAAGCCATGGCTATGCTCGCCTTCTTCCAGCAAGATTTCGCCACAGCCGAAGCCGATTTCAAACACGCCCTCGACCTCGACGTGAAAGCCTACGGCGAAAACAGCAATCAAGCTGCAACCGCTCTCAGTGGCCTCGCTCGCGTTTATTTCACCCAAAAAGATTACGCCAAAACGGAAGCCGTCATGCAGCGTACGTTGAAAATCTTCGAAACGATTTACGGCCCGGACAGCATCCAGCTTGGCATGCCCATTGCCGGCCTCTGCCAGGCCTACGACGCCTCCGGCCAAGCCGAAAAATCCGCCGCCTGCCACGCCCGCATGGTCTCCCTCGAAGAAAAGCAATTCGGCGCCGAGAGCCCCTATCTTCTTCGCGACCTCGCCGCCGAAGCCCAAGCCCTCCGCAAACTCGGCCGCAACGACGAAGCCGCCAAACTCGAACAACGCACCCAGTCCCTCCAATCCGCTCAGGCAAATCCTAATTGATCGCTGCGAAGCGCTGGGAACTTGGATTTACGCGTCCGCTAGGGCGAAGTAATTGCTCCATTTTCCGTTAGCAGTTGATTGCTCGCTCCTGTTCGTCTTTACTTCCTTGCTTCATTGCTTCTATGCTTCCTCCATGTTTGGAAAGCCGCGCCAAGTAGAAACGGAAACGGAATTGTATGAAGCCGCCGTGCGCGCCCTCATGCGCCGCGCCTATTCCGTCTACGAAATGAAGCAGCTCCTGGGGCGCCGGACCGAGGACGATAACCTCCTTCGCACTGTTATGGACCGTCTCAAACGCGCCAAGATGATCGACGACGAGCGCTTCGCCAAACAATTCGTCCGCCAGCGCACGGAAATCCGCCGCCAAGGCAAATTCCGCATCGCCCGCGACCTGCGCGCCCGCGGCGTCCCCGACCGCCACATCGAAGCCGCCCTCGCGGAGACCGCAAAAGACACTGACGAAGCCGCGACCGTCCGCCAGCGTCTAGAGCGCCAACTCCGCTCCTTCCGGGGCGAAATCACCGAAAACAAAATCGCCTCCATGTACCGCAGCCTCCTGCGCGCCGGCTTTTCCGCCGACATCGTCCGCCGCGAACTCAAAGCCGTCACTCGCGAAGAAGTTCCCGAAACCGAAGCCCAGCCAGACGATTAGCGACCACCCGGCCAAAAACTCCGCGCAACCGAAAGCCGTACACCGCATCTTAAACTTCGGCTGTCGCTTGTAAAATTAGCTCTGCGCTCGGGAGAAAAGATGGACTACATCAACCTCGGCAAGACCGGCCTCAAAGTTTCGCGCATCTGCCTCGGCTGCATGACCTACGGCCAGCCTGCCACTGGCAAAATCAAGCCCGGCAGCCACGCCTGGGCCCTGAACGAAGAAGAGAGCCAGCCATTCCTCAAACAGTCCCTCGACCTAGGTATCAATTTCTTCGACACCGCCAACGTCTACTCCGCCGGAGCCAGCGAGGAAGTCGTCGGCCGCTTCCTCAAAGCCAACGCGCGCCGCGAGTCCGTCGTCATCGCCACAAAACTAAACGGCGTCATGCGCGACGAACCCAACGGCAAAGGCCTTTCCCGCAAGGAAATTTTCTTCGAACTCGACCAAAGCCTCCGCCGCCTCGGCACCGACTACGTCGATCTCTACCAAATCCACCGCTGGGATTACGAAACGCCCATTGAAGAAACTCTCGAAGCCCTCCACGACGTCGTCAAAGCCGGCAAGGTCCGCTACATCGGCGCATCTTCCATGTACGCCTGGCAATTCACCAAAGCGCTCTACGTAGCCGACCTTCACGGCTGGACGCGCTTCGTCTCCATGCAAAATTATTACAACCTGATCTATCGCGAAGAAGAACGCGAGATGATGCCCGTCTGCCACGCCGAAGGCATCGGCGTGATTCCCTGGAGCCCGCTGGCACGCGGCCGCCTGGGTCGCCCGTGGCAAGCCGAAACCACCAAGCGCTGGGAAACAGATCTCTTCGCGAAGACTCTCTACGAAAAAACCGAACACGCCGATCACAAAGTTGTGGATTGTCTCGGCGACGTCGCCGAAAAGCGCGGCGTTCCCCCTGCCCAGATCGCGCTCGCGTGGATGCTAGGCAAATCCTTTATCACGTCGCCGATTGTCGGCGCCACCAAACCTCATCATTTAACCGACGCCGTCGCAGCCCTCTCCGTAAGACTTGCGCCCGAGGAAATCAAGTCCCTCGAGGAGCCCTACACGCCACATCCAGTGTTGGGCTTCAGCTGAGTGGTCTTACCGAACCGCTCTTCAGGAATCCGCGTTTGTGCCGAGGGCAAGCCGGTACTTTCGATAATCTTCCCCGGACCCAAACCAATCTGGAAGGTTTTCGAGAAACACCGCACCAAATTTTGCATTCAAGGCCTGACTACCTCCCGGACGCGCGTGGCCGTACACAACATCGAATCCTTTTCCCGCGGCCAAGCCGAGCCAGTGCGCTTTCAAAATGGCTCCATAACCCCGTTTCTGAAAACGCGGAAGGATCGTGTTCGAGTAGCAGCACACCGCATTTTCTCTTTCGTTGGCGGGCAAAACCAAAAGATCATTGAGAAAGTCCGAAGGGCTGGCGAGAGGGATGCCGTAGGACTCGCCGACAAGCTCTCCATCCACAAACATCCACACAAAAAACGCGCCCGGCGTGTTCCAGACTTCCTGCTTCTCAGAAAGCCCGAGCTGCAAATTTGGATGATAGACCGATTCAAACGCCATGGTTTTCTCAAGCGGAACGGCGTAGTCAAATGTGATGACGGCCACTGCATCCCCCGATTCTGGCGAGTTTGTAAAGCTTGGTAACGCGGCCTGATCGCCGCGGACTTCCAGGAAACAAGTCTAGCAACGCCCGCGTTCCCTCTCGCGTCAAATTCTCCGGGATGTGGCCAGGCGGAGAGATATGCCAATTCGCTCCCGAATGGCGCGGGCTGCGTTCACTACATCTCTTCTGGCTATGTTAGGATTTCTCGGCCCGCTTTTCGCAGAATCTCGCATGATATTTCAACTCAACGAATTCGCAGAGCTTAAACCAATATGCCGATGACGAGCGATGTTCTGGTAATGGGAGGCGGAGCAACCGGCCAGCTTGCGGCCGCCTACTTCCGGAAGCGTTTTCCAAATCTGAAAGTCGCCGTAGTCGAGGGTCCGCACAAGAATCGTCCCATTGTGGGCGAATCGCTCGTCGAGGTGAGCGTCGATTTCCTGTTCGAACTGGGCCTCGGCGCCTACCTGGTCGAAAAGCACTACCCGAAATACGGACTCACCTATTACTTCAAGCCCGATATCGACAATCCCGCGGATCGCACTTACATCGTCGACGAAATTCCGACGGCCCCGCCCATCCTCTCCTTCCAAATCAACCGATTCACTTTCGATAAAGAGGTTCGCGACCGCAACACGGTGAACGGCGTCGAGTTGATCGACGCTACCGTAGCCGGAGTCGAAATCAACGCCGCTGGAGGCAGCGGCGCCCTGCACACAGTGACCGTGCAAGACCCCGCGGGCGCAAAACAAACGCTAACCGCGCGCTGGCTCGTCGATGCCACCGGCCGTAACCGAGTCCTGCAGAAACACCTGCAACTCCAGGAAAAGGTCACGGAACAGAAAGACGTTTTCTGGTTCCGCCTGGCGAATTTCAATCCAGAAATTCTAAGCCACATTCAGGCCATCAAAACGCCAAACCGATGCTACGTTCCTTACTACGCCACGCATCACTTCTTCGGAAAAGGCAACTGGATCTGGTACATCCCGATGCGCTCGCCGGAAAACACGCCGCTCGTAAGCATCGGCATCACCTACCGCAAGGACGTCTATCCGCACGGCGAAGTGCGCACTATGGAGCAATTTTTGGAGTGCGTCGGGCGTGAACACCCCGTGCTCGTCGAGTTGATCCACACTGGCACGGTGGTGGACACGAATTACTACAATTCCTACATGTGGGAATGCCGCCAGCGTTATTCCTCCGATCGCTGGTACATCATCGGCGACGCCAGCGATACCGTTGATCCGCTCTACAGCGTTGGCTTGGCTTTATCGACGCTGCAAATCCGCCAAATCGCGGCCATCATCCAAAGAGAATTAAACGGGTTTGACACTGCGGAGTTCACCAAGGATCTCGACTCGGTCATCACCGCCTTTCAACGCGGCGTGACGCGCGATACTACTCGGCTCTATGCGTGCATGAGCGATGCTTATCGATGCCATCTTGGCGTGCATCTGGCAGTGACCAAACTCTTTCACCTCGCGCTCCCCTTAGTAATAAACGACTACTTGTGGGACCCGCTCGGCGTGAAACTCATTAACTGCTTTTCCAGCCTCGAAACACTCGAGGGTGATTCCAAGAAAATCCAGGAGCTCATTCGCGAGGTTGCCGCGAACTCGAAGAACCGCACCCTCGAGAACTTCATCAAAGTACAGTCCGGCGTGTCCATGAATTTCGGGTATTACGAGTTTCATCGCGAGGAGGACATTGCGGCGTCTTTGTCGAAGATGGCGTTTCACTTCGTGCGCTTGCGCCTTTCCCTTCTGAGAAAGCTCGGCTGGCGCGCGCTGATTAACTTTAAGCAGCAGCGCGCATTACTCAAAGATTTGTTCCGTGGGCTGTTCCTCGTGCCCTTCTATGGCAGCAAATTGCGGAAAAACTGGCTCGTACGGATGAAATTTTCGTCACGCGAAATGAGCCTGGCGAACAAAAAAGCCGAACATGTCGAGATCGGCGGTTTGCCGATCAGAAATGACGAGTAACGCCACGGGATGGCCGCCATTTATCTTCTGTTTAGACGCTCCGAGATAGTTTCCTTCACAGACGGAGAGCCACGCTAACTGTACCGAGTCGCTTCGACGGCAGTTTGATTCTCGAAATGGCTTCCATCGCAAGGGAGTTTTCGCATGAAGACAAATGTTTTCGTAAAACACGCAGCTGGCGCGCTGGCGATTCTGCTAGCGGCATGCTCATTCGTGATGGCGGCAGCGGACAGCTATCACCTGCTAAAGAAATATAGCTTTGGAGCAGCCGAAGGCAGCACTCGCGAATACTTCGACTACATCACGGTCGATTCTGCCGCGCGCCGGGTCTACCTTTCACACGGCACGGAAATCAAAGTCATGGACGCTGACACCGGCGCCCTCGTCGGCAACATCACCGGTTTGAAGCAGGATCACGGCGTAGCGGTCGCCAGCGAATTCAACCGCGGCTTTATCAGCGACGGTGCGCAAGCGAAAGTAATCGTCTTCGATCTGAAGACGCTCAAGGTGTCCGGCGAGGTCGAGGCGGACAAGGACGCCGACTGCGTTATTTACGATTCGTTCTCGAAGCGCGTGTTCGTGATGGATGGCGATCCGCACAATTCGACGGTTATCGATGCCAAGAGCGGAAGCGTAGTGGGAAAAATTGACCTGGGCGGCGGCCCAGAATTTGCCGTGGCCGATGGCAAAGGAACGGTTTTCATCAATCTGGAAGATAAGAGCGAACTTGTCGCTATCGATTCCAATTCGCTCAAGATCAAATCGCGATGGCCGCTGGCTCCGGCCGGAGCGCCGACAGCCCTTGCAATGGATATTCAACACCACCGGCTCTTCAGCGCTGGCCGCAATCCCCAGATGATGGTTGTACTCGACTCTGACACCGGAAAAGTCGTGCAGTCTTTCCCCATTTCCGCGGGAGTGGATGCCGCAGCTTACGATCCGGAGACCGGAATGATTTTCGTTTCCACCCGCGAGGGCAAGGTCCACGCATTTCACGAGGATTCGCCCGGCAAATTCAGCGAAGCTGAAACCATCACGACGGAATACGGCGCCAAAACCATGGGACTCGACAGCAAAACCCACAAATTGTTCCTGGATACCGCGGACTTCGGCGAAGCTCCCGCCCCAACCGCGGATCGGCCGCATCCGCAACGGCCGGCGTTGCCAGGAACATTTCACGTTTTGATCTATGGACGCTGACGAATTGGTCCGCTCTGACGGAATAAGAATCACTTCGCGTAACCGGTCATAAGACCAACTCAAAGTACACGAGCGGGGCTTTGCGGTAGACTACGCGCCCTACTTCGCGGAAGCCGCACTTGGCGTAAAACGCGCCGGCGCCGGCCTCAGCATCAAATGCGTCCAGGCGGATCGCATCGGCAGGCCACGCACGGGTTTGCTTCACCGCTTCTTTGATAAGCTGTCGGCCGATTCCCTGCCGTTGCATGGTGGGAAGCACGGCCATGCTGATCAGATAGAGCGCCTTATTTACCGGCGTGAAGTAGGAGACGTCAATCGCCCAGGGCTTTTTGGTAGGAAGATGCAGCGTTCCCGCGATTGTTTTGCCTCTGTGCGCGACCAGCACTCGGGAGTGCCGCATGCCGAGCAGCACACCTTTTTCCGTCGTGCGCCAAGACCAACCTCCGCGGCCGTAACGTTGAGTCAGATCTTCTGCTACCGCGCAATGCAACGCAGCAAGCACAGGAGCATCGGATTGAGTAGCGATAGAGAAAGAGAGTTTCATTTTTCGCAGCCGCGCCTGAAACTCTAGGATTTTGCAGGGTTATTGCATTGAAACGCAAGACGCGGACACGACTCGAAATTCGGGAAGCCGCAGGCTGGTTCGATGGGTTGCCTGGTCGGGCGTTCAAGGCGCGGGTCGCGTGGAAGCGCGGCAGGCCTTGCGGAGACCGGGACTGACCGTCTGGCAAAGGAATTGTCAACCTCGCCCGAACCTCCGCCTGGACGCACGCCTTCTCGTATACCGACAAATGTATACTGTCTGGCCAGTAAGCTCTTCAGTCCCTGGCGCAGCTCTTTCGTCCATCGGGAGCTGTAAAAACGTGCTCACCGCCTGGGCAACCTGTATCGTGACTATCTCGTGCTCGGGCATCAGTAATTCTTTGATCTTCGGCTCGTCTTGCTTCCTCAGCTCGCCTTTCTTCATCCGTGCGCCGGCTGGCGTCCTGGCCCGGATCTCCCGTCGCGCCCGTTGCGCCTTGCGGACCTGCTGGTCCTGCCACTGGGGCAGCTGCTGGAGCAGCGGTGCAACCGGCCACAAATAGCGCTAGCGAGAACGCGCCCACAAGTAACGATATCTTCATTTTCATCTGATTTTCCTTCTTCCCTTGGTGCCGCACGCCTTGGAACGCGGCATCGTCCAACCACCACAAGCAGGTTGGATACTACCCGAGTGCCGCAGTGGCCGCTGTCCCCATTCGCACACTCGCGAAACTCGCTGCCCCCATGTCAGGGATAAGCCCTGTGTTTGCCACCCTTACAAAAAACACCGGGGCGGGGGTCATCCCTTTCCGCCCAATTGCCGCACTCCTCCACCTCTGCCATAATCGTCGGTCTTACGAGCGCCGCAAACTCAGCCAGCGTTGCACAGCGAGGATATCCGCGAAGCCATGACGCCTTCTGAAGCCACGAAAATGAGCGGAAACGAGATCCGCGAGATGTTCCTCCGCTTCTTCGAGAGCAAAGGCCACCGCCGCGTCCGCAGCTCCTCGCTCGTCCCTCACGGTGACCCGACGCTCCTGTTCACCAACGCCGGGATGAACCAGTTCAAAGACGTCTTCCTCGGCCTCGAAAAGCGCGACTACAACAAAGCCACTACGGCGCAGAAATGCGTCCGTGCCGGCGGCAAACACAATGACCTCGAAAACGTCGGATTCACCAAACGCCACCACACCTTCTTCGAGATGATGGGCAATTTTTCCTTCGGCGACTATTTCAAAGAAAAAGCCATCCCCTTCGCATGGGAACTGGTCACTTCGCCCGAGTGGTACGGCATCGCGAAAGAGAAACTCTACGTAACGGTCTTCGGCGGCGCCGAAGTAGCTCCCGGTGCAACGCTAGGGATCGATGAGGAAGCCCGCAAGATCTGGGAAGGCCAAAATGTCCCGCCCGAGCGAATCGTCCCAGTTCCCGGCCTAAAAGACAATTTCTGGGCTATGGGCGACACCGGCCCCTGCGGCCCCTGTAGCGAAATTTTCTACGACATGGGCCCCGAAGCCTCCGAAGAAGGCCATCCCAACTGCCAGTTCCCCTGCGACTGCGGCCGCTACGTCGAAATCTGGAACCTCGTCTTCATGCAGTTCAACCGCGACTCCACCGGCACCCTGACGCCCCTCCCGAAGCCCTCCATCGACACAGGTATGGGCCTGGAACGCACGGCCGCCGTCCTTCAAGGCGTCATCTCCAACTACGACACCGACCTCTTCGTGCCGCTCCTCAAGCGCGCCGCCGAACTCTGCGGCGTAGACCTAAATCGAGAAGAGAAAATCGAAGAAGGCAAAGGGGGTGCCGCTTCCTTGCGCGTCATCGCCGACCACGCCCGCGCGACAACTTTTCTTATCGCCGATGGCGTTGCTCCTTCGAACGAGGGCCGAGGATATGTGCTCCGAAAGATTATTCGGCGCGCTATTCATCACGGGCGATTGCTGGGCGCAACAAAACCCTTTCTTTACGAGATGATTCCAACCGTAACGCTACTAATGCAAGGCGCATATCCGGAACTTACGGATGCCACGAAGCCAGTGAAAGACTCAGTGCTCGCTGAGGAGACGCGGTTTGGTCACACTCTCGAGCTCGGCTCGAAAAAGCTAGACGAGAAGATTCGTGAATTGTCCGATAGGACGGAAGACGACAGCAACACCCAGCTCCGGACGCGCCCGCAGTACGACGAAATCGAAAATCAACAAAGAAGAGCGGCCATTGCCGAAACAAGCGTTGGCGTGTTCCCAGGCTCAACTGCTTTTGAGCTGTATGACACGTTTGGACTGCCCGTCGACTTCATTGCCGACGTCGTTCGAGATCAGGGACTGAAATTCGATGAAGCCGGATTTGAAAGAGCGATGGAGGAGCAGAGGACTCGGGCGAGGGCGTCGTGGAAGGGCGGGGCCAACAAAGAGGCGGTGAGTCCGGCGTACGTGAAGATTGCGGAGACGTTCAAGACGGAGAAAGATTTTTATCACGGGACGTCGGCGAAGGATGCCAGGATTGAGGCGATTCTTACTAAGAGCGGGCCGGTCAACGAACTAAAGGCTGGCGAATCGGGCGAAGTGGTGCTGGATCGCACCGTGATTTACGCCGAATCGGGCGGCCAGATGGCCGATACGGGGGCGTTCTACGACAACTCCGGCGCGCAACTGCTCGCCGAGGTTACGGGAGCTTACTACCCCGTTGCAGGCCTTGTGGCACATCGCGTAAACGCGAAGGAAACTTTGCATGTAGACGATCGCGTCTCCGTTGTAGCCGACGCAGAACGCCACGCGCGGATTATTCGCAACCACTCGGGGACGCATCTGGTCCATGCGGCGCTGCGTAACATACTGGGACCACACGTGAAGCAGGCCGGCTCGCTGAACGCGCCAGAACGTCTGCGGTTCGACTTTTCTCACTTTGCCCACGTGGATGCCGAGGAGTTGAAGGACATCGAGCAGCAGGTAAACGACGAGATCCGCCACAACACGAAAGTAGGAACTGAGATTACGTCACTGGACAATGCCCTGGCCTCCGGAGCTCTGGCCTTCTTCGGCGACAAATACCCCGAAGCCAACGTCCGCGTCGTCACCATTCCCGACGAGCGCTCGCCAAGAGGCTTCTATTCCAAGGAGTTGTGCGGCGGTACGCACGTCCGCCGCATCGGCGACATCGGCGTCCTCAAAATCGTCAGCGAAGGCTCGGTGGCCGCAGGCGTACGCCGCATCGAAGCCGTCACCGGAATCGGCGCCCTGGAGCACTACGAGAAACAGGCCCAAATCCTCTCCCAGGTAGCCAGCCGTCTAAATACCAGCGAAGACTCCGTCTTGGCCACGGTCGAGAAGCTCTCGAACACCGTCAAGCAGCTTGAGAAGGAGCTGGAAGGCCAGAAGCGCAAGGGAGCCCTTGGGCAGCTGGACCAACTGGCAGACCAGGTCCAGACCATCAAGGGGGTAAACCTGATTGCAGCGGAAGTCTCCGGGACGGATAAGGAAAGTCTTAGGCAATTGGTGGACTCTCTCAGACAAAAAATTGGGTCAGGGGTGGTTGTCCTCAGTACCACCGATGACGGAAAAGTAGCCCTCATCGCCGGGGTAACCAAAGACCTCACTGCTAAAGTCCATGCTGGCAAGCTGATACAGGCACTGGCAAAATTGGTCGGCGGTTCCGGGGGCGGAAGACCCGATTTGGCGGAGGCTGGCGGAAAAGACACATCAGCCCTAAAAAATGCCCTAAGTACCATCCCCGCGCTCCTGGAACCGTTGCTATGATGCTGCCAGCGCCAGAAGCGTGTCCAGCAGGAGACATTCGCGCGGCAGTGAATCAGGCGCGGCTCCGGCAGAGGGCACGGCTTCGCAGTTAGCAAGACGAGTCGCTCCGACCGGGTCGGAGTGCCCCGAACACGACTAAAGTGGCATCACCGTTGCAAAGCCTTCCCTGAGGCAAGATGGACAAACGCAAGTATCAACGCACGGCAAAAGCGGCCAGCATCCATTTGGGAGCATTCGTTTTATGTGCAAGCTGCTTTGCACCTGGAGCGAGCGCCCAGATCGCCAGAACGGTAGACCCCAGCGGGCGGGAAATGTTCGTAAACGCCGATCCGCCGGTGGTGGTCAAGCTGGCAGCCGCAAAGTCGCACAAAACCATCTACCTCCCTGCGGAATCTACCTTTATGGGCCGAAGCCGTCCGGAAATGAATATCGACCGGGACGGCGCCGAGAAACTCGTGAAGGAAGCGGCAGAGAGGCACAACGTGGACCCGGCATTGGTCCGCGCTGTAATCGAGACGGAATCGAACTGGAATCCTACCGCGTATTCCCGCAAGGGAGCAGCCGGACTGATGCAGTTGATTCCGACTACGGCACAACGGTACGGTGCAAACGACGTGTTCAACCCGCAACAGAATATCGACGCCGGGGTTAGACATCTTAAGTGGTTGCTGGAACGATACAATGGCAACCTGGATTTGGCTTTGGCGGCGTACAATGCGGGTGAGGGGGCTGTTGATCGGGCTCACGGCATCCCTGCGTTCCGAGAAACTCGGGACTACGTGCAAAAGGTACAGGATGCATATTTCCGGCCTGGATCGGGTCGTCTTGAGAGCGCGTTTTCGAATCCGCGCGCCATCCACAGAGAAGTCGATCCTACCGGACGCATCATCTTCAAGAACGATTGATTCGCGAGTGCCTGAGCTGGCGACATTGCGCCGGCCAGTCAAAGTAAAGTGGTCGCTAGGCGATCCTAGAACTGAAGGCCCGTGGGGCCGAAGATTTCCATTCCTAGAATGTAGGGCGCGCATGTTGGGGGTCCGAAAAAATTTGAACAGGAGCTTCGCCCGGCTTTCGCCAGTTTTTGTAACGCTGGGGATTGCAGTGGGCGTGGTCTGTGGAAATCCGTGCGCAAGTTTTGCGAAAGCTGCGGCGGGCGACACTTCAACAACTAGCGCGGTGAAGCGCGAGGCTGCGGGAGCACAGTTTGCTCGAGCGGAAGAGCAGCGCGCGAATTTGAACGGCAAGCCGGCGGAGAAGCGCACGCTGGCGGAATACAAAACCGTAGTGGCCAGCTATCGCCGCGTGTACTTGATTACGCCGCGAGCGTCGGAGGTGGCCGATTCCCTTCTGTCGGTCGCCGAACTGTATACCGAGATGGGTGACCGGTTCGGGGGAAGTTATTATCAGTTGGCGGTCGATTCTTACCAATTCCTCGTGCACCAATATCCTGGGAGCAAGTACAGCCAGGACGCGTTACTGCGCATTGGAAAATTGCAGAGAGATCAACTGGGCGACAGCGCGCAGGCCTCGAAAACCTACGAAGACTTCTTGAAAAAATATCCGCATTCGCCGCGCAAGCGCGAGGCGCAGGAAGCCCTGGCAGAGTTGGCGCTGTTGAAGCATAGCGATGCGCCCGATGTTCCGGAGACCGCACCTGCTCAATCGATGGCTGCGGCGCCCGCGGCTGTGCCCGCTGAAACGGAGACTCCTGGACCCGTGCACGGGGGAGTGGAGGCCACGGGGCGGACCGGCTCCGAAGGCGCGCCACGCATCCGGCGGATCAGCGCGAGCGCCAATGCCGACGCCACGCGCGTGATCATCGATCTCGAGGATACGGTGCAGTACAGCTCGGCGCGAATCTCGAATCCCGACCGCATATTTTTTGATTTGCATTCGGCGCGACTGACGCCGGAGGTGGCGCGCGGAAACGTGCAGGTTTTTGGAAATTTGCTGACGGGAGTGCGCGTCGCGCAAAACCAGTCGGGCGTGGTTCGCGTGGTGTTGGACGTGAGTGGAGTAAAGGATTATGCCGCGTCGCTGCTGAGCAATCCGCCGCAGCTGGTGATTTTCTTGTACTCAACGGTGCGTAATGGCGGAGCGGTGTACACCGCAAAATCAAAACCCGCGAAGCCGCAAAGCGGCCCGGGTGATGCGAGTGAGGACGCGAGAGCCGGGTCGAACGATTCTGGGAACATGAAGAGTGTCTCTGAAAAGGATCCAGGAGTGGATCCTGGCCCTGCACCATCGAACGCCATGACGCGAAGTACGGCCGCGGGTGGGAAGAATTCTCGTGGCAAGCAGCTGAGTTCGACCAGTGCGAATACGGTTGCCAACACCAATGCCAAACCTGACCTGATTCGGCCCAGCAGCGCGCCGCAGCCGACGCGGGATGGGCAATCCACGCTAACGCGGGCGCTCGGATTGAAGATTGGACGCATCGTGATTGATGCGGGGCACGGCGGGCATGACACCGGGACGATCGGCCCGACTGGCTTGATGGAAAAAGATTTGTGCCTTGATGTAGCTCTGCGGCTGGGGAAAATCATCCAGCAACGGCTGCCTGGTGCGGACATCGTGTACACGCGGTCGGACGATACGTTTATTCCGCTGGAAGAGCGGACGAACATCGCGAATCAGGCGAAAGCCGATCTGTTTATTTCGATTCACGCGAATTCTAGCCAGGACCATGCGGCGCGCGGCGTCGAGACGTACTATTTGAACTTGAAGGGTTCCGCGGAAGCGATGGAAGTGGCGGCGCGCGAAAATGCGTCGTCGGACCAAGGCATCCACGATCTTGAAGATATGGTGAAGAAGATTGCGCGCAACGAGAAGATCGATGAATCGAAGGAATTTGCGGAAGATATTCAGGATTCGCTCGCGAAGCGCATGCAGAAAACAAGCAAGACGGTGAAGGATCGCGGAGTACGCAAAGCGCCGTTTGTGGTGCTGATAGGCGCGGATATGCCTTCGATCCTGACGGAGATTTCCTTCCTCAGCAATCCGGCCGACGAGAAACTCTTAAAGCAACCGGAATACCGGCAGCGAGTGGCAGAAGGGCTTTATCAGGGCGTGGCGAGTTATCTGCAAAGCCTGAACAGCATGACGGTGAATCTGCCCGGAAAAAGCGGCCCTAGCCGTCCGCCTGCGGCCACTCCAGTTGAACAATCCCGGAACCAAAGGTAGTCTGTTGGTGTCTAAGCGATAGCAAGGGATGCGCCGACTATCACTCTTCGTTTGCGGTACTGCGCTGCTCAGCGCGACGGCGCTCTCTGCCCAAGAGAGCCCTTTGCCAAAGCAATTCCTCAACTGGAAGCTGGCCAATTGCGCCGCCAAGCCTGTCGTTAATGCCAATTGGAAAGAAACCGGTATGCGGGAATTCAGCGCGTGCCAGTACAACGATGGCGACAGAGTCATTTGGATTTCGGGCGGCCGTTATCATGACCCGAGCAGCGCGTTTGAGGTTTATACGTCGCGGTTGAGAGCAGGAATGGTTCCGACAAACGTTGGGCAGGTGTCTGCGTTCGATAAAGATGGCGTGAACATTTTGGAAGGAACTCTTGTCCTGTCCTCCACGGCAAATATCTCCAAGGAGGATCTGGACGCGCTGGTGAAGGCCGTTGAAGCGGGTAGTGAGAAGGGGCCCCTTCCGCCGGTTCGGACGTATCTGCCAAAGATGGGCCGCTTGCTCGGAACCGAGCGTTACGCGCTGGGGCCAGAGGCCTTGCGGGCAGCGCTGCTTGAGTTGGGACAGCCAGACATGGCAGTGCTGGTCGATGCGGCGGGATTTTCTTCCGGCGCCGAAGCCATGCTGGCGCGCTACTCCAACCCGGGCATGATGGGGGGCACAGGTATTTTGCTGCTGCTGGAATACCCGACCCCGCAGCTAGCCGAACAGCACATTCATCATCTGGAAGAAGTGGTTCCGGCAGCGGCGAAACAAGCGGGAACGGAGATCGAGCGGAAAGGCTCGCTGCTTTCGATGGTGTTGGCGCCAAGTTCGGCGGGGTATGCGAAGAACCTCCGTGAGGCGGCCGACTATGAAACGCAGGTGACGTGGAACGAAGCGAGCCAGACGGCTACCGACCCGCCGATCACGAGCATTATGGTTAAGATTTTTATTGGGACCGGGGTTTTCATGGTGGCGGCGGTGGTTCTGGGCATCGCGTTTGGCGGCGTGCGAATAATTACAAAGAGATTCTTCCCTGGCAAGGTGTTTGACCGGCAAAATCAGATGGAAGTGCTGCAACTGGGGCTTTCCGGCAAGCGAATTGATCCTAGCGATTTTTATTGAGCGATTGCCCCGATTCGGAGCAGTGCGCAATTCGCACCCCTGAGAATCGAAGAAAAGCGGCAGCTGGGTTGCCGCATTCCCTATAGGCCCCCTCCAGAAATATAACTGGATGGTTTTCCGAGCGTCTAACTAGGACGCTTCGGTTTTGCGTCTTGGTGGGGACCTAAAGGTATCGTAAAATTTATGGTTGCAAGCTCGGAGAAACCCCGGCAATGCCCCTTTTACAAAGGATGAGAAAAAGCTGGCGAGAGCCTGCGCTGATGCTAATGGCGGCTGGTTCGCTCTTGGCGGTGGGGTGCGGGCAAAAAACCTCGGCGGGAGGGCCTGGAGCGGGCGGGCCGCCGGCGATGCCTGTACAGGTGCAGGTGGCGCAATCGGTTCGAATCCCGGACACGACGGAGTATTTGTCTGTGCTGAAGTCGCGGCAATCGGCGGTGATCAATCCGCAGGTGGAAGGGCAAATCACGAAGATATTTGTGAAGTCGGGCGACGAAGTGAACGCGGGCACGCCGCTTTTGCAGATCGATCCATTGAAGCAGGAAGCCACGTTGAATAGCCAAGCAGCGACGCTGACCTCGCAAGAGGCGAATCTGCGGCTGGCGAAGATTTCGCTGGAGCGGGCGCAAAAGCTGTTCGAAGCGGGAGTGACCAGCAAGCAGGAGTTTGATAACGCGCAATCGAATTACGACGCAATCGCTGCGCAGGTGAAGGCGCTCGAACAGCAAGTGGAACAGCAGAAAGTGGAGTTGCATTATTACAAGGTGAGCGCGCCAGCGGATGGGATTGTCGGGGACATTCCGGTGCATGTCGGCGATCGCGTGGCAGTTACGACACTCTTGACTACGGTAGATCTGCCGGGAGCGCTCGAAGCATACATTTATGTTCCGGCGGACCGTGCGAAGGATTTGAGGTTGGGCTTGCCGGTGCGATTGCTGGGCGAGAACGGCGAATCCGTTTCAGATACCCGCATTACGTTTGTCTCGCCGCAGGTGGAGACTGACACGCAGACAGTTTTGGCCAAGGCGGCGGTCGAGAATGCGAAGGCCAAGCTGCGCATCGCGCAACAGGTGCGGGCGCAAGTGACGTGGGGCTCGCACGACGGGCCGGTGGTGCCCGTGCTCGCGGTACTGAGAATCAACGGGCAGGCGTTTGTGTTTGTTGCGGTGAATGAGGGAAAAGGAACCGTGGCACGGCAAAAGCTTCTAAAACTTGGCGACACGACCGGCGACAACTATACGGTGCTCGACGGGTTGAAGGCCGGCGACCACGTCATTCTTTCCGGAACGCAATTCCTGCAAGATGGCGCTCCCGTATTGGAGCAGATTCAAACAAACGCGAAGCCGGGCGACGGCAAGAGCGCCGCAACGCGCTAGGCGCCGTCAACTCCATGAGCGGCTCTCTCTCAATCCAAATAAAGGCGGAAACCGGCCTTGTTCGTTGATTTCTTCATACGCCGGCCCGTGTTTGCGACCGTGTGCGCGCTGATGATCATTCTGGCGGGCGCGATTTCGATCCCGTCGCTTCCCGTGGCGCAGTTCCCCGATCTGGCGCCGCCGCAGGTGGTAGTAACAAGCGTTTACATCGGGGCGAACGCGCAGACCGTGGAATCAGCGGTGACGATTCCGCTGGAGCAGGCGATCAACGGCGTGCCGAGCATGAAGTACATCACGTCGACAAGCAGCAACAGCGGCGCGAGCACGATCACGGTTACGTTTGACGTCTCGCGCGACGTGGATCTTGCCGCCGTCGACGTGCAAAACCGCGTGAGCCAGGCGCTGGGCCGCTTGCCCAATGAAGTGAAAAACACAGGTGTGATTGTCACAAAGCAGGCCAGCGGATTCGTGTTTGGAGCCGGCGTTTATTCCGAACACGGGGAGTACGACAGCCTTTTTCTGAGCAACTACATCGATGTTTACGTGAGAGACGCGTTGAAACGCGTGCCTGGAGTAAACGACGCGTTCCTTTTTGGAGAGCGGAAGTACGCGATGCGCGTGTGGCTCGACCCGGCGCGCATGGCGGAACGCGGCCTAACAGCCTCGACGGTGATCAACGCGCTGCAAGAGCAAAACGTGCAAGTGGCCGCGGGACAAATCGGGCAGCCTCCAAACGCGGGTGAGCAGTCGTTTCAGATCAGCGTGAGGGCCGTGGGCCGGCTGACGAGTCCGGCGGAGTTCGAGAATATTATTTTGAAGACTGGGACAGGCGGCACGCTCGTGCGGCTGAAGGACGTGGGGCGCGCGGAGCTGGGGGCGGAGAATTACGACGTCCTGGTGCGCTATAACGGCTACGACGGAGTGGGCTTTGGTGTGACACAGCTTCCGGGCGCAAACGCGCTCGATGTAGACCGCGCCGCGAAAGCCGAATTGTTGCGGCTTTCGAAGAGTTTCCCGCCGGGATTGAAGTATGCGGTGGCGTTTGATTCCACGACCGTGATCGGCGAATCGATCCAAGATGTGCTGATCACCCTGGCGCAAGCCATCTTGCTGGTCATCGCCGTGATCTATTTGTTTTTGCAGGACTGGCGAAGCACGCTGATTCCTGCGGTGACGATTCCGGTGTCGCTGATTGGCACGTTTGTTTTTATCAAGCTGCTGGGATTTTCGATCAATACGCTCACCCTCTTTGGAATTACCCTGGCGACCGGATTGGTGGTTGATGACGCAATCGTGGTGATTGAGAACGTCGAGCGGCACATCATGGAGGGCATCACGGAGCCGCACAACGCGGCGTCCGTCGCCATGAAAGAAGTGGCCGGGGCGGTGATCGCGACTTCGCTCGTGCTGGTGGCGGTGTTTGTTCCCGTCGCGCTTTTTCCAGGCACCACGGGGATTCTGTTCCGGCAATTCGCGCTGACCATCGCGTTTTCGGTTTCCATCTCGGCATTTAACGCGCTGACGCTGACTCCGGCGCTGTCTGCGATTCTGCTGGGAAGGCATCGCCAGCGCGCGGAAGGGAGAATTTTTCATGCCTTCAATCGGATGGTTACCGGCGGAACGAATCTTTATCGCAGCGCGGTGCGGTATGTGATTGGATGGAGGTTCGCAGCCGTTCTGGTTTTCTTCGCAGCGCTGGGATTAACGTATTGGATTTATAACAAAGTGCCCCGGGCGTTTATTCCCGAAGACGATCAAGGCTACATCATCATCGCGGTGCAAGCGCCGCAAGGCGCGTCCTTGCAGTACACGGTAGCGATCTGCGCAAAGGTGGAAGAGGCGCTTTCGCATGTTCCGGAGATTGAAGGCGCATTCTCGCTTCCCGGGTTCAGCCAGTTTGGCGGCGCGCCGAATCGCGCGGTAGTTTTCAGCAGCTTGAAACCTTTCGCGGAGCGCAAAGGCGCGCAGCATTCGGCGGCAGCGGTCATCCAGCGATTGCGCGGACAGTTGTTTGGCGTTCAGGGGGCGCTGGTCATTCCCTTCAACCCCCCGGCGGTACAAGGCTTGGGGCAATTCGGCGGATTTCAGTATGAGCTGGAAGACCTGGGGCGAAATTCGCTTCAAACGATTGCGGATACGGCGAACAAACTGGCGGCGCAAGGAAATGCGGGCAAGGACTTGGTGGGATTGTTCAGCAGTTTTACGGCAAACGACCCGCAATATCTCGTGCAGATCGATCGAGAGAAAGCGAAAAGTTTGCAAGTGCCGTTGAGCCAGGTGACAGATGCCCTGCAAGTTTACATGGGCTCGGTGTACGTCAACGATTTCGATTTCAACAACCGGTCGTACCGCGTGTACGTGCAGGCGGACAGCCAGTACCGTTCGAAGCCGAAGGATATACAGCAATACTATTTGCGGTCGGACACGGGCATGATGATTCCGCTGGACAATCTGGTCACCGTAGCGCCCACGCAAAATGCCCAGGTGATCAGCCACTACAACCTTTTCCGGTCGGCGGAAATTGACGGATCGGCGGCGCCGGGCCACAGCTCCGGCGAAGGCATCACGGCGATGGAAGAGTTGTCGAAGAAAGCGCTGCCGCAAGGGATGACGTATGAGTGGAGCGGGCTTTCGCTGGAGGAGATTCAGTCGGGGGGCAAGGCGCTTATCTTATTTGGGCTCGGACTGGTTGTGGTTTATCTGACTTTGGCGGCTCAGTATGAAAGTTTCGTGCTGCCATTCATAGTGCTGATGGCCGTGCCGGTAGCGATTTTGGGTGCGCTCGGGGCGCAAGCGCTGCGAGGACTCGAGAATGATGTTTTTTGCCAGATTGGTTTGGTGATGTTAATCGGGCTGGCCAGTAAGAATGCGATTTTAATTGTGGAATTTGCCGAGCAGTTGCGCGAGCAGGGCATGACTATTGTTGAAGCGGCGATTGAAGCGGCGCGGATTCGGCTGCGGCCGATTCTGATGACGTCGTTCGCGTTTATCCTTGGTGTGGTACCGCTGGTGCTGGCACAAGGGGCCGGGCGCGCGGGAAGAATTTCGGTGGGAACGACCGTGTTTGGCGGAATGATTGCTGCGACGACGCTGAACCTGCTATTTATTCCTGTGCTTTATGTGATTGTGAAGAGCATTTTTCCGGGCGGGCGAACCAAGACAGCCGCGCCTGAGCATTCTTCTTCGCCGTTTGAACAATTAATTCCTTGATATTTGCTTCGGCGGAGTATGGCTACTCCAATTCACTGCCTTTTGAGCAGGCACATGCCGGACCACGGGCGATCACGGCGTGACTTTTCCGTTTCGGGGAGAAGTGCGAAAAGCCTGAACAAAAGGGAGAGACGCTTGAGACGCGCGGCACTTTTGAGAAGGGATTGCACGTCGACGGGCTTCCAGCCGTAAGGGATGAAGAAGTTCGGGCCTTCAGGCGGAGCAAATTTGAATGGCGCTGCTTCGTTGAGCTGCTTGGCCATTCTTTTTGCCAGCAGACGGAGAAGGCCGGGCGAGGCAATATCGAGAATCCAGGATTGAAAACTGGGAGGAGCGGCAAGATCTTTGGAGAGGCCGGCGACGTCCTCGGCGTTTAGATAGATGAGCAGACCCTCGGTGATGATGAGGGCTCTTTGGGAGCGGCGGCCGAGGTCGGCGAAAAGATCGCGGCGCGCTGTGGCATCGGAGAGATCGAGACGGATGCGTTCGAGAGAGCAGACGGGCTTTTCGTCGCGCAGGATTTCTTCTTTGTAGTCGAGGATTTCGGGGAGATCGACTTCGACCCATTTAAGAGTAGGTGGGAGCTTCATGCGGTAGGGGCGCGCGTCGAGGCCGGCGGCGAGGTTGATGACCATGTCAACGCCTTGCAGGACTTGCTCGTTAATGAATTGGTCGCCGAGATAGGTGCGCGTGATCATGCTCCAGTCGTTGTCGCGGCCGAGGGGCATGGACTTTGCGATTTGTTCGCCGCGTTCGCCGGCGAGACGGCGGGCGAAAGGATCACGGAAATGCGCGTCAGGGCGCTCTGTTTCGCGCGCGCGATAGACGGCGACCCAGCGCGCGGTGTCGGAGATGTTGCG
>DATMKS010000007.1:0-48730 GCA_035571045.1 Verrucomicrobiia bacterium
GGAGCGGCACCGGAGGCCGGCATGAGCGTTGTTTCTAATTCGGGCAATGGCAAGATCACTGTGCCCGATCTGCTGCAGCGGAAATCTTCCAGCGCAACCCCCCTTTCCCCTTCGGCGAAAATCACTTGTTTAACGGCGTACGACTACGCGACGGCGCGTCTTTTGGATGAGGCGGGCGTGGACGTGTTGCTGGTGGGCGATTCGGTCGGCATGGTGGTGCTGGGGTATGACAGCACGCTTCCAGTCACGGTCGAGGAGATGCTGCATCACACGCGGGCAGTGCGGCGCGGAACGCGGCGAGCGCTCGTCGTGGCGGATATGCCTTACGGCAGCTATCACAGCGACATCGCGGAGTCGGTGCGAAACGCCATGCGGTTCGTGAAAGATGCGGGCGCGGAAGCGGTGAAAGTGGAAGGCGGCGAGCGGCGGCTGGAATTGATCGTGCGGCTGACAGAAGCGGAAATTCCGGTGATGGGGCATGTGGGATTGACCCCGCAATCGCTGAATGCGCTGGGCGGGTTTCGCGTGCAAGGCAAAACTGTCGATGCGGCGGAGCAGTTGCTGCGCGATGCGCGGGCGGCGGAAGCGGCGGGCGCGTTTGCCGTGGTGCTGGAGGCGGTGCCGCGAGAGCTGGCGGCGCAAATTACGCGCGAACTGCGGATTCCGACGATTGGGATTGGCGCCGGGCCGGATTGCGACGGGCAGATTCTGGTGATTCACGATCTGCTGGGGCTGACGTTTGCCAAGACGCCGAAATTTGCGCGGCAGTATGCGAATGTCGGGCAGACGATTCTGAAGGCGGCGCGCGAATATTGCGAGGACGTCCGCGGCGGGACGTTCCCTTCGGATGGGGAGTCGTATCACGCGGTGCAGATGGCAAAGGAAGAGAAAGAAGCACCGGTCAACAGCGATGGCGATTGGTGAAAAAAGCGAAAGTAAAGAAATAACGCGACAAAAAAGTGAGAACGTAGAAACAAAATCAAAGGGCGAACTTCGAAAAACGAAGAGCGGATTCCTCGCTTCGCTCGGACTGACAAATACACATGAAATTTGCACCTGGAGGCTGGGATGACGCCGGAAGAGATGCGCACGCTGTATGACTACAATGCGTGGGCGAATCATCGCTCGCTCGACGCAGCGGCCAGCTTGACGAACGAACAGTTCTCTAAGCCTTTGGGCTCAAGCTTTGGATCGGTGCGCGACACCCTCGCACATATCTGCGGCGCGGAATGGATTTGGATGGAAAGGTTTCAGGGGCGCTCGCCTTCGTCGCTGCCGGATGTGTTGGAATGCGCGGATGTCGCGAGCCTTCGCAAGAAGTGGACCGATCAGGAAGCGCGACTGCTGGCCTTTGTCGGGAAGTTGACGGAGGAGGATTTGAATCGCGTGATGGAATACAAAACCTTGAAATTTGGCGTTTACAAAAATCCGCTGTGGCAATCGATGCAGCATGTGGTGAATCATGGGACGTACCATCGGGGGCAGGTCACGACGCTGCTGCGGCAGCTTGGTGCTCAGCCGATTTTGACGGACTTGATGCACTATTATCGGGAACGCGCGACGGCGGCGAGCGCGTGAACCGTAAAGACATTTTCCCCACCGAACAAATAAGAGCCGGCAAGATGCCGGCGCTACCGTGGAAATAATCCGAACCATAGCCTGGATGAAAGAATACGCGCGAGGGGCGCGCGCGGAAGGCCGCGTTCTCGGCTTGGTTCCAACGATGGGCGCGCTGCATGAAGGACACACGGCACTTGTGGTGCGTGCGCGGCAAGAATGTTCGCGAGTGATTACTTCTGTGTTCGTGAATCCGAAGCAGTTTGGTCCGAACGAAGACTACAAGAAATATCCGCGCGATCTGGAGAAGGACGCCGAGAAACTGGCGGCGGTGGGCGTGGATGCACTTTTTGCGCCGGAGACGGCGGATATTTATCCGGATGGATTTCGGACGTACGTGAATGTGGAGGGCATCAGCGAACGGCTTGAAGGACGTTCGCGGCCCGGACATTTTCGCGGTGTATCGACCGTCGTCTTGAAATTGTTTGAGATTGTGCTGCCGCATTTTGCTTATTTCGGAAGAAAAGATGCCCAGCAGGTGCGCATCATCAGTGAGATGGTCCGCGATCTGAATCTCGATGCGGAGATCGTGGTTTGCCCGGTGGTGCGCGAAGCCGATGGATTGGCGCTTTCTTCACGCAATGCGTATTTGAGCGCCGAAGAGCGAAAGGCTGCTACGGTTTTGCACCGTGCGCTGGTCGCGGCGCGCGACGAGCTATCTCACGGCGCGCGTGATGCGATGCAGCTGCAAACGGCGATGCGGCGGATCCTTGAAACCGAGCCGCTTGCCCAGGCGGATTACGCGGAGATTGTCAGCGCGGATACGTTTGAGCCGGTGGTGCGCGTCGCGCGGCCTTGCTACGCGGTGCTAGCGGTTTTTATAGGAAAGACCAGGTTGATCGACAACCTTTTGATCGAGCCAGTCTCAGCAGGATCAGAAGACCTACTTTTTCATCTCTAATTTCTCAATCATCGAAGATTATTTCTTGGAGACCTCGGCCAGAACTTCAGCGGCATGGCCCTTCGCTTTGACGTTGTCCCAGACGTGTTCGAGCTTGCCGTCAGGACCGATCAGAAAGGTGCTGCGGATAATGCCTAGGAACGAGCGGCCGAGGAATTTTTTCATGCGGCGCGAGCCGTAGGCCTCGATCGTTTTCAGATCGGAGTCGCTGAGGAGATCGAAGTTTAGTTTTTGTTTGGCTTTAAAGCTGCCTTGAGATTTCACGGAGTCGCCGCTCATGCCGAGGATGACCACGCCAAGCTTGTCGAACTGCTTTCTTGCGTCGCGAAACTCGGACGCTTCGATCGTTCAGCCGGAAGTGTTGGCTTTGGGATAGAAAAAAAGGACGACGCGTTTGCCGAGAAAATCGGAGAGCGAGATTTCGCTGCCGGAGTCGTTCTTCAGGCGGAAGGCGGGGGCTTTGTCACCGATTTTTAGCATGTTCTCCTCAGTCGTTCGCCGCAAATAAGATTCGCACGGTTTCCATGCATAAAATCCAGAAGAAAAAACACCGGGCCAAAGCCCGGCACCTACAGGTGGCCACAGCCTGTCGGCTTCCGATCATGCGAGAAGCTTTCGGAGGATGTCGTTGACGGCCTGGGGGTTGGCTTGGCCGCGCGTGGCGCGCATGACCTGGCCGACGAAAAATTTGAAGACGCCTTCGTTGCCGGATTTGAATTTGGCGACGTTGTCGGGATTTTTCTCAATGATTTCGCGGGCGGCTTGTTCTAACGCATCGGTGTCATTGATTTGGGCCAGGCCTTCGGCCGCGACGATTTCGTTGGCCGTGCGGCCGGATTCAAACATGGTGGCGAAAACCTTTTTGCCGATGGAGCCGGTGATTTGAGCGGACTCAACGAGTTTCAAAAGCCCGGCTAGGGCGGCGGGAGAAACCGGGCTTGCCTCGATTTCCTTGCCGGAATCGTTGAGGCGGCGGAGGAGCTCGGTTTGGATCCAGTTGGATGCCGTCTTTGCGGGCGCGCCGGACTTCGCGACGGACTCAAAATAATCCGCGAGCGATTGCGTGGCTGTCAGAACGCCGGCGTCGTACGGTGAAAGGCCATGGACGGCGGCGAAGCGGGCGCGCTTGGCTTCTGGAAGTTCGGGCAAAGAGCGGCGAACTTCTTCGCGCCAAGTGTCGCTGACGTGGACGGGGAGCAAATCGGGCTCGGGAAAATAGCGATAGTCGTGGGCCTTTTCTTTTGAGCGCATGCTCACGGTGCAGGATTCGTTTTGATTCCAGAGGCGCGTTTCTTGAGAGATGCGGCCGCCGGATTCGAGGACCCCGATGTGGCGCTCGACTTCGTATTCGAGGGCTTTTTGCAGGTAGCGGAATGAGTTGAGATTTTTTACTTCGACCTTGGTGCCAAACTCTTTGGCGCCGCGGAGGCGGACGCTGACGTTCGCGTCGCAGCGCAGCGAGCCTTCTTCCATGTTGCAGTCACTGATACCGGTGTAGAGCATGATCTGGCGCAGCGTGGTGAGGTAGGCGTAGGCCTCCTCGGGAGCGCGCATGTCCGGTTCGGAGACAATTTCGCTGAGGGGTGTGCCGCAGCGGTTGTAGTCAATGTAGGCCTTGGTGGCGGACTCGGAAAAGCCTTCATGCAGATTTTTGGCGGCGTCCTCTTCGAGATGCAGGCGCGTGATGCCGATGTGCTTTTTTGCGCCCGCGTGATCGATCTCGATTCCGCCGTTGGTGGCGAGGGGCAGCTCGTATTGCGAGATTTGATAGCCTTTGGGCAGATCGGGATAGAAATAATTCTTGCGGGCAAAGCGCGAGTGTTCGTGGATGGTGCAGTTTAGGGCGAGCGAGGCGCGCATGGCAAGTTCGACGGCGCGTTTATTCAAAATCGGCAGCGTGCCGGGAAGACCGAGGCAGACGGGGCAGACATTTGTGTTGGGCGGGTCGCCGAAGCGGTTCGCGCAGGCGCAGAAAATCTTGGTGTTCGTCAGAAGCTGGACGTGGACTTCCAGCCCGATGACGGTCTCGTATTTCGCGAGGACCTCGGGGGCGATGGCCGCTTCTTCTGAAGATGATTTCGTCATGCTGGAGCGGGAATTATAGCATCAGGGCGGCGCGGGGCTAAGTGGGTGAACCCCGCCCCTACAAGGGAGTTGGTCCCTGCGGGGACCTTCGTTTATAGGCTTCGATGGCATTGCGAGCCGTCATGGTTAGATTAGGGGGCAGCGCGTCGAGGGGAAACCAGCAGACCTCCTGCGTTTTCCCGGGCTCGCGGTTAAATGGCGAACCGTGAAGGACTTGAGCGAGGAACGCGGGAGAAATCCAGTGCTGATGCCCGCCGGGGAGGCGGTGTTCGGTGACGCAAAGGAGGGATTGGATGGCGATATCCACGCCGACTTCCTCGCGAGCTTCGCGAATGGCGCACTGCTTGAGAGATTCGAGATAGTCCAACTTTCCGCCGACGATACTCCAGCAACCTGCCTCGGGCGGAAGAATGCGCAGGGTCAGCAGGACACGTTGGTGGTGGTCCACCAAAAGCACGCCGACGCCGGCGCGAGGAACCGGGACAGCGTGCGCGGAGGCGCTTATCGTTCCTGCTTGCTGATCCATTTTGCCTCCCGAAGGACGGGCGCGGAGGCGAGGCGGGAAAGGAGGCGGCCCGGATCGGTTTCGATGATCAGCGATTCTAGGTGGGGCCGGGGCACGAATCCATCGGACACAGCCCGCGAGGCTTGCTGGACAAGCGAGTCGTAATAACCCTCGACGTTGAGGACGCCGCAGGGCTTGCGGTGGATTCCGAGCTGGAGCCAAGTGAAGATTTCGCAGAACTCTTCCCAGCTGCCGAAGCCTCCGGGAAGGAGGGCGAATGCATCCGCCAGGTCTGCCATGAGGGCTTTGCGCTCATGCATGGAGTTGACGACGTGCAGCTCGGTCAGGGAGGTGTGGGCAATTTCCTTCTCGACGAGCGATTTCGGAATGACGCCGACGGCGCGACCGCCTGCGAAGAGGACCGCATTCGCGAGCGCACCCATCAGTCCCACGCGGCCGCCACCGAAGACCAGACCGATGCCGGCGGCGGCGAGTTCGCGGCCCAGGTGCTCGGCGGCGCTAGCGTAGGCGGGGTTGTTGCCGCGGCTCGAACCACAAAAGACGCAGAGTTGCTGAATGCGACGATTCGGAGCGGTGTTCGATGGAGATGGGTGGTTCATGGAAGAGGGCGCCGAAGAGAATCCGATTGCGGTACGCGGAACGCGGGAACCAGGCGCTCGGCGAGCGCGTAACCGCCGAAGAGAAGTGCGGCGTAGAGAGCGTCACTCGCGAGCATGTTCCAGAGGAAGGGAATGGCGGCCACGTAGCAGGCGAGCAGGCCTTGGAGGGTGTGCGGGTAGGTTGACATGAAGGCCCAGACACCCAAATCCGCAATGATGAAGAACTGTACGGCGCCTACGAGGGTGGCGAGGCTAATGCGGGCGACGGTGCGACGGTCACGCAGCCAGAAGCCGATGGCAACGCTAAGGAGAAAGCTGGCGTAGACGACGGGCATCAGTTTATGAAAGCCGACGAAGACGTCACCTACGAAGAGGGCAAGCACGGGAAAGAGGAAGGCGAGACGGCGGTCTTTGAGGACCGCGCCGGAAAAAAGGGCGGTGGCGCCGATAGGAGTGAAGTTCCAGGGATGTGGCGCAATGCGAAGCGCGGCAGCGATGGCGATCATAACCAGTGCGAGCAAAGTGCGTCCGAGCAAATTTTCTTTTTCAGACATTTGCGTATTCATTTTGTTGCTTCCTCCATCTCGGGAAGTAAGTCGCAAAAAACAAAACCATCGCGATTGACGATCTCTCCGGTGCGGACGGGAATGGGAGATTGAAAAATAGGACCATCGAAGACGAAGGTGTGAAACTCGCCGTTTTCGCCGCAGGGATCGGCGTGTGGGGGAAGATCGCGGAAGAAAGAGTCCTCGAGTTCGCGGCCGGCGAAGCTAGGATCGAGGACTTTGCTGTCCACGCAGACGGCGACGGCGCGGAATCGATGGGCGTGGAAGGAGCGGATGAGCTCGCGGGTGTCGCGCTTCCAGATGGGGAAGAGGGCGGTCATGCCGAGGCAGGCTAGCCTTTTTTCGCGGTAGGCGCGGAGGTCTTCGAGAAAGATATCGCCAAAGGCGACTTTGCGGACGCCTTTTTCGAGGTGGACGCGGAGGGCTTCTTCCATGCGCGCTTCGTAGATGGGATTGACGCATTGCGGCGGGATGCGGACTTCGTGAAGCGGCAGGCCGATGGATTGGGCCTGCCGCTCGAGAAGTTCGCGACGGACGCCGTGCATACTGATGCGTTCGTAGCCTTCGGTGACGGTGGTTAGGAGGGCGACGATTTCAACGTCGGTTTGGCGGAGGAGAGTGTGTAGGGCCATGGCGGAGTCTTTGCCGCCGCTCCAGCAGAAGAGAATGGGTTCCGTTGATTTCGGCATCTGACAAAACGCTCCGGGGTTGAGATCTTGCTGAAAAGGGGCGCAGCCTGCGGCGCCCCTAAAAGGGGACGCGAGTTAATTTCTCCCGCTGAAGGTGTAGCGGACGCCGGCGCGCATGTCGCGGCCTAGAGCGGGGTAGCCGAGAGCGTCTTGATATTGCTTGTCGAAGAGATTGGTGGCGCGGGCATAGAGCGTTACGCCGTGGTCTAGCCGGTAGCTGCCGGAGAGATCGAAGCGGGCGTAGCCGGGATTGCTGCTGAGGCAAGGACCGATACAGGTCGTTCCGTTCCTTATGCTCAGGAAATCGCTGTCGGTGCGGACGCCGGTGAAGTAGCCGCCCACGGTGACGTTGAGGCGGCGAAAAGCGGCGTTCAGCGTCAACGAACCAGAGTTTGGCGGGCGGCGGAGGAGGCGATTGCCGGGAATCTCGCTTGGGTCGGAAGCGTTGGGCGACTTGATCACCAGACTGTCGTCATAGGTGTAGTTTCCGGCAAGGTTTAGCCAGTGCGTGAATCTTGTTTGGCCGGTGAGATTGAGTCCACGGGCGCGAGCTAGATCCGTATTGAAGAAATAGCCGAAACTTGTGGGATTGTTCAGAGGGTTGCCGGGGAGAACGACGCCGCAGGAGTTGCCGGCCGGATTGGTTGGGTCCGTCGAGCAGAACTCGAAGCTGACGATGTCATAGAAGCGGCTGGAGAAATATTCGGCGGTGATGCCGACGTGGTCGCCGAAGAGTTTCTGGTCAATGCCGGTGGTCCAAGTCTTGCTGGCTTCGGGTTTGAGCGACGGGTTGCCGAAGTCGCCGAAATTGTCGCCGTAGATTTGGTCGAAGCGCGGCTCTTTGATGCCTTCGCCGTAGAAAGCGCGAAAAAGCGTGTCGCCGCGGAAACCCTTGCCGTAGAGAAGAACAAGCGAGGCTCCGGCGCGAGGAACGACGCGCGTGCCGAAATTGGCGTTGTCTTCGGCGCGGCCTCCGAAATTCAGAGAGGCGCGCGGATGCGGGCGATAGCGAAAGTCCAGAAAGCCGGCCTGATTGTTGCGGCGGGCGTGGGGGACATTGATGGAGGTGAGGAAGGCGTTTTCGACTTCGTATTCGTAGCCAGCGGTGACACCGAAATTCGAGAGCAGGTAGCTGGTCTGCGCGGTGACGTTGGCACGGTTGTATTGGAAAAGGCTGTTGCCGGTGAAATCGCAGAACTCGGCGGTGGCGACGGCCGCAGGGTTCGTCTGCGGGCAGAAGGCGTTGGGATCGGTGGCATAAAAACTTTGGATGGGATTGTCATTGACTTGCAGGGTGTAGGATTCGGCGCCGCTGATTTGGTGGCGCCAGTGTTTGCCAGTGGCGAAATCCCAGCGAGCGCTGGCGCTGAAAAGATGCTGGGTGTAGCGCTGGTCGAGATTCGGAGGTTCGTAGAGAGTTTGGCCGGGGATGCCGGCGATGCTGTCATTGTCGCGAAAGGTGAGGCGGATTTGGTCGGCTTCGCTGAAGCGATAGCCGAAATTGCCGGAGAGCGTACGATTGAGAAAATCGTCGTCCGGGCCCTGGCCGTCGGTTTGGAAGTAGGAGGCGGCAACGGAGTAGTCGAAGGCGCCGAGCAAACCGCTGAGTTGCGCGCCGCCGAGGGCGGAGCCGAAACTGCCGCCTTCGCTGTAGATGCTGAACTCGGGGACGCGCGTCTCGCCGCGGTGGGTGAAGAGTTGAATGACGCCGGAGACGGCGTCGGTGCCATAGATGGCGCTTTCGGCGCCCCGGACGATTTCGACTTTGTCGATGTTGTCGAGCGTGAGGCTGGAAAAATCGACGGCTGCGCCGGGAGGGTTGATGGGCGCACCATCGACCAGGACTTTGGTGAAATTGGAATTGCCGCCGTTGAGAAAAACAGAAGCGGTGCCGCCTTCGGGGCCGGTGCGGCCGATGGCGATGCCGGGGGCGAAGAGGAGAGCGTCGGTTAGGGAGACGGATTGGCGCGCTTCGATTTCATCCTTTGTGATGATCGAGACGGAAGCGGTCGTTTGGTCGACGAGCGTTGGCTCGGCTTGTGCGGTGACGATGACGCTCGCGGAGAGGCGCTCGAGGTTGAGAATGAGATCGAGCTTTCGCTGCTGATTCGCCGACAAATCGACCACGAAATCGCGAGGGACGAATGGGGAGCGTTCGAACGATACGCGATAGCGGCCGGGCGGAATGGTGAGGCTGTAGGCGCCATCGGTGGACGAATTCGCTTTCCAGAGTTGCGCGGATGCATTGCCTTCCAGTTGCGCGGTAACGTTTACTGCGGCGACGCCCGCACCGCTGGAATCGAGTAGTGTGCCGAACAGATGAGCATCGGAGGAGTTGGTATTATTTTGCGCGTGCGAAGAAAAACTAACGGCGAAGACTGCCAGGAAAATAAAGGTCGCTCGAACGAGTGTCGTTTTCATGGTTTCCTCCGCTCCCTCTCGCGCGGGAGCTTGAAGGTTGGCCTGGCGCTGGGAAAAGATCGCTCGGGCTTGCAGACTTCGCCGGTCTCCTGGCTTGGCGGCAGTTCCGATCCCGTTTGTCTTGCGGTAATAGAACGGGGCCGGTGCTAGGCCTTCCCGTAGCGCTGCCCTCTATTTCTGGCGCGATCTTTTTTGGAAGATCGCAGGAAGCGAGCGATGCGCCACAGTGGCCCGAGCAGTACCTTATTCCGCCTTACAGTCGCGCGGCGGCGACGGCTTAGTTCGCGTTCGATCCCGGCGTTGGCGAGGGTGAACGCACCGTCTTCCCGTGCACGAAGTCCGCGATGATTGTGGCGGGCCGGTGGCCCGGTTGGGGTGATTCAAGTGCCGCGGGGTGAGCCGAGGCGTTTGGGTGAACCATGGAACGACCACTTATTTTGCAGACGGCATGTTCACACGAGGACGGCCGGATGAGCCGAGCTCCACGGTGAGAGGCGTCTGAAAAACCTGTTCGAGCAATTCGCGCTGGAAGACAGTTGCAGGCGGTCCAACGCGGAGACACTTGCCCTTCTGAAAAAGAGCGACCTGGTCGGCATACTGACCAGCGAGATTCAGCTCGTGGGTCACGACGACAACCGTATAGCGGTTGGCGGACGCGAGGCGGCGCAGAGTTTCGAGCAGATCGACCTGCGCGCCGATATCGAGATGCAACGTGGGCTCGTCCAAAAGGAGAAGCAGAGGCTGCTGCGCGAGAGCACGCGCTAAAATCACGCGCTGCTTTTCGCCGCCGGAGATTTGGTCCATGAAGCGGTCGGTGAGGTGTTCCGCGCCTACCTGCGCCAGGGCGTTGCGCGCGATGAGGATGTCTTCTTCGGTTTCGAAACGAAGCGTGCGGCCGTAGGGATGCCTTCCCTGAAGAACAAATTCCCAGGCGCGCGACGGGAAAAGCAAAGGGCTTTCCTGCTGCACCATGGCGATGCGCTGGCCGCGGGTTCTGTGGGGAAGCGCGTGGGTGACGAAACCGTTCAGAAGTACACGTCCGGAAAGGGGTTCGAGAGAACCCGCGATCAGCTTTAAGAGAGTGGATTTGCCGCAGGCGTTTGGGCCAACGATGGCGACGATTTCGCCGGGACGTGCCTGGAACCTTGTCGCTTCGAGAGTGAAGAGCGGCGCTTGCGTTGGGTTGGCGGAGTACGCATAGCTGACCTGTTCGACGCTCAGGCGAATGTCGGAGTTGAAATCGCCGGCGTCTCCGATGGGGCGAGCCGCGGCGGAAGCAGGAGAACGCGCGAAACTACTCACGCCAGCCTCCTGCGCATCAGGTAAAGAAAAAGTGGCGCCCCGGCTATGGCAGTCATGGCGCCGACGGGAAGCTCCGAGGGAGAAACGACGGTGCGTGCGAGCGTGTCGGCGACGACAACAGCGATAGCGCCGCCAAAAGCAGCGGTTGGCAGGAGAATGCGATGGTCGGAGCCAAACAGGAGCCGCATGACGTGAGGCACAAGCAGTCCGACATAGCCGATGGCGCCGCTAACGGATACCGCCAGACCGGTCAACAAAGACGCGGCGATGTAAACGACCAAGCGGACGCGCCGGACGTCGACGCCGAGGTGCATCGCTTCTTTCTCTCCGGCAAGAAGGAGATTTAGGTCAGAGGCAGTGGTGTAAATAGCCGCGGCAGAGAGAAAAAAGCCGAAACGAAGGATGAGGCTGACAATCCGCTGAGGCGGCGTGGACAGTTCGCCCATCATCCAGAAGGCCATGCCGCGGTAATTGCCTCCCGTAAGGGTAGACATGAAAAACATGATAATGGCTTGAAGAAACGAAGCCGTAATGATGCCCGCGAGGAGCAAAGTGCCGCTGTCGATTTGTCCCTGGCGGAGCCCGAGGAAGTAAACCGCGGTGACGGTAAGCGCAGCACCGAGAAAAGCGCCGATGGGTGTCAAGAGCGCGGCAACGGCGGGCGAGAGGGCCAGGTGGGGCTCGATAACCAGCCCGATGATGGCGCCAACAGCGGCGCCGCTCGAGACGCCAAGAACGTAAGGATCGGCCAGGGGATTGCGCAGCAATGCCTGAAAACTCGCCCCGGCGACTGAAAGAGAAGCGCCTACAAAGATACCGAGCAGGATGCGCGGCAAACGAATATCAAAAATGATGAGCTGGTATTCGCTGGAGAGCTGGCTGGTTTGGCGAAAGAGGACGCGGAGAAGGTCGTGGCCCAAACCGTACAGCGAGACGGGAACGGCACCGAGCTTGAGCGCGATCACCACAACAACAAATAAGACGGCAGAGAGAATGGCGCAGTGAGCAAGCAAGCGGCTGAGCGTCAAAGGGCGCAAGCGCAGACCTCCAAGAGAGCGGAATCTCCGCTGGAAGACGGCAATAGGCGGAGTGCGGCTTGTGGCTGAGCCGGGGAAGGGATTTTCTTTTCTTTTTCGTCGCCGGGCTGCGCGGAAAAAGCTTCGGGATGTAACTGGCGCGCGAGATCTTCGATAGCCGAGACGATTCGCGGCGCGGGCCGATTTACGGCGTCGCTGATGATGGCGAAACGGCGATTGCGAACGGCGTCGAGACCGCGCCATCCGGGGCGCGCGGCGAGTATTTCGAAATCATTCTGTCCGCTATCGGAATGAGACGCGGCGAAAACGAGGAAGTCCGGCTGGAGGCGGACAACTTCCTCAAGACTCATGTGCGGCCAGTCTTGAGAGGAGTCAACGATCGAGGTGGCGCCTGCGAGTCGCAGGGCATCTGCGATAAACGTGTTTTTCCCGGCGGAGATCAGCGGATCCGACCAAACGATGAACAGAACGCGGCGCGGCGGGACACCATTCAGACGCTGCTGGAGATCGGCAAGGTGGTGTTCGAGATCGGCGCCGAGAGTGGCACCAGCTTCCGGGACACCAAGGACGCCGGCAAGGCGCTCCGTCGAGGAAACGATGTCCTTCACGGTATGCGGATCGGTGCCATAAGAAGAAATCCCGAGTCTGTCGAGAGCGTTCACGGTTTGGATGAGATTCAAACTTTTCGTTACGAGAACAAGATCAGGCCGGAGAGCGGCAATTTGTTCTAGACTCGGATTGATCGCGCCGCCGACTTTGGTTTTTTTCTGAGCGTCGGGAGGATAGTCGCAGAAGTCCGTGTCACCGACGAGGCGATCCTGCAAGCCGAGAGCGTAGATCGTTTCCGTGAGACTTGGAGCAAGAGAGACGATGCGCTGGACAGGTTGCGGAACGCGAACGGTTCGGCCCGCTTCATCGACGAATTCCTTGTAGACAAGTGACCCTGCCGGGCTCGCCGCTGGCGTTTGCGCTTGCGCTGCCGGGGACGGCCAGAGTCCGGCGCAGAGCAGGAATGCGACGATGGCGATTCCAGCCGCAATATTTTTTCGAGGATCTTTCCGCGTCGGCACAATTCCCCGCTGACAAAATCAAATCTCTGGCCCAATAAAAAAGCCCCGCGAGACACCTTGGGGCTTCTTGGCGGCGCTTCTTCTCGCGAAAAGCGCTGGCCTCTGCGGCGCGGGAGGGTAGCCTGGCTTACGGCTCATTCAGCCGATTACAGTGGCGGGACCGCGGCCGATTCTCACGGCCTTCCCCACTTCCCTTGCCTACAAATTGGAAATTCAGTGTAAGCCGAGGGCCTGGGAGTGTCAATGCGGGCATGAGCGTCTCGGGCGTGCAGGCTTAGCGATTCTTCCAAACCGGTTTGCGCTTTTCGACGAGCGCGCGAAGCCCCTCTTGTGAATCCTCCAGGCGATAGAGTTCGTTGAGAAAAATGTTCATGGAGTTTTTCAAGCCATCGCGCAGGGAAAGGCCCATACCGCCGAGAATGGCTTTCTTGGCCATGGTCAGGACGGGGCCGGAGTGCGCCGAGATGCGCTCGATTAATTCATTGACGGTTTGTTCGAGTTTGGCTTCGGGAACGAGGCGATTGACGAGACCCAACTCCAGAGCGTGGTCCGCCGTAATGGCTTCTCCGGTGAGAATGATCTCGAGCGCTCGCTTAGGGCCAACGAGAAAAGGAAGGATCGTCGACGCGAGAGGCGGGAATACGCCAATGGAAATCTCGGGTTGCGCGAAACGAGCTTTCGGCGTGGCAATCACCAGATCGCCAAAGGCGGCGAGTTCGGCGCCGCCGCCGATGGCAGGACCGTTCACGACGCAAATCACGGGCTTGCCCACTTCCAGCATGCCCATAAAGGCCGCGTGAAAAGCGTCAAGCATCTGAAAAACACGTTCGGAGGTGTACTCGCCGATGTCGATGCCCCCGCAAAATACTTTGCAAGCGGAATCGAGAACGACGAGCTTCACTTCGGGGTCCTGGCCGGCAAGGGTGATTCCCTCTGAGAGCTCGCGCAGAAAGGCTTCGTTGAGGAGATTGTGTTCGGGACGGCTGAGTGTCATGCGCGCGACGCTGCCGTCGACGCGCATCTTTATGAATTCGAATTGATCTGGCTCGCGCCGCACGGGCTTTGACACATAGTCTTGCTCTTCCACCGGCTCAATCATGCCCCGCCCTCCTGGGAAATTGCCGCTCGAAAGCCTTCCTAGAGGCTTTCAAGGACTAAATTCGATGCTACCACGGCGTAGGTTTGTGTTCTGGAGCAGAGAATGGACGCGTGCGCAAACGGTTCGCCCCTCCAGTGAGTTCGTTTGCCGATTGCTGCCTTGCTTCGTGGCATTCTCCGCACATGGAGTTGTTTCGGGCGCGCGGCATTTCCGTTTGCAGGTATGCTGAGCTACGACTTTCAGAACTCGCGCGAGGTGCATGGCTTGGCGGCAGGAAAGACATCGTCGGTTCGCGAAACGAAGACCGCCATCGCCGGGCATTTCACCGGCCAGCCCGATGCGGAAGGATTTCCGGCGGAGCCGGTATGGGGAAACACTCGAGTGATACAGTTCGATCACGACTGGCAAGGGAAACATGCCGATCCGCGGCGAGGGACCGAGGTGCGGCTGCTGTGGACTCGCGAGGCCCTTTACCTGAGATTTCTTGCGCACTACCGGAACATCACGGTATTCCCCGATGCCGAACCAAACGGGCGAAGGGACCAGCTGTGGGACCGCGACGTTGTGGAAGTCTTTCTGCAGCCAGCGGATGCTGATTCGCGGCGTTACAAAGAAATTGAAGTGAGTCCCAACGGCTTCTGGATTGACCTGGATATTGCGCCTGGAGAAAAACGCGATTTGAAGAGTGGTTTGAAGCGGCGTGTCAGGATCGATGAAAAGAACAAAACATGGAGGGCCGAGCTGGCGCTGCCCATGAAGAGTTTGACGGCGCGATTCGAACCGTCCGCGGGCTGGCGGGCCAACTTTTTTCGCGTGGAAGGGGCCACCGAACCGCGTTTTTATTCGGCGTGGCGGCCAACGGAAACGCCTGCGCCAAATTTTCATGTCCCCGAAGCATTCGGCAAACTTGTGTTCGACGGCTGATCGGGCATTTTTAGGCCATTTAGACAAGACTGGCGCCACGCCACCTTTTTTTCTATGCTTCCCGTGTGAAAATCCAAGCGTTTTCGTGTTGCACCTCGATTCTCAGGCGCGCTATTCAAACGTTTGCCACGGTTGGCGCCGTCATCGTTTTGGGTTCCGCCACGCTCGCCAGCCAAAACGAGCCCCCTCAAAAGCCAAACGCGGATGCGCCAACAGTGACAAAAGTCGAGCCGCCCTCATGGTGGATCAACCTGACGCCCGAAGTAATGCTGTTGCTTTCCGGACATCGTCTCGAAGCCACGCATGTCGTTTGCAATTTGCCGAGCGTTTTGGTGGAGCGCACGCAGGCGACAGCCGGAGGCGACTATCTATTCGTCTGGCTGAAGATCGGATCCGACACAAAATCGGGTACCGCTGTGTGCCGAGTCGCAACTTCGACGGGCACGACTTCGTTTGAGCTGCCATTGGCCGCGCGTGCGATGAAACTGGGAAAATTTCAGGGGCTTGCGCAGGAGGACGTGATTTATCTGATCATGCCGGATCGTTTTGCGAATGGCGATCCCACCAATGATGAGCCCGCCGACGCTCCGGGCACACACGATCGTTCGAACCCGCGCGCTTATCATGGCGGCGATCTGCGCGGGATCGGCGAGCATCTTCCGTACTTGAAGGATCTCGGCGTGACCACGCTCTGGTTGACTCCTATTTTGAAGAATGGCGCGGCGCAGGATTATCACGGTTATGGCGCGGTGGATTTGTATGCGGTGGATCCGCATCTTGGAACGCTACAGGATTACCAAGGACTCATCGCGGCAGCGCACAAACAAGGCATGAAGATTTTCTTTGATTTTGTGCCGAACCACGTCGGGCCGAAACATCCCTGGGTGGCCGAGCCGCCGCTGCCGGACTGGTTCCATGGGACGGCGCATCATCATATGAATACTACTTCAGGCGTCAACGGTACGTTCTACGGCAAGACGGGGAAACCAACGATTGCCAATGATCCGTTCGAAACGCTGGTAGATCCACACGCACCGCCGCTGCTTTCGCGAAACCTTACCGATGGCTGGTTCTTCAACGTGCTACCCGACTTGAATACGGAAAACCCCATGGTCGCCGAATATCTCTTGCAAGAGAGCGTCTGGTGGGCGGAGAGTTCCGGTTTGGACGGCTTTCGACTGGACACGTTTCCCTACGTCCCGCGGAGTTTTTGGTCGGCTTGGCACACCGGGCTGCACCGCCTCTATCCCTATCTGACGACCGTCGGCGAAGTCTTTCATTCCGACCCGAACGTAACTTCGTTTTTCGCCGGAGGGCAGAGGCGATTCGACGGCGTTGATTCCGGCTTAAACACACTGTTCGACTTTCCGATGTTTTTCACGCTGCGGGATGTTCTCCTGCAAAACGCGCCAGCAGGACGCATCGCGGATGTGTTGCGCCACGATTCGTTGTACCTTCATCCCGATGCGCTAGTTACATTTTTCGCGAACCACGATGTTGCGCGGCTCGCGAGCGCAGATGGCAGCTCGCCGACAAAGATCAAGGCGGCGTTTGGACTGACACTGACGCTGCGCGGGATTCCAGAGCTTTACTACGGCGACGAAATCGGAATGGCCGGCGGCGGAGACCCGGACAACCGGCACGATTTTCCTGGGGGCTGGCCTGGCGATCCGAAAAATGCGTTCACCGCGGAAGGACGTAACGCGGAACAACAGGAACTCTTTGCTTATGTGCAAACGCTGTTGCGCTTGCGGCGCGAGCACCCTGCCCTGCAAAACGGAAAGTTGTGGCACCTCTTCTCTGATGAAACGTCCTACGTATTTTTGCGGGAGACGGAAGAAGAACGCGTGGTTGTGGCCTTCAACAATTCGACGGAACCGCGAGCGTTGAAAATTCCTCTGAACGACACGCCTGCGGCGGGCGCGGCCGGACTCAGTTTGCTTCTTGGAGAAGCAAAAGCTGAGGTATTCAAAGGAGAAGCTCGCATCGCGGTGCCCGCACAATCCATTTCTATTTTTCTGCTGGATTGAATACTCAAAAGCTCAACCGAACATTCCAGTTCTTGAGGGAATCTGGAACGGTGAGTGTGATGCAGTGCGCTTTAGGGTCATAGCGCCAATCGTGATTCAGTTGATCGCCGATGTGGACTTCTTTTGGCCGAGCGCCCGCGCCATAGATTTCCAGCAGCGTGCTGATCCACCAGGGTTTATAGGCATCTTTCTCGATCGTGCTGGTGACGGTCATATCTTGCGGCGTGACTTCGCACGTGAAATTCACGCGGAGGAAGTCTCCTTTTTGGTAGGCGAATGTGTGGCCGTCGTCCTGATAGAGCGCGCCGCTGCAGTCTTCGCCCATATAGACGCGGAGTTCGAGTGGACCATCCGGCTTCTCGTTCGTGCTTTGCACAACGGGCTGCATGGGTATAATTGCGCCGGCGCGGACGAACAGCGGCGTTTCCGCGAGCGTTGGGTGCAAGGAGATTTGGTCCTCGCTTGAATAAACTTCCGCAGTCCAGAAATCGTACCAATGGCCCGGCGGAAGATGAACGTCTTGTGCGTCCATTTTTTCCGTGACGACCGGAGCAACCAAGAAATCGCGGCCGAACAGGAATTCGTGGTCCTCGCCATAGAGCTGCTCGGCGGCGGGATATTCAAGAAAGATCGGCTCCATCATCGGAATGCCGGTGCGCGAGGTTTCCTCCATCGCGGTGTAAATATAAGGAAGCAGTTTGTAGCGCAGCTCGATGTAGCGTTTGCGGATCGCTTCCTGCTCGGGGCCGCTCGCCCACGGCTCGTGATCGGCGGTGCCCTTCGCGGCGTGATCGCGGTACATCGGATAGAACACGCCTAGCTCATACCAGCGTGTGAGAAGATCCGCGGGCGGAGAGCCGGCAAAACCGCCGACGTCCGCGCCAACCATGGAATAGCCGGAAAGGCCGAGGCTCATGATCTGCGGAACGCTCATTCCGATGTGGTTCCAGGTGGCGCTGTTGTCTCCGGTCCATGTGGCGGCATAGCGTTCGGCGCCCGCGTAGGCGGCGCGCGTAAGAACAAAGGGCCGCTCGTCTGGACGAAGCTTGAGAAGGCCGTCGTAGGTGGCGCGGGCGTTTTCCATGCCGTAGACATTGTGGATGGCGCGGTGATCGAGCGTGCTGCCGTCGTCGAGCCGGTGGACGTTGTCGAGCGGCATGGTTTTGGAAAGAGTCTGGAAAGTGGAGGGCTCATTCATGTCGTTCCAGAAGCCTGCCACGCCCATGCTAACGAAATTCTTGTAGAGACCGCCCCACCAGTCGCGCACGCGCGTGAGAGTAAAATCAGGAAAGGCACTGTCGCCGGGCCAGACTTTGCCGACATACACAGAGCCATCGTGGTTCTTGACGAAGAGATCGTTCTTTATTCCGGAATCGTAAGGGGCGTAGCCGTGGTCAGGATCCTTTTTGATGTGCAGGTCGGTGATGAGAACGGTGCGCATGCCCTGCGCGCGAAAATCTGCGATCATTTTTTCGAAATGGGGGAAATATTCGCGATTGACGGTGAAGGGAGCGTTGCCTTGCTGATAGTCGATGTCAAAATAGATGACGTCGGCGGGAATCTTTTTGTCGCGCAAGGTTTGAACGATCTCGCGGGCACGAGCTTCTGGATAGTAACTGTAGCGGCTCTGCTGATAGCCGAGGGACCAGAGCGGAGGAAGCGGAGTGCGGCCGACGAGCGCGGTGAATTGTTGAACGATTTTCTTGGGTTCCGGGCCGGCGATGAAGTAGTAGTTCAACTCGCCGCCCTCGGCGCCAAATGAAAGATAATCCGGCGATTCTTTTCCGAAGTCGAAACTGCTGCGGTAGGTGTTATCGAAAAAAACGCCGTAGGCCGCGCCTTTGTTAATGCCGACGAAAAACGGAATCGTTTTGTAGAGCGGATCGTCCGATTCCTGCCAGCCAAAAAAATCGGTGTTCCACATCGTATAAGCATGATTGCGGCGGTTCATTGGACCGGGCTTGTCGCCGAGGCCGTAATAATTTTCTTCGGCAGGCATGTGCTTCCAGGCGTGGATGTAGGTGCCGTTCCAAGCCATCGGCAAGGAGGGTTCATCCGCGAGAAGAACATTGCCCGCGGAATCCGCGAAGCTGATCAGCAGAGGCGCTTTCTTGACGATGACAACAACGCGGCCCGCCGTCATACGCAGCTCGGTCTTGCCGTCTTCGATATTGACCGCGGAAGGCACGGGAGATTCGATGACCGCCCAGGAAAAATCTTTCAGAAAAGAACCCTGCGGCGCGAGACGAACGCGAATGATGCCATCGCGAAAAAGCGTAATGCGTACTTTCGCAGGGCCGGCGGTCAGTTCGACGCCGTCTTGAAGCTTCTCTACGCGCTGAACGTTTCCGACATGCTGCCATCCGGCCGCAGCAGCGCTGCTGGCGCTGAACGCACAGGCCAGCATGCCAATGCTGGTCCATCTTGCAAGCCGTGACATGGTATTCCTCTCTTCGCGGCTTCGGTGGAAGAATCCCAGGCTAGAATACGCCTGTGCGCTGGGCGGCGCTCCTCGCATTGGTTATGCCGCTAGCCATTCCTCAAAAAAAGACGTGGCCTTTCCGCCTTCGATGCGGCGGCGAACGGCGTCCATGACGCGGCATTTTGCCGTCCCGTCAGATCCGTAAAAGGCCAGCCAATACGGCAGATGAATCTCAACTGGGATCCGCTCGACCTCCACTTTAAGGGCGCGCAGCTTGAAAAAACCTTGCTGGAAGAGCACGCGCAGGACTTTCATCCTGAGGAGCTCTTCCGCGGCATCCGGCTGCAAGCGTGGAACGAGTTGATTCCGCGTTTCAATCGTGATGAGTTCATTTTCCGCCGGAACGCGCGGAAACTCGAAAAGATCAAGCGCGCCGTGCACGGCATCCAGGGCAAAAAAACGCGTCTTGCGGGCGCGGCCTATCTCGTAACGCACCTTGTACATCCAAAACGGCACATAAGCGTCCGCAATCCGCTGCAAAGGGCCACTCCGAATCCTCCAATACGCCGCACTGAATACGCCCGCACGGAAGAAGCGGAGGGCTTCTTCCTGCGTGACGTTAGGCTTCAAGGATTGAATGGCCGTAACTCGCATCTGTGTCTCGTCCGCCGAGTCTGCTAACGGAAGTAAATCCACAAACCGATCACCGTCGCCAGCAGCAAAAGGCTAAAGAAAATGTTGATGCGACGTTCGGTTGGAGTTTCGTGGGCAGGCTTGCGCTGGGGGATGCCAACGGTGGAGGTTTCGATCTTGTCGTCCACGGTTGCAAACGTCAGTCCGGCAAGTTGCTTGCGGTCGGGCGCTTTGGTCATCAAGCTGACCGAGATCAGCACCAGCGAACAGACCACAAACATAAAAATCGCGTAGTGGAGGAAGTTCATGTCGATGATCCAGCGCGCGACGGGAGATTCGAACCGGCCGCCGGCGGCACGATCGGCAAGTTCAAGGACGAATCGCGTCGCGCCCAAAACAAAACCGGTCATAAGTGAGGAGATGGCCCCGGAGCCATTCAAGCGCGGCCACAAGATTCCCAGGACGAAGCAAGCAGAGATCGGCGGGCTGATATAAGCCTGCACGCTCTGCAAATAAATGTAGAGTTGGCTGCTGATGTAGTGAATGAAAGGGACCCAAAGCAAGCCAAGCACTACCATGAAACCTGTGGCAACGCGGCCGAAATTGACGAGCTGGCCTTCAGAGGCTTGCGGACGGATTTTTTTGTAAAAATCCAGCGTCACCAGTGTAGACGCGGAGTTAAACACCGAACTCATCGCGCCCATTACCGCGGCCAGCAGCGCAGCCATGACCAAGCCCACCAGCCCAGTCGGCAGCAGATTCAAAATAAGCGTCGGGTACGCGAAATCGGGCTTCTTCACCTGTTCGGGGAAAAGAGCGAAAGCGATGATGCCCGGCAGGACCAGCATGAACACCGGCAGTATCTTTAAGAAGCCTGCAAAAATGGTGCCTAATTTAGCATGGCCTTCATCGCGCGCGGAAAGCACGCGCTGCACGATCACCTGGTCCGTGCACCAATACCAAATACCGAGGATAGGCGCGCCAAAAAAGATGCCTGTCCACGGAAAATCCTTGTCGGTGGACGGCCTCATCATGTGGAAGTAACTGGCAGGCACCATGGTTCGCAAGTGCTCGAGACCGCCGACCCGGTGTAGACCGATGATTGTCAGAGCCACAGCGCCACAAATCAGGATCAGCGTCTGGACGGTGTCGGTATAGATAACCGCCGCGAGGCCGCCGGCCACGGTGTAAATTCCAGTGGCGATCACCAGAACGACCGCCGTCTTCCAAAGCGACCAGCCAGCTACTCGCTCCAGAACGACGCTCGCGGCATAGAGTTGCACAGAAATCTTGGTGAAGATGTAGGCTATGATCGAGATTGCCGCCAGGTACACGGCGCAATTGCGATTGAACCGCCGCTCCAAAAACTCCGGCATGGTGAACACGTTGGAGCGCAAATAGAAAGGGACGAACACCCAGCCGAGGACCAGCAGGATCAAACAAGCGAGCCACTCGAAATGGCCCACCGCTAATCCGGAGGAAGCGCCCGTCCCGGACAAACCGATGAAATGCTCGGTAGAAATATTCGAAACAAACAAAGATGCGCCAATAAAAAACCAGCCGATGTCCCGGCCCGCGAGGAAGTAGTCCTCGGAGGTTCGCTCTCTCCTCGAAAAATACATGCCGATGCCAAAGACGATTGCGAAGTAGATCCCGATAATCACGAGATCCAAGGTGGCTACGCTCTGGTGAGCAACCGTGACTTCCGATGCAAACAGCATCCGTTCCTCCTTGGCTTCCGCCGCACGAGCTCAGCGGAATCTGTAGCTCAATTGATCTTGCCTTCGCGAGAGCGCAGCGCACACCAACCCCCTGTTGACGAGCGCGCTTAGTACAGTGGAATCCCTGCCGCCCCTAGACTGAATTTCGGCGTGCGCAGTCTATACCAGCCTAAGTCAAGGCTCAATGGGTGTTTGGCTCCCCGAGGGCGCTTGCCAAGCCGGCCCGGGCGATGCGACAGAGGAGGCGGCTACCTCGATTTGCCGTGATCCGCGGATCAGGGTAAAAGAGAGTGTGGAGGAAAGAGGGGATATGACCAAGTTGCTGTTTTTCCTGATGTTCTTTACGACTGCACTGATGGCCGCGGATAGGTCTGTTTACGACTTCACTCTCAATTCGATCGACGGGCAGCCTGCGCCGCTCGCGTCCTATAAGGGAAAAATCGTCCTGCTGGTGAACGTCGCGAGCCGTTGCGGCTTCACTCCGCAGTATACGGCCCTCGAAGCGGTCTATGAGAAATACAAAGAGCAAGGCTTCGTGATTGTGGGCATTCCCGCAAACAATTTCGGCTCGCAGGAGCCGGGCACGAATCAAGAGATCAAGACTTTCTGCCAGACCAAATACAGCGTGACTTTCCCGATGATGTCGAAAGTTTCCGTGAAAGGTGATGACAAGACGCCGCTCTATCAATTTCTGACGGACAAAGCAGCCAATCCGCAGACGGGTGGCGAGATTCAGTGGAATTTCACGAAATTCCTAATCGGGCCGGATGGGCACGTGCTCGCGCGCTTCGAGCCGGCTGTTACGCCGGATTCACCGGAAGTCACCGCGGCGATTGAGAAAGCAATCGCTCAAGCAAAAAAATAGCGGCAAGAAAGTTGCCGGAGATTCAAAAAGAAATAATGAGAGTGCAGCAGCCGTACGGCTACCGGCAAAGGCGCGGTTTCCTTATTGTTGCGCGCCGCCACTGGCGCGTTGACTTGCAAAAGCCCCATCATACGTTATGGCGATTGTCTCGCTGCAAAAGGTCAGTAAAGACTACCTCACCGATGGCCAACCGGTGCACGCGCTGGACAATGTCTCGCTCGAGGTAAGCCGGGGGGAATTCGTCGCTCTTGTCGGCCGCAGCGGCTGCGGAAAATCCACGCTGCTGAATCTCGCGGGCGCCATGGACTTCCCCACCGCCGGCCGCGTGGTGATCGACGGCGTCGAAACGTCTACACTGAACGACGCGGGCCTGACTACTGTGCGGCGCGAAAGAGTCGGATTCATTTTCCAGTCGTTTCAACTGCTCCACACGCTGACCGTTTTTGAAAACGTTGAGCTGCCTCTGCTTCTTGCCGGCAAGGGGAATACTCGCGAAGCCGCGCGCGAGCGTCTGGCGTCGGTTGAACTCGATGGCTTAGGCGACCGCTATCCGCATCAACTTTCCGGCGGACAGATGCAGCGCGTCGGCATCGCGCGCGCGCTGGTTCAATCACCCGCCATTCTTCTCGCCGACGAACCAACAGGAAATCTCGACACGCTAACGGGCAACGTCATTCTCGAGCTCTTGAAGCGGCTGACCCGCGAACGGAACACCGCCACGCTCATGGCTACACATAGTGCGGAAGCGGCTGCGCTCGCCGACGCCGTCGTGAACCTGCGCGACGGAAAAATAGAAGAGATCACCCGGCGCTGACATGGGACGCCTCTTCCTTTTCTATCGATTGATGCTTCGCCCGCTCCTGCAGGAGCCGGTGCGCGCCGTTTTGACTATTCTTGCTGTGACTCTCGGCGTTGCCGTGGTGCTGGCGATCGACCTCGCCGGAACGGCGGCGGCGGGTTCTTTCCGCGCATCGATGGAGACCCTCGCGGGCGACAACGATCTGGAAATTGTCGCTGCCGGCGGCGTGCCGGAAACAGTTATCGGAACCCTCGCGGCGCTTCCCTATTGCGTTCGTATTTCGCCGCGCATCGAGGATTCGGCCGTCGTTGCCGGCACGCAGCAAGCCATTCCTCTGATCGGCCTCGACCTGGTTGCGGAAAGCAGCTCAACGAGCAATGTGGCGAGTTCTGTGCCGAGCTCAAACGAATCGTTTGCGCCTGCCGAAGACGCGATGCATTTTTTGCAAAGCCCCGACAGTATTTGGGTCGGCGCAAGCCTCGGAAAAAAAACCGGCGATCACCTGCGCTTGCTGATCAACGATCAAGTCCGCGAATTCACAATCCGCGGCGTTTACCCGGATTCGAACGGGAGCGAATCTGCCATCGTGATGGACCTCGCGGCGGCACAGCGCGCGCTCAACCGCTTCGGCCGCGTCGACCGCATCCTGCTGAAGGTTCCGGAAGTTCCGAGTATCGAGGAGTGGCAGCAGCGCGTACGCACCGCGCTGCCAGTTGGCGTGGAAATCCGCGCCCAGGGCGCGGGCACCGAGGAAAATCGCCGCATGCTTGCCGCTTTCCGGTGGAACCTGCGGCTGCTCAGTTATATCGCGCTGATTGTCGGCGCTTTTCTGATCTACAACACGATTTCCGTTTCCGTCGTGCGCCGCCGCCCGGAAACTGGAATCATGCGCGCACTGGGCGCCAGCCGCGGCGCAGTGCTCGCGGCCTTCATGGGCGAAGCGGCTTTTTTCGGTTTGGCTGGCGCCGCGTTTGGCCTCCCGGTCGGCCGCGTCATGGCTTCAGGAGCAGTGAAGCTCATGGCCGCCACGGTCGAATCTCTTTATGTGAGCAGCCGTCCCGGATCCATCGAGTTGAGCGCGTGGTCCGTGGTGCTCGCCTTTGTAATCGGCGTCGGCGTCGCGATTGTCTCAGCATACTCGCCCGCGCGAGAAGCCTCACTCGTTTCGCCGGTGGAAGCCATGGCGCGCGGCAGGCGCGAGTATATGACGCGTATCCGCAAATCGCGCGATCTGTGGTTTGCGCTGGCGCTCGGCCTCGCAGCAGCGGTGGCGGCGCGGGTTCCTCCGATCGGAGGCAAACCTGTCTTCGGCTATTTCGCGGCGATCTTGCTTGTTGTCGCGTCAGCGCTGGCGATTCCAGCCTTCGCCGATGCAGTCATCTCCCGCAGCTCTCGGTGGCTCGGAAAAATCCTGGGCGTCGAAGCACTGCTCGCGTCGCAAAGCCTTTCGGCCTCACTTCGCCGCACGTCCGTCCTGGTTGGCGCGCTTTCCACCGCCATCGCGATGATGACTTCGGTCGGCATCATGGTTGGCAGTTTCCGCGAAACCGTTCTCATTTGGATGAACGACCGGCTTCCCGCCGATCTCTATCTGCGGCCAGCCGGTGCGCCTGCTCCCGATCGCCATCCAACGGTGTCGCTGGAACTGGCGGATAAAATCAGCAAGGTGCCCGGCGTTAGGGGAGTAGACCGGCTGCGCGCCTATGAAATCAGCTACAACGGATTGCCCGCGACACTAGCATCGGTGGACCTAAGCGCCCTGCGGTCGGATCACCGCTCGAATTTTTTCTCTGGCCGGCCAACCGAACAAGTCCTCGCTCAGATTCGAGATGCCGATGCCGTACTTGTCAGCGAACCATTCACCTACAAGCATCATGTGCGCGCGGGCGACAACATCACGCTTGCGCTGGGGGCCGCGCGTGCCTCCTTTCGCATCGTCGATGTTTATTACGACTACGGAAGCGAGCGCGGCACCATTCTGATGGATCGCCAAACCATGCTCCGTTATCTCCCCGATCCTCTGCCAACGAACCTGGCCATCTATGTCGCTCCGAATGCAATAACCGAAACTGTACGGGAGGAGATCACCCAAGCCGCCGCTGGCTATCGTGTGCTACTCGCTTCGAACCGGGATTTGCGCACCGAAGCGATCCGCATTTTCGACCGCACCTTCGCCATTACGTACGCACTGGAGGCCGTCGCAGTGATTGTTGCGGTGATGGGAGTCGCCGGTGCGCTGCTCGCTCTCGTGATCGACCGCCGCCGCGAACTCGGCCTGCTCCGTTTTCTCGGAGCATCCGCCGGCCAGGTGCGCAAGCAAATTCTTGTTGAGGCCGGTCTCCTTGGCCTGCTCGCAAATTTCGCGGGGCTCGCTTTGGGGTTCGCGCTTTCGCTTGTCCTCATCTATGTCATCAACAAGCAATCCTTCGGCTGGACGATTCGATTCCACTGGCCGGTCGCGGTTTTGCTGGGAGCCATCAGCGTGGTTTATTTAGCCACAGTGCTGGCCGGACTGTATCCCGCGCAAGTTGCCGTGCGGCTCAATCCGCTTGAGGCTGTCCATGAAGAGTAAGCTGGCCGCTCTGGCCGCCGCGCTCTTGCTTCTCAATCCGCTGGCCGCGCAATACCGCACGGCTTTGCCTGGCTATCGGTTCGAATTCCCTAGAGACTATTTCGATCACCCCGACTTTCAGACCGAATGGTGGTACTACACGGGGAATCTGAAATCCACAAACGGCCATCGCTACGGATTCGAGCTGACTTTTTTCCGCCAAGCGGTCAGCCGTGATCCTGCGCAAGCCTCAACCTGGGACGTAAGGGATATCTACCTCACGCATCTTGCACTGAGCGATCTGGATGGCCAAGAGTTTTATCACACGGAAAGAATGAATCGTGCCGGCCCTGGTATCGCCGGCGTGACGGCATCCAGCACGCGCATTTGGAACGGCAACTGGCAGATCCAATGGGAAGGCGCGGATCAAAAACTACAAGCTGTCGAAAAACAGTTTCAATTGCACCTGACTCTGCATCCGGAAAAGCCGCCTGTCATTCACGGAGAAAACGGCGTAAGTCAAAAATCGCAGGGAGCAGGTCACGCGTCTTACTACATTTCGCTGACACGACTGGCCGCGGTGGGAAAACTCGAATTAAATGGCGAAACCCTCGACGTCTCGGGGCTTGCGTGGATGGACCACGAATTCTTCACCCACCAATTGGAAGCCGACCAAGTTGGCTGGGACTGGCTGAGCCTGCAATTGGAAGACAAAACCGAACTAATGCTTTTTCGCATCCGGCGGAAAGATGGTTCGCTCGATCCATTTTCGGCGGGCACTTTTGTGGACGCACAGGGCAGATCCACGCATTTGCGAGCAGCTGACTTTATTTTGCGGCCGCTCGCCGAAAACTGGACGAGTCCCGCCACTCGTGCGAACTATCCCATCGCTTGGAAGATCGCAATCCCCAAATTAGAGATCGAGCTCGAAGCACGCACATCTCTGGCAGCGCAAGAGCTGGCTGGAAAGACATCACTCGCGCCCACGTATTGGGAGGGAGCCATCACGCTGGCAGGCCATCGCGGAGCGATGCCGCTCGCCGGCCTTGGCTATCTGGAAATGACCGGCTACGATCGAGCTGTGAAGGCTGCGCCCTGAGCACAGCCAAAAACAACTGGCAGCTCAAGCGAATTCGTTGCTTTTCGAAGGACGCGCCGTGCTGCCTCGCACAATGAGTTCTGGTTCAACCACAATTTCCTTCGGATAGGGCGCCTTCGCAGGTGCAGTGATACGCCGCAAAAGCGTTTCCGCGGCGATCATCCCCATCTCGCGCAGAGGCTGGCGAACGGTGGTCAAGGCGGGATTCTGGAACGCAGCGCTCTGAATGTCGTCGAAACCGACGACCGAAACATCTTCGGGCACGCGGCGGCCCGTTTCGCGCAGGGCTTGAATCGCTCCGATGGCGGAAATATCGTTAAAAGTAAAAAGCCCGGTAAAGGTTTCTCCCCTGGCAAGCAGCTTCTGAGTGACCTGATAACCCAGGAGCGGCGAAGACGATTCACCTTCGAGCTGACCAGTCAACTGCCCCTTAATCTCAACGCCAAATTTCTTGGCCGCCTCGCGTACCGCTTCCCAGCGCACTTCGGTATCAGAACTGAACGCCTGCCCTTTGATGAATGCCAAGCGCCGATGCCCCAGGTCAACAAGATGTTGCAGCGCGAGGCATGCCGCCCGCGCGTGATTCAGGACGATGTTCGTCACTCCCGGCACATCCCGGTGACCCGAAACAGCAACGCTCGGAACGTCCACTGATTCCGCAAGAACTGTGTCCACCACGATGAGGCCTTCCACCGCCCGCTGTTGCAGCAGCAACGGATATTCTTCAATGAGCTCCGCTCGGTGGCGATGGCTGACCACAAAATAAAAGTAGCCCTCTTGCAGCAGGTGGTCCTCGATACCGGACATGACCAAAGCCGCGTATCCCTCGCTGATCTCCGGAACGACCACACCGATAGTGAAGCTCCGCTGCTGCCGAAGCGATCTGGCGAGATGATTAGGCCTGTAATTCAGCTCCCGGGCGGCCGTGCGGATCAGCTCCTGGGTGCGATGCGGTATCGATTTTGCTGCGGGAGAACGGTTGATCACGAACGAGACGGCGGCCTGAGAAAGCCCGAGGTGCTCCGCGAGGGACTTCAGGCTTACGCCTGAGCTGGCAGATTTCAGTGCGCCAGAGGGACCCTTTGATTTTGGACGCGGCATAGATTTGGCCTGGGCTGGTAGTCTCCCATAAGGGACCAAGGGAGGACAAGGTCCAAGCCCGGGGTGCATGGAGCCGCGAGAAGCGCACGCTTCCTGCGCTTGTGAATCCTACTAAATCGGTTTACTATGCTCTTTCTGTCGGGGAGGGCAGGGCGTTCGGGCATTTGGTCCGGCTTGGAATTGCTAAAATTCCGTAAGAATAAGGATTTTGCTGGTTGCATGACCGGGAATTCAGTATCGTTCCCTGTTGCCAGCCGCGGTTTCGTACCATGTTCCTAATTTTCGTGCTTTATGAGGACGAGCAGTTCTACGTCCTGCAGCACCATCGGAGTTCTTGATCGTGTTCACCTCGCTGATTCGGTTCGCAATTGTGGCGTGTCTTGTGATTTGTTGCGAGGCCGCCACTGCGCAAGACGCCCCTCCCGCCGCATCGTCCGGTTTCTTGACAGCTCATCCGAACCTCCACGATCCCGCCACGGAACAAAAAATTAACGCTCTTCTCCGCAAAATGACGCTGGAAGAAAAGGTTGGCCAGCTGGTGCAGTATTCCGTTGGACAGCCCACCGGTCCCGGCACGGGCCGCACCGATTTCAACGACATGATCCAAAAAGGCGAGATCGGTGCGTTGTTTAACATCACGACTGCGCGGGAAGCGAACGCATTTCAACGCGTGGCAATGGAGAAATCCCGCCTGCAGATTCCTCTAATATTCGGTCTGGACATCATTCACGGGTATCGCACCGAATTCCCGATCCCGCTGGGCATGGCAGCCACTTGGGATCCTGAGCTTGTTCAACGGGCTGCGCGCGTGGCTGCTCGTGAAGCGACCGCAAGCGGAATCCGCTGGATGTTTTCCCCGATGATCGATATCGCGCGAGACGCGCGCTGGGGAAGAATGGCCGAAGGCTCGGGCGAGGATCCTTACCTGGTCTCGGCGATGGCGCGTGCCTATGTGCTCGGCTACCAGGGCGAACGTCTCAGTGCGCCGGACAGCGCCCTAGCCTGCCCTAAACATTTTGTTGGCTATGGCGCCGCCGAGGGCGGCCGGGACTACAACTCGGTTGAGATTTCCGAGCACACGCTTCGAGAATTCTACCTGCCTCCGTTTCACGCGGCCGTTGACGCGGGAGCTTCGACGATTATGACTGCATTCGATTCGCTGAACGGCGTGCCCACATCCGCGAACCCTTTCACGATCAAACAGATTTTGCGCAAGGAATGGGGATTTCAGGGACTCGTTGACAGCGACTGGACTTCCATTGCCGAACTTATTCCGCATGGCATCGCCAATGATCCGGCCACGGCCGCGCGAAAAGCCCTTCTGGCCGGCGTGGAAATGGATATGGTCAGCAGCTTCTACCACGACACGCTGGCGAATCTTGTACACTCCGGCGAGGTGCCCGAGGCGGCTGTGGACGAAGCGGTGCGCGACGCTCTGCGCGTCAAGTTTGCGCTGGGTCTGTTCGAACATCCGTACGCCGACGAAAAGCAGGAAGCAGGCACCATGCTCCAGCCGCAGAGCGTGGCGCTGGCGCGCGAGGCGGCAGAGCGTTCCTTCGTGCTTTTGAAAAATTCGCCCATTGCCGGCGGGGCACCTCTTCTTCCTTTTTCAAGCGATGCGAAGAACGTCGCTCTCATCGGTCCGCTCGCGGACGATGCCAGGGTTATGCTTGGTTCTTGGTCAGCGCAAGGCCGCCCGGAAGACGCCATCACCTTGCGTGCTTCGTTGACCGAGAAGCTGGGCGCAGATCATGTTCATTACGCAAAGGGGAGCGAAATAACCAAAGGCACCGACGAACAGCTGGCAGAAGCCGTGAAGATCGCGCAGGAGTCCGACGCTGTGATTCTCGCGCTGGGCGAGAATGCTTCGGAAATGACCGGTGAGGCTGCTTCGCGTGCGCATCTCGGATTGCCAGGCCGCCAGGAACAACTGCTCGAGACGATGGTTGGCACCGGAAAGCCTGTCGTCCTTGTTTTATTTAGCGGGCGGCCGCTCACGCTTCCCTGGGCGTTCGAGCATGTTCCGGCGGTTCTTGCCGCTTGGTTCCCCGGCGTGCAGGCCGGCCCTGCTCTCGTGCGGACGCTTTTTGGAGAATCAAATCCAAGCGGAAAACTTCCCGTCACTTGGCCGCGCGCCGTCGGTCAAGAGCCGTTATATTATAACGCGTTGAATACAGGACGCCCCGCAGGCGATGCCGACCTCACCAAGCCGCCGTGGGAAGGCTCGGTCAAATATATCTCGCGATATATCGATGAGCAGAACAGTCCGCAGTTTCCATTCGGCCACGGGCTCGCGTATACGAACTTCAGCTACGGACCAACGCAGGCAAGTTCGGCTCAAGCGAGCGCTGCAGCACTGAACAACGGCCTTCGCGAAGCGGAGAGGTCGTCGAATTCCGGGATTTCCGTCAGCGCCGACGTCACCAATACCGGCCCACGCGCCAGCGAGGAAACCGTTCAGCTGTATGTTCGATTGGAAGGCACGAGCACGGCACAGCCGATTCGCGCACTCAAGGGCTTTCAACACGTAAAACTTGCCGCTGGGCAAACACAGCATGTAACTTTCCATTTGGGGCCGGATGCCTTTGCACTTTGGGACGACCAAAATAAATATACCGTGGAGCCGGCGCGCGCAACGGTCTGGATCAGTCCGGACTCCGCACATGGCTCTGCTGCGATGATTGAAATTATGAAGTAAACGCGACGGAGCAAACGCCACGAAGCAAACGAGAGACCAAGAAATGACTCACCACCACTCGCATCCCCGCAGAGAAGTTATCAAGCTTGGCGGTCTCGGGCTTTTCTCTTGCTCGTTAGCGCCGCTGCTCAAGGCCCTCTCAATCTCACAAAAAACATTCGCAGAACCCGCTGGAACGCCTTATCAGGGAACCGACGAAAATCTACTAGACGAAATCCAGCGGACGACCTTCGACTTTTTCTGGTATGAAGCCAGCCCGAAAACGGGTCAGGTGAAAGACCGCGCGCTGGCAAACGGGAACGACAAGCGCGCCATGTCCAGCATCGCGGCCACGGGCTTTGGCCTGACGAGCCTATGCATCGGCGACCATCGCGGTTTCGGAAAGAGCGCCGACATTCTCGCGCGCGTCCGCAACACGCTGCGATTTCTCGCTAACGAGCTCCCGCACGAGCACGGTTTCTACTATCACTTCGTCCACATGGAGACCGGCCAGCGATGGGAGAAATGCGAACTTTCCTCGATCGACACTTCCCTGCTTCTTTGCGGTGTTCTTACCGCACGCCAGTATTTCGCCGACCAGGAAATCAAGGATCTCGCCACAAAAATCTACGAACGCGTCGACTGGCCTTGGATGCTCAATGCCGGCACGACTCTCTCGATGGGCTGGAAGCCCGAGTCGGGCTTCCTGGACGCCCGCTGGGAGCACTTTTGCGAACTGATGATGATCTATTTGCTGGGCATCGGCTCGCCGACACACAGTCTCCCCGCGGAGAGCTGGAAGGCCTGGACGCGACCGGTCATCAAATATCAAGGGCTCGAATACATTTCCGGCAACGACCCGATCTTCACGCACCAGTATTCGCATGCGTGGTTTGATTTCCGCAAGAAACGCGACGCCTACACGAACTATTTTGAGAACTCGATCAAGGCCACAAAAGCTCACAAACTTTTTTGCCTGTCGTTGCACGACAAATTTCCAGACTACAGCGAGAATTTGTGGGGCATCAGCGCATCCGACTACGAGAAAGGTTACACGGCGTGGGGCGGCCCGCCGCCGCAAGGCCCTATCGACGGCAGCATTGTGCCGTGCGCGACCGGCGGCTCGCTTCCCTTTCTGTACGACGATTGCATGCGCGTCCTTCGAAACATCCGCGGCCGCTACAAAGAAAAAGCCTGGGCGCGATACGGATTTGTCGATGCGTTCAATCCGCTGGATGGATGGTACGACCAGGATGTCCTCGGAATCGATCTGGGCATCACCATGCTCATGGCCGAAAATCACCGCAGCGGTTTCGTGTGGGACACCTTCATGAAAAACCCTGAAGCGCAATCCGCCATGCAAAAGGCCGGGTTCGAGCCAGCATAAACGCAAATAAAAAGCTGTCAACGAGGGGGAGAGTATTAGACCACTCGTTGACAGCTTCCTCGAACAGCTTACAGATTTAAGAGGCGCAGTCCGTTTCCGGACCGCGCCTCGGGGTGTTTGGGGTTAAAAGCTAAATCGCGCTCCCAGTGTGATGACGCGGGCGGAAAGAGCAGCCGTAATCGTGCCGAAGTTTGAGGCGGCAATGTTGTTCACGATGGCATTCGGGTTGAGATTCAAATTGTTGAATAGGTTGTAGGCGTCAATCCGAAGCTCAATCCTGGCGTTTTCGCCGAGTACCGGCGCTTTGGGCAGGCCAAAGGCTTTGGCCAGCGTTAGGTCCACGTCCTTATATCCAGGGAGGTTGAGCGAATTGCGCGCCACACGGGAGTACTGAGGAAGCGCGGTTCCGGAGGCCGTGCCCGTGAAGGTAACGTTAGTAAAATTTGGCGTCGAGAAATACGAGCCGCCACCCATGGGAAAGTTCGAGTTCGCGACAGTCTCGAAGGCGCTATTGCTCGTGCTGTTGCCCGCTCCGCCCAGGTAGGCGGCAGGGTACACCGTCCCGTAGCCGCATTGTCCGCAATAGAGGCTTTCGCCGCCGGGAATGTTCAACACAGGAGTCCAGGGGAATCCAGAGTGGATAGTGAAGATGCCGCTGAGGGACCAGCCGCCGGCGACCTTTTCCATCCAACTATTGCTGCCGTGGAAGAAGACCGGCTGCCACACCCCATAGATCTTGAACGCCTTGCCTACGTTGTAGTCGCAGCGCCCGTAATCCAGGCCGGTGTCGAACGGATAAGGCTGCACGGAATACGGCGCCGAGCTCGTGTCCATGCACTTCGACCAGGTGAATTGCGTGTCGGCCTGGAACTGCCGCGAGAACCGATGCTTTAGCTCAGCGAGCATGGCATTGTAATTACCCCGGCCCTTCACACTGTAGTAGTCACCGCCGCCAATCTGCGCGTTGAAGGGATCGCCTTGGGTTGCCGGGAGGGCTAGAAAGTTCTGGTTGAAGAAGATGTCGCGTGACAAGCTTCCTTCATATCCCAACGACGCTACAAAATCATGACCCAAATCATACTGGCTATCGAGCGAGTAGTGATAGGCCCGTGCGGTGGGCAGGGTGCTGGGGAAGACATCAACGCCAACGGAGCCGGTTGTTGGCAATCCATTCGCACCAAAACTCGATATCGTGTTCGGGTTCACTGGATAGCCGGCAAGATTGTGCACACCCGACGAAAGAGCATAGACAATGCCGCAGTTCGGCAGCGGCTGCGCACAACTCGAAGCGCTCGGGCTGCTCTGACTGAGATTCGGAAACTCGACCAGCCCCGGATTGCCGTTGATGCTGGACGAAACAGCGATTTCTTCGCCGTTATAGTTGAGGCCGAAACCGCCGCGGATTACCAAGCGGTTATTGAACCCGTGGCCAAAGAGCGAAGTCGGACTCCAGGCAAAACCAATCTCAGGTCCGAAATTGTCCTTTTGCGCATTCCAGGAATCGCCTTTCCGAACGACCAGGCCCGTCAAATAGTCCGCCCCGGCGCCGGGGATGGCGGTGAACATATTGCTCTCTTTCGAGTACAACGGGCCAAAGTAGGACCAGCGAAGCCCGATATTGACGGTCAGGTTGGGGCGAACTTTAAAATCATCCTGAATGAAGAAGCCCAGGATGTTTTCGCGCATGTCTTGCCGCTCAGTCGAGGGGGTCCCAGTGACAGGATTGAAGCCCCCGTTTTCTTCATGCGGCGCATCGTTCAGGAAGTCCCAAATATTAAAGAAGCGATACTGCGGCACGCCGCAACCCGCGCAGTCTTGCAGGTAAAAGAGGCGTGTGGCTTCGCCGCCAAACTTGATCGTGTGTCGTCCGTAAATCTTGGTGGCTACATCCTTGTAGCTATAAGTCCACTGGTTCAGAATGCTGCCGACGTTCGGGCCAAAGGAATTCACGCTTATGCTACCGGTCGTCTCAATGAAGTCTGTGGGAAATCCCACCGGAGACTGCGGGTTGGAGTTGATCTCGTTCCAGCGCCAGCCGGCGGCGTTGGCGCGCAATTCGTTGAGAAAGGTCGGCGAAAAGGTGTGATCCCAGATCAGGGAGAACGCATCATTGATCTGCGAATGGTGGAAGATATCGTAAGCGCGGTTCCCATTGAAGTTATCTCTGGACTGTGGCACCCAGTAGATGGCAAAGCCGATGCGGTCCTTTTGGGTGACATTCGCGTCGAGCCGGCCATTGTACTGGACGGCCGTAAATTTCGTCGGGTCGATAGTGTTGTAATTGGCGATGTCGGCCACTGTGCCCAGGGGGCTGCCGGCGGTTCCGCAGCCCGTGCCAGCGCCACCGCAGCCGGGGTTCTGGTTGCTAACCCAGCCCATATCCTGTGTACCCAAGGCCGTCGTAAGAGGCGTACCGACATTGAGGCCCCCTGGAACCTCCGCGCAGTTTGCAACGGGATTCTTAGCCGTAACGTGGGCTGCGTCGGTGAGACCGGCAGTTTGGCAGGTAGCGTTCGGATTCAGGGTTCCCACAACACCGTTGCCGGGGAAGGAAAGATACTTCGCGGCGATGCTTCCCGAAGGCGCCAAAGCGTCGAAAGCCGCAGTGTCGTACCAACCATTCCCTTGGATGTTCGAGAAGGGTTCGCGAACCGTCTCATAGTTGAAGAAGAAGAAGATTTTGTTCTTCCAAACCGGGCCGCCGACGCTCCCCCCGAGCTGTTCAAACTTATTGTTGTCACGCGTCACAGGATTGCCAGCGCCGTTGAAACTCTGATACGCGTTTAGGTTCGGCTGGTGCGTCGTGATAAAGAGACTGCCGTGGAAGTCGTTCGTGCCGCTCTTGGATATAATCTGAATCTGGGAGCCAGCGAAGCGGCCATCCTCGGCGTCATAGCTATTGGAGACTATTTTTACGCTATCGATCGAATCTTCAGACGGTGTGATGACCGTGGAACCCCCCCAGACAGCGCTGGTCGTGCTGATTCCGTCAATCGAAATGCCGTTGTCCCCCGTCTGTTGACCATTGGCATTGACCGGTGCACCGTTTTCGGTCTTGAAGATACCGTCCGCACCCCCGGACTGCCCTCCGCCTGTCTGATTCTGAGTACCGGGGAGGTTATAGTTGTCATTGCCGCTCGCCTGCGAGCCATCCGCGAAGGATCCGGGAGCCAATTCCGTCAGTTTGAGGACGTCGCGCCCAAACGAAGGCATGTGCTGGATCTGGTTGCTGGTTACGGTGCCGTTGACCGAAGCCGTCTCCGTATCCATCAGTGGAGTTGAATCGCCGCTCACTGTCACACTTTGCGTGACCTCTCCAAGCCCCAGCTGAACATTCACGGCGTTCGCTTGTTCCGGGATAATGCCTAAGTTCTCGAGTACCTTCTTCTGGAAGCCCGTCTTCTCCACGGTGAGGGAATATTTGCTGGGAGAAAGAGCGTTGAAGTTGTAAATTCCGCTCCCGTCCGTGGTGGCGGTCAGCGTTTGATTGGTATCTAGGTTCTTTAAGGTGACAGTCGCCCCAGATACTATGGAGCCTTGTGGATCCGTTACCACCCCCTGAATCGAAGCGCGGTACTGCCCGTGTGCAGAGCACAGGACAACAGTCATAGAAGCCAGCATTAGCAGCGCTCGCAGGAAAATCTTGGATACGTTCATGGCGAATCCTCCCCCCGAATTCTTGCCGATACGCCGTGCACCCGGAGCTAAATCGGTTAACTAATCGTTTTCGAAAGTATAATTATCCGTTTTTTGAATGTCAACGATTGTCGATCTCGATGCTTGCGGCCAGCCGAGCGGTGGCTCTTTTCCGACTATTTGATGTTCGTCGAAGAAAAAAAGGCGCTTCGAAAATTCCCACTTTCATCGAAAACCTGGCTGCCGGAATACGTGCGGACCTACTTCAGCGGGGGTAACTGGCGGGTCAGCTTCTTGAGGAACGGCGTCCAAACCTAGTCTTGGCGATTCGACCACGCATAATAGGGAATGAACGTCAGCGGGGACCACCGGCTTTTCGGGGGCGCCCCGCTGCACCTGGAACACAGTGCATCACCAGACCGGTTTCTCTCGTGGACAATTTTCGCTTGCAGAAGCACAAACGTTCCCCCGAGCAGCTTGCTCTGGACTCGGCCTGAACGTTATGCCCGTTGCAGTACGACACGGTGTGCGAGCCGGAAGCAGAATCGCGGGCGCCGTGCCACAAGAATAGTTCTCGGGATGGTTTTACCCACCCAGGTGGCCAAGCTGTACAATTTGCCGCAAATCGAAGGAGCCGGCCAACGAGTGGCGGTTCTTGAATTCAGGGGAGGCTTCGATCAATCGGTTATCGCCGACCACCTCACGCAAAATATTGGACTTTCAACACCTCTGGTCGTGAATGCAGTCTCTAAAAAGAGAAAATTTCGCCGCCCCGTTAAAGGTTTCAACGTAATGATGGCCGGTGCGGAATTCGCAGGTCTTGCCGCAGCTACAAACCTTTACAGCTTGTGCCTGTCGCTTTCCAGGTTGGACACGCAGCGACTTCACGGCTGCGATTGCAGCAATCGCTCTTTCTGCTCTTGCATTGAACGCAAAGTGTATGCGGTTTCCTCAGCCATTTTATCAGCCAGTTCCTTCATACCCTGGCTGATTTCGGGATTCGATAACTTGGCTTTGGCACAGAGTAAAGCAATCGCGGCATCAAATCCGTGAATATAAGCCAAGTGCGGGTCCGATTCGTAACTCTGAATCATTTTCGTCACGGCCCATCTCAGATTCAACATGTACTCATGCTGGAGAGAGTCATCCTTACTGAACATCTCTTCTACCTCAGTCACTCCGGAAGTGTGCGACGTCTCCACGTAAAAGCAAATGGTACTATCCAATTTCGTACACATTCGACCTTTGCGCGTAGTTCCGTCTGAATCATAAGAAGATTTTAATCAAGGTAACTTCTCGCATATGGCAGCTTGTCAGAGAGCTTTCGATTGGACGGCCTGTTTGAACCATCCACGGTCTCGCCCTAGGTGCTCCGATCTCGTATGGATATTGATAGGGGGGCGCAGGTAGAAGTAATCGTTGACTCCCATTATGCCGGGGATGATACTGGCCCTACCCTTCAGCAATTCGTTTCTCAGGCTGCCGCGTCGTCTCTCTCAGCTTTTAGGAACCGAATGTCCCACATGTTGTTTTCTGCCGTCCGACTGCGCGGGTGCGCGCGAGTTGCCTCGGTGTCAGAGGACGTTCGGGGACGATACATTGAAAATGAGAACCGGCAAAATTTACTCTGCGATAGCAATTGATTCAGCGAAACTGGCAAAAAGCGTATCGGCGTATTCTTTGTCCGGTCGCGAACTTGTTGATTTGCGTGATGAGCAGAGATCGGCCAGAAGCTCCCGGCAACCGGCAGACATCCTGCCAGTGTTCACGGCTTGCGAAGCTGCCAGCGGACCTCTCGGGGTCCTTCGGAGGCCGGCATGTACTTGAGATCGAGGCTGGGGCGAAAACATGACGCAAAGAAGATTCTCGTTGCCGACGATGACGCCCTCACGCGACGCCTTCTGGAAAAAACGTTGGAGCAGGCTGGTTATGAAGTTGTTGTCGCCGAGGACGGGCGCAAGGCTCTGGAGTGTCTGTCCAGCGCCGAAGGGCCGCGGTTGGCACTCTTGGATTGGCTCATGCCGGGGCTCAACGGGGTAGAAGTTTGCCGAGAGATACGCAGGCACTCGGAATATCCATATACGTACATTATTCTGCTTACTTCGAAATCTTCCAAGGTAGACGTCGTCACCGGTCTCGAAGCGGGCGCCGATGACTACATTACGAAGCCTTGCGATGCGGAAGAACTGAAAGCGCGCTTGCGCTCCGGCGAACGCATTCTGAAACTGGAAGACAAACTGACCTTCGATGCTCTTCACGACCCGCTCACGCAGCTGCCCAACCGTTCCTTTTTCCTGGAACGACTGATGCTGTGCGTCAGCTGGGGAATGCTCCATCCGGATTATAAATTTGCGGTGCTATCCATCGACATGGATCGATTCAAAGTCGTGAATGACAGTCTGGGCATCTCAGCGGGCGACTGGCTTTTAGTGCAAATCGCGGAACGGCTGCTCGGTTCCATTCGGCGGGATGATGCGATTTTGCGTACAGCGGAAGTGGGTAGAATGGCAGGTCGATTGGTGGAGGTTGGCCTAGTGGCAAGAGTGGGAGGCGATAAATTCACAATCTTGCTGGATAACATCCGGAACGCTAGCGAAGGCATTCGAGTGGCCGAACGAATCCAAAAAAGCATCCAAGCGCCCTTTGATATCGATGGACAAGCGGTATTCACCACGGCGAGTGTTGGCATTGCATTCAGCGGCACCGGCTATAGCGCGGCGGAAGACATGCTCGGCGATGCAAACACTGCAATGGCACGGGCCAAGACTCTTGGCAAGGCGCGATATGAAATGTGCGATCCATCGATGCACGCCACCGCGGCGGGTCGCTTCCGCCTGGAAACGGATCTTCGCCTTGCGACGGAAAAGCAGGAATTTCTCGTCCATTACCAGCCGATCGTGTCGTTGATCGATTTTCGCATCACCGGGTTCGAAGCGCTGGTGCGATGGCAGAGGCCAGGCTTTGGCCTGGTAATGCCAGGGGGGTTTATCTCGGCTGCTGAGGATACCGGCCTGATTCTATGGATTGGCGAGTGGATTTTGCAGGAAGCCTGCCGACAGATCTGCGTCTGGAACGCGCGATTTCCGGGCACGCCCCCGTTTACAATGGCCGTCAATATCTCTGCCATGCAGTTTGCGCAGGCCAATCTAGTCAGCCAAATCGCCCAAGTCTTGAGCGAGACCGGCCTTGCCCCTGAAGCCTTGAGGCTGGAACTTACTGAAAGCGTGACCATGCGGGACGAGGAGCGCACCACGCGAATTCTTAGTGAACTCAGAAACTTGGGGGTGCGTTTGTGCATCGATGACTTCGGAACCGGGTATTCGTCTCTGAGTTACTTGCGCCGATTTGCGCTGGATATCTTGAAAATCGACCGGTCTTTTGTAACTGACATGCTAATCAACAGCGAAAGCCATGAGATCGTAAGAACCATTCTTAGCCTTGGAAAAAACCTGCGTATGAAGGTCGTTGCGGAAGGCGTGGAGACTCTTGAACAGATGACCCTGCTGAGATCGCTTGGTTGTGAATTTGCCCAGGGTTATCTTTTCTCCAGGCCGCTGGACTCGGCCGCAGTGGAGCGAACTCTCGCGGAATCACAAGCGAACTCTTACACCTTGCCGCAGGAATCCGTGGTTAACCTCGCTGCACCTGTCAGGTGAGTGGCGGATGAGCATGTAGTCCGTTGGACACCTCGCGGCAAAGCTTTTTTTGACCGGGCGTAGGGCCGGTATAAGCTTAGAGTCCCTTCGAATAAAATCGGCACGCGGCTACAGGCTGCCCTCTTTCAGCCCTCGGGGCCGTGACCGGAATAGAACGCCCTTTCCAGCCAAGTGTGAGATGAAAACGAAGTCCCCAATCAGGGGCCAGCTGCAGCTCGCGTTCGGCTCTGCCGTTTTGGCCTTGCTCCTCGTGGGTGCAGTGTCCTATCGCAGCCTGGTCGAATCCAGGGAAAGCGACCGGTGGGTTCGGCACTCCCACGAGGTTCTAGAGAGCCTCCAGGATTTGCTCGCGGCGATGCATACCGTGGAATCGAACGCCCGGGGATATCTGTTGACTGGCGACGAATCTTTTCTCGATGCCTATCGCGCCGGCATAGCGAGGACGGAGAAGGACCAGACAGTTGTGCGCAACTTGACGGCGGACAACACCGCACAGCAGCGCAGGCTGGATGCTCTCGCAACGCTTGCCGTTCAGAAATTCAGGCTGGTAGAGAAAGTCCTCGGCTTGCAGCGTACAAATGGTCTGGAGGCCGCCACGGGTGCCATTCAGCAAGGTTCTGGCAAACAGCTCATGGATGACTTTCAAAAGGTTATTGGAGAGATGCAGGACGAAGAGTTGCGATTATTGGCGCTGCGTGAGGCAGACGCCAAGCGCCGCTTGGCCCAAACCAAAATAGTCTTAATCGTGGGAACCCTCTTGGGTCTGTTGATCACCAGCGTTGCCGGCTGGAGCGTCCAGCGCGATAACTCCGCACGCGCCCAAGCCGAGGAAGCCATGCGCGAAGGCGAAGAGCGCTTTAGAACCTTGGCGAACAACATTCCCCAATTGGCATGGATGGCCGATGAGAAGGGCTACACCTTTTGGTACAACGATCGATGGTTTGATTACACAGGCACAACTCTCGAGGAGATGGCGGGCTGGGGCTGGCAAAAAGTGCACGATCCAAACCATGTAAAGCGAGTTGTTGAAAAGATCAGCCGATGTTTCCAGACCGGTGAAGTTTGGGACGACACCTTTCCCCTCCGCGGCCGAGATGGCAAGTATCGCCTGTTCCTCTCCCGGGCCGTTCCCATCCGCGATCCGAACGGAAGGATTTTGCGCTGGTTTGGGACGAATACCGATATCAGCGAGAGCAAGGATTCCGGGGCAAAGTATCGAGGTCTGTTGGAGGCGGCGCCCGATGCCATGGTAGTGGTGGATCAAAGCGGAGAAATCGTGCTGCTAAATGTCCAAGCGGAAAAACAGTTTGGATACAGCCGAGACGAACTTCTTGGTCAGAAGGTCAAGAACATCATTCCGGAAGGTTTCGCCGAGCGGCTGATCGCCGACGGTACGCGAAGCGCTGCGGAAGCGCTGGCGCAACAGATCGGCACAGGAATCGAGCTCATCGCGCGGCGGAAAGACGGCACCGAATTTCCCATCGAGATCATGTTGAGCCCGCTGGAAAGCGCCGAGGGAACGCTGGTGACGGCCGCGATCCGCGATATCAGCGTGCGCAGAGCTGCTGAAAAACACCTGGCGCAGATGGAAGGCCGGTACCGCGGGCTCTTGGAAGCGGCGCCAGATGCCATGGTGGTAGTGAATCCAGCCGGAGAGATCGTACTGCTGAACGTGCAAGCCGAAAAGCAGTTCGGATACCAGCGCGATGAGCTCGTCGGGCAGAAAGTGAAGAACATCATTCCGGAAGGTTTTGCCGAACGGCTGATAGCAGACGGAACGAGAAGCGCGGCGGAAGCGCTAGCACAACAGATCGGAACGGGAATCGAGCTTATTGGACGTCGGAAAAATCGAAGCGCATTTCCGATCGAGATCATGTTGAGCCCTCTGGAAAGCGCCGAGGGGACGCTAGTGACGGCGGCGATTCGCGACATCAGCGTGCGCAAGATTGCCGAAAAGCATCTGGCGCAGATGGAAGGACGATACCGCGGGCTTTTGGAAGCGGCACCGGATGCGATGGTAGTGGTGAATCAGAGCGGAGCCATCGTGCTGCTGAATGTGCAAGCGGAAAAACAGTTTGGATACAGCCGGGATGAACTCGTCGGCCAGAAGGTAAAGAACATCATTCCGGAGGGATTCGCGGAACGGTTAGTGTCCGACGCACTTCGCTCCGTGGAAGATGCGCTGGCTCAGCAGATCGGCACAGGAATTGAGCTCAATGGGAAGCGGAAGAACGGAACTGAGTTTCCGATCGAGATCATGCTGAGCCCGTTGGAGAGCGCCGAGGGAATTCTGGTGACTGCGGCTGTCCGCGACATAACCGCGCGCAAGCAGGCCGAAGCGAATCTTCTGAATAAGGTGGAGGAATTAAACCGCTCGAATGAGGAACTTGGGCAGTTCGCCTACATCGCCTCTCACGATTTGCAAGAGCCTCTGCGGATGGTGGCCAGCTACACGCAGCTCCTATCCAGGCGCTACAAAGGAAAGCTGGATTCCGATGCCGATGAATTTATTGCTTTCGCCGTGGACGGAGCCAGCCGCATGCAGCGGTTGATCCAGGACTTGCTGGCCTACTCGCGCGTTGGCACAAAAGGGAGGGATATGGTTGAAGTCTCCAGCGAGGAAGCGCTGCAACAGGCGCTCATAAACCTGCGAGGCGCCATTGAGGAAAAGGGCGCCCTTGTGACCCATGACTCGCTGCCCTCGGTCATCGCGGACGACATGCAACTGATCCAGCTGTTTCAAAATCTTGTCGGCAATGCCATCAAGTACCAAAGCTCTGATGTTCCCCGGGTTCACATCACCGCCGTCAGAAGTGGCGCAAACAAATGGACATTTTCGGTGAAAGATAACGGACTCGGGATTGACCCTCAATACTTCGAAAAAATCTTTGGCATGTTCCAGCGTCTTCACAAGCGCGAAGAATTTGCCGGCACCGGCATCGGCTTGGCCATCTGCAAGAAGATTGTCGAACGACACGGCGGCAACATTTCGGTTGAGTCAGAGCCTGGGCGCGGTTCCACGTTCCGCTTCGCCTTGGCGGAAAGTCAGGTCAAAGGATGAACCTCATCGGAGGAGATGGTATGCCCATAGAAGTTCTTTTGGTTGAAGACAGCCCCGGCGATGTCCGGTTGACGCAGGAGGCCTTCCGCGACGCCAATCCCTCCATCCACATGCACGTGGCTTCCGACGGGGTGGAAGCCATGGCTTTTCTAAGGCGCGAGGGGAATCACGCCCATGCTCCCCGTCCCGAGCTCATCTTGCTGGATCTAAACTTGCCCAAAATGGATGGCCGCGAGGTGCTGGCTCACATCAAGGAGGACGCCAACCTGAAAACCATCCCCACCGTAATTCTCACCACATCCGAAGCGGAAGCGGACATCGTGAAAAGCTATCAGCTCCAGGCGAACTGCTACCTCAGCAAGCCTGTGCAGTTAGACGCTTTTGAGGCCCTGGTGAAGAGCATCAACGATTTCTGGCTGACCAAAGTCAAGTTGCCACAGCAGAGACAAAACGGATGATCAGAAAGTCGCTTAGGTTGCTCCTGCTGGTCGAGGACAACCCCGGAGACGCTCGTTTGCTCCGGGAAATGCTCAATGAGGCAGGCGCGCACAATACCGAAATGACGCAGGCCGAGAGCATGGGCGAGGCCGAGAGGCATCTTGCGCAGGCACTCTTTGACATTGTCTTGCTCGATCTGGGGCTGCCGGATGCGCAAGGATTAGAGGCCGTCCGGCGAGCTCGTGCAGTCGCCCCTCGCGTCCCGCTCGTGGTGCTGACGGGCTTGGACGACGAAGCGCTGGCCACTCGAGCGCTGCAAGAAGGCGCGCAGGACTACCTCATCAAAGGCCAGATTGAGACGCGTGGTCTTCTAAGGGCCCTACGCTACGCCATTGAGCGCAAGGGCCTGGAGGAGGCGCTGTTTGTGGTGAAGGAGCGCGCTCAAGTCACGCTCAACTGCATCGGCGACGCGGTGGTCTGCACTGACATCGAGGGAAATATCACCTTCCTGAATCTCGTCGCCGAAAAAATGACGGGCTGGCCGTGGGAAGAAGCGGTGGGGCGGCCCATGACCGAGGTGTTTCGAATTCAAGGTGCCGCGACACACGATGCCACTCCGAACCCAACGGTAGCGGCCTTGGAGCAGAACAGAACCGTGCACCTGCCATCGAATTGTATTCTCATCCGGCGCGATGGATTTGAGATGCCGATCGAAGACTCCGTTGCCCCCATCCATGATCGTGAAGGAAAAGCGACCGGTGCCGTCATCGTCTTTCGCGACGTGAGCGCTGCTCGCGCCATGGCCGAGCATATGACCCACTCGGCCCAGCACGACTTTCTGACCGGCCTGCCTAATCGCATGCTCCTGAACGATCGCGTAAACCAGGCCATCGCTTTTGTTGGGCGTCATTCGAAGAAAGTCGCGGTACTCTTTTTGGATTTGGACGGCTTTAAACACATCAACGATTCCCTCGGGCATCCCATCGGCGACAAACTCCTTCAATCCATCGCAAAACGTCTCGTGGGGTGCGTGCGCTGCACGGATACAGTGAGCCGGCAAGGAGGGGACGAGTTTGTAATCTTGCTTTCCGAGATGGCACAACAGGAAGATGCGGCTATCTCAGTGCTGAGAATCCTGGAAGCTGTGGCAAAGGCTCATTCCATCGACCAGCACGACCTTCACCTCACCGCAAGTATTGGCGTGAGCGTGTACCCTGACGACGGGGAAGACGCCGAGACGCTCATCAAAAATGCGGACACAGCCATGTATCAGGCCAAGGAAAATGGACGGCAGAGCTACCAATTTTTCAAGTCGGTCATGAACGTCCGTGCCGTGGAGCGTCAATCTATCGAGGAAAGCCTGCGGCGCGCCCTTGAACGAAAAGAATTCTCAGTGCATTACCAGCCCAAGGTCAGGCTCGCCACTGGAGAGATAACCGGTGCGGAAGCCCTCCTACGCTGGAACCATCCGACTCGTGGTCCTGTCTCGCCGGCGAAGTTTATTCCCGTCGCCGAGGATTGCGGCCTCATTCTGCCGATTGGCCATTGGGTCCTTCGTGAAGCCTGCAAGCAGGCCCGCGCCTGGCTGGACGCGGGACTGCCGCTGGGTTCTGTCGCGGTGAATATCTCCTCGATGGAGTTCCGTGAAGACCATTTTCTCGAGAATGTGTTCACGACTCTTAGCGAAACTGGCCTTGATCCTAGATTTCTCGAGTTGGAACTTACCGAGAGCGTTTTGATGAAGCGCGTCGAGTCTGCCGCCTCTGTTCTGAAGACTTTGAGAACCCGGGGCGTGCAGATTGCTGTCGATGACTTCGGTACGGGCTATTCCAGCTTGAGCTATCTGAGGAAGTTTCCTATCGATGCGCTGAAGATCGACCAATCGTTTGTCCGGCAAATCACTTCCGCCCCGGACGACTCGACCATCGTGACCGCGGTGATTAGCATGGGCCGCAGCCTAAAGTTGCGCGTCGTTGCCGAGGGAGTGGAAACCCAGGAGGAGTTGGAATTTCTTCGGGCTCGCCTGTGCGATGAAGCGCAAGGATTCCATTTCAGCCGGCCCGTGCCCCCCGAACAATTCGCCATTTTGCTTAAGAACGGAATTCCTGAAGCGTCAGTTGTGGTTCATCGATGACTGTGCGTCTTGCAATCGGACCAATCTTTCAAGACCCACGCAAGGGTCGTTTATTCAAAGATGGATATGGGCATGGGCCTTTTGTTCACGACGGCAGAGCCCGATCAACTCCGCATCCTGGGTTCCTGGCTGCACGAGTTGAGTGGTGGCGGGATGGATCAAGAGGAGCAGCCGACCGTCTTTCTGCAGCGCGAGCCCGCAAAGAGCCCGGATGTTGAACTTCGGGAACTTCGGAAAATCGTCAGCGAACTGGTTGCCCTGCTAAACGGCAAAAACATCCTGGACGATTCCGAGGGGATGGCCCTGCTGAGGAAGCTTTCCAAGTAATTGGATTGGGAGAAAATATTAATTTCGTTTGGCCGATCTCAACAATCCGAACGATCCGCAAGCAAGCCAAGTTGACGAAGACATGTTCTCGGCATGTAGCCTTAAACCATGCTGGGTGACGGAATGAGGTTTTCGCAACGATCATCAACATGCTCAATACTGCCCTGGCAATAACCCTGTTCTTACCGGGTTGCGTCAAAGCCCCGAAAGGATACAACCAACTGTGCTGTTGAGCATCACATATTGTGCAGGAGAAGGAATGTCAGTAAAAAGCGTCCAATTTGCGGTTGCAACGCACATCATGGCCGCGCTGGGTTACTTCCAAGGCGCGGAAATCTCGTCAGCGATCCTGGCCGAGAGTGTGAACGCCGACCCTACGTTCGTTCGAAAGTCCCTCTCCAAGCTCTCGAAAGCAGGCTTGGTCGTAACAAAGCGGGGCAAGAGCGGAGCAAGCATGCTTTCACGTTCTCCGCGACAGATCACGCTGCTCGACATATACCTTGCCAGTGCAGCGCCGCCGGCATTTGCGATTCATTCGTATCCGGTAGACAAGAGGTGCCCGGTCAGCTGTCACCTCAAGGAGTGCATGTCGGGGCTGCTTTCTCAGGCGCAGAGCAGCTTCGAGAGATCACTCGCGAAAATCACCCTGGCCCATCTGGTTGGCCGGATCCGGCACAAGACACGCTGACTTTTTTTGATTCTAATTGTGCATATTATAAGAACAATAAACCGGGAGAATTACGAAAATGCTGACGGAAACGGAACTGGCATCGGACGAGCGGGTGGAGAACAAGAAGCGGCGAATCAGTGGGCGAACTTCGGCCAAGCTGTGGGTTGCCGCCGCCCTAGCAGGGATGGTGTTTCTGGCAGCATGGCTCAAGTATTCGCCTAGGGCGAGCGGAAGTTCCGCCGCTGCTCCGCCCGTTGCGCTTCCACAAGTCGTGGTGAGCAAGCCGTTGGCGGAAGACATCGATACACGGTTGGGGTTCCTTGGTCAATTCGCGGCGGTTTCGCAAGTCGAACTGCGCGCACAAGTGGGCGGTACGCTCACGGGAATATTTTTCAAGGATGGGGACGTTGTTCGGAATGGCGACCTGCTTTTCACAATTGATGCTCGACCCTACGAAATCACACTTGCGGAAGCGGACGCCCAGCTTGAGGTTGCCTCGGCTCGACTGGAACTGGCTGACCGGCAACTTGACCGTGCCAAAGATCTGGAGCAAAGCAACGCTGGATCGGTCGAAAACGTGGACCAGCGCATATCCGATCAGCGTTCGGCGCGCGCTGCGGTCGAAGAAGCCAAAGCCCGAATCCGTGACGCACGGTTCGACCTCGATCATTGCCGGATTACGGCGCCTTTCACAGGGCGCATGGGCACGCATCTGGTTTCGGTAGGCAATTTGATTGCTGGCAGCCGCACAGCGACGAGTCCGACGACACTGCTCGCAACGCTCGTGTCGCTGGATCCGATATACCTTGATTTTGACATGAGCGAGTCCGATTTCCTCGCGTACTCCAAGTATCACGCGCACCTCAAGGGAGGACATGTCCTGAAGGTTGAGGTTGCGTTTGGCAACGACAATGAGTACGCCCGAAGCGGTGCATTCGATTTCCTGGACAATGTCCTTGACCGTTCGAGTGGCACGATCCATGCCAGGGCTACGGTTGCGAATTCCGATCTGGTTTTGACTCCCGGCCTGTTCGCTCGTGTTCGACTCGTCGTCGCTCCTCCTTCACCGACCCTCCTCGTGCCGGACAGCGCCGTGCTGCCTGACCAATCGCAACACATGGTTATGGCGGTTTCGGCGGACGGGACGGTCGCGCCGAAGCGAGTGGAGGTAGGGGAGATTCGCGACGGCTTGCGAGTGATCCGGTCCGGGCTCGCACCGAGCGACCGGGTCATCGTGGACGGACTACTGCACGCCGCGCCCGGAACCAAAGTCGCCACTGAGGACGGCACGATCCGTCACGCCAGTGGCCGGGACTAGAGAGAGCCCAAAATGCGCCTGACACATTTCTTTATCGAACGCCCTCGCTTCGCGACCGTACTAAGCGCTTTCGTGACGCTGCTCGGCTTGGGTGCGCTCGCGATTCTGCCCGTCGCACAATACCCGGAAATCGTCCCGCCCACGGTGCAGATCACCACGGTGTACCCGGGCGCATCCGCGGATACGGTGGCACGCACCGTAGCGACCCCGCTCGAACAGCAGATCAATGGCGTCGAGAACATGCTCTACATGAGCAGTCAGTCGACCGGAGACGGCAGACTCACGATCACAGTTACCTTCCGCATCGGCACCGACTTGAACGTCGCACAGATGTTGACGCAAAACCGTGTCGAGGACGCTTTGCCACGGTTGCCAGATGACGTACAGCGTCTCGGGGTGCAAGTCAGGAAAGCGACACCGAGCATACTCCTGGCCATCCACGTCTACTCGCCGGATAGTTCGCGAGACAACCTGTATCTCTCAAACTACACAACCTTGCATATCAAGGACATCCTCGCGCGCCTCGAAGGTGTCGGAGATGTGCAGTTCCAGGGCGGCCGCGAGTACGCCATGCGCATCTGGCTCGAACCCGACAAGGTCGCGGCGAACAATCTAAATGGCAGTGAGGTGCTCGCGGCACTACGCGCCCAGAACCTGCAGGTCTCGGCTGGGATTCTGAATCAGCCGCCATCTCCGGGGCACGAGGCTTATCAGATCAACGTTGAGGCACTCGGCAGGCTTTCCACACCCGAGCAATTCGGTGACATCGTCGTGAAATCCGATAAGCAAGGAAGGGTGACCCGGGTGCGCGACATCGGTCGAGTCGAGGTTGGGGCCGCTGACTATGGATCCACTTCCTACATGGATCGCAGCGACGCTACGGCGCTCCTGATTTACGCCCAGCCGGGTGCAAACTCCCTTGCGGTTGAACGTGAGGTCCTCTCGGCGATGAAAGACCTCAAGAAGGAGTTCCCCCAGGGCGTCGATTACAAAATCATTTACGATCCGACGACCTTCATCGCCAAATCGATCCGCGAGGTGGTCATCACTATCTTCATCGCCATCCTTCTCGTGCTCGGCGTCGTGTTCCTGTTTCTGCAAAATTGGAGAGCCTCGATTATCCCGGTGATCGCGATTCCCGTCTCTCTCGTCGGGACGTTTGCGGTTCTGTATCCGCTTGGGATATCGCTAAACAACCTTTCACTCTTTGCGCTGGTTCTCGCGGTCGGCATCGTCGTCGACGACGCGATCGTTGTCGTCGAAAACGTCGAACGCAACATGCGCGCCGGCATGTCGGCGTCAGATGCCGCTCACAAGACGATGGACGAAGTTGGCGGAGCGCTGATCTCGATCGCGCTCACCCTGTGCG
>DATMKS010000008.1:0-96311 GCA_035571045.1 Verrucomicrobiia bacterium
GACGATCACCCAAGGGATCGGCCGAATCGAACAGCGAGCGACTGGTGGACGGGGAAGGATTCGAACCTTCGTAGCCCGCAAGGAGCGGCAGATTTACAGTCTGCTGGTTTTAGCCACTCACCCACCCGTCCCGCGAAAACAAAAAGGACGCTAACTGCTTGTCCCCAAAACTTTTTCAGGCAAATCCTCGCGGCGCAAAACAAAAACACAAAAAGGACTCGTGTCAAAAGACACCAGCCCGTTTATTTTTCCTGCAAGGATTTGCTCCGCCTCACTCCCCTGCAAATTCCTGGTGGAGCTGGCGGAGGGAATTGAACCCCCGACCCTCTGATTACAAATCAGATGCTCTACCAGCTGAGCTACGCCAGCCTCGCTCAAACCGGGTAAGAATAGCAGAACGGGCACTGGAATTGCAAGGGGGTGATTCGATTTTGGAGCACGTCGGGGACCAAGTCTGTGGAAAACCTGTTTCCCTGTGTCGCACTCCTAGCGGCTCTATCTTTCGATTCCTCTATAGTTTAGCATGAAACCCGTCTTCCCCGGCAGGGCGAGTCTCGGAAGGGCCATCGGCCAAGTTTTATCCCGAGAATGTAGCCGTTTTTTGGAGCGGTCTGTTTGCGTTGTATCGTGCGAAATCGCCAATGCCGAAATAGCGAGGCGTGAGCGTCAACCAGATGAAGCAGCGAAGCATCGCTCGAGCGATTGTAGCCATAATCGTAGTAGGCGCTCTTGCGCTTTATGGCTACCGGCGCTGGGGCGGCGCTCGGTCCAGCCCGCGCGACGAACTTCTTCTCGAGATGCCCGCCGACGCGAGCGCCGTTCTCTTCCTGGACCTCGATGGGCTAAGGCAATCCCCATTTCTTGCCGAACTCTACAAATGGGCGCCCGAACCAAAGGCCGATCCGGACTACGCGCAGTTTCTCGAATCCACGGGATTCAATTATGAAACCGATCTGAGCCGCGTGAGCATCGCGGTGCTGAAGCGCGGCCAAGAGACCACTCTTTTTGCCGTGGCCGACGGGCGATTCGATCGAAAAAAAATCTCCGCGTATGCGTCGCAAACCGGAACGCGCGAAAGCCGCGGCGGAAGAGAGATCTTCTCGGCGCCCATGAGCGGCAGCGCACGGCGAATCGCGTTCACCTTCTTGCGTAACAATCGCATCGCACTGACAAACGATAACAGCCTCGAATCGGCGCTATCCGCTCCGCGCGGAGACTCGGACGGACAAGCATGGCGTGAGCGTTTCCGCAGGCTGGCCGGCTCGCCGGTCTTCGCCGTGGTGCGCCAAGACGCCGCTCTAGGCGCGGCATTGGGCGCAAAAGCCCCCGGCGGACTCGAATCCCCGCAGCTCTCTGCTCTAATCGACCAGCTCCAGTGGATCACCGTCGCGGGAAAGCCGGAAGCCGACCGCCTGCGCGTCATACTGGAAGGCGAAGGCACGGCCGACGCGCCGGCGCGTCAGTTGTCCGACGTGCTTAACGGCTTGCTGGTGCTGGCCGAAGCAGGACTCCACGATCAAAAGTTGCGCCAGCAGCTTCAGCCAGGCGTGCGTGAAGCATATCTCGAAATGCTAAAGAGCGCGGATGTCTCGCAAATTGACCGCGGCGAGACAAAATCCGTCCGGCTGATCTTTGATGTAACGCCTCAGTTTCTCGAAGCCGCTCGCGCCTCAATACCCGCCCCGTCTCCGGCCCCTCAAAATAAGGTCCTGCCGAACAAAAGCACCATCCGAAACTAGCCTGGCGCAATAAAAAATGCCCCGAAGAAACCGGGGCAAAAGGAACTTCGGGAAGCACTCGGCTGAAGCTAGTCGCCGACAGTACTCCCCTTCATGTAGCGCCAAGGGTTGACCGGCGCATTGTTCACGCGGACTTCATAGTGCACGTGCGGGCCAGTGGAGCGGCCGCTGATGCCCGTGTAACCGATGACTTCGCCGCGCTTAACACGGGTGCCTGGCACAGCAGAGAAGGACGAGAGATGCGCATACCAAGTGCTAATGCCGAAACCATGGTCGATCACAACCAGACGGCCATAGCCGGAGTGGTTTTCCGCGATGGTCACGACGCCATCGGCCGTTGCGTGAACCGGCGCGCCATAATCGGAAGCCACGTCAACGCCCGTATGAAACGCGCCTTCACCGTTGAACGGATCCAGCCGCTCTCCGAAGCTGTCCGTGATGTGTCCCATCACTGGCCAGATCGATGGCGTATACGTGGAGTCGGCAAAACTCATCGCGGGCATCAGCTGCATTCCGCTGGAGGAGATGGCAATCACTGCCGCATTCCTCTTCAAGAAGGTGTATTGCTCGATGGAGCGGTCGAAGGCGTCTTCCGGAGTAGCTTGGCTGTCGGTGCTATCGAAGGCGGCAGGGTGGTAGCGGAGCACGCCGTAAGTCATTGCTACTTCGGTGGCCAGAGACTGGAGAGAATCGAGGCGCTGGTTGGTATCGTTGACCGTGCTCTGGAGTTGCTGATACTGCTTCTTCAGAGTTTCCTGATCGTGCCGGAGTGCGTTGTAATTGCCGACCTTCCAAAGCATCCGGGAGTAAGACCCGATTGCGGCAACCACAGTAACCGCGCCGATCAGGGCCAGGACGGCGAGGCTGTGAAGCACGTAGGCCGGGATAACAAGCTTTTGCAGCTTGCCAGGCGTCGTCGCAATATAAAATGTATAGTTCTTGCTCGTAATCACTTACTTGGCCTCTCAGGCCTTCGAACTTGCCAAAAGCGGGCTATCTACCCTGGCGCCCGTAAAAGTGAACCACTTCGGAACTCGACGTATCTAAATCTGAACCGTAAGCCTCGGTCCGCGACCTTGCACATACTAAATTTTGTAGGGCTACTCGTCAACCCTGTATTTTGCTGTTTGAAGAACAGGGTGTGAAAAACAGTCCCACCTGTCCGGTGGGACAGGAAGCCGACGCCTCCTCGGTAAGTGCGGCTGGGACCTCTATTTCCTTCCTCTCGCCCCTTGAAAAGCATGCCGAGAGCTATACTCAACGCCAGCCATGAAGAAAACAAAGCGCCTCCCTGCCAAGCTCAAGGCAATCGGAGAAGATGCTCTTTTGGGGCGGATCGAAGCGATCGCTGCTCGGACGGGAATTCGCAGCTCGAGAGTGCGCCTCGGTGTGGGCGACGATGCAGCGCTCTTTGAAGGTTCGACTGGATTCGATCAAATCCTTACCTGTGATTGGTTCTTGGAGGGCACGCACTTCCTTAGAGACAAGCATCCGCCGGATGCGGTGGGATGGAAATGCCTGACCCGGGCTCTGAGCGACGTGGCCGCCATGGGCGGGACAGCCCGGTGCTTCTTGCTAAGTTTGGCTCTACCCGCCTCGCACAGGGGCCGGTGGCTTGATGAGTTTCTCGAGGGACTGTGCCGGGCAGCCAAGCGATTCGGGTGCGTGCTGGCTGGCGGTGATACGACCGAGAGGGCGGACATTCTTATCAACGTGACCGTCGTGGGCGAAGTGCGAACTGGCAGGGCAGTTCTACGGTCTGCGGCACGTCCAGGCGATGTCCTCTTTGTGAGTGGTCGGCTTGGCGAGGCAGAGCTGGGCCTCGAGCTTGTCCGAAAGAGCGAGCGGCGAGTAGACAGCCGCGATCCGATTTTAAGGAAGCATCTTTACCCAGAACCACGGCTGGCGTTGGGCCGCTGGCTTGCCGAAATGCGCTTGGCCTCGGCGATGATGGACCTATCCGACGGTCTTTCGACCGACCTTCCCAGGCTGTGCACCGCGAACAGAGTAGGAGCGCGCATCCAGGCGGAAAAGTTGCCAACAGTTCTAGGGCGCAAGGGTATAGAGAGTCAAGACGAGGATTCTTTGCACTTGGCATTGCATGGAGGCGACGACTACGAGTTGCTGTTCTCCGTGCCACGAAAGAAAATGAATCGGATTCCGCGCTCCGTCGGTCGAGTCCCGCTCACTGCCATTGGCAAAATCACGAAAGAAGGCAGGCTGCTACTGGTCGAAAGGTCGGGGCGCGAGGTCTCACTTCCTAATCGCGGGTGGGATCCCTTCCGCCAGAGGCGGTAACGCAAAACTTTGGTAGAGCCGAAGCTAAAGGCCGGGAGAGATTCCTGGCGTGGCAGCCGGCGCCGCGGTCGTCTTGGTTGGAGGTGTCACGACCGGTGGCTTTTCCTTTGGCGCGGCGGGTTCGTCAGTTTCCGGCGCGGTGTCGGGAGTGTCTACGTTGACTTTGTGATCCAGCGCTTGCTGCTCGAGCGTAACAACATTGGCGAAATCTAGCGGCGGCTGGCCTTCGAGCCCGGTTTTCATGAACTCCAGCCAGATCGGAAGCGCGGCGCGGGCGCCGGTTTCCTTCTTGCCGAGAGAGATCTGTTTGTCGTCGAAGCCCACCCACACGCCGCAGGTGAGCTGTGGAGTAAAGCCCATGAACCAGGCGTCCGTGTAGTCCTGCGTGGTGCCGGTTTTTCCCGCGGCGGGCCGGCCAAGCGCCTTGGCTTGAACGCCCGTGCCAAACTGGATGACCTCTTCGAGCATGGCGGTCATCGTGCGGGCCACATCCGGCGAGATGACGTCATGCACTTCGGGATGCGCTTCTTCCAGTAGCGCTCCGTCGTAACTCGTCACACGGCGAATCATGTGCGGGTCGATGCGGATGCCGTCATTCGGGAAAACTGTGAACGCCGAGACGTGCTCGATCAGTTTCATATCCGCCGCGCCCAGCACAAGTGGAAGATAAGGCGGCAGCGAGGTGGTGATGCCGAATCGCCGCGTCATGTCCACGACGGAATTGATGCCGACTTTTTCCGCGAGCTTGACGGCGGGAACGTTGCGCGAACCAGCCAAAGCGCGCCGCAGGGTAATCGTGCCTTCGTACTTCTCGTCGTAGTTGTGCGGCGAGTAGGGCTGTCCGCCGCTGATCACCGTGAACGGTGTATCCACAACGGTATCGAAAGGCGACGAACCTTTTTCGATGGCGTCGGCATAGAGATAGACCTTAAACGAGCTGCCCACTTGACGGTAGGCCTGCGTAGCGCGATTAAATTTTGAATCTTCAAAGCTGTACCCGCCAACCATGGCCTTGATTTCGCCGGTCGAATTATCGATCGCCAGAATGGCGGCCTGCGGCGCGGGTTGTTGCTCGAGCTGCACGCGCGCCGTGGCTTCATGCAGCTCCTGAATCGAAAACTGGGCGAGGTCGCCGACCTTCAATAGCTCTGTGGGCTTCTTGCGGCCGGTCCAGACAAAATCGGGTGGGGACAGAATCGCGCGGTAAGTGCCGATCTTGATCGTGGCGTATTTATCGTCCACAGAAAGCACGAGACCGGTCACGTAAGAGCCTTTTTCAATGGGATGGCGCCAGTCGTCGTCTTCGTAGCTGTCGAGTTTGCCGAGATTGTCGCGCAGAATGTTGGCAGGTTCGCCGCGCCAACCGTGGCGCCGGTCGTAGCTGTGTAAACCATCGCGCAGGGATTGATTGGCGGCTTGCTGCATCTTGATGTTCAGCGTGGTGTAAACGCGCAGGCCACGCTCGTGCACTGCTTCCGTGCCATAGGTCGATTCCAGGTACTTGCGAATCTCTTCGAAGAAGTAAGGGGCCAGATCGTTGCGCGGATATTGCAGATGCAAACCAAGCGGCGTTTTCTTTGCGTCTTCTTCTTCGGTGGGGCTGATCTTGCCTTCCTCTTCCATGCGATGGATGACCAGATTGCGCCGCGCCAGCGCGCGCGCCGGGTCAGCCAAAGGCGAATAGATCGGTCCTCGAATCATTCCGGCGAGCAGCGCGGCTTCCTGCAGTTTCAAGTCGGTGACGGATTTTCCAAAATAGAATTGTGCAGCCGCGGCAAATCCGTAGTTGCCATGCGCCAGATAGACCTGGTTGGCGTACATGGTAAAAATCTGCGGTTTTGTGTAGCGCCGCTCGATTTGCAGCGCCAGCAAAATCTCCTGCATCTTCCTGCGGAAGCTGATTTCACTGCGGTCGAGAAAGAGGTTGCCTGCAAGTTGCATGCTAATGGTGCTGGCGCCTTGCGCCTTGCCACCATGCAGAATCTTTCGCCATGCGGCTCCCGCGATGCGCGGAAAATCGATGCCCCAATGCTCTTCAAAGTGCTGGTCCTCAATGGCTGTCACCGCGTTGTAGAGAACCTTGGGGCACTGCTCGTAGGTCATCAAAATGCGTCGCTGCAGCGCAAAGCTGCCGACGAGCTGCCCGTCATCGGCATAGACCTCGGTGACAACCGTAGGACGATACGTCTCGAGCGCCCGAATCTCCGGCAGGTCGCTGGCGTAAACAAACAGCAACCCGCAAGCCGCTCCGAGCGCAATCGCGCATAGCAGCAGAAACGCGAGCGCCACGCGGTCAATCAATTTCCATCCGCGCAGTCGCAATGTAATCGGTGGCAGGCTCAGCATCGAAAGGCAATTCTATCGCAGAATGAGCGGTCCCGCAGACCGAGAGCGGGCAACGTTGCTTTGCAAGAAATCCCGTGCTCGTCGTTCTAACTCTGGTGCTAGATTCGTCGAAAGGGGAGTCGCTCGATGACCATCGGAAACGCTCTCACCAGAGCGGCCTTGCTAATTGCACTCACTGTTTCGAACGCGGCGGTTCCATTCCCGGCGGCGGCCGATTGTTCGTTCTCATCCGATGGGCGGCTTACGACCGTAACTGTCCAGTCTTGTGAAGTGATCGATGGTCGAACAAACAAAGATGTCTTGAAATATGCCGGGGGACCACAAAAGAACGAAACCATCCAGAAACTCTACACCGGAGCACTGGTGACGGTTGAACGGGGGGGCAAGTGGATGTATCCCTCTTCGGAAGCAAATCCGTGTAAGAAATTTCCGAATTCGGCCCAAGTTAAGGTGTTGGCCTACCGGACTTGTTGTGACAGCGGCTCGTGGGGCAAATGCGTGTTTGGCGGGAAGTGGCTTGGTGATGTCGATGGTAAGCCACTCAACGCTTGGCAATAAAGAGATCGCACCTCGGCGCCAATCAAATGCCGCTCAAAACTTCTGTAGTGAGGTCCTGGCTAAAGCACCTCGTAGTAGCGTTCACCTGCGCAGGCGCGGCAGAGCGTCCTGCGGTCGACGACCACTTCGCGCTTGAAATTGATGCCTTCACCGCATTCGGCGCATACCACGCGAGGACCTTTGAATCCGGGCAGGTCTTCCGGTTGCACCTCGACTTTTACCCATTGTTTGTCAAAAAGAATGTCGTCTGAGAGCGCCGCGTAAGCTTTCTGTTGCCCCGCGTCCTTTGCCATTTCCGGAAACATTTCGCGAGCAACTTGTTTCGAGGACTCCTTCGCGGCGATACGCACGGCACGGCCCGTCTGGAGATCAACGAAGGTGGCAGCAACCTTGCCCCAGTCGCGAAATTTGAGCGCCCGCTTCCCGAGCCGGCAATTAGAGACCAGCGCCACGGCGTCCGTCACGCAGCGGTCGATCTCCACATAGGTGACAATGCGCTTCCGCTCGGCGATCGGATCTTCGATCCCCAGCTCTTCGAGCCCCAGCATCGCCAGCCGCACGCCCAGCACTTGCCCGGCGCACAGATGCCCGTGCGCGACCGCCGCAAGCTCCAGATATTCAGAAAGAGTCTTCATGGTGGGCAAAGCTCAAGGGCGTAGTCTACGCAACCTGGGCCGCGGAAGCGAGTTTACGCCTTTGGCGGCGCCGACCACGGATGCGGCTGACGCGCTTCCTGAAAGGCGAAGATAGTCATCAGCATCGCAAGCCCGGAGAGGGCTGCGTCTTCCAAAACCTTCTGCAGATTGATCGGTTGGGGCGTCGCAAAGCAGCCGCAATTGATGTTCATGTGCAGGAGATACGCGCGCAGAACGACGAAGGAGAAGCCGAACATGATCAGCGTGAGCACCGGCCCCCAGATGCGCAAGCGCCAGCCAATCAGAACGAGCAGTCCGAGAATGATTTCCGTGAAAGGCAGCGCGTGAGCGACGAATTGCACTCCCCATTCGGGCAGCATCTTGAACGCTCCCACTTGGGTGGCGAAATTCGAGATGTTCATGGATATGGAGAATTTCAGGATGAAAAAAGGCCATAGATTGCTGTTCGGGAGAAAAATCTTCGAATAGCCCGCGTATAGAAAGATGACGCCGAGAACCAGGCGGCCAATCCAAATGACCGCGCGGCGCAGATTCCATGGGCTGGATTGCATCATGTCTCGATGTTTTCCGGATTTGCCTGGCGATGTCTTACTTCTGGCTCAGCAATTGATCCAAGAACTGGTGCAGGGTTTCATAGTTCATCGCGCCGGAGTAGGGATACGTCTGTCCTTTGATGTGAAACACGGTCGTCGGTGTCTGGTTAACACGGTACATCTGTCCGAGCTGGACGTCTTTTTCGATCAGCGGCTCGAGCGTTCCGCCTTTGACCAGCGCACGGACCTTGGTCATTTCAGCTGACGAAAGCGCGGCCGCCAGTGTGCCGTCAACGTCGCCCGTCTGCTCCCACTTTTCCTGATTATCAAACAGCGCTCTCTCGACCGGCTCAATCTTCCCGAGTTCGGCTGCCGCCCGCGCATAGCGCGCCGCAACGCGCGAATAGGCATGCATCGGCAGCGGGAAATCGCGATGAACCAAATACACTTTCCCTGTCGTTACATAATTGTCCATGAGTTGCCGGTTGGTGGTCTCGAACAGAGATTTGCAAGCGGGGCACTGGTAATCGCTGAACACTTCCATGATGATGGGCGCGCCCTTCGAGCCAAAGGCCTTGTGCGGATCGATATCGTTCACGCCATTCACTGATTCAGACACGGCTGGCTGCGACCGGGGGCTCGCTTCCGTCTCCCTAGCTACGGGCTCTGCCTCTAGCGAAGGAGCGACATGCGCCTCAGCAAGGTAGTGCGCTGCGGCAACGGGGTGGATGCCCCGGCTCACTAAAATGCGCCCACAGACCAAGGTAAGCACGACAGCAACAGTAATCACAGTGCGACGACGCACGCTACCCTCCCCTAAATGCCTAAGAATGGCGAGATGCAATCTCCCGGTCAGATTATCACAGCTTTCTGCTCCTGAATCCCCCGATGGCGTTGCTTCGCTTTTAGCTAACCGGCCCGCAAGGACTGGCATAAGGTGGAGTGGGCAGTGGACCGAGAAAGCGCTAGTTAAAATACTGTAATAAAAGCATTTAACTCTCAAATAGAAAAACTTGACAAAGACGCACTCAAGTTATATACTGCCCCCCGAACTGGACCAAGGAGCACGCCATTGACCTCGGCCCGCTCCGGAACCCTTACCTTCCGGACGGCCAGTGCTGTAGACGGGTTCCGGAAGGAATACGAGAGATGAGCAAGATTATAGGAATTGATCTGGGCACCACCAACTCGGTTGTAGCCGTCATGCAAGGCGGCGAACCGGTGGTAATCCCGAACCAAGAAGGCGCGCGCACCACCCCTTCGGTTGTCGCCATAACCAAAGGCGGAGAGCGCCTCGTGGGACAAGTAGCGAAACGGCAGGCGGTGACGAATCCCGAGAACACCGTGTATTCGATCAAGCGCTTTATGGGCCGCCGCTACGATGAAGTTGGCGAAGAGATGAAGCGCATTCCCTACAAAGTCGTTAAGGGAGACCACGATGATGCACGCGTTGAGATTTTCGGCAAGGTGTACAGCCCGCCGCAAATCTCCGCGATGATTCTCGGCAAACTGAAGTCCGCCGCCGAGGATTTTCTCGGCGAAAAAGTCGGCAAAGCCGTGATTACCGTGCCCGCGTATTTTAACGACGCGCAGCGCCAGGCGACCAAGCAGGCAGGCGAAATTGCCGGCCTGGAAGTCGTGCGTATCATCAACGAGCCCACAGCGGCTGCGTTGGCCTACGGCTTGGAAAAAAAGAGCGACGAAACCATCGCCGTGTATGACCTCGGCGGCGGCACGTTCGATATTTCCGTGCTGGAAGTTGGCGCTGGCGTGGTCGAAGTGAAGTCCACCAACGGCGATACGCACCTCGGCGGCGACGACATCGACCAGCGCATCGTGGACTGGTTGATCGACGAGTTCAAGAAAGAGAACAGCATCGACCTCGGCAAAGACCGCATGGCCCTGCAACGCCTGAAGGAAGCCGCGGAAAAGGCCAAGATCGAGCTTTCGCAGATGATGGAGACGGAAATCAACCTGCCCTTCATCACGGCGGGCCCGCACGGCCCCATCCACATGCAGCAAAAGCTGACCCGCACGCGCCTCGAGCAATTGATGAACGACTTGCTCGAACGCTCGATGAAGCCGGTCAAACAGGCTCTGGAAGACGCGAAAATGTCGCCAAACGATATTCAGGAAATCGTGATGGTCGGCGGCTCGACGCGTATTCCGAAAGTGCAAGCGATCGTCCGCACGTTTTTCGGCGAAAAAGAGCTGCACAAGGGCGTGAACCCGGATGAAGTCGTCGCGGTTGGCGCAGCCATTCAAGGTGCGGTGCTCGGGGGCGAAGTAAAGGACATCCTGTTGCTCGACGTGACGCCGCTTTCTCTCGGCGTCGAAACGCTCGGCGGTGTGATGACCGTGCAGATCCCGCGCAACACCACGATTCCGACGCGCAAAGTCGAAACCTATTCGACGGCTGCGGACAATCAGCCGGGCGTCGAGATCCAGGTGCTGCAAGGCGAGCGCAAGTTCGCTTCGGACAACCGTTCGCTTGGCAAATTCAAGCTGGACGGTATTCCGCCGGCGCCGCGCGGCACACCGCAAATCGAAGTGACTTTTGACATCGACGCCAACGGCATCTTGAATGTCAGCGCGAAGGACAAGGCCACCAACAAGGAGCAGAAGATCACCATCACTGCTTCGAGCGGTCTGACAAAGGAAGAAGCCGAGAAGATGCGCACCGAGGCCGAATCCCACTCCGAAGACGATCGCCGCCGCATGGAGGAAGTCGAATCGCGCAACCGGCTCGACGGCATCATGTACCAGGCGGAAAAGATGCTCCGCGAGAACCGCGAGAAGATTGCGGAGTCGGACGTGAAGACGGCCGAAGACGCCATCGAAGAGGCCAAGAAAGCCATCGCCGAAGGCGGCACGGCTCGCTTGCGCTCCGCGACTGAGAATCTCGAGAAGTCTCTGCACAAGATCGCCGAGATTCTCTACAAAGCCAATGAAGCGGCCGGAGCACAGCAGGCTGGCGCTGCAAGCGCAGGCGCCGGAGCAGGCGGCGGTGCAGGCTCTAGTTCGAGCAGCACGCCGCAAGACAAAAAGCCGGGCGATGTCATCGACGCCGAATACGTAGACGTCGACGAAACCAAGCGCCCGAACTAACTAGGGCTGTAACCGTAGGGGCACGATATATCGTGCCCCTACACCTTTTGTTGCGGCAACAATCCCAAACATGGCAACGACAAGCAAACAAGACTATTACGATCTCTTAGGCGTCGCGAAGAAGGCCAGCGCGAAGGACATCCGTACGGCTTTCCGCAAACTCGCGCGCAAATACCACCCCGACCTCAATCCCGGCGACAAATCCTCGGAAGAAAAATTTAAGCAGTTGCAGGAAGCCTACGACGTTCTCTCGGACACGAAAAAGCGCCAGATGTACGACCAGTACGGCTTCTACAGCGACAACATTCCTCCCGGCGGCGGTCCAGGGGGCGGACCGCCGCCGGACGGCGAAGGCGTCAATTTTGATTTTGGCGGCTTTGATTTTGGCGGCGGCTCGGGCGCGCAAGCCGGCAACGCCAGTTTCCGCGATCTCTTCAGCCAGTTTTTCCGTGGCGGCCGCGGCGGCGGCGAAGAACCCGAGCATGAACCCGGCGGCGACCTCGAGTATCAAATTGAAATCGACTTTTGGGACGCCGTTCGCGGCGCCGTCAAAAAACTGACCATCACGCGCCTCGATACCTGCGACACCTGCCACGGCACCGGCGCGATCGGCTCCGCGCAAACCTGCCCGACCTGCCATGGCTCCGGCACCATTCAGCAAGCCGCCGGAAAAATGAAATTTAACGTGCCCTGCACGCGCTGTGGCGGCACGGGCAAAATTCGCAAGGTCTGCCCCACGTGCAGCGGCGAAGGCCGCGTGCGCCGCACCGAAACGATCGACGTGCGCATCCCGGCAGGCGTAGCCAGCGGCTCGCGCGTGCGCGTGCCAGGGAAAGGCAACGCCGGAACAATGGGCGCACCTCCAGGCGATTTGTATTTGCGCGTGGACGTCAAGCCGCATACCTTCTTCGAGCGCCGCGGCGATGATCTGTACACCAAAGTTCCGGTAACGGTGAGTGAAGCCACGCTGGGCGCAAAGGTCGAAGTCCCCACGATCGATGGCCGCTCGCTGGTGCGTATTCCGCCCGCCACAAATAGCGGCAAGACGCTGCGCCTGAAGGAAAAAGGCGTCCCGAGCGCTCGCAACGGTTCGCGTGGCGATCAGTACGTCGAAATCCAGGTGGTCGTGCCGCCCCCGACGGACGAGCGTGTGCGCAACCTGATGAAAGAACTGGAGACCATCGCGCCGGAGGATCCGCGTAAAGATTTATTCACGAAAGCGGGAGTGTGACGCCGTGCCACGCCCCCCGGTCTTTGTAGGGGCACGATATATCGTGCCGGTCTTCGAGAAGGCAAAGGCGCGAAAATCGCACTCTAAGTAGAGAAAACAACAGATGCCACAGCGAGCAAGAAAACGAGCCAAAGCAGGCTACATGATCAGCGCCGTAGCCGAACTCTATAAATTGCATCCGCAAACGCTACGCCTCTACGAACGCGTCGGCCTTCTTAAACCGTCGCGCTCGCAAGGCAACACGCGCCTCTATACCGACTCCGATCTCGAGCGCCTCGAAGTCATCCTGACTCTCGCGCGCGATATGGGCGTCAACCTCGCCGGCATCGAAATCATCCTGAACATGCGCGAAAAAATGGTCGAGATGGAACGCCAAATGACCGAATTCGCCACTGTCGTTCAGCAAGAGCTCTCCCGCGTAGCATCCATGCGTTCGCAAGATAAAGAACCGCGCCACGCCATCGTCCGCGCCACCCCGCGCATCTCTCGTACTTCCTAGCTCGGTCTCGACCATCCCGCTCGCTCTTCTCTGCCAATCCTCGGCTAACTCTGAGCCTCTGCCTTATATTTTCCCGACACTTTCAGCGTCCGCTGTGAACTCCGTGTTAAGAAAAATCCGCTCCGCCAACGCCGCTCGAACCCCTAATTCCGACAGTCCACACCTTGCCGTTCCGTCCCCACAAACGTATGCTGTGCGCATGGCTCTCGAGAATTGCCAACTCTGCAAAGGAACCGGCTGGAAGCTTGTCCCACGCCCGGACGGAGCCGCCGGCAAGGTTGCCCTGGCCTGCGACTGCGGCATGCAGGACCGCGCCGAGCGCGTCATCGAACGCGCGCACATCCCCAAACGCTACGAACACTGCGACTTCGAAAGCTACAGCACGGACCTGGCCGACGGCAAGACTTACTCGTCGCAGCAGGCCGATTCTCTGAAGAGGGCGAAGCTTTTTGCGCAGTCTTTCGTTCGTGACTATCCGGCGAGTGACCAGGCCGGACTTCTGCTCATGGGGAATTCCGGTGTTGGAAAGACCCATCTGGCGATAGCTGCTCTGAAGGAATTAGTCAGGCGTGGCCACACCGGCTACTTTTGTGAATATGGATCTCTCTTGCGAGAGATCCAGCAGAGCTATGGCACGGAAACTGAAGCGACTGAAATGCGACTTCTCGCCCCCATCCTATCCGTCGAGGTCCTCATCATCGACGATCTGGGTTGCATCAAACCATCCGACTGGGTTCGAGACACGATCGGTTATATTCTGAACACTCGATACATTGAGGGCTCCCGCGATCTAAGCCACCCCCGCTGCACAATCATCACGACTAACTATCTCGACTCGTCGGAAGAAAAGGAAGCTAGACTGCCGAATGGAAAGTTGGCGGTAACTCGGAGAGAAACTCTTGCTGACCGAATCAGTGAGCGGACCCGTTCGCGTTTGTACGAGATGTGTCGCACGGTAGAAGTTTCTGCCCCCGATTTTCGGCGTGAGAAGACGCACGCGGGACGAACCTAGAATGCATACGAGCGTTCATCTGCCTAGCAATTTCCTGCGCACCGAGAACAACTAGGTCATTTCTGCGTCTCTGCTTCTAATCTGCACGAGTTCTTCCACTGCTTTTGGAGCTTTTCATTGATTTTCTTTTCCCTGAACATCATCCTTTGACACGTCTCGAGGGCGGGCTTACGGCCGCAGCTTCATCCACTCTAAATATGTCTCGCCTCAAAATCGCCGCGATGCTCAAAGGCTCGGACCGCCGTTCCATCGGTCGTTCTGATGAAGTAGCCCGCCTCGTTCTGAAAGAGCCGCGCCGTTTTCGCGAACTCATCCAGTGCCTCTGGGACGAAAACCTCGTTGTGCGGATGCGCGCCGCCGACGCCAGCGAAAAAGTATCCGCAAAGAAGCCGCGGCTGTTGGACCGCCACAAAGCAGAACTCCTCGGCCTGCTAACCGAAGCGGAACAGATCGAGCTGCGCTGGCACCTTGCCGCCATGATTCCGCGACTTCACCTGACCGCTCCCGAACGCGAGCACGCCGTAGCAGCTTTGCACCGCTACCTTAACGATCGCAGTTCGATAGTCAAGACCTGCGCTCTTCAAGGGCTCGCGGACCTTGCCGGAGACGACGCTTCCCTGCGCAGCAGCGTGAAGCAACTCCTGGAAGAGGCTGTGCAATCCGGCACACCCGCCATGCGCGCACGCGCCCGAAACCTGCTCAAAAAACATGCGGTCTAGCCAAATATCTCTAAGCTAGGGGCGCGGGCAGTTCGCTTAAACCGGTTTCATTGACACAATGCGGACGCGGCGAGTATCCTTTTGAGGTTGCAGCGCGCCTCGAAACGCCCGCAGCATTGTCCCGAAAGACCGCTCGGCGGTTAACCTCCTTGTAGGAACCCTGTCAGGGCACTCGCAAGGAATCTTATCGACGTTTTGCGTTATCCCGGCATAGCCGGGCTGGACAGAATAGAAGTTATCTCCCGGAGGCCAACAACCATGTTTCCTGACCACGACAACCAATCCTCAGCAGCCGCAGCGGCACCCGCACCGGATTCAGAACCAACGCAAACGCCAAGCAGCGCCCCGGAGGAAGTCAACAGCGCCCAGGCGAGCGCTCCAGAGTCTGCTGCGCCTGAAAGCGTCCCCGAGCCTGTGGCACACGCTGCTGATGCAGCCGAGGAACCTGCCTCAGCCGCGGCGCCTTCAGCCCCCGCGGTGGCCCAAGCAGCTACCGCTCCATCCCCGGCCGACGCCGAAGCCACCGCTGCCGCCGAAGAAGCCGCCGGCTCCGAAGAGATGAGCAAGCTGATGGAGCAGTACGACGAGCAGCACGAAGCTGCCTCGCAAAACGAAATTATCGAAGTAAAGGTTGTCGCCTATACGGAACACGGCGTAGTTGTGGACCTCGGCGGAAAAACCGAAGGCCTGATCCCCGCCGCGGAATTTTCCGAAACGGACATTCCGCGCCCCGAGCCCAACGCCACCATCGAAGTCCAGCGCACCGGCGAGCACAAAGACGGCTTCACGATTCTCTCTTATCAAAAAGTTCTCCGCCGCCGCACTTGGGAAAAAATCGAAGCCGCCTACAAAGCCAAGGAAACCATCACCGGTAAAGTGGTCGACCGCATCAAAGGCGGCCTCGTCGTCGACATCGGTGTCCGCGCCTTTTTGCCCGGCTCGCAGTTTGATCTTCGCCCCACGCAAAATCTCGACGATCTGACCGGCACCGAGCTCCAGGTCCGGGTCACCAAGCTCAACCGCCGCCGCGGCAATGTTGTCGTCAGCCGCCGTGCCATCCTCGAAGAAGAGCTGCACGCTAAGCGCGCCCAGCTGATGGAGACGCTTACCGAAGGCCAGGTCGTGCACGGCCACGTAAAGAACGTCACCGAATACGGCGCCTTCGTCGATCTCGGTGGCATCGACGGCTTGCTCCACCTCACCGACCTCAGCTGGGGCCGCGTCAAACACCCCTCCGACGTTGTGAAACCGGAACAAGAACTCGACGTCATCATCCTGAAGTTCGACAAGGAAAAGCAGCGCGTCTCTCTCGGCCTGAAACAGTTGATGCCCGATCCCTGGGTCAACGCCGCTGAAAAATATCCTGCCGGCGGCAAAGTCAAAGGCAAAGTGGTCGGCGTAGTGGACTACGGCGTTTTCGTCGAGCTCGAACAAGGCATCGAAGGCCTCGTCCACGTCACCGAAATGAGCTGGTCCAAAAAAGCCCAGCATCCCTCGAAAGTCGCCAAAGTCGGAGAAGAAGTCGACGTCGTGGTCCTGGACATCAAGCCGAGCGACCGCCGCGTCTCCTTGGGCATCAAACAAGCCCTGCCCGATCCCTGGCTCCTCGTCGCGGATAAGTATCCGGTGGGGACCATTGTCACCGGAAAAATCCGCAACATAGCGGAGTTCGGCGCTTTTGTGGAGATCGAGGAAGGCTTTGACGGCCTCGTCCACGTCGGCGACGTAAGCTGGACCGAGCGCATCAAGAATCCCCACGAGGTTTTCAAGAAGGGCGAACCCGTCACCGCCAAGGTTCTGAAGATCGATCCCGAAAATCGCCGCGTCTCCCTCGGCATTAAGCAGGTCAACGACATCTGGGGCGAATGGTTCAAGCAGCACAAAGTCGGCCAGATCGTCAAAGGCAAAGTTTCGCGCATCGCGACGTTCGGCGCTTTCGTCGAGCTTGGCGAAAACATCGAAGCTCTCTGTCACAACACCGAAATCGAGGAGCGCAAGCGCCGCGACGAGGGCCACTCACCTATGCACCGCACCAGCACCGGTCCCCTGAAGAGCGCCGGCCCGCTCGAGCCGGGCAAGGAATACGATTTCAAGATCATCAAGATCAGCCCAGAAACGCGCCGCATCGGTTTGAGCTACCGCGCTGCCGCCAAGCAAATCGAGCGCAAGGAAATCGAGCAATATCGCTCCACGTCGAAGTCTTCCTCAACGGCCACGATTGGCGATGCGCTCAAGTCGAAACTCTCGGCGCGGTAAGCGCCAATCTTTTTCTGTGAACCGCGCTGCGCTTCCCAGGGGCTCCGGCGGCATAGCAATAGGGGCAGCACAATTTCATTTACCTGCGGGTCAATTTAATGATAGGAAGAGGGGCAACCGGGTGCGTTCCGCCCCTCTAAACCGTTACGCACCAAGAACCTGCGGCCGCTGATACACTGGCTCTGCAACGAGGCATAGGCACGATGACCAAGCAACTCACGCTGACGAAGGCCGACCTCATCGAAGAGGTCCTGCGCATTACGGAACTCCCCCGCAAGGAGTCCGAGACCATCGTCGAGACTATCTTCGACAGCATCATCGAGTCTCTCCAGAGCGGCGACAAGATCGAGATTCGCGGCTTCGGCAGCTTTCGCACGCGCCAGCGGCGCGGCCGCGTAGGCCGCAATCCCAAAACCGGCGAAAAAGTCGAAGTCCCGCCCAAGAAAATTCCTTTCTTCAAGCCCAGCAAAGAGCTCAAGGATTTTGTGAACAGCTCCGAAGCGGCGGCATCGGCGGGAGCAACTTCCGGCGAGGCGAAGCACCCTTAAATAAATTCCTTCTCGCTTACAAAAGTAGATTTGTGAATAGCGCTCACCCCTTGCGCGGGGCGGAAGCCCTTGCGACTCGCCCACCGTTTTGCGTTATGCTGTGCGCGCACTTTTGCTCTCGAGGACGCCTCGCGATGGACTATCTCTGGACCCCTTGGCGCTATCAGTACATGGCGCAAGTCACGGCTGGAAAACAACCCGACTGCATTTTTTGCGAGGCCGCCGCTCGCAAGGACGATGAGAACACGCTCATCGTTTATCGCGGCACGAAAATTTTCGTCATTCTCAACCGCTTCCCCTACACCTCCGGCCACGTCATGATCGTCCCCTACGCCCACGTCGCCGAACTGAACCTCTGCGATCCCGGCACGCTCGACGAAATGATGCATCTCGCGCAGCGCATGGAAAAAGTCTTCCAGGTAGATTACAAGCCCGATGGGATGAATCTTGGCATGAACCTGGGCCGCGCCGCCGGCGCGGGCGTCGTCGGCCACCTGCATCTTCACGCTCTCCCACGCTGGTTCGGCGATTCCAATTTCATGACCGTCACCGCCGAAACCCGCGTGCACCCCGAAGAACTCAGCGTCACGTATCAACGCCTCAAATCCGCCCTGTCCACGTAACGCGCGCGGGTGCTTCTCTTCTCTGAGCCTGCTCTGAACTCTGGGTCTTCTGCGTTAAATCTTTTTCTGCGCTAAACTAATTGCCCTCGACACCGGAGCCATTCTTGAATCTCGATCTCACCGAAGAGCAAGCGTTACTCCAAAAAACCGTCCGCGAATTCGCCGAATCCGAAGTCCGCCCACTAGCCAAAGAACTCGACGAAACCGGGCGCTTCCCTCGCGCCCTCTTCGCCAAAGCCGCCGAACTCGGCCTCACCGGCATCGCGCTCCCCGAATCCGAAGGCGGCGCCGGCTTCGACCACATCGCCTACACCATGGTCATCGAAGAGATTTCCCGCTGCTGCGCGTCCACCGGCGTGATTCTCTCGGTCCAAAACTCTCTCTATGGCGATCCGATTCACCGCTACGGAACAGAAGAACAAAAAAAGAGATTTCTCGAGCCCTTCGCACGCGGCCAAAAAATCGGCTGCTACGCCCTCACCGAACCGCAAGCCGGGTCCAACGCCGCCGCCCTCCAAACCAAAGCCACGCTCCGCGGCGATAAATACATCCTAAACGGCACCAAAGCCTGGATCACCAACGGCGGGGCCGCCGACGCCGCCATCGTCTACGTCAATACACATCCCGAAAAAGGCGAAAAGGGCATCACCGCGCTCGTCGTGGAAAAAGGCACGCCCGGCTTTAAAACCGGCAAGGAAGAAAAAAAACTCGGCATCAGCGCTACCGCCTGCTGCGAACTGATTTTCACCGACTGCGAGGTCCCCGCCGCCAACCGCATCGGCAACGAAGGCGAAGGTTACAAAGTGGCGCTCTCCACGCTCGACGGCGGCCGCATCGGCATCGCCGCGCAAGCCGTCGGCATCGCCCAAGGCGCCTTCGAAGCCGCCCGCACCTACTCCCAGCAACGCCTCGCCTTCGGCCATCCCATCGCGCAGTTCCAAGCCATTCAGTTCATGCTCGCCGACATGGCCACCGACCTCGACGCCGCCCGTCTGCTTGTCCGCAAAGCCGCCTGGAAGCAAGACACCGGCGCCCGCTTCAGCATGGACGCCGCCATCGCCAAACTCTTTTCGAGCGAAATGGCCACCCGCGTCACCCACAAAGCCATCCAAATCCACGGCGGCAACGGCTACTCCCGCGAATATCCCGTCGAGCGCAACTACCGCGACGCTCGCATCACCGAAATCTACGAAGGCACTTCCGAAATCCAGCGCCTGGTCATCTCCTCCTGGCTCCTCAAACCCTGACATGTTCTCCCCTATGTTGGTGGCTTGTGTATTTTTCCTGCAGGCGAACTGCATAGTCCCAGCGCCGTAGCCGCGTCACACGTTTGCCCTACCAGAAAACCGCGCGCGTTCATTCCGACAGTGTCATTCCGACAGTTGCCAAGACGATGGGCAAGGAAGTAAGTTACTTCCGCCTCAAACGCATAAGGAGAATCCTTCGTGCCAGAAAACAATAATCCGATTCAGGTCGAAAATTTGCCCGATACGCCGCAGCGCCCCCTAACCCGCCGCAGCGTACTCTGCGGAGCCGCCACTCTCGCCGGAACCGTCGCCTCCGCCGCCTTCCTGCCTTTGCCTCTCCCCGCCGCGGCCGATCTGAAAAAGAGTTCAGCCGAAGCCTCAGGCAAGCCTGCCATCGTCGCCAACGACGAAAACGCCATCGTCGAAACCACCGCCGGAAAAGTGCGTGGCTACACGCGCAACGGAATTTATACCTTCAAGGGAATTCCTTACGGCGCGACCACCGCCGGAAAAGCGCGCTTCCTCTCGCCAGCGAAGCCAACTCCGTGGACCGGCGTCCGCAGCTCCATGCAATACAGCTACGTTTGTCCGCAGGGGCCGCGCGCCGGCTGGGCCAACGACGAAGAAGCATGGATGTTTTCCTGGGACGATGGCATTCCCGGCGAAGATTGCCTCCGCGCAAATATCTGGACTCCCGCCAACGACAACAAAAAACGCCCCGTGATGGTCTGGCTCCACGGCGGAGGTTTCCAGGCCGGTTCGGGGCAGGAGCTAAAGTCCTACGACGGCGAGAGACTAAGCCGTCGCGGCGACGTAGTGCTCGTAAGTCTCAACCATCGTCTCGGCGTGCTCGGCCACCTCAACCTTTCCGCCTACGGCGAGTCCTACGCCGGCTCCGGGAATCTCGGAATGCTTGACCTCGTGGCCGCGCTCGAGTGGGTGCGCGACAACATCCGAAATTTTGGCGGCGATCCAGCCAACGTCACAATTTTCGGCCAATCCGGCGGCGGCGGAAAAGTCAGCACCCTGATGGCCATGCCCAGCGCCAAAGGCCTGTTTCATCGCGCCATCGTCCAGAGTGGCTCCATGACGCGCGGCTCCAGCGTCGAACGCTCCGGCAAAATCGCCGCCGACGTTCTCGCCGAACTAGGCTTGAGCGGCTCAGAAGTGAGCCAGCTCCAGGAGTTGCCCTACCAAAAACTGATCGAGGCCGGCGGAGCAGTCCAGCGCAAGAACGCCCGCCCCGGCCTCCCCAACATCCGCAGAATGGCCGACACCCTGGTCTGGGCGCCCGTCGTCGACGGCACCGTCCTCCCCCGCCATCCTTTCGATCCCGACGCTCCCGCCCTCTCCGCGCAAGTTCCCATGCTCGTAGGAACGGTCCTGAATGAATTTCTCAACGGCATCAATCATCCCGAATACGAAGTCATGACCATGGACGACGTAAAAAAACGCGTCACCGATATGTTCGGCGAAAAGAGCAGCCAGATCATCGAAGTTTTCCAGCAAGCGCATCCCAAAGAAAAGCCCTTCGACATTCTTTCCCGAATCGCCGCTTCGAGCGTGCGTCAGGGCGCCGTAACCCAGTGCGAACGGAAAGCTGCCCAAGCCGCCGCCCCCGCGTATCTCTACTGGTTCACCTGGAAAACCCCGGTGCTGGATCGCAGGCCACGCGCCTTCCACTGCGCCGAACTAGCCTTCTGCTTCGACAACACCGAGCGCTGCGAGAATATGACCGGCAACGGCCCCGAAGCGCGCCACCTTGCCGCCCAGGTAAGCGACGCCTGGATCCACTTCGCTCGCACCGGCAATCCCAACCACCCGGGCCTCCCCGCATGGCCCGCCTTCACCGCCGAAAAGTGCCCCACAATGGTCTTCGATTCCCCCTGCGAAACAAAAACCAACCCCGACACCACCGAACGCAAAGCCACCGATCAACCGTAGCGCCGTCCCCGCAGCGCGGCACCTGACCAGCGCCGAAAGACGCGCCACACTCCTCGGAGCCCCTTGGAGCCTTGACTCCTAGCGCCGTCCCTCGCTCCGCCAGCCTGTTTCGGCCCTTCGTTTCTTCGCGTCGCTGGCAAGCGCCACTTTTCGATCCGGAGAATTTGTTTGGCATTCAATTTTCAACTGTCGACTATCAAACCGTTTCTCCATCGCCATTCGTCACTCGCCACTTCCGTTATATCCTGTCATCGTGCTTGAACTAGACTGCTCCCTCGCCTTCGATCCCGCCCGCGCCGAGGACAATTTCTTCCCCGCCCTGCCGCCCAAACCCGCCGTCTGCCTGATCGAATCGCGCGCCGAAAACGCCGAACCCTTCCTGATTCGCACCCAGAATTTGCACCGCCGCTTGCAGCGACTGCTCGGCCCCGCCGATTCCGCGAGCAAGCGCCTCAATCTGCGCGAACTCGCCGGCTGCATTCGCTACCGCCTCACCAGCTCCGCGCTCGAACAGATCTTTACTTACTATCAGCACGCCAAGCATCTTTTCCCGCAGCGCTATCGCAAGCTCACGCGCCTGCGTCCGCCCGCCGTCCTGAAAATCAGCCTGCGCAACCCCTATCCGCGCTGCTACGTCACCCGTCGCGTCGCCGTGGACGACACCGGCGCGCCTGCTGCAGGCGCTTACTACGGCCCCTTCCCTTCCCGAAAATCCGCGCTCGCTTTTTCCGAGCAGGCCCTCGACCTCTTCAAAGTGCGCCGCTGCCAGATCAAAATTCGCCGCGATCCCGCGTTCCCCGGCTGCATCTATTCCGAAATGAAAATGTGCCTCGCGCCCTGCTTCGCCGGCTGCACCAAAGAGGAATACGACGCTGAAGTTCAGCGCCTTGTACAGTTTCTCGACACCAACGGCACCTCGCTGCGCGCCGCGATCGAAGCCGACCGCGAACGCGCCAGCACCGATCTCGATTTCGAGCGAGCCGCGCAGCTTCACAAGCGCATCGAGAAACTCGATGCCGCGCTGCGCTTCCGCCCCGAACTCGCCCGCCGCATCGCCGATCTCGACGCCGTAATTCTTCAACGCGCCGCCGAAGAGCAATCCATCGGCGTCTTCGGCGTCCACGGCGGACGCCTTGCTGAGCCGTTCTTCCTGCGCTTTGGCGAAATCGCCAGCCAGCCGCGCTCCGCCGAGCACATTTTCAAGGACTATCTCGAAGGCAACGCCGCCATGGCGCAGAGCACAGAGCGGCCGATCGCCACAACCACAACCGCCGCTCGCGAAGAACTCAGCGAGCATCTCGCCCTAATCTCTCGCTGGTTTTACAGCAACCCGCGCGCCGGCGAGATTTTCTTTCGCGAAAAAGACTGGCCGTACCGTAAGATTCTGAGGGCCTGTTCGCGGCTCCTCAATCCGAAGAGCGCGGAACTGCCATCAACCGGGCCCGCCGCGAGCGGCAACCCATCGCCGCCCTAAGGACTTTGACGTTGACCTTGTCGGGGCACGATTTCGTCGTGCCCTCTTTCGAGTGGCGCAGCAGGCTGCGCCACTCGAAGTGCTAGACAATCTAGAAGGGTACTGATGACCAAATCCGCCACACTCGAAGCCACAAAACGCTACGCCAACCGGTTCGCCGGACGCGCCGCCGACGGCCACTTCCGCGAAGCACAAGGCCTCGTCATGTCCTCGGTCGGCATCGGTACGTACCTAGGTCAGCCCGATCCAAAGGTGGACGCCAGCTACGCCGCCGCCGTCTTTGCCGCCGCTGAAAACGGAATCAACTTCATCGACGCCGCGATCAACTACCGCTTCCAGCGGAGCGAACGCAGCATCGGCGCAGCCATCAAGCAACTCGCCACGAAAGGTTTCTCCCGCGAAGAACTAGTCATCTGCACCAAAGGCGGCTACTTAACTCCCGACGGCTCGATGCCCGCCGAACCCACCGAATATTTTCTTCACGAATATATCCAGCCCGGCATCTTCACCCCAAAAGACCTCGTCGCCGGCAGCCACTGCATGACCCCGCGCTTCCTGGAAGATCAGCTCGCCCGCAGCCTGCGCAATCTCCAGCTCGAGTGCATCGACGTCTACTACCTCCACAATCCCGAGACGCAACTCACTGAAGTCTCCCGCCCCGATTTTCTCGAGCGCGTTCGCGACGCTTTTATTTTTCTCGAGTCCGCCGTCGACGCCGGCAAAATTCAGCTCTACGGAATGGCCACCTGGAACGGCTTCCGCCAGGAAGCAAGAGTGCGCGACGCCATGCAACTCGCGGAATTCGCGCAGATCGCTACGGACATTGCGGGCGAAAAACACCACTTCCGCTTCGTGCAGCTCCCCTTCAATCTCGGAATGACGGAAGCGCTGACGCTAGGCAATCAATCCATCGGCGGGCGCGACCGCACCGTCATGGAAGCCGCCAGCGAATTGGGAATCACTCTGGTCGCCAGCGCTTCGCTGCTGCAAGGCCAAGTCGCGCGAAATTTGCCGTCTTTTGTTGCCCAAGCTCTGGGCCTCGAAAACGACGCGGAACGCGCCCTGCAATTTGTCAGGTCATCGCCGGGAATCACGACAGCTCTGGTGGGCATGTCTCGCGTGGAGCACGTCCACGCGAACGCAAAACTAGTTGGCGTAGCGCCTGCCACGGTGGATCAATTCACTCAGCTCTTCAGTCGTGGCGAGGGGGCGTAGCAGGAAATAATTCTGGGTTGCCTTCCGTAAGCCACGCGGTAATGGCGCGATCGACTCGATCGAGCTTGCCCGCAAAAAAATGATCGGCGGCGTCGACAATCACGACACGGTTCTCCCCGGCCGCAGCGGAAACGACGCTCTTTAATTTGTCTGGCGCTCCGTAAATGTCGTTCGCGCCGAGCACAAACAGCTTCGGCTTTGCACAATGCGCCAAATAAGAAAAGTCCGCATTGTTCACTGGCGCTCCCAATCCAATCAGGGAAGTGACTCGCGTGTCTTCGCAGCCAACGCGCAGCCCAACCCAGCAACCAAAGCTAAAACCCGCAACCAGCAGCGGCACGTTTGGATATTCCGCGGCGAGAAAATCCAGCGCGGCGCGCACGTCGTCGCGCTCGCCCACGCCGCGATCGTGCTTCCCTTCGCTCATTCCCGCTCCGCGAAAATTAAAACGCAACACGGAAAGTCCCAGCGCGTCGAGCGATTTTGCCGCTTGATACACCACTTTGTTGTGCATCGTCCCGCTAAAAAGCGGATGCGGGTGGCAAACGACCGCGGCCGTCGGCGGCGGCCCTTCGCGCGGGCTCCAGAGAATGGCTTCCAATCGCCCGGCAGGGCCGGTAAGAAAGAGATTGCGGGAGTCGTGCCGTGTGCTCATAAGTCGAGTAAAAGAAATGCGAGTGTACCGCAACACCAGAAAAACACCGAAATCCGCAGCGCGCCAGGACGTCTTTTTCTACGCGCACAGGGCGTGTCTTTAATCGATTAAGCGATAGTGAACTGCAAATCGAATGTGCGCGTCCTGTTTCAAAATGGATGCCTTTTCGAACGGCGGAGTGTTTTTTAGCCTTGGCGGCAGCCCGAGCGAGTAACAGTACTACTCAAATTACGAGATACCTCAAAGTACACGATCTAGGCCCGAAACCTCGTACTAGGACATAATTTCCTGACTTTCGCGTTGCAGTTTGCTGTTGCCGATGTTAGCTTTCGTTGAAATTCCAGCCCAGTGGGAGGAGCAATGAGCGACGGAGCAGACCGCCGCGAAGCCCGGCGTTTTAACATGACGCTGCCCCTGCGTGTGCTTCCGCACGAGCCACATGGGTCCGAACTCGCGGCGCAAACTCGCGATGTAAGCTACCGCGGGCTCTATTTCCTTGCGGAAACCAAATTTCCCATCGGAAGCGAAATTGAGTTTGTCATCACTCTGCCCGAACAAGTGACGCAATCGAATGACGTCAATATCCGCTGCCTCGGACAAATCGTGCGCGTCGAGCCTACGTCCAACGGGCGCATGGGCATCGCCGCGAAGATCGAACGCTACGAATTCATGCCCGCGGCCGCGACCGCCGCGTAAAGTTTTTGCATTCTTCGATTTTCCGCGAAATCTCGCTCGCCTCAACTCTTCGCGAGTACAATAAATCTGGCCAGCCAATCTCCGTCTGAGGGATTGCAGGCCCGTTTCTCCACGGGGGAATTTATGTATCACTACGACGCGAGCATTGCGCTCGAAGAATTGAAGGAAGACGCGCTTCTGCCGCATCCTGTCAGACTGCGCGATATGATTCTGCGCACGCAGCTTGGCCCGGAAGAGGCAAAAGCGCTGAACCACGAATTTCAGGACTATCTGACGCGATTTGGCGAACTGCAAAGCGTGGCGCGGGGAGTTCTCGAAAAGATTGCCGCCGGGCGCCGCAAGGCTTCGTGATGCTTTGTGACAAAATCGGAGAGCAGCGCGGATGAAACAAAAACCGCGCGTTCTCCTTTTATCCGCATCCTCCGGCGCGGGGCACGTGCGCGCCGCAGAAGCGCTTGAAAAAGCGTTCGCGGCACGCAGAGACTGCGCTGTCGAGCACATTGACACCATCCAGTACGTCAGCAAACTTTTCCAGCGGGTTTACGACAAGGCTTATATCTCGATGGTGCGACGTGCGCCGGAGTTAATGGGCGTCCTTTACGACCGCACCGACCAGCCCTGGCATCATCCCGGGCGCCGGCTCGCCATGGACCGCTTGAACACCACACCGATGATTCGCCTGCTTAAGCGCGTGCAGCCCGATTTGTGCGTAGCGACGCATTTCCTGGCCGCGGAAATCGTAGCCTGGCTGATCGCTAAGCGAAAATTACGCGCGCACAACGCCATCGTCGTCACCGACTACGACGTCCATGCCATGTGGCTCTGCCGCACCGTCGACCGCTACTACTTGGCGATCGACGAAGCTAGGGAGTACTTGGCGCGCATCGGCGTGCCGCGCGAAAAGCTGCGCGTCACCGGAATTCCAATCGATCCCTTGTTTGCCAAACCGCTCGGGCGCGGGGAAGCGCGGCGCGCGCTCGGTCTCGATCCATCGGCGCCAGTGATCTTGATTTCAGCTGGCGGGTACGGTATCGGCCCGGTCGAACAACTTGTGAAGGATCTGCTGGCCTTGGAGCATCCGTGGCAGATTGTGGCTATCGCAGGTAAAGCCGAAAAGGTTCGCAAGCGCCTGGACGAAATCTCTCGTGATGCGGGCGAACTCCCGAGCCGTGCGCCTCGGCTTGTCCCCGTGGGTTTTACAACCGACATGGACAAATACATGGCCGCAGCTGATCTTCTGGTAGGCAAGGCAGGCGGCCTCACCACGTCGGAAGCGCTTGCGCGAGCTCTGCCGATGGCCCTGATCGAACCAATCCCCGGGCAGGAAGAGCGCAACGCCGATCACTTGCTTGAGGCCGGCGCCGCAATTCGCTGCAACAATCTGCCGGCAGCCGCGTGGAAAATCGCGGAGTTACTGGACAACCCAGCTCGCCTTAGAAGAATGCGAGATGCGGCACAAGGCATGGGGAAGCCCGGCGCGGCAGCCGCTATCGCCGAAGACGCTCTCGGGCTGGTAGACTGAAATTGCTTTAAGACAACGGATCCATCAACTTTCGCTTGCTAAGGGTTGCTGAACACGGGTCCCCATGCGACGCAACACTCTGATGATCGATGCCGACGACACGTTGTGGGAGAACAACGTGTTTTTTGAAAAGCTGATCGAGGACTTCATCACCCTCGTCGAGCCGTGTGGCTACACGCGCGCGTATATCCGCCACATCCTGAATGAAACGGAACGCAAAAACATCCGCCAATATGGTTACGGCGTGCGCAGCTTCGGCCGTTCGCTCGAGGAAACGTATCTGAAACTCGCGGATCAGATGGTTCGCCGCGAAACGCTGGCGCAGATACATGGCCGCGTCATGGAACTGGAACGCACGCCGCCGAAAATTCTCGATGGCGTGCCGGAAACGCTCGCCTATCTGACCGAGCGTCACCGGCTGATTTTGTTCACGAAGGGCGAGCCCGCCGAACAAGCCGCAAAAGTCGAGCGTTCGGGACTGCAAGGCTTTTTCGAGTTCATCGAGATCGTCAGCGAAAAAGATCCGGAAACGTACGGTCAACTGGTGCGCAAACACAAGATCGTGAAGTCGCAGGGCTGGATGATCGGCAACAGCCCGCGCAGCGACATCAACCCTGCCTTGAAAATTGGATTGAACGCCGTTTACATTCCGCACCAGCATACCTGGCAATTGGAGCATGAGCCCGTTATGGCCGGCGCCGGAAAACTCGTCATTGTGCCGGCATTTCGCGAACTGCGCGGCCACTTCTAGTTCGAACTGTTGGGCCTGGCCAAATATAGAGCCCTGCGAGTCGCGGGGCAAAGCGGCAGCCGAGCTCCCCCACCCCAAAGGCGCGCCTTGGCTCTGTGGGTTTCCAAATTGGATGTTGGAGAACTTTGCGCCTTGGGCGATTCTAATCCTTTCTAGACGAGCACAAGGAGACTCCATGGCCACAACCAGCGCCGCTGCTCGCACCGATTGGCGGCAGGAGTGGTTTGAGTTTGAAGATGCCACCTATTTGAATCTCGCGGGGCAGTCGCCCATGCCGAAAGTTTCTCTGCGCGCTCTCCAGGCGGCACAGGAATGGAAGAAATTCCCGCATCACAAGCCGGACTCCGCTTTCTTCGAAGTCCCAAACCGGATTCGCGCATCCATCGCGAAGCTGATCGGCGGGAAACCCGAAGAGATTGCCATCACCACCGGCGCAACGACGGGTGTGGCCGCGGTTGCATACGGAATGTCGTGGAAGCCGGGCGATGAAATCATCACGGCGAAGGGAGAGTTTCCGCTGCAGTATACGGTTTGGAAGCCGATGGAAGAACGCGAAGCCGTGAAACTCGAGATTGTTGCCCCGCGCGAGCGGTTCATCACCGCCGATGATTTGCTTCGGGCGATGACGCCGAGGACCAGGCTCGTCTCGGCGAGCCTGGTGCGCTTCGATGACGGCTCGCTGCTGGAAGCGGCGCGCATTGCCGATGCGTGCCACGCGCAAGGCGCGTTGCTTTTGCTGGATGCCAGCCAGTGCTGCGGCACGTTGCCGATGGACGTTGAAACATTGGGCGCGGATTTTGTGGTGTGCGCGGGATACAAGGGACTGCTCAGCCCGTTTGGCACGGGATTTTTCTGGGCCAGGAGCGCACATATCGCAAACATGCGGCCAGGGCCCTTCTACTGGATGGCGGTAGCCGGCTCGGACAATTTTGCGTCGCTCAATTTCGATAATCCGAAACCCGCGCCGGCCGCGAAACGCTGGGACACGCCAGAGCCTGCCAGCTATTTCAATTTCAATCTTGTGGCGATGGATGTTTCCACGGACTTCGTCGTGCAGTTGGGTCCCGAAACCGTAGCCGAACACAATCGCGCTCTGATCGACCTGATGTACGAGCGATTGCCGAAGGACCGCTGCGTGCCAGCAAGCCCGCTCGAAGCGGCGCGAAGAGGCGCCTTTGGATGCTTCACGGCGCGAACGCCGGAAAAAACGGCGGCGCTCTATCAGAAATTGCGCGCGGAAAATGTGATTGTGAGCTTGCGCGAAGGAAACATTCGCGTGTCGCCGCATCTTTATAATACGGAGCGCGACATCGACCGCTTGATTTCGGTGGTTACCGCATGACGGAAAATAAAAACTGGCCGCGAGTAGCGGTTGTAGGCGCGGGGGCAGTGGGTGGTTATTTCGGCGGGATGCTGGCGCGAGCCGGGGCTCCGGTGGTGATGATCGGCCGCGCTGCGTTTGTCGAAGCGGTGAAGAAGAACGGCTTGTTTCTCGATACGGTGCAATTCAAAGAGACGGTACGTGTGGAGGCTTCGAAGGAGTTGAGCGATGCTCGCGGCGCGGAGATTGTTCTTTTTTGCGTGAAGACGATAGACAATGCCGCGACGTCGCGCGAACTGGCGCCGCTCGTCGTCCCTGGGGCCATCGTCGTGAGCATGCAGAACGGGGTGGACAATGCCGAGCAGATTCGCGCGGCATCGGGGATTGAGGCGCTGTCGGCGGTGGTTTATGTTGCGGCGGCCGTTCCCGAGCCGGGCCACATCAAGCATGCGGGGCGCGGCGATCTCGTCGTCGGCCCGCGCAATGCGCAGAGCGAAGCGGTCGCGGCGCTGTTTGGACGCGCCGGCGTGGGCTGCCGAGTCGCGGAAAATATCGAAGGCGAACTGTGGACCAAGCTGACTTGGAATTGCGCGCTGAACGCGGTTTCGGCGCTTGGTCGCGCGACGTACGGGCAGATTGCGGCAAGCACTGATGCGCGGAAGCTAGTCGAAACCGCGGTCTACGAACTGCTGGCGGTTGCAAAAGCGGCGGGCGTGCATCCGCCGGGATTTGAGGACCCGCAGGTGGCGCTAGCGGGCTCGTTCAAGATCGCCACGCAACTGGCGCAGGCATACTCCTCCACTGCGCAGGACGTAATGCGCGGTCGGCGCACGGAGATCGATTCGCTGAATGGCTACATCGCGCGACGCGGCGCGGAACTCGGCGTGCCGACGCCGGTCCATCATGCGCTGTACACGCTGGTGAAGCTGCTGGAAGCTGGCGCCGCTTCAGCGGCGGCTTGATCCAGGAAATCCCACTCGAAGGAAACCTGCACTCTGCTAAAGTAACTCTCCGCTGATAAAGCTAGAGGCGGCCGCGAGCTGCTCGCCATTCCTCCGGGGGATTCATGACTGGTCATTCTGTGTTGATTCGTCGCGTGTTTTTGTCGATGATCGCGCTCGGGTTCGCAACCACGTGCCGCGCACAAACGCCTCTTCCGTCCGACGTGCCGGCCAAATACGACGCACCGAAATCGAACTACGACTACGTCAAGCGCGCCGAAATGATTCCCATGCGCGACGGCGTGAAGCTCTATACGGTGATCGTGATACCCAAAGGCGCTAAGAACGCGCCGATACTTCTGACGCGCACACCTTACGACGCGGCACATCGCGCCGCACGCAATTCGTCCGCTAGCATGCTGGCCACCTTGCCGCAGGGCGACGAAGTTTTTGTAGCCGATGGCTACATCCGTGTGTTCCAAGACGTACGCGGAAAATACGGATCGGAAGGCGACTACGTGATGACGAGGCCGCTGATCGGGCCACTGAATCAGAGCGGGGTCGACCATTCGACCGACGCCTACGACACAATCGACTGGCTGGTGAAAAATATTTCGGAGTCGAACGGCAAAGTGGGAATGATCGGCAGCTCTTATGAAGGGTTCACGGTGGTGATGGCGCTCGTGAATCCGCATCCAGCGCTGAAAGTCGCCGCGCCCGAGAGCCCAATGGTGGACGGCTGGATGGGCGACGACTGGTTCCACTACGGCGCTTTCCGTCAGCCAAACCTCGACTACTTCACGGAGCAAACAGCGGCACGCGGCGGCGGTTCACCCATGGTGCGCGAGGGCTACGACGAATATGAAAATTTTAGGCGCGGCGGCTCGGCGGGTGACATGGCGAAAGCAGCCGGGCTGGATCAGCTGCCTTACTGGCGCAGGCTTTCACAGCATCCCGCGTATGACGATTTCTGGTCGGAGCAAGCGCTCGACAAAACAATGGCAGCGCAGCCCCTGAAAGTGCCGACGATGTGGATTCAAGGCTTGTGGGACCAGGAAGACATGTGGGGCGCGATTCATTCTTACCTAGCGATCGAGCCGCACGACACGAACAACAACATGAATTATCTGGTGATGGGCCCGTGGCGGCACAGCGGCGTCAATTACGACGGGACGACGCTTGGCCCGATGAAGTGGAACGGCGATACGGCGCTGCAATTTCGGCGCGATGTGCTGAAGCCGTTCTTCGATCAGTATTTGAAGGATGGAGCGCCGAAGGCGGATACGCCGCCAGTCTTTATCTATAACACCGGGGAAAATCATTGGGACCGCTTCAAGTCCTGGCCGCTGGCTTGCGAAACGGGTTGCGCCACGGCGTCGAAACCTCTTTATCTGACCGCAGGATTCGGACTGTCGTTCGCGGCTCCCGGCGGAGACGCGAAAGCCGCGGCGGCTTACGACGAATACGTTTCCGATCCGGCGAAGCCGGTGCCGTATCTTCCGCGCCCGGTGCGAGGCACAGCGTGGGGAACGTGGCTGCTTCAGGATCAGCGATTCGTTGAAGGCCGGACGGACGTGCTCACCTACGCGACACCGGTCTTGACGGAGCCCTTGCGTCTAAGCGGAGCTCCCGTCGTTCACCTCGTTGCTTCCACGAGCGGCACGGACAGCGACTGGGTCGTGAAACTGGTCGATGTTTTTCCCGACGAGGTGCCGAGCTATCCGGAGATGGGCGGCTACGAGCTTTCGATTGCGATGGATATTTTTCGCGGGCGCTACCGCGAAAGCTTCTCTAGTCCTAAGCCGATCGCTTCCAACGCGCCTCTGACCTACAAATACGCTCTGCCTACGGTGAATCACGTTTTTATGCCTGGGCACCGCATCATGGTGCAGGTGCAATCGAGCTGGTTTCCACTTTACGACCGCAATCCGCAAATTTACGTGCCGAATATTTTCTTTGCGAAGCCGCAAGACTACGTCAAGGCCACCCAGCGCGTGTATCACGCGGCAGGCGAGGCGAGCTTTATCGACTTGCCGGTCGTGCCAGCAAAGTAACAAAAAAAGCCAGACGGAAAAGCTAGCGGTCGTCGCGGATTTTGAAGGGGATGTGGGCGATCACTTCGAGGTCGACGGGCGTGCCCGCTTTGGAGGCCGGCTGGAATTTCCATTGTGCGAAGGCGGATTTGGCGTTGGCGTCGAGCTGAGGATCAAGGCTCCGCGCAACCTGGATGCTGTCGACGGCGCCGTTGGCGTGAACAATGGCGTAGAGGATGACTTCGCCTTGCACGTTTTGCTCGATGAGATCCGGCGGATACTTTGGATCGACTTTTCTTACTGGCACGGGCATGGCTAGCTCGGCAGAGGCGAGAGGCGCGCCCCCGGGAGCAGATCCGAGTTCAGCGAAATGCAAAATCCAGCTGCCGCTGGCGCTGTTGAGATTGGCCATGTTCACGGAGAGCGTGTAGACGCGCTTGGCGGCGAAAACCTGTTCTGGTTTGGCGCCCGGAGGCAGAATCTGAAAGTTTGGGGGGCCGGTTCTCTCCGGCGAATCCTCGGTCTTGGGCTCTGGACGATTCATCAGCGTGCGCGTCGAGGGAAGACTGAGCTTGGCGCCACCCGCGCCAGAAATATTGTTCTTGGGTTGGGGGTTTCCACCGCTGATGCTGATACCGACGGGGCTCTTGCCGCCGCCATTGCTCGATGCCGCTGCGCGAGCGACGTCGGCTGGGTCTGCGGGAGCACTGGGTGAGCCATCGGGCACGCCGCGCTTCGTACCTTCCGGCGCGATCGAGACACGCGCGGCCAGATTGCCCGGCGGCGGCTGGACATCCGGCTTTGGAGCTGCAGGCGCTGCGGAAAGCGCGATGAGCGAGGCGGGACCATTGGCGTCAGCAGATTGGGCAGCACCAAGTTCGGGCGCCGGAAGCGAATCGCCGGTTTGCGCGCGCGGCGCTACGCGCGGTGCAGAGCCGGCGTTCAATTCGAGTTTTGGGCGCGCCGGGGCGTTTGGCGAAAGGGCGATCGTCAGGTCCGCGGGTTTTTGTTCGAGCAGAGGCACATCGGGCGGGGGTGCGATCGGCGAGGCGGCAACGCGATGCTGACGAGGGTGGAGTTTGGCGAGGGCTTTTTCGCTGATCTCGAGGCGCGGGCGGGGCGGGGCGGCGGCGGCTTGCAATTGGACGATGTTGGGCATGTCGGGAAGAATTTTGGGCGCTATCTGCGGCGCATTGGGACGAATGAGCGTTTGCCGCGGGTGATTCGGATGCACAGGGTCAGTGACAATGCGCTGGCGGGGATGGAAGGCGTCGGCGCCTTTCGGCGGGAGCGGCTTGGTGGGGTCCTTGTGCGAGACGATTTTGGGCTTGGCCGCGCGGATTTCGAGTGCCGGGAAATCTTCGATGGGGCCAGACCAGGTGAGTTGCGTGTTGTCGAAAGCAGTATTGTGGCGGAGCGTCGTGGTTAGCAGCGCAAAGGGGGAGACGAGGAAAACGACGTGCCAGAGGGCGGCGGCTAGGACGGCGCGCTTGGGGATGCGGCGTTCGACCCAGCAATCTCGGAAATAGTCGCCGGCTAGAAATTTTCTGACGTTGTAGGGGCCGGAAAGGAGTGTTCTGAGGCTGCTTGCGGTGCCTTGATGGAAATCGCCCCAGGGGATTTCGAGCTTGGGCTCGACGAGGGTAGGCTCGGGAGGAGAAGCAGGGACACGGGCCATGCGCGCAGCAGTGGCCGCGCCGCCTTGTCCCAAGAGATTGTACCCACCATTGACCTGGCCTAGAGACATTAAGGTTCGTAGTATAGCGTGGCTGGGGACCAGGAGGTATGGATTCGGGTGGGGGCGCGGGGGATGCCTGGGGCGGAGTGAGTGGTGAGTTCCGAAGACGGGCAGGGCTCTTACAGGATAAACAAGCCCGGCCTCTGCGGTGCGAGATTTTGGAACGGCGACATTAGGCAGGGGCGCTGGCTCGCGGGCGCGTTTGGAAGTGGCGAACGACGGCAATTGCAAACGCAAGAACGCACAAAATTGTTACGGCAAACCAGAAATAAAACACCATCATCGACGAGCTTACCACCCACGTACCCAGGCTGAATCGCGAGCCCAAGGGGTGTTGGGTGTCACGAAGGAACGCGGAGAGTTCTAACATCCCAGAATCATCACCCTTACTCAGGTAACGCTGAAGGAGTTCGGAGTAGGGCCAGTAGCTCACAAAAAGAACGACGCTTGAGAACAGCGATGCGACCGCCGCGCCGAGACCGAGGGCTAGCGTGAGGCGGCTGGGATGAAGCGAACTAAACCTGAACGAGCGGCCCCGCACCAATACGCCGAGCATGCAAAGAAGCAAGAAAGCAGCGCAAAAAATCATCAGCAGGCTGGAGAGTCGTACCAAGAAGGCGTTCCAGTGGGAAACGTCATTGCCCTGAGTCCTATAGCGCAAGAGCAGGAGTTGCCTGTCCGCCGCTTTATCGAACTGATCGGCGAGTGAGGTGTAGAACGAGGCCGCCTCGCCGTTGCCTTCCATTTGAGAACGCGCCGCGAGCCGGCCGTAGGCTTCCTTCATCTCCTTTCTGATGAGAAATGTAAATTCACTATCCATGCTGATCATCTGGCCAAAATGGGCTACCACCAAATATTTTTCAAAAGCGGCCTTGCGATCGCCCCGAGACTCGAGGAATTTGCCGGATTCGAGAAGCGACTGCGCGTATAAGGAGCATTCCCCAACTCCGTAGTTGGGAAAGCCATACCTATCGTCACCAGAGGCGGCCTGAAACGGGTCGTCAAGCCGATAGCGAGAGAGGACCCGGTGATCCAACTGATTTTGGCGGTCGATATAGGTGTCGAGCTTCGGAGATTGAAACGCGGCGTCCATTTCTTTTTCCCAGGGTGGGTTTTGCTCGAGCTTCCCTAGCGGAAATTCCTTGCTATACGTGACGGTGGCGCCAATTTTCCGAGCGGCCATTAGATGAGGAAGCGCATTCTGTGGATCCCATTGTTTGAGCAAGGAGACTCGGCGATCTATCTCGGAAGGCGATAGGTACGCCGTGCCACCAACCGCATAGAGCCAGGTGAGATTCGGATCGAGTTGCACTGCTTCGTCGGCGAGGCGCTCCCTTTGGATTGCATTCGGGTAGCGAACCGCGATAAAGGCAAGCGCTTCCGAATCGTGATTTTGCCTGGCTTTTTGTGCGAGAGCGTCTAGTTCTGGATCTGGGCTCGGATAGCCGAAGTTCTGCTTCACGTGAAAAACGGTATGCCATTGCGCGAGCGATACCCGAAAGGCTTGGCGGAAGACCGGGGCCACGAAAAAAAGGAGAGAAGCCGCGGTGCAGATTGCGATGGCGGCTAGAGTATTTTTGCGCATGGGACCTTCCTTGTCGAAAAGTTCGCTGGTGGTGGAGACGGTGCGTCGATGGGCGCCGGGTAGAATTAGAGCGACGATGGCGTGTTTGGCTAGAACGCCGGCGCCGCCGATCGACCAGAGAAGCGCGGGCCAATTCCCTTCTACGTGATTTAGTTCGCTCAACATTCCGCGGCCCCACTCGAGGGTGTCGTGGGGGGCGATCCAGATCGCGAAACGCAGGAGCATGATGGCGGCGTTGCGGGGTAAAGCGGCGGGTATCATGCTTTGCCTCCGCTGAAGGCAACGCGTCGAGTTTTCAGGGCGGAATGCTCGGCGGCAAACGTCGAGCGGACGAGTTCGATGCCGTTGGGGGTGAGGCGGTAGGTGTGGCGCGGGGGGACACCGTCTTCGGTGGTGACCCACTTGGTTTCGAGCAGGGAGTATTTAGCGAGGCGCATGAGGATGGGATAAAGGGTGCCGGATTTGAGGCCGGTTTCGCGGCTGAGTTCGTAGCCGTAGCGCCAGGCGGTGGGGCGCTCGACGAAGCGTTCGAGGACGCGGAGGGTTTGCGGGGACAGGCGCGGAGTTTTCATGTTCGCTAGCTAAAGTCTACATATGTAGATAATATTTGTCAAGCGCCCCCTTGGGCTGCCGCTTCGCTCGGGCTTCGACCAATACCCTTCGCAATTGCGAAAAATCGTGTTACAAACTTGGTGCTTACTACTTAACTTTCCTTTAGTACCGCGGTGACCCCATGCCCCCCATCTTTTGTTGCAGAACCATCTTCCTCTATGTGGGGGATCCATTTTCCCCAGCAGGCCGGCCATGAAAAATACTCCAGTTCTTTCCGTGCTCGCAGTTTTTCTCATGCTTTTCGACGCTCTGCCCGCGGCCGCCCAAACGTGGGCGACTGGACAAGTCAAGGGTACCGTGACGGACGAGAGCAAACCTCTGGCCGGCGTCGTAGTCAACCTGGCAAACATAGATGCGGGGAAAAGTTTCAAAATCAAAACCGATGACTTGGGCAGGTTCGCTATAGAGGTAGCGCCCTACGGTGACTATGATGTGGAAGTCATCAGCGCCGGCGGCGAAAAACTTCTCACCGAGGAAATCACGATAAACGCGTCCGGCTCGCCGGCTATCGCCATTGTGAAGATTGACGTCAGCCAAGCGAAAATAACGAGCATCGCGTCAGACCCGACGCCGATCAGCGCAATCGATCCGACTGCGCCCGCGCCGAGGACCAAGTACACCAAGCAGCAGATTCGGGACATGAAGACGAAGAACGAAAAAACTTCCGAAATGAATGCGCTTATCCTGCAAGCCAACGCGGCCTTACTGGAAGGCCACTGGCAGGAAGCCCTTGCTCCGCTGCAGGAGCTGACCGGCATGGATCCGGATAACTGGGAATATTTCTCTGGCTTGGGCGACGCGCAGTCCCATCTCGGCCAGTATCAGGAAGCCATCGGCAGCTATGAGACCGGTATCCTGGTGGCGAGCGATCCAGCCGCAATGCATCCCGATGACGCGGCCGCGGCCCTGGAGAGGAAAAAAGCGGGCGTCGGACACATGCTGAACAATGAGGGTACCACCTATAACGAGCTGCACAAGACCAAGGAGGCCCTAGCCGCTTACAGCAAGGCCGCTGCGCTCGATCCCAATCCCAAGCTGGCTTACTACAATCTTTGCGCCGCGCAGTACAACGCCAAAAACGTCGCGGGCGCCCTTGCCGCTTGCGACAAAGCGACTGCGGTGGATCCCGGCAAAGCGGAAACCTATTTCCTCAAAGGCTCCCTGCTCGTGCATATGAATCAGCCCGGCGAGAAGGGGAACGTGACCGTGCCCGCGGGTGCTGCCGAGGCGTTAGAGAAATACCTTGAGCTTGCGCCGGATGGCGAGCACGCCAAGGAAGTTCGCCAGATGCTGGAGTATCTCGCTGTCCTGAGGAAACACGCGGACAGCGCCAACCACGCCAACAACAATTGATACTGCCCATCTTCCTCGTCCTTGCTTGTCGAAGCTGGCTCAGGTTAGGGCGTAACGCGAAAAAATCAGGTGCCAAGAAAAAACGAAAGGGTGGCATCACCTTGCTTGAGGACGCGGGTGCGGCGCAGTTGGTTGAATTGTTCGGGGAGCTGGAATTTGTGGTGATGCTCGAAGATGACGAGCGCGTCGGGGGCGAGAAAATTGGCGGTGGCGAGAAATTCGAGCGTACGGGCGTAGTCGACGTGGGCGGCGTAGGGGGGATCGACGAAAACGAAATCGAACGGAGGAGTGGACGGAGTGTGGTGGGTGGCGAGTTTTTGGAGGGCGCTGAGGGCGTCGGCGGCGAGGATGGTGTAGCCGGTGGTGATTTTGAGGGAGTCGAGATTTTGGCGAATGAGTTTTGCGGCGGGCGGGTGATTTTCGATAAAGGTTACATAAGCGGCGCTGCGGCTGAGGGCTTCGATGCCTACGGCGCCTGTGCCGGCGAAGACGTCGAGGAAGCGGGAGCCTACAACGCCGGGGCCGAGAACGTTGAAGAGCGTTTCACGGAGGCGGTCGCTGGTGGGACGGAGGGCTAGACCCTTGAGGCTCTTCAGGATGCGACTGCGGTATTTGCCGGCGATTATGCGCATGAGTGAATTATTAGTGGTCGGTTTTTAGCTCTTAGTCAAGGAACAAAGAAGGCGAGCGATTGACTAGCTCGGGGAAGTGCAGAGGTCCTTCGGCGGTAAGAATTTAGCCAATGCGGGCTCATTCGGGGGATTGCTGCGCGCCTTCGGCTTGGCGAACGCTTCAGGGCGTTAGGCCGACTGCGCTCTTTCGAGTAGGCGCGTGCTTAGCTGGGAAAATTCGGCGATCAAGTTGCCGGCGTCTTGGCCCGCCAGTGTTGCTGCGTCGATCTCTGTGGTGAGTAGTATGGATGTGGCTACGTCGGCGCTGCATTCGAGGCAGCATTTCCCGGTTCTGCCTGGTAGATCAAAAAGTTCCGTTCGGTGACCACAAACACAGCACTGCAAACTTAACGGCTCTTCACAGCCTTTCGGACCAGATGACATCGGCGTTTCTCCGTTGGGTCGCTTGGCGCGGGCTGCGACTCTGAGAGAATGGTAGGGCAACCCGCGTAAGGAAGTCAGGAGCCGACGGTTAGGATTTCATAAAGCAAACAAGTCTTTTTGAATGAATTAGTTAGCCGAACAATGCTAGGTGAAAGCGGCGGACCGGCCGCCGCACTCCAAGGTTAGCCAATGCGGGCTAGGTGGTAGCGGCGTTGCCATTCAGCGGGGAGTTGGCGGAGGAGGCGCTGGAGCGATGTGGATTGCTGGGCGTCCTCGGCTAGCGAGAAGGCTTCGCGGCGGGCGACTTCGAGAAGATCCTTGTCGCGAATGGGGTTGGCGATGTGGAAGCCTAGGTCGCCGGATTGGCGCGTGCCGAAAAATTCGCCCGGTCCGCGGAGGAGGAGATCGGTTTCGGCGATTTCGAAGCCGTTGGCGGTGCGGACCAATGTTTCGAGGCGGGCTCGGGCTTCTTCTGTCATGCGGACGGGGCCAACTAGGATGCAGTGGGACTTTGCGGCGCCGCGGCCGATGCGTCCGCGGAGCTGGTGGAGCTGGGCCAGGCCGAAGCGTTCGGCGTGTTCGATGACCATGGCGGTGGCGTTGTGCACGTCGACGCCGACTTCGATGACCGTGGTGGCGACGAGGATTTGCGTTTCGTTCTTGCGGAAGCTTTCCATGACGGCGTCTTTTTCTTCGCTCGAGAGGCGGCCGTGGAGGAGGCCGAGTTTCAGATTGGAGAAGACATCTCTCGAGAGGCGCTTGTATTCGTCCATCGCGGCTTTTAGTTCGAGTTTCGATTCTTCGATCACCGGATAGACGATGTAGGCCTGATGGCCGGCGGCGACTTCCTTGCGAAGAAATTCCCAGACACCGGGGAGATGCGGCTCGGAGGTAAGGCGCGTTTGAATGGGCGTGCGGCCGGGAGGGAGTTCGTCGAGGACGGAGACGTCGAGGTCGCCGTAAAGCGTGAGAGAGAGCGTACGCGGGATGGGCGTGGCGGTGAGGACGAGGGCGTGCGGCGCGTGGCCGTGAGAGGCGGCTTTGTCCATGAGGCGCTTGCGCTGGAGGACGCCGAAGCGGTGCTGCTCGTCGATGGCCACGAAGCCGAGCCGCGCAAATTGGACTTGGTCTTCGATGAGAGCGTGCGTGCCGATGACGAGCTGGGCTTCGCCGGAGCGGATGCGTTCGAGGGCGGCTTGCTTATCTGCGAACTTGAGGCCGCTGATGAGCAGCTCGACACGATAGGCACCGGGAGCGAGTATGCGGCGAGCCGAAAGATAGTGCTGCACGGCGAGAATTTCTGTGGGCGCCATGAGCGCGGCCTGGCAGCCGTTTTCGATAGCGATGACGGCGGCTTGCAACGCGACGATGGTTTTCCCGCTGCCAACGTCGCCTTGCAGCAAACGGTTCATAGGCACGGGCTTTTCAAGGTCGGCAACAATTTCCTTCAAGACATTGAATTGAGCTGCGGTCGGTTTGAAGGGAAGAATTCGTTTGACGGCTTCGCGCACCTTTTCCTCGCGCACGCGGAAGGGGATGGCGTTTTCTTTTCGTGTGGTTTTGCGATCGAGCGCAAGGCTTAGTTGATAAAGAAAAAACTCCTCGAAGATGAGGCGCTGCTGTGATGGGGTACGAAAAGTGTTGAGCTCTTCCAGCGATTCTTGGAGCTCAGGAAAGTGGACGTGGATCAAGGCCTCGCGGCGCGAAGGATAACCGAGTCGCGCGCGCAGAGTTTCCGGAAGGACATCCAGCATGTTGGCATCGATGAGCTGCACCGCAGCGTACATAGCGCGGCGAATGGCGCGCGAGCCGAAGGTGCCAATCGCTTCGTAAATGGGAACGATGCGGCCAACTTCGGTCGAGTCGGGCTCGCCGTCGCCAAGCATCTCGAGCTGCGGATTGATCATTTCAAGGCGTGCGGGGCGCATCTTGTCGATCTCGACTTTGCCGTGAAGAATGAGCTGCTGGCCAGGCTTCAGGCGGCCTTCGAGATAACCACCGTGAAAAAACTTGCAGGGGAGCAAGCCGCCGGCCGCGTCCTGCACTAGCAAATGATAAATGGCGTTGTAGGCGAACTTGTTCGGTATGGCCTGGCCGCTCATGACTTTCGCGCGAATCGTGTAGGTGCCGTTCGGCTGAATGTCTTTGATATTTGAAAAGTGGATGCGATCTTCGTAGCGGAACGGCAAGTACGCGAGCAGATCCTCGAAGGTATAAATGCCGCGCTTGGCGAGCAGCTCGGCGCGCTGTGGGCCGACGCCTTTGATCATGCGCACTTCGGTGGAAAGGCTCAGTGTCATTAGCACTTCTTTATATCATTCCCGCGGAGAACACACTCGGCCCCGTGGAAACACCCTGATTCGGCGATACTTGCGCTATGCTGCTGCGTATCAATAGAGTGGGCAGTTTGTTTCGCGGACCGTGCAGGAGGCGTTGGTGGCCGAAGACCGGCTGACAAGTTCAGACAAGCGCGCGCTGCTGCTATGGGTGCTGCTGGGTATCGTGAGCGTGGTGTTTGCTCACAAATACTTTTTCCAGGCGTTTCCTGAAGCTTCCGTGGATTTCAAGGTTTCGCGCGAGGAAGCCCTCGCGCGCGCACAGAAATTTGTTGGCAGCCTCGGCGAAGACGTCAGCCGCTACCAAACCGCGATCGTCTTCGATGTGGATGACGACGCGAAGACGTACCTCGAGCGCGAGATGGGACTGCAGCAAGCGAATCAGCTGATGTCCAGCGAGTTGCATATCTGGTATTGGAAAGTGCGCTTCTTCCGCCCCAAGCAGGAAGAAGAATTTCGCGTGCGGTTGAGCCCCGCGGGACAAATCGTCGGCTACGGTCACGCCATTGAAGAGAAGCGCGCAGGTCCTGAGTTGGACCGCGAAGCGGCCCGGGCGCGAGCGGAGAGCTTCCTCAGCGGAAAATTGGGGATGAATCTGGCGGATTGGGACTTCCTCGCCGAAGAGACCAGTTCCCACAAACTGCCCAACCGGATGGACTGGGAATTCACCTGGGAGAAGCATGGATTCAAGGCCAAGGACGCGCCGTACCAGCTGAAGGCAGTCGTAGACGGCGACCGCGTGAACGGGAGCCGCGAGTTTCTGAAAGTGCCGGAGGATTGGGAGCGCGGCTACAAAAGATTGCGGTCCAGCAACGACACGCTGACTTTGGCTTTCATCGTTCCCTACTTTCTCCTGCTCGGAGCCGCAGTGGCTCTTGCGATGGTTCTCACGCGCAAAGGCCAAACGACCTGGGGTCTGGCGATCAAGGCAGGCGTGCTCGTCGCGGTTCTCTTGTTTCTCAAGGACCTGAATGACTGGCCGCTTTGGGCGGCAAGCTACGACACGACGGACGCCTACGGAAGTTTTCTCGCTTCGAAAATCGCAACCTCGCTCCTGGTGGCTCTGCTGACGGCAGCGCTCACGGTTACTGCCATCGTGCCGTCGGCGGAAGCGCTCTACCGGACCACGCAACCGGGACGGCTGCGGCTTGCCAAAGCGTTTACTTTGCGAGGAGTGCGGACGAAAGAGTTTTTTTCCTCCGCGGTCGTTGGCGTCTCCCTGGCGGCGGTACACATCGGCTATCTGACCGCGTTCTATATCATCGCCGGGCATATCGGAGCCTGGGCGCCGCAAGAACTGAACTATGAAAATTCCGCCAGCACAGCCTTTCCGTGGATCGCCGGTGTGGCCATCGGAGTAACGGCGGCAACCAGTGAAGAATTTCTTTTTCGCCTGTTTGCGATCCCATTTTTCCACCGGCTAACGCGTTCGCGATGGATCGCGGTGATTCTGCCTGCGTTTTTATGGAGTTTTCTGCACAGCAACTACCCGCAAGAGCCTGCTTATGTCCGCGGGATCGAAATCGGAGTGATGGGAATCCTGGCGGGGATTGTGATGCTTCGCTGGGGGATTCTCGCGACATTGATCTGGCATTACACCGTGGACGCCTCGCTTGTAGGGCTCCTGCTGATTCGTTCCAGCAGTCCTTACTTGAAGATTTCGGGAGTCCTCGTCGGCGCGGCGGCGTTTCTGCCGATGGCCTACGGCGCGTTCGCGTACCTCAAACGAGGCAGCTTTGAAACGGACGAAGAGTTGTTCAACCGGGCAGCGCCCATCTCGGACGTCTCTTTCAGCTTGCCTGCGGCGGTATCGGAAGATTCGGTAAAAGCGCGGCGATACGACGCGCTCAGCGGCGGGAAGATTTTGTTTCTGGCGGCATGTTTGCTTTTCGGAGGCGCGGTTGTCTGGAAGTTGAAAATTGTGCAGCTCGGGGACTACTTGAAGGTTTCGGTCAATGCACGAGAAGCGACAGCGCGTGCCGGCGAAGTCCTTCGGGAACACGGCCTCAATCCCGCCTCCTATCACCATGCGACAGTTCTTGCGAACGTGACCGACCCATTCGCCAACGAGTTTCTTCGCGAGCGTATCGGAATCGAAGGATTAAACACTATCTATTCGGGATTAATTCCTGGAGCATTGTGGCGCGTGCGCTATTTCCGCGATGGGCAGGCGGAAGAGTACGCCGTGATCCTCAAGCCGGACGGTTCTCTCCACTCCCTGCATCACACGCTGGGGGAAAATACTCCGGGAGCCTCGCTGACCAAAGACGAAGCCGTTGCCAGAGCCGAGAAATTTTTGCACGACGAAAAGAAGCTGGACTTGGCAGGCTGGTCGCTTGTGGAGGCCTCCCCGGAAAAGCAGCCGCACCGCATCGACTATCAACTTACCTGGCAGCAGGATGCGACACTCGATGCTGGAAATATTTCCGCAGCGGATTCCGCTAACCACGCTCATGCACGATTCGAGATAGACGTGCTGGGCGACGAGCCCTCCAATTACCGCACGTATATCAAAATCCCCGAGGAGTGGGTTCGCAAACACGACGAGACCACGCTCGGCAGCACAATTCTCGGATACGGTGTGCCCATCCTGTTTTTCGGCGGACTCGGCATTACAGCGCTGATTCTCTTCTTAAAGAACCTGCGCTCGGAAGGCGCGCGGGCGATTCCGTGGAAACGAATATCTATCTGGGCCGGTGCCGGGCTGATCGCATTTGTCCTTTCGTTTGCGCTCGGGAGCGGCATTGCGAATTCCATGAATCTCTACCGAACCGAAATTCCCTTCAAAGCGATGATTGCCACTCTGGCGATTGGATTCACGCTGGGCGCGGCCTTCGATTGGGGAGGACTTGCGCTGCTGCTAGGAACGGCTTGGTATTACGCCGTTCATGCCTTTGGTGAAGAGCGCATTCCAGCAGGCGGGAATCTGCCTGCGCTTTATTACCGCGACGCTCTCTGGATTGGGTTAGGCGGAAGCGCCGCCACGATCGGTCTGAACCGCTTGCTCGCCTGGGCTTCCGCGCATTGGCCAACGGTGCATCGCAGCATGGGCGCGTCCTTTGGCCACAATCTCGACGCGGTTCTTCCCGGCGGGGCGGTTCTTGCCGGAACAATCCTTCAGTGCCTTTTCTATGTAGGTTTGCTCGCGATTGTGGCGGCCTTCGTGGCGTCAATGATCAAAGCTCCGTGGCTGCGGCTCTTGCTCTTCCTGATTGGGGCATTGGCTCTCACCGGAAGTGGTTGGGGAAATGGCGCCGACTTTGCCAAGCAATTTCTTGCGCAGGTAATTCTGCTGGGGTTCATCGTCGCAGCGGTGCGCTGGGTGACGCGCTTCAACATTCTGGGAATCATCCTGGTCGTCGCCTTCAGCGGGCTGCTGGGAGGTGCGACTCTATTGCTCGAGCAGCCCAACTCGTTTTATCGGAGGAATGGATATGCGCTGCTTCTCTTGATGGGACTGTTGCTTGCATGGCCGCTGTTCTTCTGGCAAGCGCGTCGCGCCACCGTAAGCCTATACACAGGGTCTGAAACCTTAAACTAGCTGTCGAAACCAGGAAATTCTCTCAGGCGGAAGCAGCGCCGGGCAACCTCTGGCCTGCTGTGGAAATCCGAAACAAATAGGCTTCGATATTCGTTCTCTAAATGGAAGTGGATGCTCACCCAGGGGCGTCTTAGCACGTCCAAATTGGGTGGTCGCGTACCATTCTTAGTTCAGTTGGCTGGCAGATTTGGCCTAAGGTGTTGTTAATTAAGGCGCAACACCGCTGCACGAGAAGAGAAAGCGAAATATGCCGCTTCCAAGATGGGCTCTAGCTTTGGCTAATAATGCAGGCCTGGCGGGTGGCACCGGCGCCTCCCTGGCTACGGTGGACTGTTTGCCCAACCTCAACGAGCGCACCCTGGTGGTGGAAGCGCAAGCCGGGAACCGCGCGGCTTTCGAGGAGCTTGTCCACCGCTACGACCGGGATGTGCTTCGTCTGGCGCTCAATCTGATGAAGCGGCCGGAGGACGCGCGGGACGTTTACCAGGAAGCTTTCTTGAAGGTCTACCGCAATCTGCACCGTTTTCGCTTCGAATGCAGCTTTTACACTTGGCTTTACCGCATTGTGACTAACGTTTGCCTCGATCAGCTGCGGCGCCGCCAGGCGCGGCCCGAAGACCAAGCTCCCGAATCGAACTCTGGAAACCATGAAGAAGGCATCACCGATTTCTTTGAACGCCAGCGCGAACATAGGCCGACGCTCGATCCAGAGCGGCAGCTTTTTGGAAAAGAGATTCAAGCGCGCATCGCTTCAGCGATGGAGCGTCTCTCGCCTCGCGAACGAATCGTCTTTGAATTGAAGCATTATCAGGGATTAAAATTGCGCGCCATCGGCGATGCGCTGGGGACGACGGAAGAAACGGTGAAGAATTCGCTCTTCCGAGCAACGCGCAAGCTGCGCAGCCAATTGGGAGGCCTGCGATGAGCGCGCCTCAACCGCTTCATTGCAAAGAGGTTGCGGGGCTTCTGGTTTTCTACTCCTGCGGCGAGACCAGCGAACAAGAGAACGCGCTGATTGAGAAGCACCTTGCCGCTTGTGTGGTGTGCGCCTCACAGCTTGCCGAGGAGCGTGGCCTGCACGAATCTTTGATGGAGGCGCTGCAAGCCTCGGAGCACGGCGATACAGGCGGCATACTCCTTTCGCAGTGCCGCAGCGAACTTGCTGAAGCTCTTGATGATTTGTCCGCTCCTAGGTTGCAAAAGCGATGGCAGCCCTTTGCATGGCTACGGCGCTCGATGGCGCTGCACCCGGTACTAAATGGCGCCCTTCTCCTTTTGGTTGGCGCGGCACTTGGCACGCAACTCCTACCCTGGATTTCAGCACGCCTTGACTCCAATTCGAGCGGCCCAAGAGTAAATGTTTCGCCCGCAACGCGTTTCACGGAAGATCAACTCTCAAAGATGCTCGTCGCGGGCGTCAGCTTGGCGCCAACCTCGGACGGCGCGCCGGGCACTCTCCAGGTTCACGTGCGCACAGAAGAGCCGCTTGTGCTTTCCGGCAGCGTGGATGACCCGGACTTTCGCCGCGTTCTGACGTATGTGGTCGAGAACGGCGACCAAACCGACGCTGGGGTGCGCATGGATTGCCTGGATGCGCTGCGCGCTCGCCAGGCTGACTTGGACGTACGCCGGGCCTTGCTCTTCGCGGCGCGCAAGGATCAGAACCCTGCGGTGCGCATGAAGGCGCTTGAATCCTTGCGCGAGGCCGTAGCGGACCAGGCCGTGCGCGACACTTTGATTGATGCGCTGGAGCACGATGCAAATCCGGGAGTCCGGGTGGAAGCCGTCAACCTGCTGGTTCGCTCGCTTGAACCGGGCGCGCTAGATTCTTCGGGCACTGTTGCACCCGCTATGGCGCCGGAGGGCTTCGAACGTCCCCTCGATCCTTCCATGGAACACGTGGTGCGCACTCTCCAGGAACTTCAACGCAGTGACCCCAATCGCTACGTCCGGCTACGGAGCGCCGCGGCTTTGCGGCAGATCGGCACGCGTGATGTGCAGACGGAAGCGCACCCGGAAGCTCAGCAAGAAGTGCACTGAGAATTTCAGCGATTTGAAAAGAAACGCCGTCAAGAGATGAGCACAACTACGAATTTTAGATCGATGACCGCTATATTCGGGGGCGTTCCCCGCGCCGCGCTTCCGCTTGTTTTCTGTTTCTCGCTCTTGCCCATCTGGACTTCCGGCGCAAACAGTTTTGAGGCGCTTCCGGTAAACCCTCCCGTTCCCGCTGATCCTGGGCCGCGGGCATCCGTGGATCGTTCGGGAACGCTGCAAACCAGAGACGGCCTGACCTTGCGCTTGACGACGGACGTCGGGTCGGTGCACATCGTCGTGCTGGCCCCCAATGCGCCGCCAGTGGTTCGCTACACTGCGCATATTGAGACCGATGCGCGCGCGCCGCTGGCCAAGAGCCTTCTGGATCGTTACTCGCTCGCGGTAAAAGCAACATCGAATGGCATCGAGATTGTCGGAGCGGCGCCGCAGCAAGCGGGCCGCAGCGGGGCGAACGCGCAATTTTACTTGCAATATGAAGTGGCTGTTCCGGCAGGCTACAGCGTCGAGGTGAACACGGGCATCGGCGACATCGAAACGCAAGACATCGGCGGGGCGGCGAGCCTGATCACCGGGGGCGGCAACATCCGGACGGGGCGCATCGGCTTCGATGGCTTTCGCAACGTGTCGGATGGCCGGCTGAGTGCAAAGCTTTCCACCGAAGGCGGACACATTCAGATACAGGACGTGGCGGGCAACGTGGATGCGTTTACCGTCGGAGGGCACATTGTTGCGGGCAACATATCCGGAAACGCAGTGCTGCGCAGCGGCGGAGGTCACATCCGCGCAGGCCAGATCAACGGACGAGCGCAACTTGAAACCGATGGCGGCAACATCACGCTGAAACAAGCCGGAAGCTTCGTAAGCGTGCGCACTGGCGGCGGCCAGATCGACTTCGGCGAAGTGCGCGGCTCCGTTCGCGCGCAGACCGGCGGCGGCGGCATTCGCGTCATCACCGTTTCCGGCCCGATGGAAGTGGAATCCAACGGTGGAAGTATTTGTTTGACGCGCGTGGCCGGCGCGGTGCAGGCAGCCACCGCGGGCGGCACGATTCAAGCTTGGATAAATCCCGATGCAGGCTCATCCGGAGGCAAGGTGAGCCTTCCGGGCGCTTCGCAGCTCTCCTCCGGAGCTGGAGACATCATTGTTTTTTTGCCGAGAAATCTCGCCGCGAACATCGACGCGCTTGTTGAAAATGGCGGATTAAGCCGAATCGATGCAGACCCGGCGCTTCTCTTGAACATCCAGTCGCCTGGAAATCGCGGAGCCGGCCCTGTGCGCGCCACCGGTATGCTGAACGGCGGAGGCGAGGTCCTCAAGCTGCGCACTACCGTGGGCAAAATCCGGCTGCAGTTCCTCGACGCTGACACAGGATTGCGCGATTCGCTCATTCGCGAGCAGCGCGAACGCATCGATCGCAAGCACGATTCCGACATCCTGCCGGTAAAGGTCACGTCATCCGATGCAAAGGCCGACCAACCGTCTGCGCCAGAAGAAACCAGCGACTGGCTCGAAAGCTGGATGGACAAACTCGAGATCGCCCTTCTGGGCGGATTGCGCGAGGACTCCAGCGATTTATTCAAACGGCTCATCGCCGCGCCGCACCCGGCCTATCCCGAGCTCGCTAAGCGCGCGCGCATTCAGGGGGTCGTAAAACTTCAAGTAAAGGTGAAAACGGACGGGAGCGTCGAAGTCGAAAAGATTTTGCAGGGCGAGCCAGTGCTCGCCGAGGCGGCCATTGAAGCGGTGAAGAAGTGGCGGGCAAACCCCGCTTCGATCAACGGCACTCGAGTCGAAACCATTTCGACGGTCACGTTTGATTTTGAGCTGCACTGACGGCTGGTTCGGCCGCGGGGGAATAGCGCGCGAATTTTGTTCGGGTCCCGGGCTGCGGGGTCGATTCGCAGCAACGAGCCATGGCTCGTGAGATGTACTCGAAGGGGGTACTACGCGATGCTACGTCCTGGTTTGCGCTCTGCGGTGTTGTTCATCCTTACGCTGACGGTGGGTTCGGCCGCGCCGGGCTTTGCGAAAAGCAAAGACTTCAATCATTCCTATCCGCTGCTGTCGGGCGGCTCCTTTGAGCTGCAAAACGTCAATGGCCCCGTTCAAGTAGAAGGATGGGACCGCGATATCGTCGAAATCCATGCGGTAAAAATCGCCAAGGACAAAGAGTCGGATCTCGACCGCGTCTCGATTGAAGTCGACGCCAAGCCGAACGATGTTTCTGTCATCACGCGTTACCCGCAAAATGAAGGTGTGGAAGTAGCCGTCGAATATACGATCCGCGTTCCGCATGGCGCGCGCGTGGAACATATCGGCACCGTCAATGGCACAGTCAAGATCGCCGGTGTCGAGTCAGTTGAAGAGCTGCGCACGGTGAACGGAAACATCGAGGTTTACGAAGGCGGCGGAAACGTGCATGCGCACACGACGAACGGCAACGTGCACCTCGAGTTATCGCGTGCCTTGGATGAAAAAGGCATGGCGGCAGAGACCACCAATGGCTCCGTCCTTCTGGCCGTCCCGCAGGATACCCAGGCGAACCTGGAAGCGCGCTCGTTAAACGGGAACTTTTACTCCGAGCTCCCGTTTTCGCAGGAAACCGCTGAGCGTCCCCGCGAAATGCGCGGAAAGTTTGGCAAAGGCGGCGCGCCGATCAGGCTGAATACCGTCAACGGCGGAATCCAAATCGTAATCTTGCGGTCGACGGTTTGAAGCCAGCCGCGTCTAAGAGAAATAGGAGGACGGAACAATCATGACGAAACGGAATTTGTTTATGGGTGGCGGCGCCGTGGCGCTCGGCCTCGCGCTGATTGCACTACCCAGCTCTTCTGCACGTTCGCAGGAGCCGACGGATGCAGCAGCAGCGCAGATTCAGCAAAAAATGGATGAGGTGCAGGCGCGCATTGCGGAAAGGCTCGCGGCCCAGCAGGAAAGAATGGCCGAGCGCATTCAAGAACGAATTCTCCTGGCTTCCCTGAAAACCGCTGTGCAAGAAGCGCAGGGCCAGCAGCGGCACATCGAAGTGACACCAGAGCCGGGCAACGACGATGCGATGGTGCTCCTCGACGATGAAGGCGCAAGCTGGCTGGGCGTGGAATCCCAGGAAATAACCTCGGAGAAAGCCAAAGAATTAAAGCTGCCCGCGGAACGCGGCGTCTTGCTCGAACGCATCGTGCCGGACAGCCCTGCCGCCAAAGCCGGTCTGAAAGACAACGATGTCATCACCGAGATTAATGGCCAGCGCGTCGAAGGCGCCGCGCAGTTCCGCCGCATGATTCACGAAATTCCTGCAGGACGTTCCGTGCAATTCACAGTTTGGCGCGACGGCAAAGCACAATCCGTTGGAGTGACGCTGGGCAAGTCGGAAGATCACGGCAATATGTGGTTCAAGACGGCTCCACGCGCGTTTTCCTTCCAGCTCCCCAATATTGAAATGCCGGAAGTGGCGCCCATGCCGGATATGGACATGGGGGCCTATGGCCTGCTGGCCGGTTCGCGGCCGCGTTTGGGAATTGATGCCGAAGATCTAAGCGGGCAATTTGGCGCCTATTTTGGCGCACCGGATGGCGAAGGCGTGCTCGTTCGCGAAGTGAACTCCGGCTCTCCGGCAGAAAAGGCGGGCGTAAAGAGCGGCGACGTAATCACTTCGCTGAACGGCGAGCGAATCCGCTCGCTCGGCGATCTGCGCGAGAAGCTTGCCGGCAAGCGGGACGAAAAAACAGTGAAGCTGGGCGTCCTGCGCAACAAGAGCGAAGTATCGGTTACTGTTGAGATGCCTCCTCCACCCTCAAGAACTCCGCGTGCCATTTCGCGCCGCACCAATATCTAACATTTGAGAAAATTCCAAGAAGAAAAGCCCGGACAGTGCGTCCGGGCTTTTCTCTTTTTGTACCGCAATTTTGCGATCGGCTTTTCAATCAGAGTGGGCAAGATTCAGGACTTGCCGTCGTTCCCGTACTTTCGCGCAAGACGAAATGGCCGTCCCAGCGCATCCAATAACCAGTGCCGTTTATTTTCAGCGCCTTCCACCCAATCTTCCTCGGTAGGCGAAAATGAAAGCCGGAAGAGATAAGCTATCGCGGAAAAAATTCCACCGCGCATACGCATTCGGAACATCGCGCGCTCGAAAATTCCGGGCGGCGCGGAGCCCGCGGCGGGAAGCCATTGCACGATCCGGCCCGCAAGCGGACCAATCGCCCGGTCCGAGCGTGCGAGCTCCGCGATTTTCTCCGGCAATGGAGCGCCCAGCACCTCTGCCGCCAGACGCAAACCGAGATGCAGCATGCGTTCGCCACCGACTTCCTCTGCGGCCGCCTGCACGCGGTCCCAATCGAGTTCCTGTACCGTCACAAAAGCGGCCACATCCGCGATATAGCTCAGCTGCTCCCAGAAATGTTTCGCGCCATGAATGCAAATTAGCACGAGTTCATCTTCCGGGGAGAGCGCGGGAACCAGATGCGAGTCGATGTTTACGCGCGCCTGCCGCGCAAAAAGATTTTCCAGGGGAAGCGGCCGGGGATGGTAGCGAAACGTGAGCGCCGTGTGAAACTCGACCAGGAGTTTCGTGCTGGTTTGCCGGAAAGCATACTCGCCGGGAATCTTCTTCGCTTGAATCGCAGCCATCGGGACAGACGGTTCGTACCCCAGGCTGAGCATCAGTTCCGTCGAGCGCAAGATATCCGCATCGCGCGCGATCAGATCCAGATCGCCGTAATGGCGCAAGCCCGGATCGCCATAGCAACGAACGGAAAGCACCGGGCCTTTAATCACGAGTGCCTCGACGCCGGCCGCTGCGAAGCGATCAAGAAGCCGAAACATCTCCGCGGTCAAGCGCAGCGTAAAGAGCGCCTGTGCACGCTGCCGCTCCCGCAATTCCTCGAAAATCTTGGGTGGCGCGGGCGCTTCGCCGCGGCCTCGAAGCCGGGTCGCGAGAAGCCCAAGGACGCAGTGTTCCTCCGCGAGCTTGAACAAAACAGGCCAGTTAACCGGCCCGCGGAGTTGCTCTTTCAAACGCTGTGAGTCTGGATTCGCTCGCGCACATTCGAGCAGCAACGCCCATTCCGCGCCAAAACTTCCCGCCCCGATTGATGCCTTCTCCCTCAGTTGGCCTCCGTGGCTATCCCGCGCCTCGGTTCGCCGGCAGGTATCGGCCACTTTCGCGAGGAACTCTCCCAGGACGGCCGTGCGCCACTCCGGTTCGGAACCATGGCCAGAATGATCGAGAAAGCAGTACGCTTCGAGGAATCAGACGGACGCCGCTGTCGCCATCGCCGGCGCACCTTGAATCTGCACCAATCCCGCCACGGCGGATTTCTTGGACATTAGGTTGACGGACGGAATCCCAGTCCTGGCGAAAGACTTCTCGCAGTCCTGTGTCGAAGGTCCGCGCATGTTCCCCTCGAGGAACGCCAATCCCGGGCAGCGCGTGCACGTTCCGCCGTGCGCACACTTGGAGCATGACGGCATGTCACGCAGCGTGATCGACCGGACCTCTTTCAGCTGCGGCGAATCGCGCCAGATGTCGGCGAACTTCGTGCGCCGCACGTTGCCGCTCGGCAGCGGAAACTGTACGCAGGGGTAAACGTCTCCGTAAGGGGAAACATAGCAGGCCGTGTGGCCCGCGCTGCAGGGCAGCATGTCCAAGGCGTCTTCGTCCGGCCCCTGTGGAGGAGCGCAAAACTCCTCAACGTTTCCGCCTACCAGCGCTTCATTCTGAAAAACCTCCCGTAGCGCATTCTCATCGACGTTCAAACTCAAAATGGATCGGTCTCCATCCATCATCGGAGTAATCGTCGGATCCAGAATGAATTGTGCGCCGAGTTCAGCAGCCAGCGCCCGCACTCCCGCGTAATCATGGGCGTTCCGGGTCATCAGCACGTTAGCCATGACGACGTGTATCCCGTGTGCTCGCAGCCGGCGCACGGCTTCGATGGATTGCGCAAGCGAGCCGGGCAGCTTCGTTATTGCGTCATGAACTTCGGGAAGGTGCGAGTAAATGCTGATCTGCACCGATTCCACGCCCAGGGCTTTGATGTGGTCTGCTTCTTTCTTGCGAATCAAGATTCCGTTGGTTTTGAGTTTTATGCAAAACGTCAGCTCACGCGCGTACTCCAGAATCTCGAAGAAATCTCTGCGCATCAGGATTTCGCCGCCGCTGATGGTGAGGTAGAAGACGCCGGCCTCCGCCATCTGTTCGAGAAGGTCCTTAATCTCCGCAGTGGTCATCTCGCCGTGATCGTGGTGATCCAGATAGCAGTGAACGCACCGCTCGTTACAGCGATAGGTCAGATCCAGTTGGACGTTCAGTGGGATGCCCAGCTTGAGCGCCTTGCCCGCCATTTCCGCAACTAGCACGCCGCTCATGCAGCCACCACTTTAGCTCGTGGGATCGGCTGGTCAGAGAGCAGGAGCAGGCCATGTTCCGCCAATTTCGCCACGAGCTCTTCCGCATCCTTCAAGGCCGCTTCCGGAGCCACGTCATATTCCATGCAAATCTTATTCGCGACGATCTCCTGGAGCGGAGTCGCACCGTCTGCTGCCTTCCAGATGGCCGTCGCGACTTCGTTCAACGTGAACAAGGTGGAATCGGTTGCGGACATAACCATCGTTTCATCGCCCAGCGATCGTGCGGCAATGGCCGTGCTTCGGGCCACATAGAGTTTGCCACTCATACGATCAGCTCCCAGACCCGGGCATCGGGCACGAACGTCAGCCGGCGGACGGGCACATGACTGACAAAATCAAGAGCCGCATCGAAAACAAGTTTTACGAAGTTAGGATCCCGCGCGAAGAATAGTATATTCCCGAGCAGCGCACCGACGGCTTCGGCTCCGCCAATCGGCTCGATCTTGTTTTCGGGTCCTTTGGCGAGCAGGTACAGGCATGCAATGGGCGCACGCAGGTTTTCTCCCACCCGCGCCAGTTCGCCAAAAAACGGCGTGCCCACGGCGAAATACCCGGCATCCTGCTGCGTTACATAGGAAATTTCATCAGTAAGCAATGCGGCATCAGGGGGAGCAAGTCTTGCCATGGTCGTCTTCCCTGCCCCGGATACGCCGGCAAACAAGAACGCGCGGCCATTTCGTATGGCGCTCGAAGCATGCACCAGGAAGCCACCCTTTTTGGCGAGTAGAAGCGTGTGCACAATTCGCAACACGGAATCGAGCGAGTATGGATTGAGAGTCTGCTCAATGCGCCCGCGCGCCGTGGACGGATTCCACTCGGCTCGGAAATCTCCGCGCTCCATCAGCCAGCGGCCCGAGTTCCATGTCACCCGCAGCTCTTCATCTCCCGACTCTGTATCCGGAGGCGCCAGTTCAATATCAAAATCAAAGTGGGGTTCGCTTGAGGAACTTGTGTATCCCGTGTACCGCTCTTCAACGAGACTGATGAAGTCTGGGTCGCTGGAGCGCAAACGTATGGGCAGGCCGCCGATCTCGACCACGACGTCAGAGCGTTGCTTGGCGGCTTTTACACCCGGCACTCTGTTCTCCCTGGAAAAAGTCTTTGACGGCCCGCGTCAAGCCGCAGATAAAGATACGTCGCCCGATCGGAAAATCGCAGCAGCCGGAGGATCATCCCTTCCCACACGCTTAGCCTGCTGGCGGGTTGCAGTCGTCGCTCGCCTCGCTCGATGAAATGGACCCGTCCGAGCAATTCCGAGGCGCAAACCGGAGGATCGTTGTGGCGAAGCCGGTCGCCGCGCAGGATCAGGAGGGGATGCTCCGGGCTGCCCGCGCGAGCCACTACCCGGTGCGCGAACAAACGCCCCTCTCGCAGGTAAAGTGCGATTTCCCCTGGTGAAATTTCGGATAGGCCGGCGCGCTGAACAGAAACCAAATCACCGGGATGGATAGCGGGCACCATACTTGTTCCCAAGACACGGAGACGAACCTCTCCGAACGTGCTGACAACCTCTCCAGCCAGTTCGCACCCAAGCGTCGTCGATCCGTTCTCCGAGCTATTCATAGGCACTCTTGCGCCGAGGTCTAGGATGCTTTCCTGCTGCCGTGGCAGGGGGCTTGCGTCACGTGAACCTTGCCACAGGCCAGCGCCGAGACTTCAAATACCGCCTCGAACCGGAAGGAAGGAGCCTGGTACGGTTTCTTGGTTGTAGCCGCCGTTTCGGGCGTCTTGGTCCTGGTTGAGTTGTCGTTGTTCAAGGTTTTCCCCACGTGCTCGCTATTCTATCGCTGCTTGTGACGCCTGAACGGCACAGCCACCTATGCCCTGGCCCGATGCTGTTAAGCAATTTCCAACAGCCAGCGGCGTAAAGTAGATTTGCGAACTCCCAACGGTACCCGTTGAGCTATCAATGATGATCCCGCTGGTTCCGCCCGCCGCGGGCGCTGTCGCAGAAGTTGCCGTGGTCGCCCAGGTCGCAGGGTTCGTAATGTCAAAGGACATGATGCATCCGGTATTTGTAGGGCATCCTATAGGCGCAGTCGTCAGGCCGCTGGCCACGACGCTCACAAAGATCCTGTCCGTGGCTCCGTTCATGAACTCGGTCATGGGTGAGCATTCCGCATTGGCAGTCGCGATTTGCGGCCCTTGTACCGGCGTGCCGAGCACTCCTGCAGTAACTGGTATCTGCCAAACTGTAGTAGCGGTGGTAGCGCCCACCAAGGAGTTACCACAGACGTAGAGATTTCCCGTGCCATTGGCTGAACTGAAGTAGATGTTATCGAAATCTCCCGCGAAGAATCGCGTTCCGGGGAGTGTAGCGTTAGAGGCCGAGACTTGAGCTTCGTTGCCTCCGGTAACACTGCAAGTCGTGCCTGCTGCGAAAGTGGTTGTAAATTGACAGACTCCGGCGCGCTTGGCTCCACCGGCGGCGCTATCACCTCTTACAAAGACATACACATTGCCAATCGAAGGATCCACCGTGGGGGAGTCAGTAATTCCGCTGCTGCCCAAACTGCCGCTCGCTACGGTGCCCCCAGTGCCATGGCCGACGGTATGGTCAACTCGGTAGAGAACTCGGACATTGTCGGCCACGAAAACGTTGCCACTGCTCGAGTCGTAGACTGGGCTCGTAAGCACGTGTGCCGTCCCATTCAAGACGGCAGGCCAGACGTTGCCGATCGTGGATATTGTCTCTGTTGGCGTTCCGAGGAAGACCCCGGTGAACTTATGAAGGGTAGTAGCATCGTCGCCCACATAAAGCGTGTCGTCTCCGGGGGTATAGTCATAAAATGGCGAAGAGTTGGTGTCCGTCGCCCCGCCATCAAAATTAATTGTCGTCATGCACGGTGCCGTGCAAGCGAGATAGCTGGCGGCGGGTACGTTAGTCGTAGGGGACGCTGTTAGATCCTGAGGATTATTGATGTTGCTCGTTCCCGCGGCCCACTTCAAAAGAACCAGCTGCGCTCCCGCACCTGTGTTCTGGACGAAGGCCACTTGCTGGCCGTCATTAGACAGCACGACCGAAGTCGCGGCCTTTGCCCCTGTCCCTGTGTTATAAGCCCAATAGGGCGAGGGAACTGAGCCACTGCAGCTTGAATACAGATTACTGAAGGCCGCGACGGTAGCGACGCCGGATGCTCCGTCCACGAAGTTCGCGAAGCTCCATGTAAAACTGGTCGTGCCAGTGGTCGTCGTCGTGATGCTGTTGCCTACGGTTCCGGCGGTTGTCGCGGTGATGGTTACGACCGCGCCGGCGGACGTGGCAGAAACACCAGCAAAACTGCCGTTGCCAGCCAGATTGATTGCAGCCGCAAGATTCCCCGCACGAGCGGCCGCGCTACCGGTTCTAGTAAACGTGCCGAGACCTGGCAGGACATTCGCATTCGATGTACCCGCGACCATGTCCAGCGCCTGCGTGCCATTAATCGTGATTATTGAGTTGAGCGCAGTTGCAGTAGCCGAAAACGTTCCGGTATCAATGGCGGCAACAGCTGTATCCGACCCTGCAAGACTCGTGTTGTAGACGATGAAGTCGGGCTGCGGCGCGATGCAGCTCGCCGCCGTTATGTCAAATGAGAATTTTGCTGGGTAATTCCCTGCTCCCACAGTTCCGAGGTTGCCGAGGTAGACGTTCCAGTCTCGCTGGATTGCATTCGTCTGCGGCTGATCCCCCACCCCGCCATTCCCCTTACCCTTTTTCTCCGCGTTGCGCCGCATCCATTGCTGCACATACCTCGGGTTAGCCGAAAGCTTGAACCCATCCATAAGCGAGTGAGGCTGCGAGAAGATTAAGTGCCGGTGGCTCCAGTCAGTAGCCATATGCACCGGGCCATTTTGCGCGCTCGTTCCACGCACCACCACCACCAGCGCAATCAAGATCGCGACACTAATTGAAATTTGGGCTAGCCGGCTTCGCCGCAAATTATTCAGTTTCATTTTCGTCCTCGCCCACAGGTCTGCACAAAAATCCCACATGAACTAGTTAAGTCGCAGCCGATACCTCTCGGCCTGGGCTGACATACGCTCTACATGTTGACGGTTGCTTGTGGCACGGAAAAAATCAATCTTCCTCGAGACCGGCTTTCCGTTCAACATACGTCCAAACTGCAAAGACTGAAAACGCAGTCGAGGGTAACGAGAGAGGGGCTGAGGTTCAATCCCGTATTGGCACTCTGCTCCAGAGTGGTAATGTTCTGCAACCATCTGTCCGGAATTTTCGATTGGGACCTCCCGCATATGCATCATAATGGCTCTTCTACCCTCTAGACAAGGTTTTTGTGGACCGGAATGGGGTTCGTAACCCGGGCCGCTCCGTTTAGTTGCGCACTCCCGGCGTCGCTAACCGATTGTCTCGGGACCAAAGACACGTTATAAGTTTCGTCGTGCTGGAAGCCGCGATTAATGTTGTAAGTCTCCAGAAGTCTTTTCCTCCCGCGCGCAGCGGCTGGCGCGCCTTTCTGCAGCCTTTCGAAAAGCCGTCTGTCGTCGCCCTCGCCGGGATTTCTTTCGAAGTGCGTCCCGGCGAAGCGGTGGCGCTGCTGGGTGCAAATGGTGCCGGCAAATCCACGCTCCTCCGCATTCTCGCCACGCTGCTGCTCCCTACCGGAGGCCGCGTGCAAATCGCGGGGCACGATGCCGTTCTCGCTCCCAGCGCCGTTCGCCGGCAGCTCGGTTATCACGCTGGCAGCGACATCGGTTTCTATTCCCGGCTTACTGGCCGCGAAAACCTGCGCTTCTTTGGCCGCCTCAATCATCTTTCAAACGCCCTCGCCTCGCAGCGCATGGCACATCTCGCGCCGCAACTCCATCTGGAAGAAGGCCTCGACCGCCAGGTCCGCACGCTCTCTTCCGGCACGGTGCAGCGCCTTAGTCTCGCCCGCGCGCTGCTCCACGAACCGCGCGTTCTTCTCTTGGACGAGCCTACGCGCAGTTTGGACGCTATCGCCGCTTCCGAGTTTCGCCGCTTCCTGAAGTCCGAAGTCCTTCGCAGCGGCGACACCTCCTTACTCTTCGCCTCTCACACTTTGCCCGAGGTCGAGCTCCTCGCCGATCGCATCGCGATTATCGACGCCGGCCGCCTTCTCGCTTGCGACACCCTGGCCGCCCTCAAGCGAACCACCAGCGCCGCAAGTTTGGAAGAGGCCTTTATGCGCCTCACTGGCCGCACTCCCCACCTAACCGCGGAGGAAGGCTCGGAATGATCCGTTCCCTGCGCGAGGTATGGATCTTCTTCTGGCGTGACCTCTGCGTCGCGCGTACATACCGCACGCTCTTCGTCTTGGAGGCCTTAGAGGCGCTCTTCGGCGCGGCGATGTTTTTTTATGTCGCGCGCTTCGTCGACAGTCCGCAGCTGCAGTCCGCTCTCCCGCAAGGCGGAAGTTATTTTGCTTTCTCTTTGATCGGCTTCGTTTTCCTCGACTATCTGAATGCCGCCATGGACACTTTCGACCGGAGCCTGGCGGAAGCGCGCGACACCGGCACACTCGAGCACCTTCTCGTGACGCAAACTTCTCTTCCCCTGATTCTGGCCGGCTCGGCGATCTATCCCTTCGTCGTCACCACGACCCGTATCGCCGTCTACATTGCCTGGGGCGCCCTGCTTTTCGGCTTTCCGCTCCGCGATGCCAACTGGCCGGCCGTCGCCGCCGTACTCCTCGCCACTCTCCTCGCTTTTTCCGGCCTGGGAATTCTCTCCGCGGGCTATGTTCTGCTTTTCAAGCGCGGTAATCCTGCGAAGTGGTTTCTGCTCGGCATTTCGAGCGTAGCCGGCGGCATGCTCTTCCCCGTGAGCATCCTGCCCGATTGGTTGCAGCTCGTGGCTCGGTTAAATCCTGTTACTTATGCGCTCGACGCCATGCGCGCCGCTCTCCTCGGCGGGGCAGACCTGCAAGCCGTTTGGCGGCCACTCTTAGTTTTGCTTCTCTTCGCTGCCGTCCTGTTGCCCGTTTCCATGGCCGTCTTCGCCTGGGCGCTTCGCCGCACAAAAACCACCGGCACTCTCATGCACCGCTAGCGATTGGGGAAACGTGTAGGGGCTGGCCTTGCCCCGCCCGTCCGCAGCTGCCAAGCGGTTTACGAAGAATTCCGTCCTCGTTCAAAAAAAACCGGCCCCGCGAAGCGGAGCCGGTCCGTTAAATCAAATCGCGAAGGAAATCCCTCAGGACTTCTTTTTCTTCGCGTTCACCTTGATGTCGATCCCAGGAGCCATTTGCTGCAATTGTTCGAGCCCCTCTTTGGCCTGTTTACCGAAGGGCCCATCGGGGTCGAGTTCAACGGCTTTCTGATAAGCCTCAATCGTCCCCGGCGCAAACTCCGGTACGTCCTTGTCCCCCACCTTCTTCACCGTCATTCTGTAAACGAGACAGGCTCCCAGCAGATACCAGGTTTGCGCGTTCTTCGGATCCAGCTCCGCGGATTTCTGAAGCGGCTCTATGGCATCACCCCCGCGGTTCGCGTTGTACAAGCTGATTCCGAAATTTCGCCAAGCCGTCGCTGCTTTCGTCGGATCCAGCTCCGCGCTCTTCGTGTACGCCGCGCGCGCTTCATCGATCTTTCCCGCACGCGCCAGAACGTTGCCCAGATTGTTATAGTAGCCGGGATCGTCGGGCTTTGCGTTTATGGCCTGTTGATACGCCTGCGCGGCCTCATCATTACGCCCCGCTATGTCATACGACTCGCCCAGCTTGGCCCACAGCAGGTGCTGGTTCAAGTCCTTCTCTGGAGCCGCCTTTTGCGCGGCCTGGAATTCTGCCGACGCCTTGTCGGACAGATCCTTAAGGTTTTGTTTCATCGCATCGCGCTGATCCGGAGTAGCCTTCGCCAAATCGTCCTTCGCCTTTCGCTCCTGATCGAGAAATGCGGCCCCCGCCGCAAAGTGCGCCTTCATGCCCTCGAATTTTTGCTTCTCCTCATCCTGCTTCTTGACCTGTTCCTGAGCCGCAGCGCCTTGCTTGGCCATCTCATCCTTGAAATTCATATCTGCTTTCACTTCTTCGCCGCTCGGCACGCGCAGTTGCCCCATCTTGACAGCGGGTTGCTTATCGTTCGGTGGGGGAAATTTCGTAATCGTGACCACGTACACACCCGGCCGAAGATTGCGAATGGTGTACGTTCCTCCCGCGTCGGTCGTGGCGTCAAATTTCGCACCCTGTTCGCTGACCGCCTCCACTGTGAGGTTGAACATTGGCTTACCATCAATGCCGATAATCGTGCCGCTGATCGATCCGCCGCCTTGCGCCCTAGCGCCCGGCGCAAGAACGCCAATTATCGCGGCCGCGATCAGCACAGCCTTCGCCCAAGTCTTCTCAAGTTTCCTCATACTTCGTTCTCCTTTGCCAAACCGAACCCCTATCCGGCCTAGCTCGCGGGATGGGCGTATTATTCACACAATCTTAGCTAATTTCCAAGTGGGACAGACATTCCTGTCTGTCGCCACAGCCTTTTCCCAGACCCTACGAGCGAGCGCCGACAGCCAAGCGGTACGGTATAGGGTCCGTCACTCCCGCCTCCGCGAACGCCTTCAATCGGAGCAAGCAACTATCGCACGCTCCGCAAGCCTTGTCTTCATTTTGGTAGCACGACCACGTCAATTGCAACGGCGCGCCGAGCTCCAACCCGCGCCGGATAATCTCGTACTTCTTCAGCGTAATCACTGGCGTCTCAATCTTAATATCCGTCTCCGGCCGCGTTCCCACTCTCACCAGCTTCTGAAACACCTCGTAATACTCAGCCCTGCAATCCGGATAGCCCGAACTATCCTCCGCCACCGCCCCAATGTAAACCGCTCCCGCTCCCATCGCTTCCGCCCAGCTCACGGCCACCGCAAGAAAATGCGCGTTGCGAAACGGCACATACGTCACCGGGATCGCACTCCCATGCGCCCCCGCTGCCCCCAATTCATTTTCGGGCACCACAATCTTCGTGTCAGTAAGTGCCGACCCGCCAATCGCGCGAAAATGATCGAGCTGCACAACCAATCGTTGCCCATGGCTCACACCATAAAAATCCGCAATCCCCTCAAACGCCCGCCGCTCGCGCTCCTGCGTACGCTGTCCATAACCCGCATGCAACAGCGCAATGCTCCCCTCGCCATGCCGCTCCCGCGCTATAGCCGCACACACGCACGAATCCATCCCGCCGCTCAATAGCACCACCGCTTTTCGTGCATCCGATTTTCTCTTCTCTATGCTCATGCTCTCCCCGAAAATCTTTCCGCCACCGGTGCTCCGTCGAGGCAAGCCTCCTATCCTTATACTTCCCTTCCCTCACACTCCCTTTGTCGCCGGATCCCACACAAATTTGTGCAACTGCAATCCCAGCCGCACCGGCAAACCGTCCGCCAGCATCCACTCCACCAGTTTGCGCGCCTCCAGCCCTTGCCATTTCCCCGCCGGATCATCAAACACCGGCGAAAACAAAACCTGCCGCACCCGTTCCGCAAGCCGATGCTGCGCCGTAAACTCCCGCGCAAACTCATAGTCCCGCCGCGTCATAATCACGAACTTCACTTCATCCTGCGCGCCGAGCGCTTCCAGATTTCGCATCTCAAACGTATTCGCCTCGCCCGAGTCCGGACATTTCACATCGACAATCTTGATCACATCGCCCGGCAGCCGCCCCGTAAAGCGCTCCCCGCTAGTCTCAATCATCACCGTAAATCCTGCCGCGATCAGCTTCCCGGCCAACGGATAAACCTCTTCCTGCAGCAACGGCTCTCCGCCTGTCAATTCCACCAGCGGCACGCTTGTCGCAGCACCAGACACTCCACCACTCCGCCCCGCCAGTTCATCCACGCGCGCCAGCACATCCTCAACACTCATCTTCCTTCCGCCGTGAAACGCGTAAGCCGTGTCGCACCAGGTACACCGCAAATTGCATCCCGTCAACCGCACAAAAATACACGGCAACCCCGCACGCGTCCCCTCACCCTGAATCGATTTGAATATTTCGGTTATAAACATGACCTTGGAGTGCGGCAGCCCAGCTGCCGTTTTCAACCGCGCCAATCTCCCTTGCCTTCTACCGCGAGCCCGAGCCCGCCTTACATGCCGGCCGGCCGCCTTTTCTTATTCCTTCTTCTTTATTTCGTTACTTCCTTGCGTCCTCTTCTCCCAAACCACCACATCGCCCCCGCAAACAAAACCACCGGCAGAATCAGCCTCCAATAAGCCGGCGAAATCCCAATATAACGAAACACCACAATGTACCCAATCGCCACCAGAAATGCCGGAACCAAAATAATGAAAAAACCGCGATTCATAATTTCACCACTCTCAAAACTAGCGAGCCGCGAGTACCTTTTTTCATTTCCGCTTCGTTACTTACTTCTTTTCCTCTTCTCAACGCCCCGGCCGATACTGCGCCCGGCTAGTATCCGTTTCCCACAAAATCACGTCCGTAATCCTCGCTCCTGGCGGCAAATCCTTCAACCCGCGCGCCACCTCATCATAAAAATACTTCGCCATATTTTCCGCCGAAGGATTGACGGTCTTAAACGGCTCCAGATCATTCACAAACTGGTGGTCCAACCGCCCCATAACCTCCCGAACAATCGCCTTCAACCGCGTAAAATCCACGAGCAAGCCAATGGAGTCCAACTCCGGCCCCTCGAGCGTCACGCGCACGCGATAGTTATGCCCATGTACGTTCTCGCACTTCCCCCGGTACCCCCGAAGCGCATGCCCCGCCGAAAATGTCTCTTCCACGCTAACCTGGAACATGTTCCTCTTCTTCTCTGTGTCCCCTGCGACCTCGGTGTAAAATTCTTTCACCTAATTCTTTTTCTTCGCCAAAAACCTAGAAACCTCCGCCAAACTCGAAGTCATCTTGTATTTCGGCAAAGACTCCAAAAAAATCTTACCATACGCCATCCGCTGAATCCTCGTATCGAGCAGCGCTAAAACCCCTCGATCCGTCTTCGTCCGAATCAACCGCCCAAACCCCTGCTTCAAAGCCAAAACCGCCTGCGGCACCTGAAATTCCGCAAACGGATTCCGCCCATCCTCCTCTAAAGCCGCCACCCGCGCCGCCACAATCGGATCGCTCGGCACGGCAAACGGCAACCGGTCCACAATCACGCAGGAAAGCTGCTCCCCCGGAACATCCACTCCCTGCCAAAAACTAGCGGTAGCAAAAAGCACCGCTCCCGGCGTGTTCTTGAATCTCTCCAGCAAGATCGACCGCGGGGAAGTCCCCTGCAATAGCAAAGGAAACGGCACGCGCGCCCTAACTCGCTCGAAAAGTTCATTCATCTGCGAGTAGCTCGTAAACAAACAAAAAGCCCGCCCCTGGCTAGTCTCCAGCAAATTTACAATTTCATCCGCCGCCTTGGCCGTATACGCCGGATGTCTCACATCGGGCATGTTCTGCGGCAGATACAACATGGCCTGCTCCGGATAATCAAACTCCGGCGGCAACCCGCGCTCCTTCGCATGATCCAGCCCCAACCGGTGCCGGATAAACTCGAACCGGTTCCCTACCGTCAAAGTCGCCGAAGTCAGAACGACCGTATCGAACTGCTCAAAAAGTCTTTGCCGCAAAATCTGGCTAACGTCGATCGGCGTAGCCGCCAAAAACACTCCTTTGTTCCGCCGCTCATACCAGTACACAAAATTCTTCTCATTCGACTCGAACAAAAACGACAATTCCTGCCGTATCTCGAAGCTCCTTCGCGCGATCCGCAAAATCTCTTCCGGCTTCTGCGTCAACGCCGCGCATTCGGTTTCAAATCCCTTCAGCGCGGATGACAAATCATCGTAGGCCTCGCGGTTCTGCTCCAAAAACGCCTCTCGCTCATTCCGCGAAAATGGATACCGCCCATCCCGCGCCGGAAACCGCTCAAAAAACGTTCGGCTTCTCTCGCGAATCCGCTGCGTCCTCCGCAAAAGTCCCGGCGTTCCCAAATGCAAAAGCCGCAAAGCCTGGTCCGCGTCCCTCGCCAACTCCTCAAACCGGAAATTCGATATTTGCCGCCCAAAATAGTCGCTGGCGACATCCTCCATCTCATGTGCTTCATCAAACACAACCGCGGAGTACTCTGGCAAAATGCTCCCAAAATCGTCCTGCTTCAAAGCCAAATCCGCAAAAAACAAATGATGATTCACGATAATCAGGTCCGCGTCCTTCGCCCGCTGGTGCATTCCCGTCACAAAACAAGGATTAAACGAAGGACACTTCTGCCCCGAACACGTATCCCGCCGCGCGTCCAGCCGCGACCACAAATCCGAATCATCCGGCAAAAACGTAAGCTCCGCCCGGTCCCCCGTCTCCGTCAACTTCGCCCATTGCTTGATCTGCTGAAACGCGTCCAGTTCGTCCATCCCCTTCAAAAGCGCCTGGTCCGCCATCTGATTCACTTTCTCCACGCACAAAAAATTCGACCGCCCCTTCATCACCGCCACTTTCAAATTCGGCGCAAAGTGCTTCTGCAAAAACGGAATATCCTTCTGAAAAAGCTGCTCCTGCAGGGATTTCGTCGCCGTAGAAATCACCACGCGCCGCCCGCTGCAAATCGCCGGCACCAAATACGCCAGCGTCTTCCCCGTTCCCGTTCCCGCCTCCAAAATCGCGTGGTGATGCTTTTCGAACGCGTCGTGCACCATCTCCGCCATTTCCAACTGCCCGCGCCGGTGTTCGTATCCCCCAATCATGCACCGTTCCAAAAATCCCCCCGGCCCGAACACATCCCGCATCGACGGCTTCTCGGTCGAGTGCTCTTCCGCCGCGTTCTTCCCCTGGGCGGCCCCATTGGGGAGGGGCTTGCCCCTCCCTCCGTCTTCCAACTCCTCCGCGTCCGCCCGAGCCACCGTCGGATCATCCTCAAAAGGCACGTCTCCCCGCTCCGGCAGCGTCAGGTCATCCCCGGCCGCATCGTTCTCCGGAACGTATTTCGTTTTGGCAGCCCGTTTCGCCAAGCGCACTTATCCCTTCCATCACAACTCTCGAATGCGTAACGATAACACAGTCCCTCGTTGCCCCTCGTCCGTCACACTCGCGCGGCAAGGTGCTATGCTTCGAATCGGATTTTGCAGTAACTGTCCCAGGGACGTGAACGTCTTATATCTGTAGCAGGGCGATGTTCAAAACTTGGCCCGCAACCGGCGCTGTACTTCTCTCGTTTGCCCTCGCGATTCCCGCCTGCGCCTACGACGTGCCTCTTACGGAATACTCCATCCGCGACGCCTATTTCCTCGGAGCGCGCAATGGCGGACTAAAACCTGACCTCCTTGTGAAGTATGTGGGTTCGATTCCGGAGCTCAAACAAGGAACCTGTACCTCACAAGCGAGGATCGAGACTCCATTTCTTCAGGTAGCACAATTTGCGGGAAAGTCAGTCAACTACAGTGCGCAAGACGCAGTGGCCGATTTCTACGGCAAGCCTGCTGCATTTCTCGTTTATCTGGAGATTTGCTACCAGCAGAACGCGCCCCAAAATGTCATAAGATTTAAGATCACTCAGCACAAAAAGGAGATTGTTCCTCTCTCCGTCAAGCGTTCTCCCTACCAGGAACCTGCTGCAATAATGGGGTATCTGCCCCCCAATGGAGAGCAAATCGTTGTGGAGTTCACTCCCTCCAAAATCGATTCCTCGGACCTGACCATCCTCATCGACACGCCCGACGGCCAGCACGTCTCGACCGATTTCGACTTGCGGTCCATCCGATAATTGGCTTGCGGCGACAGGACCAAAACGGCTCTCGGCGGGTTAACACTTGGGCACCTCCGTACCTTTGGACAGTCCCCATTCCTCCCCTGCTGGCGTTACATTGAAGGTTGCCACGGAATGGGGATGGGTTTCCTGGCGTGAGGACCAAGTCTGTACGGCGCGGGGTGCCTAATGAAATCTTATAAAGCCTTTCCTTTCTTGACTCTGCTAGCGTGTCTCTCCTTATGCTCGTGCTATCACGAGTTCCCAGGCAGTGGCAACGGCGGGGGTGGCGATGGTGGAGGCACTACCACGGCCAACGTGAGCTTTGTAATGGTCGCCGACACTCCTCCCGCGACCCTTGGACTTCTGAGTTTTAAGGTTGTGCCTACTGCCATCACCTTGACTCCTTCATCGGGGACCGCAACCACCTTCAACATTAATAACGGTACCGGCTACTCGTTTGACCTGGCCCGTCTCCAATCCGATTCTGCCTTTTTGGGCACGGTCGCGACACTCCCGACGGGGACCTATACATCCATCGCCGTCACCTTCCTTAGTGCTCAACTTGCCTTTTATAATGGTACAGGCGCTTCGATTACTGGCTTGAGCCAGACATGCCTCACGGGTACTGTCTGCTTTGCTTCGTTTTCCGGCCCCTTTACTTCCACAATCACCACCTCGCTAGCCATTAACAGCAACACCGGTTTGGGCATCGATGTCAATCTGTCGAACTTGATTACTCTTACTGGCACCGCTCTGTCCCTTAATTTCACCAATTCCGTCGCCACCCCTGTCGTCACCACTTTCGCTCTTCCCCGGGATCCAAATCTGACCACGACTGGCCAGCTTGAACTCATCGAGGATTTCACCGGGATCGCCACGATTAGCGGCACATCGGTCACGATCGCCCCGGCTCCTAGCCTGAATCGCGCCTCGATTACGGCCTTGAGCAATTCGAGCACGAATTACAACATCGATCCGACTAACACCCTCTGCAACAACTCCCCAACCTCGCTTTCCACTTGTTTCACCAGCTCCACAGGGGAAGCCGCAAGCATGGACGCCGTTCTCAATTCCGATGGAACCTTCACGATCCAGGAAATCGAGCCCCTCTTGGCTAGCCCCACAGTCGACACCGTCGAGGGAACGGTCATATCCATACCCTCTTCGACGCAATTTGATATCGTCATCACAGACATCATTCCAGCCGCCTCAAACTCATTGATCAGCAGCCTCGGTATCGGCGTTCCCTTGACTGTGAATCTGACTACTGCTGGCAGCGGCCCAGCTTTCTGGGTCGACACGAAGGGCCTGGCCGTGGGCACCCCCACAACAAACTTCCAGGTGGGATCCGATACCACCGCCATTCACATGGGCCAGTCCGTTGCCGTCCACGTGAATGCCTTCACCGCCGCCAACAACAGCACCACCCCGCCCACGCCAGCGATTGCCAACAATGTGGACACCATTACACTGCGTTGGTCGCGCTTTATCGCCACAGTCGGCAGCAACACGAATGTCCTTGAATTCAACATCACCGCTCTCCCAGTATATTTTGGATTCACGCAAGCTTCCGTTTTCGACGTACAAACATTCGGCGGCACGCCAGGGGGGCCCGGCGTTACCAACCTCGATTTCCCTACTAGCGGCTTGGTGGCCGCAGCGCCAGTTGGCATTCGCGCTCTCTACCTCCAAAACAATACGAACACGCAGGATCCGGTTTTCTTTGCCGCCAAAGTTCGCCAACACTAATTAGTTCAAGCTTTTACCCGCCTCCGCAAAAGGCAACGGGCCGGAGCGTCTCAGATGCTCCGGCCCGTTTTTTTCACCAAACGCTCCCTTTCCCGCAGCGCTGTCCTCCTAGATAAAAAATCCCAAGCTGAGTCTAGGAGCAAAAGGGGGATCTTAAGGCCGCAAGAATCCGCGTCTACGAAAAATAGGGAGGCTACAAAAAATAGGGGGAGGGGTTGGCATAGGGAGAATGCAAAACGACTCAAAATTCAGCTCGCCGGGTCAGGAAAATCGAGCTCCGCCAAATCGCCTGGCCTTGGCGCACTCTCTACCAGGACGTACTTGGCGGCTAGGAAGCCGCCGCCACTGGCACTCCCATGGAGCTGCCAGTAACCTTCGGCTGTAGCCGCTTATAGAGCGCCAGGGAGATCGCACCAATCCCCCACAGCCATATTCCCAGCGCGACTAAGAATCCAATCACATGCAGCGGCGCTATCGGCGTGTAGACGATACGCACAATCGCGAAGCCCGCCGCCATTCTTCCAATCTGGCCCCAGATGTCGCTCGTCCTTCCGAAAATCCAATTGCCGATCACCGTACCAACCACAAGCTCCGCGCAATTGATCGCAAAGAACCACAGCCCGAGAGTGAGCAGTCCCAGCGGGATGCCAACTACAGTAATACATGCAAGGACAGCTGCGATCGGCACTCCAAAGAAAACCAGCACACCCAGCCCAATCGGTGCCCCGATGCGTTCTCCGGCGGCTACACTCTCCGAGGCAAATTTCGGGAGGAGCAAAAACAATACGAGTCCAAGCAGTATGAAGGCCGCCGTCCAGATGACGCGCCACACATAGTAATGCCCTGTTGAGTATTCCGACTTGCGCTCCCTCTGGGTAAATTCCACTGGTGAGGCCAGTTTCGCCCCGGAAGATACGTTAGCCTGCTGGTCGCCCTTGAACTGAATCCTTCCGCCGACCTGGCCTGTGGAAGCGATGATCAGAGAATCACCTCTTTCCGAGATGGATCCCTGGACCTCGCCATTCACGCCGACTTCGTGTCCATAAAAAAGAATGTCGCGGCCCACCTGGCCGTCAATCGCCAAATTACCGCCGAACATGGAGACGGTTCCACCAACTTTTCCTTTCGAATCGACAGTCACAGAATCGCCAAACCAAGTGACGCTTCTTCCGACACTCCCGGAAATGATCCCGTTGTTCCCCGCGGCGCGAACATTGCCGTCCACCCGCCCGCGCACCCGCATGACTTGGCAGCCACTGATCACGTCCCCGGTGACGTGCCCATCGATATCAATGTCTTTGCCCCCGGCGTAGACATCCCCGTCCACCGTGCCCTCGATGCGAATTCGCTCACCGGAAATGTAGACGTCGCCTTTGATGTTTTCATCCTGTCGCACCTCGACGGTCGTCCCCTTGCGAAACTCCGTAGCGCCAGCCGGCGGAGGCAAAACGAGCGCCGCACAGAATCCCGCAAGCACCAGTGCCAATGCCGAGCCGCGCCGCAGGCGTCGCCGGAATATCACCAGGCCAAACGCCGCCACGGTCAGCATCGCCAGCACCTCGAGAAGTGTGATCACAGATTGCCATCCTTTCCAAAAGGCGCCTTGAAAAACAAGCAGGCTCAGAAGGCTCGTGCCGCCGAAACCGGCTTGCTCCAGCCGCTGCTGCCAGGGCTCGACGAAATTCGTGTAAAGCGCGTAAACGCCGGTTGCCGCCAAACCGAAAATCAGTCCCGATATCCATTGGTGAGACTTCCGCGCGCGCTCCTGAAATTCCGCCAGCCGCGACGGCAAGGGTTCGTCTTCTTCCAGCATGGCGCGGGTAAGCAGCCGCGACTCCCGTTCGAGGGCCTTCAGCAAAGTGCGGCAAGCCGCGCAATCCTGCGCGTGTGCGGAGACAGCCTGTGCGCGGGCGCGGTCCAGCTGGCGCTCCGCATAGAGCAGGCAAGTTATCTCATCCAGATGGTCCAACGTCCCACCCGGTCCTTCCGGCGATACCGGGTTAGCAGGTTCGCTCACGAGGTCCCTCCCGCAGCCAGCGCACTCTTTCCCTCCAGCGCCTGCCGCAGTTCATGCCGCGCACGCAGCAGCACGACGCCCACAAAAGCGCGCCGCACGCCGAGCGCATCGGCGATTTCGTCATAACTCATATCGGAGTAGTAGCGCAAGACCAGCGCCATACGCGCACGAGCGCCCAGCTTCTGGAGAGCGTGGCGCACTTCCTCGCTGGTCTTCTGTTCGATCAGCTTGTCCAATTGGCTGGGGTCCGGGTGCTCCAGCGGCAGATCTTCCACGTCTTCGGTCTCTTTGTCCTGGCGGATTTTGCGGCGCCGCAGAATGTCCCAGCAGTGGTTGGCAGCTACCCTGTAAAGCCATGCGGAAAAGGAGCGCGTCTCGTCGTACTGGCTCAGCTTGTCCCGCAACTTCATGAATATCTCCATGGTGGCATCTTCGGCATCTTCCCGGGTCGGCAGAGCCCTCCTGCAAAACCGGAAGATAGCCGGGGCAAAGTCCCGGTAAAGCTCACCCCAGGCTTCGGCATCCCCTGCGCGAGCCCGGGCAACTGCCTCCGTGGTCTCCGTCATTCCCGGCACGCTCATCGGGCCTGGTCTCAGCGGTTCCATAGACTAGTACGCAGGGAAGCCCCTAAAACTTACACGATCTTAACAAATCGCAATATTGCAGCCCGGGGCTATCTCGTCTCTGCTCAGCACTCTACCAGAAATGGCGCTTAGGGCCAGGGGGGCCAGCAATATCGGCCGCCGGGCTTGCTAGAAAGCCGCCCGGCGACGGATCGAGCACCCGGCCGGCAGGTGCATTAGTGTCCGGAGTACGGACCTGACTTGTCCCTAGAAACCCTCGGCCTGGCTGGCCAAGCGAGCAGTTTAACGAGGGCACTGTGGCGGAAAGTGATGAGTCCCATCGGCGAGACCATAGGGGAACTTCTCAATTAACAGTATTGAATCTTTTGCCCTGTCAAATCGAAAAGATTGGTTGGACACAGTATTACGGAAAGGTGTTAGTTGATGGCCAACCCGGGAGTGGTCACAAAAAAAGTGCCGAGGGACATTGAGAACAACGAGGAGGGGTGTTTTTATGCAATCGCAAAGACAGTGGGTATCCAGGGGATTTAAATCCGCTTTCTGGCGTGCAGGAGCGGCAGCCATAGTGCTCGCACTCATTGCGCTGGCAGGCCAGGCACAGACATTCCGCGGGGCCATTAACGGAACGGTGACGGATCCATCCGGCGCCGTGATCCCAAACGCTCAAGTGAAAGCGACGGAAACGGCAACGGGGATCGACCACAATACGGTAACCACCAGTGACGGACAATTTTCCTTTCAAGACATTCAGCTAGGCCTCTACAAGGTGACGGTCACCGCATCGGGATTCCCTCCCTTTACGGTAGACAAAGTCGAGGTGGTGGCAGGCACGATCTATACGCTGCCGATCAAGCTCTCTATGCAGCAGCAATCCACCACGGTGGAAGTCTCCGCCGCGGCGCTGACGCTGGATACCACAACGCAGACCCAGAGCACGACGATCTCCTCCGAGATCGTACAGGATGTGCCTCTGAACGGCCGGGACTTCACGCAATTGATCGCGCTCGCACCAGGCTATTCGGGTTACTCGGTGGGAGGATACGGTTCGCTGAATGGCACGCGGCCAAATCAGATGAACTGGCAGATCGACGGAGTGGACAACAACGATTTCTGGCATAACATCCCCGCGGTAAACCAGGGCGGCGTCTCGGGAATTGCTGGCGTGGTTATGCCGATTGACGCGGTTGACGAGTTTTCGGCGCAAACCCAGTCTGGCGCAGAGGCAGGACGCAATGCTGGCGGTACGGTCAACCTTGTTCTGAAAGCTGGTGGAAACGAAATTCACGGCTCCGCCTATTATTACTGGCGGAATGAAATTTTCTCGGACCCGTCGCCTTTCTACGCACCGGATCCGGCCGAGGGCATCACCAAACCTCCCAGGCTGCGGAACGAAAATTATGGGTTCACAGTGGGCGGCCCGATCATCAAGAATAAATTCTTTTACTTCCTCGGTTTCGAGAAGCAGCAGTACATCATCGGCCTTTCAGGCATTGCCACGGAGCCTTCGACGGCCTGGGTGAACGATGCTCTGGCGCTGCTGAACACCTACCACGTGGCACCCAGCACGATTTCGGAGAATATGCTTGGGGCGCTGTGCGCGACTTGCCCCAACCCCGGCACTGCACCGGGGCTATGGCCTACCTCCGGTACAGCCTCGATTCTCAATCTGCCTGGTACTGTAAGCAATTTCTTCAGCTCGTCGCCATCAACGGGTTACAGCTATAACGGTGTGGTGAAACTGGATTACAACTTCAATGAGAAGCACCATCTTTCGGCGCGCATGTTTAATGGGCAGGGCAGCCAGACAGCGCCGCTCGGCACCAGCACGGCGCTCGCGGTTGCCAGTTCGAACCTGCCGTACTACTTCGAGAAGGCGCCCATTCACGTGCAAAACTACACGCTGGTGCTCAACTCGGCCTACACACCCACCCTGACGAACCAGATTCTTTTTGGAGTGAACTATTTCAATCAAACGTTCCGCGATGCGAACTCAAGCTTCGATACCGTCGCAATGGGCTTGGACCAAAGTCCGGACGCGCTGATTAACGGCAAACCCATTCTTGGAGCGCCAAACATAGCGATTGTTCCGCCGAGCGGAGGCGGATTTGAACAAGTTGGCATCACGCCTCCGGAAGGGCGCAATGACATCACGGGAATGCTGGCGGACATCGTTTCCTACAACCGAGGAAAGCATCAATTCCGGTTCGGCGGCGAAATGCGCCAGGGACACGTGAATGAGTTCTATTACCGTCACTCGCTCGGGCAATTTGTATTTGACGGAACCCAGGGGCCATGGGCTGGCACGTGCCTGCCCGCAAATGATCCGACGCAACAATGCCTCAACACACTAGCTTTGGCGGATTTCCTTGCCGGCGACGTTTCCAGTTCGAGCTTGACAGTGGGTAACGCGGAACGCACAGTGACGGTAAACGGCCTCAGTTTTTTCGGCAGCGATCAATGGCAAGTGACACGCAAGCTCAACGTCAACTTGGGTCTCCGCTGGGAATATTTCGGACCTTTGCATAACGACAGCAAGGACCTGGCGGTTTTCATTCCTGGAAAGGGCCTTGTTGTCCAAGGGAACGGCATCAACTCCATTTTTCCTCCTGACAAGAATAACTTTGCGCCCCGATTTGGATTCGCGTATCAACCCACGGCGAAAGCTGACCTCGTTGTTCGCGGCGGCATCGGTGTGTTCTACGACCAGATCAACATGAACCCATTTTTGGATTATCGTCCGCCGAACAGCGCCGCCGATGGTCTTGAGGACAATCCTGCCGGACCCAAGCCGGTTTCTCTCTACACTCAACCGATTTGCGGATTCGACGCGGCCGGCGGGTATAACTGGAATGCGGTGCAACAGTCGACCTGTCCGGACGGGGTTACCCCCAATGCAACGAACTCGATTTATCCTGGCGTGACCACTTGCCCGACGGGAAATGGATGCGGAGCCAACATTTACGGAATCTATTCCGTGGGCCAGAATTTCCGGGCTCCTTATATTTTCAACTACAACCTGCAGATCGAGAAGAGCCTCGGTAACGCTGGAATTTTCCAGATCGGCTATGTGGGAAGCTCGGCGCACAAGCTATCGGTGATGCAAAACATCAACCAGATCCCGCTCGTGGATGCTGCCAACTCGCTTCTGACGCCGGCGCAATTGCAGGCGTCGCGTCCGTTCTTTTCGGAATATCCAAACTTCGGGGATATCAACCAGCTGAATAGCGTTGGCGACTCCAACTACAATTCCCTACAAACCACATTCAAGCTCCGATCGTGGCATGGACTGACTTCGCAAATGTCCTACACGTGGGGGCATGAATTGGATACGGTGAGCGAATACCGCGGGGTTATTCCTCTGGACAGCACGAATCTGAAGGCGGAATACGGGAGCGGCGATTACGATACGCGAAACAGCTTCACGGCGAGCTTCGTCTACGACGTGCCGAAAGTCGCTGCTGCAACAAACTGGACCAGGTACATTCTCAATGACTGGCAGCTTAGCAGCCTCTTGGTGTTCCACGGAGGGCAGCCGTTCAATATCACCGGCAACACGAACCGTCCTGGTCTGGACATCACGGGAAATCCATTCGCTGGAGTCTCCCATACGTTCTCGCAAGCCAATGGAGGCGAACAGTGGGTTAACCCGGCCGTCTTCTGCGTGCCTGGCGCAACCGGCTGCACGGGGCCAACCGATCCGCTCGGGGACCTTTCGCGAAACAAGTATTACGGCCCCGGCTTCGCGGATGTGGATTTCTCCATCTTCAAAAACTTCCAGATCAGGGAACGCCTCAGGCTGCAGTTGCGCGGCGAAATCTTTAATATGTTCAACCGGATTAACCTCGCCTCTGGCGCAGGGTCCGTGGGCCCCGGTGGCTTCGTGACCGATACCATCGGCGATTTCAACGGCGCTCCTGGCATCGGGCCTGGCGAACCTCGAAACGCGCAGCTTGTGGCGAAGATCATTTTCTAGAAAGAATCTTCCGCGACGGCTCGACAAACAATTCACCGAAGCGTCCCGGTGTGAACCGGGACGCTTCTTTTTTGTGGGGAAGGCGGCTGGGCCGCTGCATTTGCGGCGCTCGTTCAGAAGGATTGGTGGCAGACGGACGAGTGCAGGGATAGGCAGAATCGAGCGGAAACGGGCTGGATGCGGTAGAGTGGAAGGTTGCAGCGCTGTTGCGGTTCTCGATTGTCCGCCCGCCGCTTTCACAACATGACGCAAATACTTCCATCGCTGGTGATTTTGGGGCGTCCCAATGTGGGCAAATCCACGCTTTTTAACCGGCTGACGGGGACGCGGCGCTCGATTGTGACGAACGAGCCGGGGATTACGCGTGACCGGATTTATGGGAAGGCGGAATGGCGCGGGAAAGCGCTCGAAATTGTGGACACGGGTGGAATTGTTCCCGACGACAAGGCGTTGATCCCTACGGAAATCTTGCGGCAAGCGCACGTGGCGATTAAGAAAGCGGCCCTGCTGGTTTTGGTGGTGGACAGCCAGGCAGGCGTCACGCCCTTGGATCAAGAGCTCGCACGGCTGTTGCGGACGACTGGCAAGCCGTTTGTGGTGGCGGTGAACAAGGTGGATGCGGTTTCGCAGGAAGTGAATGCTGCGGTGTTTCATTCGCTGGGCGCGCCGGTGTTTCCGATTGCGGCGGAGCATGGGACGGGCGTGGATGATTTGCTGGACGCGGCGCTGGCAGAGGTGGATGCCGTTGAGTCCGAAGAGGAAGTGGCGAAAGAGGATGCCGTCGAAGTAGCGATCATTGGGCGGCCGAATGTTGGCAAGTCTACTTTGCTGAACCGGATGGCGGGAGAAGAGCGGTCGATTGTGTCGCCGATTCCGGGAACAACGATGGACAACGTGGACACGGAGGTTTCGCGCGAGGGGAAGACGTACCGGTTTGTGGATACGGCGGGGATTCGGCGCAAGGCCAAGACGACTCTGGTGGCGGAAAAATTGAGCGTGGTGATGGCGCGGCGCGGGTTGGAGCGGTGCGACGTGGCGCTGCTGGTGGTGGATGGTGAGCAGGGAGTGACGCAGGGCGACGCGCAGATTGCCAGCTACGCGGAAGAATCCGGTCGATCGGTCATCATCGTGATTAACAAATGGGATTTGGCGGTGATTGCGGCGCGGAATGCTGCTTCACGCGATGCGGACAGCGCGAAGGGCAAGTCCAAGCGGCCTGCCGGGGAGCGGCATCGGCCGGAGGATTTCAATCCGGAGAGGCTTGCCTTCGATTACGAGAAAATGATTCGAGGAAAGCTGAAGTTCTTGAGCTATGCACCGATTGTTTTTCTTTCGGCAAAGACTGGTGAACGCGCAGGGAAGCTTTTTCCCTTGATCGATCAAGTGGCGGCGGCACGGCGGAGACATATTGCCACGCCGGAATTGAACCGGTGGTTGAAAGAAGACGTGGATTTGCAGCGCGGAACTACGCCCAAAGCGCGGCCGGTGCGGATTTATTACATTACGCAGGCGAAGACGGCCCCGCCGACGTTTTTGCTTTTTACGAATCAGAAAGAGCCGATGCACTTCAGCTACGAGCGCTTTCTGGAGAATCAGCTGCGCTCGAAGTATGAGTTTCTTGGGGCGCCGGTACGCTTTGTGCAGCGTTTGCGGAAACGCGAGCCGCGACCGCGGAAGAACAAGGACGAGGAATGAACTTAGAGCGAGAGAGAGTTTCGGCTTACGCGGGCGGGACTTGTCGCAAAACATCGGGAGGAGCAAGCCCTTCCCCTACAGGATTTCGCTACAAACTGCTAGGATAGCGGCGTCCCCCTCTGATTGGAATTGGATATGCCGAGCACCGCGACCGCGACGCAGACAACCATTGATAAGGATTTTTATCGGATCGGCGAGGTTAGCCGGCTGACGGCTTTGAAGCCGTTTGTTTTGCGGTATTGGGAGACGGAGTTTCCCATGCTGGAGCCGGTGAAGAGTCCGAGCGGGCACCGGCTTTACCGTCAGGAAGATGTGGAGATGGTCCTGCGGATTAAGCGGCTGCTGTATGACGAGGGATTTACGATTGCGGGTGCGCGGAGACATTTGCGCGAGCAGAATGAAGACGGCGAGGGCTCGGGCGTCGCTAGTGCTGGCGGCGGTCCGACCAGCAGTGCGGCTGCTGAGGGAACGGCGCAGCTTCTGAGCAGGAAGATGTTGTTAGACCTGCGCGACACTTTGCGCGCTTTCTTGACGCTTCTTGAACGCAAGTGATAGCCTGATAAAGCTGTAAAGCCCACTTCGCATTGCTTTCGGTCGGGACGTAGCGAAGCCTGGTATCGCGCACCCTTGGGGTGGGTGAGGTCGCTGGTTCAAATCCAGTCGTCCCGACCATTTCTCTCCGGGTCCTGCCAAAACGATTCATGCCTCACATACTTTTGACCAATGACGATGGGATTCACGCGGAAGGGTTGCGCGTGCTGGCGGCGGCGTTTAGGGGATTTGCCGACGTGAGCATCGTGGCGCCCAGCAACGAGCAGAGCGGGAAGGCGCAGTCTCTGACTTTGCGGCAGCCGATTATTTGCCACGCCGTTGCGGAGCGGGAGTGGGCGGTCGATGGGACGCCGGCAGATTGCGTGATTGTGGCGCTGCACAAATTGCTGACGGAGAAAGTGGATTTGGTGGTTTCGGGAATTAATCACGGGGCGAATTTGGGAGAGAACGCGTATTACTCGGGGACCGTCGGAGCGGCGCGGGAGGCGGCTTTGCATCATATGCCGGCGGTAGCGATGTCGTTGTGTTCAAGGGGCGAGAAGGTGAACTTTGAGCCGGCGGCGCGGGTGGCACGAGCAGCGGCGGAACTAATCTTAAAGGAAGGATTGCCGGACCAAGTGCTGCTTAATGTGAATGTCCCGGAGCCGTGGAGTGGCGGCGTGAAGTTCACGCGGCAGTCAAAGAAAATTACGCGGAATCAGTTGTGGGAAGGCAAAGATCCGCGCGGACGAACCTATTTTTGGTTGTACGAACAGAAGCTGGACAAGGACATCGAGCCGGATACGGATTATGCGGCGATTTTTGATGGGGACGTGTCGGTGACGCCTTTGCATCTGGATCCCACAGATACGAAGTCGTTGAAGGCGCTGGCGCATTGGGGGAAAAGGATTGGCGCGGCGTTTCAGTAGTGAGTTGTTGCTACGAGCTTCATTCGCGGATGGTGAGGACTATGGAAAATACGCTCCTCGCAGCGTTGCTCCTGACGGCCACAGTTGCAACTGCGTATCCTCAGGCCGAAGATGAACTGTCTGTCGGACCTCGCGCCGGATTTGTGCCTAATGCGGAAACGGCAGCGAAAATCGCTGAAGCGGTGCTGATTCCTGTCTACGGAGAAAAGAAGATTGCGTCCGAGCGCCCGTTCAAAGCAAAACTGGACGGCGATGTCTGGACGGTTGGAGGCACCCTGCATTGTGGCACGCCGCAGTGTGCGGGCGGCACAGCTGAGGTCAAGATTTCAAAGACTTCCGGACAAATCCTATTCCTGGCGCATTACAAATAAGCCAAATATCCGGGCGTTGGCTTTAATGCACGGCACCTGGTGAAGGCGCGACCAGCGGGACGTTGTTTTTGCGCATCGCATCGTTGAGCGCCGGCAGATCCTTCGAAAGGATCTCGCGCCATTTCGTTAGCTGAGCTTCGAGGCGTTGATCGAGGTCGGTGAAAACGGCGGATTCTGCGGCGGTGGGAGCGGCGTCGGCGCTGTCGACTAGGGATTGCAAGTGGCCGAGTTTGCTGTTGAGCATTGTGGGGTAGTTGGCTTGGTCTTCGCTGGATTTGGAATTTACCTGCACCAATTCCTCTTCAATCGCGCTGATTTTCTTGCGGAGATCGGTGGATGCGGCAACCAGAGGCTTGGATTCGTCGCTTGCACCGATGCGCTTTTCCAGCGCTTGTAACTGCGTGCGCAAATCGCGAATGGCAATTACCGTTTTGTTCATTTGATCTTGGCGCTGGCTCATTTTTTGCATTAGATCGAATTGTTTCTGCAGATCGTCCGCTGACGTTTGGACTCGAGGATCCATCTTCACCTCGAATTGGGCGGTCTGGGATTTTCCAGCCACGGTTAGACGCGCTTGATATTTTCCCGCGAGAGCTAGCGGGCCAGCCGGCTCGCCCGCATCGTAAATCAGGCCGGGAACCTTTGTTGGTTGTTCATAGCGCAGATCCCAAATGAAAAGATTGAGGCCGGGTTTAACGGGAATGTGTTCGACGGGAAGATCGCGTTCGCCTTCATCGGGGCCGGTGTCGGTTTTCTTTTCTTCGCTGGAGTAAGAGCGGATGACTTTGCCACTGGCGTCCAGAAGTTCGAGCTTGGCGGGATCTTTGGGGGCGTCTTTCAGGTAGTAATAAAGAATTGCGCCGGATTGCGGATTTTCGCCAATGGGATAGCGGCGCGGATTCATGTGGCCTTCACGCGTGCGAAAGGCGGTGTTGGGAGTGAAGAGATGCGCGTCTTCGGCGGCAATGGTCGCGGCGGCTTGCCGGAGGGGGCTGAGGTCGTCAAGGACCCAGAAGGAACGGCCGTGCGTCGCAACGACGAGAGCGTCATCGTGAATGATCATGTCGTGGACCGGCGTCACCGGCAGATTGAGCTGCAGAGGCTGCCAGTTAGCACCATCATTGAAGGAAACATAGATGCCGGTTTCGGTGCCGGCGTAGAGCAGGCCTTTGCGTTTGGGATCTTCGCGGACCGCGTGGACATAAATATTGTCTGGCAGGCCCGTCACCGTCTTTGTCCACGTTTTGCCGTAATCGCTCGTCTTGAAAATATAGGGCTTGAAATTGTCGAGCTTGTGGCCATCGACGGCGATGTAGGCGGTAGCGGCATCGAACGGAGATGGCTCGATGAGGCTAATCATCGCCCATTCGGGCACATCCTTAGGCGTGACTTTTTCCCAATTTTTTCCGCCATCGCGCGTCAATTGGACTAGGCCGTCATCGGTGCCGGCCCAAAGTTCGCCTTCCTGTTTGGGCGATTCCGCGAGACTGAAAATCACGTCGTAATATTCGACGGTGTACTGATCTTTGGTGAGCGGGCCGCCGGAATCTTGTTGCTTGGATTTGTCGTTGCGAGTGAGGTCGCTGCTGATGGTGGCCCAGGTGCGACCGGCATCCGTCGAGCGGAAGACGTACTGCGCGGTGTGGTAGATGACATCGGGATTGTGCGAGGAAATCACGATGGGCATCGTCCAGGTATAGCGGTATTTTTGGAGGGCGGCGGCGTAGCCGTTGGGATCTTCGGGCCATTCCTCAATGCTTTGCGCTTGGCTGGTGCGGCGATCGAAGCGCGTGAAGATCGGGCCTTCGTCGTCGGCGTAGATGATGTTCGAATCGCGCGGGTCGGGAACGATGTAGCCGCTTTCGCCGCCGCCGACGGCGTCCCAATCGCCTGAGAGAATCGCGCCGTGGTCGCTGCGCGTGCGAATGCCGATGGAAGAGTTGTCTTGCTGTGAGCCGTAGACGCGATATTGAAAATCGTTGTCGGCGGCGACGTGGTAGAACTGCGCGGTTGGTTGGTTATCCTGGGTAGTCCAATTTTTTCCACCGTCGACGCTGATGGTGGCGCCGCCGTCGTTGCCGTTGATCATGCGATTGGTGTTGTTGGGATCGATCCACAGTGCGTGATGATCGCCGTGAGGCGCGTTGATGCGTTCGAAGGATTTGCCGCCATCGGTAGAACCGTAGAGGCCGGTGTTGGCGATGTAAACGCCGTTGACATTTTTGGGATCGGCCCAGACGTGCGTGAAATACCAGGCGCGCTGGGTGAAGCGGTGGTCGTCGGTGATGAGCGACCACTTTACGCCGCCATCGTCGCTGCGGTAGAGGCCGCCTTTTTTGGCTTCGATGAGCGCGTAAACGACGTTAGAATCGGCGCCGGAAACCGCGACACTAATGCGCCCGAGCGTGCCCTCGGGCATGCCGTTGCCTTCGATGCGCTTCCAGGTTGTGCCGTCATCGCCCGAACGATAGAGGCCGTCTTTCGCGCCGCCGCTGTTGAGGGTCCACGGCGTGCGCCAGCCTTCCCACATTGCGGCGAAAAGCACGTGGGGATTGTGGGGATCGAAAACGATATCGACGCCGCCGGTGCGATCATCGAGGTAGAGAACTTTTTCCCACGTTTTGCCGCCGTCGCGCGTGCGGTAGATGCCGCGGTCCGGGTTGGGGCCGTAGGCGTGGCCTAGCGCTGCGACGAATACAATGTCGGGATTTGTCGGATGGATGATTACTGCGCCGATGTGGCGTGTGTCTTTGAGGCCCACGTTTGTCCAAATTTTTCCAGCATCCGTCGATTTGTAAACGCCATCCCCAAAAGAGATGTTTCCGCGGATGCAAGCTTCGCCAGAACCTGCGTAGATTACGTTGGGATCGGAGTCGGCCACCGCGATAGCGCCGATAGAGGAGGTGGTTTGCTTATCAAAGAGAGGGTCCCAAGAGATGCCGCCATCGGTGGTTTTCCAGACACCGCCGCTGACCGCGCCGAAATAATAGGTGTACGGCTGGCTGGGAACGCCAGCGACGGTGATAACGCGGCCGCCGCGAAATGGGCCGATGAGTCGCCACTTCATGCCGTCGTAGGTTTTGGGATCGACTTGCTGAGCCTGCGAGACAAGAGAAGCGGAAAAGATGAGAATCGAGACAAAGAGAACGCAAAAGACTGGCTGGCGAAACGATTTCACGCAAACCTCCGGCGATCAACGAACAGGACGCTGCATGGTATCACCAGTCACGACGGAAACTATAGACGGTAGTAGAGATTGTAGGGGGTCCGTTTCCGGCAACGCACGCCTAATCAGACGAGATGAAAAGGACTTGGATGTTTTCGCTTTTAATCGGACGTTTAGGTTGAATGAAGGACACTCACGACGGGCGGAAGTTTAAGGTATAAGGACAAGCATGAATCGAATGGCGTGGATTTGGATTCTGCTTGGCGCCGCAATTTTAGCGGCGATTGCTTATGCTGGAGTTTCCATCAGCCGAGGATTCAGTGCCGCCGCAGAACCATCCGCTGTCGAAAAGCTCATTGCGCGAGCGGCAAGAAATTTCTCCATCCCAACAAAGGCACGGCTTGAACAAAATCCTTGGAAACCCACGCCTAAGCTCTTGAGCGAGGCGAGAGACATTTTCACGGCGCGCTGTGCCGTATGTCACGGGCTGGACGGTGTTGGGGAAACGGACGTTGGCCGCAACCTATATCCCAAAGTCCCCGATTTGCGATTGCCGTTGACACAAAGTCTTACGGACGGTCAACTTCGCTACATCATTCGCAGTGGCGTGCGGCTTACAGGAATGCCGGGTTGGGCAAGGCCGCACGATGAGCAAAGTGATGATAGCTGGAAGCTCGTTCTCTTCATACGTAACCTTCGCCAGCCAACCACTGAAGAGCAGAGGCAACAAGCATCCACCACGAATACGGCGCACTTCGTCGGTTCGCAATCCTGCAAGAAATGCCACCAAGAAATCTACGAGCACTGGAAGAGAACGCCGATGGCGAATGTTGTCCGAGACCCTCGGGAGCATCCCGAGGCCATTATTCCTGATCTTGCGACCAATACCATTGCGAAATTCACGAAAGACCAAGTAGCGTTCGTTTACGGGAGCATCTGGAAGCAGCGTTATTTCACAAAGATTGGCGACGACTATTTTCCCGAGCCAGCACAATGGGACATCACGAATCACGTTTGGCGTCCTTACTTCGTGGCCCATGGAACCGATTGGTGGGAGCCGTTCTATCTTCCTGACAATAGGAAACGTCCAACCGGTCCGACTTGCGACGGTTGCCACTCGGTTGATTACAACGTCCACACCAAGCAGGTCGCCGAGTGGAATGTCGGCTGCGAAAAGTGTCACGGTCCTGGAAGCGAGCACGTCGAACATCCGTCGCGTGGAAATATTCTGAATCCCGCACGAATGGATTACGTTCAAGCCAGCGATACATGCATCCAGTGCCATTCGCAAGGCCGTCCTCTTACGAGTCCCATCGAAGGAAAATATTACGATTGGCCTGTCGGATTCCAGGTGGGCTCAAAACTGCAAGACTACTGGCACCTCGAAGAGAGCACCTTGGGGCAGCTTACTTTCACGCATTTTCCGGACGGCACTGCACACAAGAACCGAATGCAAGGAAATGATTTCGTTCAAAGCGTAATGTATCGTCGCGGTGTGACCTGCTTCAGTTGCCATGACGTACACGGCACAGACAACTATGCGCAGTTACGCAAACCAGCCGACCAGCTCTGCATGGATTGCCATGGCCCGCTTTCACTGGACGGTCCACGCACTGCTACCATCGAAGAGCATACCCATCACAAAAAAGGGTCCTCAGGAAGCCAATGCACCGCTTGTCATATGCCGAAAATCGAGACGACGATCGCCGAAGTGAAGGTACGATCGCATACATTTCGATTCATAACGCCAGCGATGACCGACAAATACAAAATCCCGAATCCCTGCACGGGATGCCATGCGGACAAGACGACCGCTTGGGCCACCGATGCCTTGCGACAGTGGCCTGAACGTTCGCCTTGGCGTATGGATTGAACGAGTAGTGCAAGGAGAATTTGTGAATTACGCGGCTCTATTTCAATCCGCCCTGGTGGCGCTCCTCAGAAACAAGATGCGCAGCATCTTGACCGTTCTGGGAATCACCATTGGTATCGCTGCGGTCATTTGCGTCGTGGCCATCGGGAAAGCTGGACAGGTCCGGGTCGAGCAGCAGCTGAACAATCTAGGAGATAATTTTGTATGGATTGAAGCAGGGGGTCGTGCGGTCAACGGGGTGCGCACAGGCACGCACGACACAAAGACACTGGTCATGGCCGATGCGGTTGCCATTAAGAACCAGATTTCACTCATCAAGAGCGTATCGCCGAACGTCGACGATCCGGTTCAGGTGATCTTTGGCAATCAGAACTGGCATACGTCCTATCGGGGCGTTTCACCCGAATATTTCGAGATAAAGCGCTGGGATGTAGACCAGGGGGCTATATTCTCGCAGGAGGATGTGGATCGAGCCGCAGATGTATGCGTAATTGGCCGTACAGTGCGGGATCAGCTTTTCGGTGTCGAGGACGCGGTCGGAAAGGTAATCCGCGTGAATGGTCTCCCCTGTAAGGTCGTAGCTACGCTCCATCCAAAAGGACTCTCGCTTTCCGGTCAAGACCAGGACGATACGATCATCCTGCCGTACACTACGGCTCAGAAGAAGATCAAAGGAATCACCTGGCTCGATGACATCCTGTGCTCGGCGGTGTCACAAGACGCCGTCAAGATAGCCGGACAGGAAGCAACCGCGGTGCTGCGGGATCGCCATCATCTGCGTCCTGAGGAAGAAGATGACTTCAACATTCGCAATCCAGAGGACATCATCCAGGCACAGCTCGACGCCAGCAAGACTCTCACCATCCTGCTGATCGCCATTGCGTCGGTCTCACTAATTGTCGGAGGAATCGGCATCATGAATGTGATGCTTGTTTCCGTCACGGAGCGTACCCGTGAGATCGGTGTGCGAGTAGCGGTTGGAGCCACCGAAGAAGCGATTCAGCTCCAGTTTCTCGGTGAGTCAATCATGCTTAGCCTGGTTGGAGGGGCCGCGGGGGTCGTCTTTGGGATTATCGGATCCTATATGGTTGGTCAGACGCTTCATTGGCCCATCGAAATGTCCTTTGAGGCAATTTCGGTTGCCGCCGTATTTTCGGTTGCCGTCGGTGTGTTTTTTGGCTACTACCCGGCACGAAAGGCTTCTCGGCTGGATCCCATAGAAGCACTACGTTACGAGTGAAGCATCTGCGAGTCTTGATTCCAGGGATGGAACATGAAGATTAGAAGTCGGTGGCTGATCTTAGCGGGCGTTGTGGTAGTTGTTGTGCTGGCCGTCGCATTCGGACTGAATCGCAACGCACAAGCACAGCACTTCACTGCGAGAGTGGAACGCGGTGAGATCGACGATGTCGTGGAAGCGACTGGAACAATCAACGCAGTCATCACCGTCCAGGTGGGATCGCAGGTTTCCGGGACGATTGCCAAACTGAATGCGGATTTCAATTCCCGGGTTCACAAAGGTGACGTGGTCGCGCTCATCGACCCCGCTCTGTTCAAAGGCGCGCTACTGCAAGCCGCTGCGGATTTGGAAAACGCCAAAGCCAACCTTGTGGCCTCACGCGCCAACCTCGAAAAAGCGAAGGCGGGATTGGTGCAGACCAAGGCAGACTACGATCGCGCGGTTCGTTTGACCAAGGACGGCGTTATGAGCCAGCAGCAGCTGGATCTCGCCAAATCCAACTATGACTCGGCTAATGCTTCCGTGGGAGCAGCGGCGGCCAATGTCACGCAGGCCGAAGCGCAGGTCAGTCAAAAGGAGGCTGCTGTAGCAGTGGCACAAACAAATCTGGATTATACGGTGATTCGATCTCCCATCGACGGCACCGTCGTAGCACGTAATGTGGACGTGGGACAAACTGTCGCGGCTTCGTTGCAAGCGCCAACGATTTTTACGATCGCGCAAGACCTGAAGAAAATGTGGGTCTATGCCAAGACTGACGAATCAGATGTCGGCAACATCAAGATCGGAAAACCAGTAACGTTCAAGGTGGACGCCTACCCGAAGGACACCTTTCACGGCGTTGTAAGCCAGGTGCGGATGAACGCAACTACCGTTCAAAGCGTAGTCACCTACGACACGATCATTGAATTCGCAAACCCGGAGTTGAAGCTATTCCCAGGGATGACGGCATACGTGACCATTCCCGTGGCGACTGTCGAGAATGCTTTGGAGCTGCCTAACACGGCCTTGCGGTACAAACCGCCGATGACACCGGAAGAGATTCTCGCAATTTATAAAAAGTACGGGATCGAAGGGGGCCAAGAAAGACCGGCGGCTGATGAACCGATCGGAGCCGCCAATGGGGTGCAAGCTCCTACAGCAACTCAAAATGCGCCCCGGGCACCAAAGCCAGATACTGCCGTTGTTTGGAAGCTCCATCCCGATAACACAATGGAACCAGTTAAGGTTTCTATTGGAATCACGGATCATGCGTATACGGAAGTAACCACGGTTCTAAAAGGGCAGCTCCAGCAAGGGGACGACGTCATTATTAGATCGGTAGCAGCCAAATCTCAGGTATTGGGCGGGCTGCGGCGGTAACGGGCAGCCACTCGAAACAAATCCATGGAATCAATTCCGACAGTCAATCAAGCCGAAGCGACGTCAAGCAGCGCGGCGGTGGGCGCGGTTCTGCGCGTCGAAGAGGTGCACAAATACTATGAACTGGGGGAAACACGCGTCCACGCTCTTCGCGGCGTCAGTCTTGAAATTGAGCGCGGCGAGTTCGTGGCAATCATGGGAGCGAGTGGCAGTGGCAAGTCGACTTTCATGAACATGCTTGGTTGTCTTGATCGCCCTAGCTCGGGACGCTACCTGCTTGAAGGAATTGACGTATCCAAGCATGACAAGAAGGCTCTAGCTCTAATTCGGAATCAGAAAATTGGTTTCGTTTTCCAGGGCTTTAATTTGCTCCCACGCACCACCGCCCTCGAAAACACGGAACTGCCCACGCTATACACAAAGATTGATAAAGCCGAGCGGGGAAAACGTGCTCTGGAGGCACTCGCGATGGTCGGACTAACCGACCGCGCTCAGCACTTTCCTTCGCAGATGTCCGGGGGCCAGCAACAGCGGGTAGCCGTTGCGCGCGCTTTGGTAAATCGCCCAGCGATCCTGCTGGCCGACGAGCCTACGGGAAACTTAGATAGCCGTACCTCGGTTGAGATTATGGAGATTCTTCAAAACCTAAACGAGAAAGGGCTGACGATTGTTCTGGTTACCCACGAACAAGACATAGCGCAGTTCGCAAAACGCGTCATTGTCTTCCGAGACGGAAAAATTCGCAGAGACGATCTGGCACTCAATCAACCCAAGGCTTCTCAAATCCTGCAGACGTTGCCAACCCTGGAAGACTAGGCCAGGTGAGGTGGGCAGCAATTCGCCGCGCGCCAGTTCCGCGAGATGCGCATTTTATGCACGTAGAGAGGGCTACGCTACTTCCTGATAAAAGTTATCGGTAACTGACTTTCGCCTGTCCAACCCAGAGGTTGAGAAAACTCCTGTTCTGACATCTCCCCGATCTCGCGCTATACTCGGACCACTCGACATTCTTGTCGACATCGGCGTTCCCGCCGAGAAGGAGGTGATCCTGTGAGGTACGGTTTACGTTGAAGCAGTAAAGAGAGGCGCTTGTGAGGTTACCGGGCGCCTCTCTTATTTTGTCCTCCCTGTGCGAATTCCCTTTGATTCTACGAATTCACCGTTGAGATAGATCGACTGGAATCTAAAAGCCGAACAGGCAGGTGTGCCTGTGCTACCGAACACAAATGCGATAGGATGCTGCGGCGATGGCTACTGCGAAAACGTACGATACGGCGATTATTGGGGCGGGAGTTTTTGGGGCGTGGAGCGCGTGGCATTTGGCGCGGCGCGGGCAGCGCGTGGTGCTGCTCGATGCGTATGGTCCGTCGAACGCGCGAGCCAGTTCGGGCGGCGAGACGCGCATCATTCGAATGGGTTATGGCACGGACGAAATTTATACGCGTTCGTCCGAAAGATCGTTGGCACAGTGGAAGAGTTTTTTTTCTGCGACGGGACAACCGCTGTTTCATGAGACGGGAGTGCTTTGGCTGGCGGGCGAGGATGATTCGCGCGTACGGCAGACGATGGCGACGCTGAAACGCTGCGAAGTTCCGTTTGAAGAGATGGACAAAGCAGCGCTGGAACGGCGTTACCCGCAGGTTTCGTTCGAACGTGTGACGCGCGGGTTTTTGGAGCCGAAGAGCGGAGTGCTGCTGGCACGGCGCGCGGTTGTGGCGGTTGTCGAAGACGCCATCAAAACAAGCGTTGATTTTCGGATTGCTTTGATCGAGACGCCAAAGGGCACCGGGAGGTTGAACGACATAAAATGCAGCAACGGAGAAACTATTTCGGCGGGGCAGTTTGTTTTTGCGTGCGGCTCGTGGCTTGGCAAAGTTTTCCCCGAAATTCTTGGGCACCGCATCTTTCCTAGCCGGCAGGAGGTTTTCTTTTTCGGCGTGCCCGCTGGAGATGAGCGATTCGCGCCACCAGCTTTGCCGACATGGCTTTTTCAGGAAGATGAGTATTACGGGATGCCCGACATTGAAGGCCGCGGGCTGAAGATTGCGCTCGATCATCATGGAGAGCGCGTCGATCCCGACACGCAGTCGCGCCTGCCTACGGCTGCGGAAGCGGAAGTGGTGCGGAAATATGTGGCCAGCCGTTTTCCGGCAATGCGAAATGCTCCGGTAGTCGAGACGCGTGTGTGCCAGTATGAAAATACGTCGAACGGAGACTTTTTGATTGACCGGCATCCAGAGATGGAGAACGTGTGGTTTGTTGGCGGCGGATCAGGGCACGGTTTCAAGCACGGGCCGGCGGTCGGCGAATACGTTTCGCGACAAATATTGGACAAGGCTGCGCCTGAACCAAGATACTCGCTGGCCACGAAGGAAACAGCGCAGCACCGGGCAGTATATTGAGCGCAAGAACGACCGAGCGAAGGCATGCGCGAATCAGATCTTTGGTGTGCGGCGGCGGGCGTGAAAGGCGGCGATGCCGCGCTTAACACGCCGGGCTTTTTCCGCGTAGAGATCCTGGTCCGCTTCGGAAAGAAGTTTTTCGATCCTCTCTCCATCTCCCCGATAAATCGAGATGCCGATGCTGGCGGAGAGCCGGGGCTGTTCCTCGTCCTCGGACATGACCACGCGAATGCGGTTGGCAACGCGCTGCGCTTCCGCGTCTTCGGATTCGGGCAGCACAAGAGCAAACTCATCGCCCCCGTAGCGCGCGGCGGTATCGATAGCGCGACAATGAATGCGCAAAATGGCGGCCAGGCGGCAGAGCGAGCGACTGCCGACCAAGTGGCCGAAGCGGTCGTTGATTTTTTTCAAGCCATCGAGATCGAGAAGCAGAACGGCGAAGGGCCTGCCGGTGCGGTTGGTGCGCTCCGTCTCGTTTTCGAGGACGTCAAGGAGACGGCGGTAGTTGGCAAGCCCGGTAAGCGGATCGCTGACGGCTAGATGACGGACCTGTTCAAAGAGGCGTGCATTATCGAGCAGCGCGCCGCCGAGCGCGAGCGCGTAGCTGCTTACGGTGAGAACCTGGGCGAGCACGAAGGGCGCGTCGAGAAGGCGCTCCGACTGGCAAGCGGCGATCTGAGCGGCGCAATTCATCCAAGCCGCGGCGTAGATGGTGCGGTCGAACGCCGAGTCCTCGGAGTCAAGGCGGCGGCGATACCAAATGACGGCCGCGAGAAAAATCACGCCGGGCAAAAGCTGCTCAGGACTGGGCACGAAAGCAACCGGATGGCGGGACACTTCCGGCGGAAGGCGGCGCAGAGCCGCGGCGATTAAATATGTGAAAGCGATCACAGACAGCAAGGCGCCGGTGATTTCCGCTTTGGTGTGGCGCGAACGAGGGATGAAACGCTCGACCAGGAGCGCGACAAGGAGCAGAAGCGCCAAAAGCATGCGGCTGAGCCACCAGGCCACAGGCGCCCAAGTGGCGCGCACCGGAGAATCCTGCATGAATTGAAAAAAGAGAACGCCGGAAGCCGACAGTACCGCGCCGGAGAGAAGATAGCCGCCGCCGAGAATCAGGGAGATACGATCCTGGGTGCCCTGGAAGCGTACGAGCGTCAGCGCGGCGAAAACGAAAGCCAGCAGAGCGGTGATGACCTGTAAATACCCTTGAAGAACGGGATCGGGTTCGAGAGAGATAGGGCGCAGCCAGTAGGCCACAAAAAACGTGAGCAGAAAACCCAGCACGTGCCAAAGGACGACTTTGGTGGGACTGCGATCGAGCATGCCGATTTCCCCGCCCATACTGATGGCCCTCGACTGGGGCGAGGTGCTACTTAATTAGACTACGGGCGCAAGGCTGGCGTTAGGGATAAAGTAAGGGAACTTTAACCAAGAGGTACTGACTGTGGAAAATATTCCTACTGGCCTTTGGGACAGGTGAAATCCGCAAACGTGCGCGAAACGAGAGTGCTTCGCGGGCGCGAGCGAAGAACAGTGCGAAGTTTGTGCTTGCGCGAGGAAACGTCTTACTAGAAAATGCCTTTATTGAAACGATTCAATGATTCCAGCAAGGCGCGCGCGATGGCCGCAATTCCCTTCTGAAAACGGTTGGCCGCCTGCGGGCGAGAGCCGAACGAACGAAAGGAATTTGGGCGACGCGTGAAAAAAGACGAGCGAAGGGTGTTGAAAAAAAACGCAAGGGCTGCAAGCGGCAGATGGGCTGCATCGCAAGCGCCAGGGCAGCAGACGATACTAGAAATTCTGTCGCAACCGGCGACCTGGCTGGAAACGGTGCGGCAATTCGAGCGGAACAGCAAGCTGCCGGATATTTTCGAAAGCTTTTCCGCCAGCGAGCCGTGGCTGTTTGTCGCTTGCGGGTCGAGCTACTACCTTTCGCGGACGATTGCGGCGCAGTGGGCAAAACTTTTTCAGACGGCGTGCACTGCAGTGCCAGCGTCGGAGCTGCTTTTCGCACCGCGCGAGGTGATCGAGCGGACGGGGGCGCACCAGGTGGTGCTCATATCGCGTTCGGGGAAGACCACGGAGGTTTTGCGCGCGGCGGAATGGTTGAAGGCGAACGCGGCGGCGAGAACGATCGGCGTGACGTGCAACGAGAATAGCGTCCTTGAAAATTTGTGCACACAGACGCTGAAGCTGCCGTGGGCGGACGAGAAAAGCATGGTGATGACGCGGTCGTTCACGTCGATCCTGCTGCTGTTTGAAAGGCTCGGAGCAAAATTCGCGGGCGACGCCGGGCTGGTATCCGCGCTGGAGGGAATCCCGAAAAGGACAGCGGCCTGGCTCGCGGCGAATGCTGATAAGATTCGGGCGTTCGGGGCCAAGAGACAATTCGCGGATTATGTGTTTCTGGGGCAACGCGCGCATTACTGGCTGGCGCAGGAGGCCGCTCTGAAACTGACGGAGATGTCTTCTTCCTACGCGCAGGCCTATCACACGCTGGAATTTCGCCACGGGCCCAAATCGATTGCCAGTAAGGATACGCTGATTACGTTTCTACTCTCTGATGCCGCGGCCGAAGAAGAAAGCTCGCTCATTGGCGAACTGAAAAAATTGGGAGCGGCGACTCTGGTTGTCGCCAACCGCGCGACACCGGGCTTGCAACACAACAGCGATTTGCTGATCGAGCTGGGATTGCATGAACCGGAGTTTGCGCGGCTGGCAGTGACGTCTATTCCGGCGCAGCTTCTGGGCCTCGCGGTTGGCTTGCGCAAGGGACTGAACCCGGATGTGCCGAAAAACCTGACGCGCGCGGTAGTGCTCGGTGCGAAAAATGGAGCGGCCGCGAAAAGGAGAGGTGCTTGAGCAACGACGCCAGCGCCAACAGCGGGCCGCAACTGCGGCGAACCCTCACACTCTGGGATTTGCTTCTTTACGGCATCATTGTGCTACAGCCGGTTGCACCCATGTCCGCGTTTGGGGCCCTGAGCGATCGGGGCCACGGGCATGTGGTCACGGCCATTCTTATCGCCATGGTGGCGATGCTGTGCACGGCAGTGAGTTACGGACGAATGGCGCGGGTTTATCCCAGTGCGGGATCGGCGTTTACGTATGTGGCGCGGGAGATTCATCCAGCGGCGGGATACGTCACCGGTTGGAGCATGGTGATGGACTACATCGTGAACCCGCTGATCTGCACGATTTGGTGCGCGGGGCAAGCGCACGAATTTGCGCCGGGTTTGCCCGTATGGGGATGGAAGATATTTTTCGCGGTGGTTTTCACGCTGCTGAATATGCAGGGAATCAAAACGTCAGCGCGTGTCAACGCCACACTGGCGGCGCTGATGAGCGGCGTTGTGGTGATCGTTTTTGTGACGACAATTCGATATATTTTCGGGCATCCGCATAGCGAGCCGGGATTTTTTACGCGGCCTTTCTACGATCCAGAGACGTTTACGTTTAGCGATCTGTTTGGTTGTACATCGCTCGCGGTGCTCACCTACATCGGATTCGACGGTATTTCGACGCTTTCGGAAGAAGCCGAGAATCCGCGGCGAAATATCATGCTGGCCACGGTTCTCACGTGCTTGGCCGTCGGCATTCTTTCGGCGTCCGAAGTGTATGTGGCGCAATTGGTGTGGCCGGCATCGCAGCCGTTTCCGAATCAGGATACCGCGTATGTTTATGCGGCGGCGCGGACATGGGCGCCCTTGTTTACAATTCTTGGCGCGACACTTCTGGTCGCCAATTTCGGTTCGGGTATGGGGGCACAGATTGGCGCGGCGCGGCTGCTCTATGGCATGGGAAAAAGCAATGCGCTGCCGAAATCATTTTTTGGAAAAATAGACCCGAAGCATCAGGTTCCGCGAAATAACGTGGTGTTCATCGGCGTGATCGTGCTAGTGGGATCTTTTTTCCTGACCTTCGAAAAAGGAATCGAGCTGCTGAATTATGGCGCCCTAATCGCCTTCATGGGCGTAAATGCCTCGGCCTTCGTCCACTATTTCGTGAAGCAACCGGAAAAGAAGCTCACGAACTTCATGCTGCCGGTGGTTGGGTTCTTCGTTTGCCTGGGCTTATGGTGGAACCTCAGCGTGCCGGCAAAAGTCGTAGGAACCATTTGGATGGCGGCGGGAATCGCTTTTGGCATCTGGAAAACAGAATGGTTTCGCAAGCCGTTGTCGTTTGACGTTCCTGCCGAATAGGCTAGGCGCCTCTGCGCCGTTCTCTTATCGAAAATGGACGAACTCTGGCAGAATGATGGCAATCCTAGAGGCCTACCCTTGAAGCGCGCAAGCGGCAAGAATCAGATGGTGACGATGCGAGACGTCGCGGAAGACAGCGGCTTCTCTCCCGCAACCGTTTCGATCGTATTGAATAACGCTCCGCTGGCGCGCTACATCGCCCCCGCCACGAAGAAACGAATCGAGGAAGCCGCCAAGAAACTCGGTTACCGGCCGAACGCGATGGCGCGGTTTCTACGCAGCAAGCGGAGCCACACGGTGGGACTGGTTTTCTTCGACATCACCGACCCATTCTGCACGCCGGTGATGCGCGGGATTGAAAACGCGCTCTATCAATCGTCGTACGTGCCGATTTTTGCCGACGCGCATAACCAACGGAATCGTTTCGAGCGTTACCTGGAAATGCTGCTGGAGCACCACGTGGAAGCTCTGATTGTGGTGGCCAACTGGCTGGTCGTGGACATCCATGTGTTGGCAGACTTGAGCAAACGAAATATTCCGGCGGCGACGATTGGGTGGGAGCTGCCGGGAGATACGGTTAGCTCCGTGATGGTTGACAACGAAACTGGCGGGCGCATGGCGCTCGAACACCTGCACCAGCTCGGTCATCGCAAGATTGCTTTCATCCGCGGGCCGAAGATGCTCATCGACAGCGCACCGCGATGGCGCGGCGTGCAAAAGTTTGCACACTCGGCGGGCCTCGAGATCGATCCGGGGCTAGTGCTGCAACTGCCGGATTCGTTCGATCCCAACTCCGGGTTCGAGGGCGGCCACCGGCTGACCGAGGAGCTGCTGCAAAAGAAGAAAAAGTTTACGGCGCTAATGGCTTTTGACGACTTGACGGCGCTTGGCGCGATCCGCGCGCTGACAAAAGCGGGAGTGAAAGTGCCGGAACACTGTTCGGTGACAGGTTTTGATGATGTGGCGATGGCCGCTCTGAGCGCGCCGTCACTGACAACCGTGCGCCAGCCGCTGGAAGCCATGGGAACGAATGCCGTCAACATCGTGATGGAAAGCATCAAAGCGGGGCTCGAGAAGCGCGAGTGGAATACCGTGCGGCAGAAGATGAACCCGGAGCTGGTAATTCGAGACTCGACGCGCGACGTGGCGCACTCAAGCGCTGACTGACCATCTGCCGGCCTTCTCAATATACGATGAGCATCAGTGCAGTTATCGGAAAGTGAGCCAGTGTCGAAAATCGCGCCCAACTTCCGGACGCGGCTACGGAAGCTGCACGGGGGCGACGTTGAAGCCGTCTACGGCAAGGACGGGTTTGGCGGTTCCTAGGTCGGCCTTCCTGACGTGCACTGTGACTTCGCGTTTCTCGCCGGGCAGCAATGAGATGTAGTTGTCATCGAAGAAGACCGGCAGGACTTCCGGCCCGTCTTTGCCTTTTAGCACGCGCAGGCGAACAAGGAAGGCCAGGCCGGAGCCGGCGTTTTCGACGGTGACATGCGCGGCGGTTTCTTGGCCTGCATCGGAGACGGTCATCGAGGCGCTGACCGTGGCTTTGGGAAGATCCTGGAGGGCGAGAAAATCGGCGTATTCGGTTAGCGGAGTGTAATACCACTCCGACTTGCTGAAATTGGGGACGTCGGGCTTTTTGGAGAGCCAGTAGAAATTGCGGCTAAGCAATTCGCCGGATGAAGAAAAGAGTTGAAGATTCAGGAAATAGGCGGCACTGATGCCTTCGGGCTCGGCAACCGTGAAGGACTTGTTCACGGCGTCGGCGGCGACGTCGGAGACTTCCTCATGAGTAAAACGCTCCTTCATGGACGTGTCGTAAATCTTGGCGACCACTTTTAAGCCCTGGAGGGCTTCTTGCTTTCCATTGACGATGGCGACGGTGCGGTCGTCATACGAGAACTGCACGTGAACGAGTTCGAGAGCTTTCTTTGAACCGAAATAACCGCCGGCGGGGCGTAGATCGTAATCATACAAATGCCAGATTAGGCCGGGCCACGCGTTGTTGAGCATCCACTGAATGATTCCCGTCGATTTGTATTTGTTGCGGCCATAGGCTTCGAACATGGCGCGCTCGCCTTCATACGTCATGGCCTGAGATTTCCAAGCCAGGTCGGAGACGTCCTTCAGGGGGCCGTAGCGCTTCTCAATCGCGTTGGTGAAGACTTTGATATTTTTGAATTCACCGCCGCCGGCATGAAAATCCCAAACTTCGTTAATGGGCCAGAGTTTGCCCGGCGGAAACATGGATTTCAATTCTTCGAGAGGCGGAACGGCGGGGCCCGGGCTGGTCTCGCTGTTGAAACCGTAAGCGCCGCCGTGCTTGGTGTCCAGCAGCCAGTAGTTCGACGATACGTATTCGTACGGGCCGGACATTTTCACGCCGCTGGCGCCGGTCGGTTCAGTTTTCTTTTCCGTCGCCGAAGAAATGACGGGCTTAGGCCAGTTATTTTCTTTTTCCACTTCGAGGTAAGCGCGTTCGCGTTCCGGAGGTGGCGGATTGTCGCTGCCGTTCAGCCAGACGAGAATGCTGGGGTGCGCGCGAAGGCGAAGGATTTGATCGCGGAGGGAATCGACGGAAACGTGGCGATTTTCGTCACCCCATTTGTTCCACTTTTCCCAGGCGTCGCAGCAGCACCAGCCGGCCATGACGAGAATGCCGTCGCGGTCGGCGCGCTCCAGGAAGGATTCATCTTCGAGCTTGCCTTCGAGGCGGATGGTATTGAGGCCCATCTCTTTCACGTAGCGGAATTCGGCTTCGCGGCGCGACTGGTTGATGCGCAGCATCATGTCCGGCGCCCAGCCGCCACCGCGTACGAGCACGGGTTTGCCGTTCACTTTGAAGAGGCGGTAGCCTTCCGGAGTCAGCTCCGAGTCCGTTTGCACCATGCCGAAGGCAATGGTTTGCTTGTCGGATGCGGGGCCTTTCTCGGGACGAAACTCGAGCGTGAGCTTGTGGAGATACGGCTCGCCCATCTGATAGGGCCACCAGAGGCGGGGATTCTGAACGTTCAGCGATGCCGCGGAATCGGGCGTTATTGCGATCGCGCGGCGCTCACCTGCTACCAGTTCGACGCTCTGCGAGAACTCAATCGGGGCGCCGGCGCCGGTAATTTGTCCGCGCAAGGTTCCTTTTAGGGCTGCGCTCGAGGTATTCTGAAGTTCGGCGCGCACGGTCAGGTGAGCTTTGTCCCTTGCCGGGAGATCCAGTTTCGTTTCGACCGCCGCGTGCCGCACGGCAACGGGGCCGCTCGCGGAAAGAACCACTTCCTGCCAGAGGCCCATGTCTTTATCGGGCGGCGTGGGATTCCAATCCACCCAGGTGATGCCAAGCTCGTTGGCATGCGGCGCGGAGACTTCCACGGCGACCACATTCTTTGTGCCTGCTTCGACGAACTGCGTGACGTCAAACTCATACCGGCGAAACGCGCCAACCACTCTGTCCGAGCCGGCGACTTTTTTCCCGTTGATCCAGATATCCGCGCGATAGTTGATTCCACGAAAAGCGAGCCAGACCGTTTTTCCATTGAATTGCGCCGGGACTTCGAACACCTTGCGGTACCACCAGGGGACAGCGTACGGACTATTCTCCGGCATTTCCTGGTTGGCGAACTCCGACCCAATCGCATAGGAAACGCCAGGAACGGAGCGCAGGTTTAAGCCGAAGAACGGATCTTTGTATACGCCGTTTTCAACGAGCACAGCGAAAACCGTGTTCGGAGCGGAAGTCTTGTACCAACCCGACGCATCGAATCCAGCGGCGGAAACCGCTTCCCCGCCGGCGTTCACTTTTGCGGAGGATTGTACCGCCCATCCTTCGCGCAGCGTAATGTCGCCATCGGCGCGTGAAGCTGGCGCCACAATCGTTACGGCCGCAAGCAGCGCTACGACAAAACTTGTTGCAGCAAAAGAGCTTCTGAATTCCCAGGCCATCCGGGCTACGGATCGCGAAAGGACATTTTCCTGCTTGCCGTGAGAAAACATCGTGAGCCCCCGTCACACCGCGAAACTCGCCGTGGCATTTAAACCGATTCAATAGGCCGAATAATCCTCACTGAACGGGCCGGCGTCAACGGGCGCTAGTTTAGCCTGAGCGGAAGAAAACAGACAAGGGCTATCCGAAAAAGCAAAAGGCGCGCACCTTGCGGCACGCGCCCCGCTCGATTTGGATTTTCCGCCGTGGCTTATCTTACTGCACGGCCGGCAGGAACACTTCCGACGGCGTAAGGAACTGCACGTTGGCAACTTCGGTGGTCACTTTCACGCGTTCGAACTTCCCTTTTTGACCGCCATTGCCAGCGAAGGCGAGCAGGTATTGGTTATTCAAGTTCCGCTCGATTTCGTCGAAGTACGGCTTCAAGTTCACGGGCATGCCGAGCCCGAGGAAGTAGGCCTGGCCTCCCGTCTCTACCGAGATGCGGCTGAGGTTCGATTGCCAGTTAAATCCGGCAAACGATCCGCGGCCGCGGCGCCCGCCATCGGGAACATAGATCGACCATATATTGATGTTCTTCTTCTGCGCGTGCTCGATCGTGGCATCGAGATCGGGGTCGACAGATGCAGGTCCACCGCGGAAGTAATCGATGCCCGAGGAAAAGAGAAGAATGGAGCTGCGTTCGCTTGCATCCGGCCAGCGCTTTATCCAATCCTGAAGCGCTAGATACGGACTAGTGGCAACGCTGAGCTCGCCCAACGGCATGCGCAACGCTTTCGCAGCCAGTGCGTGGTCAGTGGTGAAGTCCTGCGCCACCGTAACGGAGCCATTCCTGGCGTAGGCGACGGCGATAGACGTAGTGTTCGGCTGAGCCATGAGAAACGCTCGCAAATCGTTCCACTGGCTAGCAACGCTGCTTCGGAGCGAATCATCGATCAGCACGGCAAGGCGGAGCGTGTCTCCGCGTTTCATGTCGGCCACCTGCACGCGCTCTTTCCCTTGATAGAGCGTGAGGTC
>DATMKS010000009.1:0-140491 GCA_035571045.1 Verrucomicrobiia bacterium
GAACATCGCCGTGGTGGCGCCAATACCGAGCGCGAGTGAGAGCACGGCGACAGCGGTGAAGCCAGGGTTGCGGCGCAGGGCGCGGAAGCCGTAGCGGATGTCTCCGCCTAGCTCATCGAAGAGGCGAAGTCCGACGGCGTCGCGGTAAGTTTCGTTTTGGGCGGCGGGCTGGCCGAGGTCGATCCGTGCTTTGCGGCGGGCTTCTTCTTCGGGGAGGCCCTGGCGGATCAAATCTTCCTGGTAGGCATCGAGGGTCGAACGAAACTCTTCTTCGACGTCCAAGTGGGCGCGTGGCGCGATGGAGTCCCAGAGCTTGCGAATTGCGGCCAGGAGACTCATATCTCGTCCGCCTTCTTGTCGAGAATGCCGGCGACAACAGCGGCCATGTCGGTCCATTTGGCGGTCTCGGCCTTGAGCTGACGCGTACCCGCAGCGGTGAGCGAGTAAAAGCGGGCGCGGCGATTGTTCTCCGACTCACCCCACTCGCCTTTGATCAGGCCCCGGCGCTCAAGACGATAGATGGCGGTGTAGAAGGAACCTTGCAGGATTTCGAGGCGCTCGCCGGAGATCTGCTGGATGCGCAGCAGGATGCCGTAGCCATGCAGCGGACCGAGCGAGACCGCCTTGAGGATGAGCATCTCGAGCGTGCCCTGCGGGAGTTCAACCGGTTTCGTCAAAGCTCTCTCCTATCTGGAATAGGAGAGTACCGACCTCTCTCCTTTCCCGTCAAGGAGACTGCCATCCGGGCGATTGCATCTTCGGGATCTACCCATAGACTATCTATGGCTATGGAATGGCTAAGAAGCACTGATTCTGGGGGCGATTGGAATTCAGGGAGTGATTTCGTATTCGGTGGCGCAGCGCGCGCATGAAATTGGCATTCGCATGGCGCGCCACGTCGTGAGGTTTTTCGGCCAGCTTGCTCTACAGCATTGGCGCCAGCAACCCGCTTACATTTGCAGCCGTGGCGACTGTGCTTCTCGCTGTGGCGCTTCTCGCCTGCTACATTCCCGCCCGTCGCGCCATGCGCGTCGATCCCATGGTCGCCCTTCGGTACGAATGATCCTTCGCGCAAGTGGTTGGCAACCTTCGCGCGTGACAACTTCATACATGAGCGCGCAAGTTTGAAATCTCCAGTGGCAAGCAGAGCGTTGTGGCCTCGTTGCGAAAGCGCTCAAAACGGGGATCCAGCGCTGTGTGTTCGTCGCGCTCTCACCAGACGGTGCGCCCATGATCGCTTTCGACCGCAACAACTCCGATATTTACGGCGCCCGGCTGCTGCTTTCATAGCTGCTTCAAAGATCTTCACACCCTCAGAAGAGACCTTTGCACCACCCGGCACATTCTCGCTTTTGATTACACCGCGGGAATCGTCGAGTTGCCTGGGACTGGGCGTGAAGACTCGCCAGGGCCCGCAGAGCCGATGCGAAGAGCGCACATTTCAACCTCCTACCAAAACACCGCGTACAATGCCGCCAGGGCGCCGCAGACGATCAGCGTGCCCGCTAAAAATCCATTCGATACTTTGAACATGGAGGCATCCACCGCTAGCGAGGTTCCGGAGGAGCTTTCGCCGCCAGGGGCGGCGGGTCTTTTCCCAAGCAGGCTGATGACCACCATCCCGATCACGCAGAATATAAAGACAATCTCCATACGATCCAAAAAAGGGATCTCGTAAACGCCCGTGTCATTCGCCTTGGCAAAGCCGCTGGAGGCGAGTCCGGAAAGGTCTATAAAATTTGGGACAAATTTCAGCAAACAAGAGCACGCGAATCCGCCGATGGTGGCGAAGAGCGCTGCGTTTGAAGTCGTCCGTTTCCAGAAAAAGCCCAGGATGAACATCGCGAAAATCCCGGGACTCACAAAACCCGTGTATTCCTGGATGTATTGAAATCCGCCTTTCGCACCGATGCCCATTCTCGGAGCGAGGAATACGGCGACAGCCATTGCGACGACGATCGCGAATTTGCCTATCCAGACGATTTTCTTCTCGTCGACCCCCGGGTGCAGATACCGCTTGTAGATATCGAGCGTGAAAATGGTGGAAATGCTATTGGCTTTTCCTGCCAGAGAGGCGACGACTGCCGCGGTGAGCGCGGCGAAAGCCAGGCCCTTTAGACCGGTCGGCAGCAGGTTCAGCAATACGGGATAGGCCTGGTCGGGCTGCACCTGGCCACCCAGAAGCAACTCCTTTTGAAAGCTTCCCTCCTGATGCAATACATAGGCGGCGATGCCCGGCAGCACGACGATCACGGGCATTAGCAATTTCAGGAAGGCGGCGAACAGGAGACCGGCGCGCGCCGTGGGAAGGCGGGCACCCAGCGCGCGCTGGGTGATGTATTGGTTGCAGCCCCAGTAGCTCAGATGCGAGATCCACATTCCCCCGATCAAGACCGTCAATCCCGGCAGATCCAGGTAGTTGGGATTGTCCCTTTTCAGGATCATGTGAAAATGATCGCCCGCGTGTTCCCTCAACAGGTTGAATCCGTTCACCACTCCGGTTGTGCCGAATTTTTCCGAAACCAAATTCAAGGCGAGGTAGGTTGTCACCAAGCCGCCGAGCACGAGAAAGAATACCTGAATCACATCGGTGTAACCGATGACCTTCATTCCGCCGAGGGTGATGATCACGGCAAAAATCGCTAGCGCGTACATGCAAGTTCCAGGATCGATTCCAGAGATCCCGTGGACCGCGAGCCCGCCGAGGTAAAGAATAGAGGTTAGGTTCACCACCACGTAGAGCAATAACCAAAAGACGGCCATGATCATCGCCACCGTTCCGTTGTAGCGCTGCCGCAAAAACTGCGGCATGGTGTAGATCTTATTTTTCAGATACACCGGCATGAAGAACACGGCCACGATGAGGAGCGTGGCCGCCGCTAGCCATTCGTAGGTCGCGATGCCCAAACCCATCTTGAAACCGGAACCGCTCATGCCAATCATCTGTTCGGCGGAGATGTTTGAAGCGATGAGGGAGGCCCCGATGGCCCACCAAGTCAGGGCGCCCTCGGCTAGAAAATAGTCAGTCGAGGAAACCGCGACGGCCCTTTTCTTCGCGTAGATCCAATACCCGTAGCCGGCGACGGTTAGGAAATAGATGAGAAAGACGGCGTAATCAGGGGAGTGGAGTGTATTCATAAGGTTAAGGGGGTTGCTCCTCAATCCAGCTGTTAGGCATGGAGTAATATAGATGGTGAATTAACAGCGGCACGCGGTACGGCTTCGGAGCAGCGATAAGGCATAGAATCGTAGCGCGAAGGCGCCGGAGTGTAGGGAACGGGAAAGGCCATGTCTTCAATCCAATGTTGCGAGAATAGCGTTGACGCCAATTTCGGCGATTTCGAGATCTTCCACGCCCGTAAGTCCACTGACCGCGACAGAGCCAACACACTGGTCTCGATAAAAAACGGGGGCCCCGCCGTCCCAGCCGAGATAACGGATGTCGCCGTGATAATGAACGTCCCAACCCTCAGCGAGTGCGGCGCGCCCCAAAGCGCCGCTGGGCTGACGGAGGCGCGATGATGTGAATACCTTATTGGCGGCTATTCCTGAGGACGGCAGCGAGGCGCCATCCATACGCAGAAGCGCGATCAACTCGCCATGCCTGTCACCGACGGCGATGGATCCCACTTTTTTTCGCCGCCTAAGCTCGGCAGCGCAGGCGTCAATAGCCAGACGCGCCTCTGCCTCACCAAGTTCGAGATGTGATTGCATTTTACGTTGCCCCCCGCGTTGATGAACGTTCCAAGATTGTTTACCAAAACGCACCGGAAACATTGTTCGGCGCGCCCCAGCGGCCGGTTGGGATCCACTCGAGAATCTGACTGCTGCGCACAGGATCGGTTCCGCGATGCGGGTGTACGGCCGATTGCCACATAACCCGGCGCTGGTGCGTTGATGTTAATTCCTTTTGGTATTCACTCATCGTCCCGCGCCTTGGCAAGAAAGATCATCAGATGTAAGTTCGGTTAATCAGACCAGGGCGCCGGCTTGCGGTCCCAACGATGACGTTTCAACTCCCGAAGGAGATCCGCGGGGAGCGGGCCCTGGTCGCTCAAAGCGGCGTTTTCGCGGACGTGCTCCAATTTCCTCATGCCCACAATCGTCGTGCTCAACGCAGGATGAGAAAGCACGAAGCGCAGCGCCATCTGCGGCAGTGACATTCCTCGCGGTAAGATTTGCTTGAGTTTGTCCACGCGCTCCAAGGTGTTGGCGAGATTCTCGGGATTGAAGTAGCGCGAGCGCCAGTCGCTGGCGGGAAATTTTGTGTCTTTGGTCATCTTCCCACCCAGGCTGCCTTCGTCGAGCGCCACCCTAACGATGACTCCGACGTTCAACTCCTGGCACGCGGGAAATAATTCGTCCTCGGGTGATTGGTCGAAGATGCTGTAAATGACTTGCACGGAATCCACCAGGCCAGTCCGGATCGCCTTGATTCCGTTTTCCGGTTCCCACCGGTTCAGACTCAAGCCAAAAAAGCGAATGATTCCATCTTGCTTCAACTTCTCTACGGTGTTGCGGAAATCAGGCTCATCGGCCCAATGGTCGGACCACACGTGGAATTGAAGCAGGTCAATCGAATCAGTGCCGATATTTTTGCGAATAAGGTCGGCGTACTTGAAAACGTGCTGTGGAGGAAACACTTCACTGTACTTATATTTCGATAGCGCGGGCCAACGTTCGTTCATCGGCGGAATTTTGGAAGCGGCATAAAGGCGTTTTTCCTGATTCAAGCCGATGACCTGCCCAAGCAGGGTATCGCTTTTGCCTTCCCCATACGCCCAGGCGGAGTCGAAAAAATTGCAGCCGAGATTCGCCCCAAGTTGGAGAGCCGCCAGGGACTCGCCATCCTCCGATCCGCTCCAACCGGCAATGCCCCATAATCCGTGGGAGATTTCACCAACTTCAAATCCCGTGCGACCTAGCTTGCGATATTTCATTTGCCGTCCCAATAACAGGATTTGTATCAGGTTGATTTGTAAACGGGGACGCGCCAACGTGTGCTGCTCGCGCTCGCACCTCCGGTACCGACCTTCCAGCCCAGGGCGTTCCCAACCTGCGCGAATCGCTCGGCTTGCGATAAGCAGCGTTTTGCGACTCCGCTGAGAATGCGCCGGGCCTTCTTCGTTAACGTGGAGTGGCGATGCCACTCGGCGTGCGAGACCTGGCGAGGACGGTTGCGCAAATGAATAGCCAAGGACCGGCTACTTTTCAATGACGAAGTCTGCACTCTCGCCCTCCGCGGAGTTGGGGCCGATCCACACGGTGGCATGTGCCGGCTCCACTAGGTTTTGCATATCGATGTTCCAGAATGCCAGTTCATCGCGTCCCAGCGTGAATTCGACCCGCTGTGATTGTCCTGGCGAGAGAGTAAGCCTTCGAAATCCCTCCAGTTGTCTTACAGGAAGAGCGACGCTGGTTCCCCGCAGGCGGACGTAGAGTTCTACAATTTCGTCGCCGGCGCGAGATCCAGCATTCCTTACCGTGGCGGACACATGCAGCGGTTGCGCGGCCTTCTCGTTGAGCGCACTGGCACTCAACCGGGATGTGCCCAGTTCCAAAGGAGAGTAAGTGAATTGGGTGTAACTGAGTCCGTAACCAAACGGAAAGAGCGCCGCATTCTCTTCGTCCACGTAGCGCGAATGGTATTTTTCGTGGTTGTTGGCCGGTGGACGACTGAGATCAACGCCATCAGCAGGACGGCCGGTGTTCAATGCGTCATAGTAGAGGGGTTGTTGGCCCACGCTGCGAGGCATCGAGACAGTAAGCTTCCCGCTCGGACTCACATCGCCAAAAAGTGTTCGCACGAGCGCCGGTCCCGCTTGCACTCCTGGAAACCAAGCTTGCAAAATCGCCGGCACGTGAGTCGCGGCCCAGTTGAGGGTCAATGGCCGGCCACTGAAAACAATCAAGACCACGGGTTTCCCCGCCGCGGCCACTGCTTCCAAAAGCTGTTGCTGGTTTCCCGGCAGACCGAGATGGGCTCGGGAAGCTGCCTCGGCGGTCATCCACAAGGAGTCTTCTCCAAGAGCCATGAAGACAACGTCAGCCTGCCTGGCCGCCGCAACGGCTTCTGCAAAGCCGTTATCTTTGGCAGTTAGAATCTCCGTGCCTTTGGCGTAGAGTACTCGCCCGCTCAATTGCTGCATGCGCGAGGCCAGGGCTGTCCGCAATGTCACTACGTCTGCCGCATCGCCCCTGGCGCGCCACGGACCAAGCATATCGGAGGCATCGTCGGCTAGAGGGCCGATGAGGGCTATGGTGTGGACGTCCGGACCAAATGGGAGAAGCGCCTTTCCTCCCGAGCTATCGTTCTTCAGAAGCACAAAGGAACGTTCCGCAACGGTGCGGGCAAACTCCACGTCGGCAGGATCGGGTTGAGGCCTGGCGCCGCTGGCCGGTTCGGGAATATAGGGATGATCGAATAATCCGAGCGCGAATTTTATACGGAGCATGCGACGCGCAGCTTGATCCACGGCGGCTTCGGGCACCTCTCCTGACCGCACCAGTTCCGCCAAATAGCGGGAATACTCGTTGCTTTCAAGATCCACGTCGACGCCCGCGAGAATCGCTTTGCTCGCCGCCGTTTTGCCGTCTACGGCAATACCGTGGGCGATCGATTCCCGCACTGATCCGTAGTCGCTGATGACTACGCCCTCAAACCCCCACTCCTCGCGAAGGATATGCGTCAGCGTAAACCGGTTGGAAGTAGCGGGCACGCCGTTTAGGGTATTAAAGGCGCTCATGACCGATGCGCCGCCAGCTTCCACGGCAGCGTGGAAGGGTGGCAGATAGACTTGACGCAACATGCGATCGGACATGTCCACCGAGTTGTAATCTCGCCCCGCTTCGGCGGCTCCATAGCCAACGAAATGCTTTATACAGGCCAGCATGGATTCCGGATCGTCCAGGCGAGCGCCTTGATATCCGCGCACGTAAGCAATGGCCATGGCGGAGCCCAGGTATGGATCCTCTCCAGCTCCTTCCACAATGCGTCCCCAGCGGGCATCACGCGCGATGTCAACCATCGGCGAATACGTCCAGCGGATGCCTTCTTTGGTGGCTTCCTTGGCAGCGATGCGCGAAGCTCTTTCCACCAGCGCGGGATCCCAGGTCGAGGCCATAGCCAGCGGCACAGGGAAAATGGTGCGGTATCCGTGGATTACGTCCAACGCGAAGACGAGTGGAATGTGCAGCCGGGAGTTTTCGACGGCCAGCTTTTGCAAGGAATTGGTCTCGGCGGCTCCTGTGATGTTCTCGAAGGAGCCCACTCGGCCCTGAGCGGCCTGTTCGCGATAGTCGGCATGGGGCGAACCAGGTCCAGTGGAACTATCGGCGAAGTGAACGGTTTGGCCGATCTTTTCTTCCAGTGTCATTTGGCCGAGCATTCGGCTGACGCGCTGCTCGATTGCCGCATCGTCCAACCGTGGCGGAGACTGCGCCCTGAGCAAACCGTAGGGCCGCGCGAAAGCAACAGTCAGAAGCAAAATACGAACCGAACACATTTTGGACGCCATGTTCTTTCTCCGTCTCCTAATCGGACTGCCTCGCTTGGGCAGACGCTGATTTCACATGCGCGTGCGGACTACGGTGTAGCATCGACACTCCAGAAAATCGCCGCCTATCAAGGCAGATGCTACTAGAAAACCGGTATTCTAGCAATACATGGAGTGATGCGAAGCGCTATAAGCCACAGAACTGGCACACTCGTGTGGTCTGCCCGCTTGGGATTTCCAATCCAAAGGCACCTTCGAAAATAATTCTGCGACCCTGGTACCGGTGGAGAAACACATGGGGACTTCTGGTGAGTCAGTGCCGTGGCACTGAGGCGGGCCGCACCTGTTCACGCGGTACAACTCCTTCTCCTTCTTTCACCGCGTAAATGTGATCCGCCGCCAAATTCGTTATCGTGTCGAATTTCCCCGTCGGCCAGTGTATTTCGACACGGTCCAGTCGATCGTGTGATCCCAACCCGAAATGGATTCGCAGGTCGTTCTGCGAGAGATAGCTTCCACCGCTGCGGACTTCATCCACTTGAATCAGGTCTCCAGCGACGGCCTTGATGCGCGCATTCAGAGCTAGACGATTACTTTTCGTCCCCGCGAGTTCGAATTCGATCCAGTGGTTATGGCTCCCGCCCTCTTCGCGAAGGATCATCGGCTTGCCGTCCAGATTCTCGACGACGATGTCGACGCGGCCGTCGTTGAACAGATCACCGAAGGCCGCGCCGCGGCTGACCTGCCGAATCTGAATCGCCGGTCCGACAAGTTCGCTGATATTGCGAAACGTACTGTCGTGCTGGTTCAGGAAGAGCAGTTTTGGCTCGCGGTATCTGGCCCCGACATCGAGAGTGTCGACCTGAGGGTAGACATGGCCATTTACCAGAAAGATGTCCGGCCAACCGTCATTGTCAAAGTCAAAAAATGCGGTACCCCAACCAACGTAAGGAATTGTCGGCGTCGCGACGCCGGCGTGGAAGGAAACGTCGGTGAAGGTCATTCCTCCGTCATTGCGAAACAGAGTTGCGTACTCCTCCGAGAAGTGGGTGACAAAAAGAGAGAGGCGGCCCGTGTGCAGATAATCGCCGAGGGCGACTCCCATGCCGGCTTGTTCTGAGCCGTCCTGGCTGACAGCCGTCCCGGCGAGAAATGCAAGTTCCGTGAAATGGCCGTTCCCATCATTACGATAGAGGAAATTAGGTGTGGAATCGTTCGCTACAAATAGATCCAGGCGACCATCCTCATTGAAGTCGGACCAAACAGCTCCTAACCCGTAATAGCCATGTGGATCATCAACGCCGGCGACCTTAGATACGTCCGTGAAAGTGCCATCCCCGTTGTTGTGGAAGAGCAGGTCACCAGCACCCTTTAAGCCTCTTGGACCGCACTGGACGGCCAGACCGTGATACTGGCAGGTCTTGCTGTCGCCAAATTTGGGAAGGTCATCAAGATGAAAGTCAACATAGTGGGAGACGAACAGGTCGGCCCAACCGTCCCCATCGTAGTCCCCAAAGGCGGCGCCAGTGGCAAACTGTAGGTCAGTGAGGCCCGCCTGTTTGGTGACATTCGTGAATGTACCGTCGCCGTTGTTGCGGTAGAGGACCACACCACCGAGGCAGGTCACCAGCAAGTCCGGCCACCCATCGTTGTTATAGTCCCCGACCACCGCTCCCATAGCGTAGCAGGGATATCCCACACCGGCCTTTTCGGTCACGTCGGTGAATGTCCCATCGCCATTGTTGTGGTACAGAGCGCCACGAGCTTTCTTGCCCGCTAGCGCCATCTCCACAGTCGGTGCGTTGGTAAAATAAATGTCCGGCAGCCCATCACGATCGTAGTCGATCAGCGCCACGCCCCCGGCCATGGATTCAACGATGTATTTCTTATCGGATGACGATAAATGCTCGAATTTAATACCCGTGGAGTCAGTGATGTCCACAAGTTGCGGCAGTTGGCTCGCTGGTTGCTGACCTGGGAGCAGTAGGCCGCGGAGGCTCATCGATAGGCCAAATAAGGATAAGAGCGTCGCAAGAACGCCCAGAAAACCCAAGCGCGACGACGAACCCTTCGAAGTGGGGGTTCGGATCACGATGGAGGATACGGCGGCGAAGAATGAGCGGGCTTTGATCCGGGTTGTACCGGACCGGCGTTCTCTTTCTCCTTTAACTTATTGAATTGCTCCATCTCCCGTTGCGCAAGCTCGCGCTGGTTCAAGCGGCCAAAGAGCAGTCCCAACTGGTAGTGCGCATCAGGAAGGTTGGGGGCCAGTTCTACGGCGCGCGTCAAGTGCTCCTTCGCCTTATCGTACTCTCGCTGCTGTAAGTAGAGGGTTCCCAGCAGAGCGTGCGCCTGGGCATACTGTGCGTTGACGGCAAGCGCTTTCTCCAACTGCGAGATCGCGGTGGGGTTGTCGCCTTGATCGCGCGAAATCAAGGCCAACTGGTAGTAGGCATCCACTTGATTTGCGTCGAGCTTGATGGTTTGTTCCAAGTTTGCTCGCGCGGCCGTAAAATTACGCAGACCGGTCTCCGCCATCCCCAAGGCGAGGAAGCCCAATGGGTCCTGAGCACGCAATTTGGTGTAATTCTCAAGTGTGCTACAGGCTTCCTCCGTGCCTCCAGCCTGCAGCTGCGCAACACCCAGCAAGTACAAAGCCTCCGGTTCGTCGGGCCGCAGCTTTACGAGTTGTTGGGCCGCATCCACGGCGTTCGCCATTTGACCTGCATGCAGGCTAGCCGAAGCGAACTTGCGCAAGATATCCGGTGAGTTGGGCGCAGCGTTGCGGGCGCGGGTCAGAAACTCCAGGGATTTTTCCCACCGTCCCTGGTCGGCCAGCGTGCGTGCCAAGGCTTGCAGGGCATTCAGCGAACTTGGGTCCAAATCTACCGCTCGTTGAAAATCCTTCTGGGCCAACTTCACTTCACCCTTAATTTCCCGGGCCCGGCCCAGCGCGAAGAAGAGTTCCGCGCTCGGAGCCTGCTGCTTCTGGGCGGTCTCAAGGAGAGCAAGGGCCTCGTTTGCGAGATCGAAATCCAAGAGAACGTCGGCAAACTCAACTCGAATCTCTGGATTTTTCGCCGCGCGAGCTTCGATCACTGGAGCGAGCGATCGAGCTTCCGTAACCCGGCCTAAACCCAAGTAGCTAGCCGCCAGCAGAGGCAGTGCGCTATCCGGACGATGCCCGCGAGGAATTCTCTCGAGCGCTTCGAGGGCCCGGAGAAAGTCATTCTGCTTCAAATACGCCGCCGCCAATCCGCAGTTGACGTCTGCGTCGCTGGGCGCCAGGCGCGCTGCGTCCAGGAGAGCGACGATCTCCTTGTCCGTTTCGGCTTGCGCGTGGAATACACGCCCCAAATTTATGTACGGCGTAAGTAGCCCGGGGGATAGAGTGCTTGCCCGGCGCAGCAGCGTCTCCGACTCGGCAAAACGTTTCTGCTCGAACCGGACGCTTCCAAGCAGGTTCAGGGCCTCCGCATTCTCGGGATGCCGCGTTAGCACCTCCCAGAGCAGTCCCTCGGCCTCGTCGAGCCTTCCGGTTTGGATCAACTTGGCGGAGCGCTCCACTTTTTGCGAATCCTCATCGGCTGCCAAGGAGGCGGCGAGAGGAGCCAGCATCAAAAAAAGAGCCACCGTGCAAACAGCAGCACCCCACAACGTGGATCGAGCTCCAGGTTTGCTCAAGTGACAATTGCGGCCAACCATCACGGTTGGCCGGTCCCCCGTTCTTTCGCTTTCAATTTTTGATAGGCCTCGAGGACGCGATTAGCGTCCTCCATCCGCCCATCGCGGCGATAGGCCAAACTCAACTGAAAGTAGCCATAGTCTTTCCCGGGATCGAGGTGCACTGCGGTCTCCAGTTTGTCTATGGCGGCCTTGACGTCGCCCCGCTCGAGCAGAAGTTTGCCGAGTTGGTATTGGGCTTCCGCGTAGTCCGGCTTATCGCGAACTACCTCCGTCAGTACGGCAAAAGCTTCATCCTTCTGTTGCTGCATGAGCAGGCCGTAGGCCAGGTGGTACTTGGCCTCGGTATCTGCAGGATACGAATCGACCTCGGCGCGGAATTCTCGCACCGCATCTTCGATTTTCCCTTCATGAAGCAGGATCATCCCGCGGCCAAAATGCGCTCCTGCGGCCTTGGGATCAAGTTCCAGCGCTCGCGAAAACTCGCTGAGGGCGGGGCTGTACAGGTTCTGGTCGGCATTTGCTCGCCCCAGGAGAACATGAACCTCGGCCACATTTGGGTTCTCCTCCAGCATGCGCGAGAAAACGCGCGAGGCGGACGCGGAATCTTCCTTGTAAACCAGAGAGACACCCAAGGCGTAGAGCACTCCCGGATCGTCCGGAAGGTCGCTGAGATCAGGCCGAAAGGTCTTCACGACCTCGGCATACTTATTGGTCATGAAGTAACTTAGGGCGAGCGCGTCGCGCGCCTTGACATCGCCGGGCTGCCGCGCTACCTGCCGTGCCAGCGGCGCCGTGGCTAGCGCGAACTGCTGGGCGTGGAAGCAGGCCAATCCCCAGTTGCGGTCGAGACCTGACAACGTGGGCGTCCACTGCGCTGCCTTTTGAAAGTAATCGGCGGCCCGCGCATACTGTTCTTGTCTGGCCCGAATCACTCCGAGGTTGTTATAAGCGTTGCCCAGGATTTGCGTCACCCCCGCGCGAATCGCCTGAGCTTGTTTTTGCCCAGCCGCGTCCAGTGGCGGACGGTTTTCGAGGAAAGAGGGCTTCTCGGCGCTGTTCCTGAACGCTGGAAGCACATCGTGCTGTCCGTTTTCGAGGGCTTCTTGCCCCTCTTTGTCGCTTTGGAACGCCAGTGCGCGCAGCTCTTGGGCACGCTTAAGCTCCGCCTCTCCTTCGTCCTGTTTGCCCGTCTTGATCAGGATTTGTCCCATCATGGAGTGGGCTTTCGATACCTGATAGTTGTTTCGGGCCGGATCGGTGGTTAAATCCACGCAACGCTGAAGAGCTTCTAGTGCCCATTGGATGTGGTCCGTCTCAAAGTAGGTTTGACCGAGATACAGGAGCGGATCGGGGTTATCCGGCTGCAAGAGCAGCGCTCGATGCAAATAGTCCTCGGCGGCGGGAAATTCGCGGTCCTCGAGATGAATGATCCCCAAAAAATAAGTGCTAAAAAATTCTTTTGGATTTATCGCCAACTCTTGCTCGAACAGCGCGCGCGCCTCTGGGAAGCGCTCCTTTTCACCTTGCGCGAGATAGGCAAGCGCAAGATAGTAATGAACCCTGGGATATCGCGGGTCTAACTCGATGGCCTTTTTGAATTCGCGAATGGCGTGTTCCAGGTACCCCGTTTCGCGATAGGCCCGGCCCAGCAGAACGTGGAGCTGCGGCGTCGAACCCATATCGTTGAGTACTTCATCAAACAACAAAGTGGTTTCCGCTAACTTGTGCAAGCTCAGGTACGCCAGCCCCAGCGAGTATGCGGTCTCGAAATCTCCTTGGAGGCCCATCGCGGCATGCAGGTCTTCCGCAGCTGCGGCAAAGTTGCCCTGCGCAAAGGCGATGTTTCCCCGCAGATGCCAAGCGCGGGCATTGCGCGGATCGGTTTTGATGGCCTGAGATGCTTGCGCCTTCGCCTGGTCCAGCCTGCCCTGCTGGAAATAGACGGTGGCCAGGTCGACGCGCGCTTCCACATAGTCCGGCCGCCCCTCCACGGCTTCCTCGAGCAAGTGGGACGCTTCCTGGGAGTCGCTCTTCTCCGCGGCAGCGAGATCCCCCAGGCGCTGTAACGCCAGAGTCAGCACCTGGTGGTATTCCGTTTCCGCGTGTTCCAAGTCCCCCGCTAATTGGAAGGTCTGGGCAGCGCTAAAGTGCTCCTCAAGGGAATCCGCCACATGCTTTTGGGCACAAGCAATCCCGATTCCCAGGAGCATGCCGAATAGAAGTATGGAGGCGTTTATGCGGATAAGAAATACCTGCAGAGGAAGGCAGAAGCGCACGTGAGATGTCCGTCCGAGATAATAAGAGGCGAGAATTTTTTGGATTCTCGCCTCATTAGACGCCCGAGCAGTCTCCCCGTCAAGCGTCAGAATGTAAAACGGAGTCCGTATTGAATAATACGGGCAGGCCGCGTGAAGGTTGCTTGGCCGAAAGTTGGAGAATACAGCGTCTGGCTGGCGGCCGATCCACCAGGGCCTGCAGCAACCACTTGGAACGCATTGTTTGGTATCGTCTGGCTGAGTGGATTTCCGTTTAGGAAACAGGTGTCACCTTTTGCCGCCAGGGTGGCATTCCCGGTCGTAACGGCAACTCCCGCGCCGGTGTTGTCGGCGAAGCAAAGTTGCGACGGCCCGAGGCTGCCATTTATGCCTTGGAACTCTGCCCTGTTGAAGGCATTGAAGAATTCAAAGCGGAATTGCGCTTTCACCCGCTCCGAGATCGAGAAATTCTTGTGAATGCCAATATCCCAGTTGTCCAAGCCTGGTCCGTAGCAGTTCCCGACAGAGGCGGTCCCGTCCGTGCCAAGCACGAAGCCATTCAAAGTAAAGGCGTTAGGATTGAGGATCTGTTGGGACATTCCAGGGACGCTAATCGAGCAGGGCTGGCCGGGAACGCGGTTGGGCCGCGACAGTCCGTTGCTTGCCGTTCCTGAGATATCGAACCCGGCGGACGGATCGATGGGTGTGCCGGATTCAAACGTAACGATGGGATCGACCGACCAGCCATTTAATAGGTGGCGAGCTAGGAAGCTATCTCCACTGGGACCCGGCAGTTGATAGACCAGCGATCCGGTGAAGATATGCCGACGATCGAATGGCGAAGGACCGTAGTCGAGGCGCTCATCGCTGTTGTCGCTGAAGCCCGCCCCATTGAGCCCGTTGATGCCTTGGAGCGCCAGGGTCTTTGAATACGTATAGGAGAATTGGTAGATCGAACCCCGCTTGTCGAACCTGCCGCGGAACAGCCCTTGTAAGGCGTTATAGTTCGAAGTGCCCGTAAAGTTGTCGTAAGTAATGGTGTTCGCGGTGTTCAGGCCGAAATAACCGACGTAGGGCCGGAAGCCCAAACCAGTTGTACCGCCGCTATTAAGTTGATTGATCGCGAAGTATTGGCGACAAGTGTCTCCGGGAGCTCCTTCCGTGGTGGGATTTATGGTCACGCCCGGACCTGTGCAGTTGGGGTTTACCTCGCCAAGATCCGTGTAGCTCTGCAAATGCAGACCTCGGCTTCCTACATAGCTCACTTGAATGGTGTTGTTCCGGAAGATCTCCCTTTCCAGGGTCAGATTCCATTGCCAGTCATTCGGAAGGTCCGAAGTAACCTGCCGTCCCAAGACGGGGCCGCCGAATCCCGTGGCTGCCGGGAAACTGCCATCTAGAGTGCGCTGGCCACCGGTGCTTTGAACGAAAGGCGAGTTTTGCGTTCCCGAGATGATGGACGGGTCCAGTTGGTAGCGGATGTAAAATTGTCCGCCGCCGGCGCGTAGTGAAGTTTTTCCATCTCCGAAGAGGTCCCAGGCAACGCCAACCCGCGGGGCGACGTCATGGAAGCTGTTGGGCGCGATGGACCGATTCGATGAGACGGCAAAACCCGTAGTGAAGCCGGCCGCGGTACAGAAGTTCTTCGGGTTCGGGGCGAGCAGAATTCCGTTACAGGAATCTCCCCCTGGCAGGTTGGGATTAAATAGACTGGGTTCAAAGAAGGAGAGTTGATTGTTGGCCGTGTAGGGCTGCAGCAGGATGGACCAGCGTATCCCGTAGGTGAACGTCAAACGGTGCGTGGCCTTCCAAGTATCCCCAGCATACGATTCGATATCGTTCCAGCGGCCTTCGGCATTGTGCAAGGTGCTCGGCTCGCTAAATCCAAACTCCGTACCTTTCAGGAGAATGTCGGCGATTGCATTTCCGGCGGTGGCTCCCCAAGGAGTGTTCGTGCCGGTTGCTCCCCAGAACGCCGGCGACTCGTTGAAGTCACCATTGCTGGCCTGGTCCTTGGTGTTATGTGCGAGCAGAATTCCCAGTTTTATTTGATGCCTTCCGAGCACTTTGGTGTAGTCGTCCGTCCAGGTGTAGCGGTCCTCGCGGTTGTTAAACGGCGCGATATTCCAGAGCGTCGAGTAGCCTCCGGGCCCCCAGAAAAGCGGGGGCGAGAGTTGATTGCCGGCGGCTTTACCCGATAGCGGATAGACGGGATTCAGATCGGCATAAATCTGCGCGGGAAGTCCGGGATCGGTTCCCGCAGGAACGATATTGATCGTGTTGCCCGTATAACTGAACTCGAAATCATTGACGGCGGTGGTTCCCAGGGCCTTGCTTATTCTGGCCGTCCAGATGTTGGAAGGCTGCGTCCACTCGGAATCCACAGCGGGGAATCCGCTCTCTCCCCATTCGGCGCCGCCCGAGCTTGGCGCGATTTGATGCCACCAATCGCGGGTGTACTTCACGAATATTGTGGTCGAGCTGTTCGCTACATAGTCCACGCGCTCGTCGGTTTGATAATAGTTGCTTGGAGTATTGAGCACTTGCTTCCAGTCGGGATTCGGGCAAGGATTGGCGGCTGTGGGGGTGACGTTGGCCGCGGGAAAGAGTTTGACAATCAGTTGCCCCGCGGGACTGAACCCCTCTGCTGTCTGGCTGATGTTTTGAATTTGCCCCGGGCCGGTTCCAAAGCTCTGGCCAGTGGCGGGATCTATCACCGGGAAATTAAAGATTCCAAGCGCTGGGTTTTGCGGATTGTAGAAACAGTTCGTCAAGTATGTGCCCGGCAAACCAGAAATCGGTTGGCCGGCGAAGTCTCCGGAAAGCTCCGCGGCACTAGGCACTTGCCCAGCATGGAGGCTGCCCACTACCTGCCGGTCAATCTCTTGGTTGGTGAAGAAAAAGAGCTTATTCTTAATTATGGGCCCGCCGATGGAGCCGCCAAAATTGTTATAGTCCAATTTCGGGTTACTCAACTCCGGGGCCGTGCTTTTGTTGAAGAAATTGTTGGCGTCCAGCGCATCATTTCTGCCGACGAAGAAGAGCGAGCCGTGCAAGCTATTGGTGCCGCTCTTGGTCACAATGTTGATCTGCCCGCCACCGGACTGCCCGTATTCCGGGCCATAGGCGTTGGTCACAATCTTGAATTCAGCAATGGAATCCACCGCTGGATAGACGAAAATCGTGCGCTGCGAGCCGGTATCGTTGATCGGCGCGCCGTCTACGGTGAACAAGTTGCCCGTGCGCTGGCCGCCATTGAACGAGATGTCCGTGCCGCCTTGGATGCCTTTCGAGGTGATATCGAACCCATCTTGCGTGGACGCGCCGGGAACCAGCAGCGTCAGGCCGACAAAGTTGAGGCCATTCAGGGGCAACTCGCGAACCTGCTCCCCTTCCGTAAGCACCCCCAACGATCCGCTGGTGGTATCTACCTGCACGGCGTTGGCTTCGACGGTCAACGTTTCCGTGACCTCGCCGACTTGCAGCTTGATATCGGCGACAACGGTCGACTCCAGATGCAATTCGATGCTGCTCTGCGTTTCCGACTTAAACCCGTCTTTCTTGACGGTCACTTGATAGTGCCCAGGCGAAAGTTCCGTAAATGCGTAGAAACCCTGCGCGTTGCTTGTCGTCGCGCGAGTTTGTCCGGTGTCGTTACTTAAGACCGTGACCGCTGCTCCCGCCACGCCCGCCCCAGCCGGATCCGAGACGGTACCCTGAATGGTCCCCTGATTCTGTTGTGCGACCATCGCTGGCGCGAAAATCAGCACCAACCAGCTAAACAGCACCCCAAGCCCCATTCTTCTCATAGACCCTCCGAGAAGGCACTCATCAATTTTTTGGTTTCGCTCGGCTAGTATTTTCATACTACCCCGTGTGGCGCCATTTAGCGCCAAGTCCGATTTCTTTGTCAAGCGAAAAATACCGGTATTCTAAAATATTTCCCCACAAAGAACCGGTATTCTAGCCGCTTCTTGCATTGCCTGGAGCCTTTCGCTGGGAAGCGGGGCCTCAAAAGAGGTAGAATACTGGCCACTCGACCGCGTCGGCATGGTGCCGTTCTAAGAGCTATACTTCGTTAAGCGCTGGGAGCGATGGCCGAATGACAGCTAAGAAAAAGGGAGGCGGTGCCAAGAAAAACCGTCACGTCACCTTGAGAATGGTGGCCGAGCGCGTTGGGCTGACCAAGGGAACCTGTTCCGCAGTGCTGAACCAGACTAACGCATCCCGATCCATTCCAGTGCAGACACAAGAGCGGATCCTCGCCGTCGCTCGTGAGTTAAGTTACCGCCCCAGCTTCTATGCACGCAACTTGGGAGTAAAGCGCACCTACATGATCGGTGTGGTCACCCAAGAGATCGGTGACTTTTACGGCTCGCCGATCATCAGCGGCATTGAACGATACCTCCGGCAGAAGAATTTCTTTTTCCTTACCGTCGCCCACCGCCACGACCCAAAGCTCCTTGAAACGTATTCGCACCTTCTTCTGGACCGGGGCGTCGAAGGTTTCATTACCATAGACACCTTCGTTGATCATCCGTTGCCGCTGCCGACGGTGGCCATCCCCGGGCATCGCCGCGTGCAAGGCGTCACGAATATCGTTTTGAATCACCGCAAGGCAGCATGGCTGGCCCTAAACCATCTGATTGAGATGGGTCACAGCGAAATTGCCTTCATGAAGGGCTCAAACTTCAGTCCAGATTCGGAGGACCGCTGGAACAGCATCCGCGAAGTTGCCGAGGAACTTGGCATCCGCATGCGGGCAGAACTAATCGTTCAACTCGAAGGCGACGACACAACCCCGCAACTGGGTTTTCCCTTCGCGAAAGAGCTGCTGGCCCGCAAACGGCCGTTCACGGCGCTGTTTGCCTACAACGATATCTCCGCGATTGGCTCGATTCGCGCGTTCCAAGAGGCCGGGTTCCACGTTCCCAAGGACATTTCCGTGGTGGGATTCGATGATATAAGAATAGCCGTGCATAACAACCCAAGTCTCACCACCGTGCGCCAGCCCCTCCAAAAGATGGGGGAAATCGCGGCACGCGCTTTGTTGAACCGCATCGAAGAACACGAAGACTGGGTGCCGGAAATCGTGATCGAGCCCGAAATTGTCGTGCGGAATTCAACCGCCAGGGCGCTCGCTGAACCTTTGGCCCCTCGCAGCGCCACAGAGAATGCCCCGAGAAGCTTTCCGATCGAAGCCGGACCGTAACGAATGCCAAACCACCGGTAAACAAATGGCGCTGCGAAATCCGACCGCAGTAATCCATGATATTCACCTAAGCGGTGAAGCCACCCATGATCCGTCAAGGGGCGCGTAGGATGCGACTGCCCTGGTATTGCGCCGCGCTTGGCGGCGTACTGTGCGCGATCGGCCTGCACTCGTCGGCTCTGCTGTGGGCCCAGATGCCCACGGCAGAGCGGCTCCTTTATCGCGGCTGGTGGCCAAGGCACAGTGCGGGTTCCGACGATACGTACGTTGGACCAGCCGAATGCGCTCGATGTCATCCGCAGAAAGCTGCGACGCAGAAAGACACACCCATGGCCCGCACGGCCATCCTCCTGGACGGCGAATCGAACATTTTGCCGACACATGGCCGGCTGACTTTTCAGTCCAGCGGCATCGGTTATCAGATCGCGATGTCGGACGGCAAGGCCGTGTACACTGTCACGGACGGAACGCGGAGCCTTTCCGCGAGGTTTAAGTGGTCATTTGGCGATGGCCACGTTGGCCAGTCATACCTCTTCGAGCAGGACGGCAAACTCTACGAAAGCCGCGCCTCCTACTTCGACAGTCTTAAAGGTCTCGGATTCACCCCCGGCCGCGAACTATCACATCCACACGATCTTGAAGAGGCCATGGCGCGGCCGGTGGACGGCGAAGAGCAGCTTCGTTGCTTTTCCTGCCATACGACTGGTTCCACGATTAATGACAAGCTCGAAAGCACCCGGCTAATACCTGGGATTACCTGCGAAGCGTGTCACGGACCGGGTTTCACTCATGTAGTTGCCCAGAAAATGGCGTACTTGCAAGGACAGCCGTGGGAAATCGGACAGGAAGCAGACCTGATTTTTGATCCCGGCAAGCTTAGCCCGGTTGATGCGGTCGATTTCTGCGGCTCCTGCCACGGCACTTGGTGGGACGTAAAGCTTGGCGGTATCCAGGGAGTCGGCAACATACGCGCACAGCCCTATCGCTTGGAGAAGAGCCGTTGCTGGGGAAAGAAGGGGGACGCTCGCTTGACTTGCGTGGCCTGCCACGACCCGCACAAAGAGCTCGTGCGCGATTCGCTTTCCTACGACCGGAATTGTTTGGGCTGCCACCTCGCAGTGGATTCGAGCAGCCCAACGCCTGGTCATCCGGGTCCCGCATGCAAGGTCAGCACAAAAAACTGTGTGTCCTGCCATATGCCAAAGTTTGAGGATCCAGCAACGCATTACACATTTACGGACCACTACATCCGTATTGTTCGGCAGGGCGCGCCTTATCCCGATTGAGAATTGCGTTCCGACTCTCTCTGGAGAGTATTCGGCAGGCTTCGGTCAAGGCCTGTTCACGGAAACCAGAAGTCAGTCGGTACGGTGGTTGGGCTGAACTCGCGCTTGACTCGCCTTGAGTGGTCATGCTAAGGATGTCCCGAACCGGTATTCTAGCGTAAAGTCTAAGAGTTTAGAGATTGCGTTTTCTGCGAAAGAAGAAGCCGCGATGAACATCAATTTAGCTTCAGATTTGTACTGGCCATGTAGATGGCTTCTCGCGATCGCCGTTCTGTTCTTGGCCGGGACCGGACCAGCCCGCGCGCAGGGGTGCACAGGCGTTTCGCCTAGCACGACCGGAGTGGTGGCATGGACGCCGCAATGGTGCCAAGAATTTAGCGGCTCCCAAGCTTCCCCCGATACCACGGTCTGGAGTTTTGACCTCGGAAACAACAACGGCTGGGGCAACAATGAGGTGGAAGTCTACTGCGGGCCACCGGGATATGCAGGAAACCCGGGGCAGTGCCCAACAACCTTTAGCACGACAACTAACACCGTCTACCTCGACGGCAACGGGCACCTTGTGATTCAGCCTATCAACAATGGGGGCACATGGATCTCGACCCGCATGAAGACGGAAGGCATAACAAATTTCCAATATGGCCGGATCGAAGCTAGCCTTCAATTGCCCGACACAGCGAATCAAGGTCTGTGGCCCGCCTTTTGGTCCCTCGGCAGCAGCATCGCCACGGGGACTTCCTGGCCGATTTGCGGCGAAGCGGATTTTATGGAGAACTGGTCGCCTCAAGTAGATAACGGACCAGGTCCCGCAGGGAACAAGACCACCATCCACACGGCCGTAACCGGGGGTGATGGAATCGGGGGAAGTTACACTTTTCCCACGGGCCAGCAAGCGGACACGGCATTCCACACTTACGGAACGATTTGGTCGGCGAATATGATGCAGTTCTATATCGACGATCCAACAAAGCCTTTTCTGATCGAGACCACCAGCAATCTTTCTTCCGGAGATACCTGGCCATTCAACGCGCAGATTTTCCTTCTCATGAATGTGGCCGTCGGCGGAAACTTGGGTGGATCGACCACCAACCTGGTCAATCCGCAGCCACTGATGGCGGACTATGTCCGTGTGTTCACGGCTCCGGCAGTGTCCAAGCCAACCTTTGGTACACCTCCTTCCATCACCGTCACGGCTGGCGCGACGACGGGCAACACCAGCACCTTTACACCAGGGCTCACCCCAGGCACTGGCTACGTCTATTTTTCTTGCAGCACCAGTGCGCCGAAGGCAAGTTGTGCAATCAACACAAACGACCCTCTGAACACGTTTGTCGTTAACTCCAACGTCGCGGAAAGCGTCACGGTGTCCGTCACCACCACGGCAAACTCGGTTATGCCTCCCTTTTTTTTCAACCCTAGGCTGCGCTTCTTTCTGCCAATAGCAATCACCGCCTCGCTCGTGTTGACGCTTGTCGCGGTCGCCCGGCGCATGCGCCGGCGCACGTGGAGCTACGCCTTTACTGCGGTGGCCGGATTGATTCTTCTGGGAGCAGTGATCGCCGGCTGCGGTGGCGGCGGGAGCAGCCTGGTCCCTCCCCCACCTCCGCCAAATAACGGCACGCCTCCAGGACCTTACACGGTAACGGTGTACGCGTTCACTGAAACCAACGCCAGCAATGGGTCGACTGCCAATGCCGATGCGAGCGTTCCCATCTCCCTGACGGTGGCGGCGAACTGAACTCTCACACGTCAGCAACAGCAAGAGACAGCCGTGATAGGATTCACGCTGAATGCCCCGGCAACTTCTAACGACGCTTGTTGTTTGCGTTGGAGCGCTTTTATGCGCGTTCTTTCTCCCCGCGCAAAACAAATCCCCCGCGTATAACGGCCCGGCATTTGAAGATGTCGGCCGGCAGAGCGGCTTGACAGTGCCGCATATTTCTTCACCCGATAAGCGCTACGTCATCGAATCCATGAGCGGCGGAGTTGGTCTGTTTGATTGCGACAACGACGGCAAGCTGGACATCGTGACCATCAACGGTTCCACCGTTGATCGCTACCGCGAGGGCGGCGACCCCCTGGTTACCTTGTACCATCAAGAGCCGGACGGAACCTTCAAGGACATAACCACGGCGGCAGGCTTGACCCGGCGCGGATGGGGAATGGGCGTGGCCGTCGCTGATTTCGACAATGACGGCTTACTGGACCTTTACGTCACCGGATACGGCGGCAACGTGCTGTACCGCAATCTCGGCAATTGCAAGTTCGAGGATGTAACCGAGAAGGCCGGCGTGCGCGGCGGCGGATTCAGCACCGGCGCAGCTTGGGCCGACTACGACCGCGACGGCCATGTCGATTTATTTGTCTCGCGCTACGTACACGTCGATATCAACAACTTGCCGCAGTTCGGCCGGGACAAATTCTGCCGCTTCAAAGGTGTGCTGGTTCAATGCGGCCCCTGGGGATTGCAGGGCGAAAGTGATTTCCTGTATCACAATCGCGGCGACGGCACCTTTGAGGAAGTCTCCGCACGCGCCGGTGTTCATGATTCGCAGGGCCGCTTCGGTCTCGGAGTTGTTTGGGGCGATTACGACAACGATGGCTGGCCGGATCTGTTCGTTGCCAACGATGCCGGCGCGAACTATCTCTACCACAACAACCACAATGGAACCTTTACCGATGTTGCCATGCTCGCCGGTGTCGCGCTGAGCGGGGCGGGCCTCGAGCAGGGCAACATGGGAGTGGATTTCGGCGATTATGATCACGACGGATGGCTCGATATTATCGACACGACCTTCGCGGATCAGCCCAAAACCCTGTATCACAATCTTGGTCCGGAGGGCTTCGAGGACGCCAGCCGGACGGCGCAAATCGCTCAGGGGAGTCTTCCCTATGTCGCCTGGGGAAGCGGCTTCGTCGACTTTGACAACGATGGATGGCCGGACATTCTTATCGCCAATGGCCACGTCTATCCGCAAGTAGATACGATCAAAGAGGGTGCGCACTATCGAGAACCGCTTTTTCTACATCTTAATAAGCACGACGGTACATTCGAGGACGCTTCCGCCGCTTCAGGACTCGCGGACCTGCCCCTGGCTTCCCGCCGCGGTGTCGCGTTTGGCGACATTTGGAATGACGGCGCAATTGACGCCTTAATCTTGAATGTCGGTGAGCCGCCGACTCTCTTGCGCAATCACCTCGCCAACGGAAACCACTGGGTTGAATTCAAGCTAGAGGGCACGAAAAGCAACCGTGCTGCCATCGGCGCGCGCCTCACCCTTCGTTCTGGAAAACTTGTTCAATTCAATGAAGTTCGCGGCGGTGCCAGCTACCTTTCACAAAACGACCTTCGGCTACACTTCGGCTTGGGAACCAACATTACGATCGATAGCATCGAACTCTCCTGGCCCAGCGGCCGGCAAGAACATCTAAACAATCTTGCGGTGGATCAAATCTATACGATTGAGGAGGGAAAGGGGATCCGCCCACGTAAGAATTCCCCGTCGCCATGAATTGGCGCGCCCGGTGCTTCTCGAATATTCCTTTTTGCCAGCCCAAAATTCTTCCACGCGTAATATGGATTGCTGGATTCGCGGTGTTCTGCCTGGTTTGCATGACCTCGCGCATGGCGAAGGCGCGCCAAACGGGACAGCCCTCTCCGGTTCAGGAGAAGCCCTCGGAGCAATACCTGAATGCGCAGTCCGGAGTCGAGTACGTTGGCGATGAAGTTTGCCGGGCTTGTCATCCCTCGGAGTTTGAGACATTCAAGCAGACCGGGATGGGCAGGTCGGTGTCACTTCCTTCTCCCGACGAACTGCGCGCGTTGGCAAAACCTGTGACCATCGTTAGGAAGCAGTTGAACCGCTCCTATTCGGTTTACGCGCACGATGGCAAGATGTATCAGGAAGAATCCGAAAGCGATGCCAAAGGGCAAGTCGTTTTTTCTGAGACGCACGAAATTGCATACACCGTCGGCGCAGGCGATGTGGGCAAGAGTTATCTCGTCGCGAGGGACGACGCGCTGTTCGTCGCGCCCGTGTCGTACTACGCGCGCATTCGTGGCTGGGATTTATCGCCTGGCTACAATGTAGGTGCATTCCGAGGTTTCACGCGTCGGGTGGTCGACTTGTGTGTTGACTGCCACACGGGCCTGCCGCTGCCAGTTCCGGACAGTCACAACCGCTTTCAGGATCCTCCTTTCCGCTTCTTGACGATCGGGTGCGAGCGCTGTCACGGCCCAGGGGCCATTCATGCGGAGCGGCGCAAGCAAGATGCTCCGCGCAAAGGACCTCTGGACTTTTCCATCGTCAATCCCGAGCGGTTGCGGCCGGAAGTTCGGGACGACGTCTGCGCGCAGTGCCACTTTGCTGGTGATGCTCGCGTTCTCCAACCCGGCAAGAATTATCTCGACTTTCGGCCCGGTACGGCGCTCGGCGATGTCGTTGATATATTTTCCGTTCGCCCGGCCATCAAAGGAACTCATTTCGTTGCGCTGGATCAGTTTGAGCAACTTAAGATGAGCCGCTGCTGGACCGCGAGCAAAGGACGACTGGGCTGTATCACCTGCCACGACCCGCACGTTCAGCTCCACGGCGAAAAAGCCGCTAATTATTTCCGCGAACGATGCATGAGCTGCCACTCCGCCGACAGTTGCCGGGGGCCGATGCCGCGGAGGCAGGCTACCTCGCCGCCAGACAACTGCATACTTTGCCACATGCCACAACGCATGACCGAGAACATCGACCACTCGTCCTTGACAGACCACCGCATTCTGCGGACGCGCTCCGAAATTCCAGCGGCTCTGCAAGATGGTGTCGGTGAGCCATCGAGCGACTTGCTTCTCGATACCAAGGCTTCTCGCGGACGCGAGACGCAACTGGATTTGCGAAATCTTGCGCTGGCCTATGCACAAGTTGCCCCGCGCTTCCCGGAACTCCGCGAGAGGGGTCTTTCCATCCTGGAGCAAGCGGTGGCCGCACTCCCGAATGACGTTGAGGTCCAGTCTGCCTACGGGCGCATGCTCGCTATGGCGCGCCCTGAAGATAGAGATAGAGCCATCCAGGCGTTTCGGAAAGCCATCGACCTTGGCTCAAAATCCGCCGAACTGCGAGCGCAACTTGCCCGCGCCCTGCTACAAAAGGGAGAAGTTACGGCGGCAATTGATCTATATAAACAATCGATTCTCCTGGACCCTTACTTCACACCGGTCTATTTGGACCTTGCACAAGTTTTTTCGATGTTGAACGATCGCAAGAGCGCTCTGGAAATGCTGGACCGCGCTTTGACCATAGACCCGGGGTACGATGCCGCCCGTCAAGAGCGGCGCAAAGTTGCGGCCATGCCCGATGAAAGCCCGTAGCCCGTCGTTCCATGTGCAGGCTCCGGGCAGTTCAAAACGAAAGGTTGATTGGTTATGTTTAATGAATCTTGTGGCAATTCTTCTTGCGCATTCGAGGCGGAGTCTTGCTTGGCGAACACGCTCGCCGGAGTCATGAAAATGCGCGCTCCTTCAACCAATCGACCGGAGCGGATGTTTTCCGAGGAGAATCAGCAACTTGAAATAAAGCACGAGAGCCAACTTCTCTTCCGTATTCACCCTTTGTTCGGAGTACCTGCTCCCCAGAATTGAAGAGGTAAAAGGAAAAACTATCAAGGAATGTTGGCTTCCCCGACGCAACGCACCCCGGCGAAGTCGAACCTGGACGCGAGATTGAAGTAGTTGCGGACCGACACGCGGACATACCTCGGATCGTCGCTCCAGGACCCGCCCCGAAATACGCCGATTTGTCCGCTGCTTGGTCCCATAGGATCCTGAGACGGGCTGTTCTGGTAGAGGCTCGCGTCGCCCCAGTAGTCGTTCACCCATTGCCAAACGTTGCCCAGCGTGTCATACAAGCCGAACCCGTTAGCCCGTTTTTGCGCCACCTCGTGAGTGCCGTTCCCGTTTTCTGCAATCTGCCTGAAGTAATCTCCCCGTTCCTCCTTCTGGATCTGCGCGCTATCCAAGCGTTGACGACCGCTGTTGTCCGCATACCAGGCCACCTCGTCGAGCGGTCCATAGCGTGCCTCCGTGCTTCCGCCGCGCGCGCCGTATTCCCATTCGGCTTCCGTGGGCAAACGCCCCCCGGACCACTGGCAATAGGCCTGCGCGTCGTTCCGGTTCACATCCACAATCGGCATGTTCTCGTTCGTCCAGCCGGAGTTGAAGCCCGGTGCAGGCGGCATCTGCTGGCCGGCCCTCGCGGTGAACCGTTTGTAGGCCCCCACGGTCACGACCGTCTGCCCGATCCAGAAACCCTTGGTAATGGTCACGGCGTGCGCGGGTTTCTCCCAGTCAAAACATTCGTTGTCGCCTGGCGAGCAGCCCATCGTGAACGTCCCCGGCGGAATCCACACGTACTTCAGCCCGTCCCTGGGGTTTTCCCTGATTTCTCCGGGTTTTGGAGCGGGCGCCGTCTTATTCTGCGGCTTCCCAGTGGCCTCAGGGCGAGCCTGCGCGTGGCCGGCCAGAGCGACCTCGAGGTTGGTAAAGTTGATGGTGACGGGACCTGTCGCGTCCTCGATTTTGTAATCGGCGGGCGGCTGGAACAAGGAAATGTCGGGCTCTGCGCGGTCGATGTTGGTGAGGCGTCTAGTCAATTCGCCCCCAGACGGGCTGGGAGTTTTTTCCAGGACCACAGCCCTGATCTCGAGGGAGTACCAGACCTCCATGACCAAGGTGAACGGCCGGTCATTGTCCCGCGCACCCGCGGGGAATACGCGGCGCGTCTCCCTCGTGCCCACCGCCAAAACACCTTCGATCGATTGCGAGCCCAGCGGCTCCTTCGTGACTTCCATGTGGGGGCCGGGCCGGTTTCCATCGGCGGCCGGCACAGAGGCTTTCAGGGCTTTCAAAGAGTAGCGGTAGGCGATACGGTTCTGCGGGTCCAGGTGATACTCATAACCCGCCACGGGGTCGCCAATCGAAACGAGAACCGCCTCCGCGTCCTCATAGAGCTGGGAGCAAATGGGCCGCTCTCTGCGGCTTCTACCGTGCGAATCGCGGTAGATCTTTGCTGTGCTCCGTCTAGGAGGGATTGCAGTTCCGTGCGCCAGCGTTTGCACGACCGAGATTTCTTCAACGGCGGAGTACGGAATGGCAGCCCAACCCTCGGGGGAGTAAGGGTCCGTCGGCGACCCTTGGAAGGAAATGCCCAGGGGAAGTATCAAGCTCTCCGTGCAGCTGACAGGCCCGCTCGCGGCGGGCGAATTCGATGCCTGGGCTGCGGGAGTGGTAACCTGGGCAAATGCCGAAGAGCCGAGCAGCACGGCGGTGCCCCAAATCAGGGACGCCCGAAGAAAAGGTCTCATGGGGATCCCTCCTCGTGCCCGGGATTCGGAAAGGGTAGCTCAACCAAACGATAGTGGTCCACTTCTCCGGCAATCCTAACCGGAATTTCTGGTTTGAGCTTGCCCTTGACCGCAAAACCTAGCTCTCCTGTCCCGTCGTGTCAACCGCAAACGGCGCTGGCCCTTTTGCGGCGGTAGCGCGGCTCGTTATGGTTATCAAGATTTCCTGACGCTGCGGAAGTGCGCCAAGGTCGAGTACGCCAAATTATCGAAGTTCTCAAAGAAGGATCTCCATTCCGTCCGTCACTGTTTGGCCCCAAACGGAAGCGCTACACAAAAAATGCATCATTTGGCTCACTCGTTCATCCAATTCCCGAAAGAAGCGTCCGGTCTGCCAATAGATATATAAAATCTGGCAATAGACGGATATCCAGCGAGACCAGGTATCGGAGAATCAGCTCATGCATGGAAGAATCGCGACGGTGGTTCTGCTTGCCCTCCTGCTTTCTCCGGCCATCGGATCGGGAATTCCGTCAACGGATAAGCTAGCCGACCCCGACAAGTTTTTTCACGAGTTTGTTGGCCTGAATGACGACCAAATCAGGGAAATCCGCGAAGGAAAAACAATCGCGAAGATATTGGACTCCCCGACTGCGGATCAGGTCTTTGTTTTTGGCTCTGTCTACATAAATTCGACGCCGGAGCTTTACCTTAAATTCGCATCGGATCTCGATGCTCTGCGCAAACTCCCGAGTTACATCGCACTCCGGAAGTTCAGCGATCCGCCGCAGCTTTCCGACCTTACCGGCTTCACGATGGATGAAAAAGATTTCGAGCAACTGAAGAATTGCAAGCCAAGCCATTGCGAGGTGCAATTGCCGACCGAAGCGATGGAAGAGTTCCAACGTTCCGTGAATTGGTCTGCGCCGGATGCCAACGACCAGGCCAATCGCCTGGCGCAGCAAATGGCGCTGCAAGCGCTCCTCAACTACGAACAGGGCGGCAACGCGGCCCTGGGAACCTATCGCGACAAAAATCACCCGGCCGTCGTGGCGGAAACGTTTGCTTCTTTGCTCAGCCGCTCCAAGGCACTCCCCGTGTATCTGCCCGTATTGCGTGAATACCTCCTCAACTATCCGAAGGCCGATTCCAGGAATATCCGATCCGAGTTCTATTGGGAGAAAGTGAATTTTGGACTGAAGCCGACCCTGCGCATGGTGCAAGCGATCGTCTATCAAGGCGATTCGCCGGAACGGCCTGCGTATGCCGTAGCCGTGAAACAGCTCTATGCGAGCCACTACTTCGAAAGCGCGCTGGACCTGACGGTGTGTGTCAAAGACGATGAACACCCGGCTGGTCCCGGCTTCTATCTGATAACGCTGAAGGGGTCCCAACAGGCCGGCCTGACCGGTTTGAAGGGTGGAATTGTGCGGAAAGTTGCGGTGGACAAGACCCGGTCTTCGCTGGAAAAAGCCCTGGCTTCGGTCAAGCAGAAACTCGAGTCTCAGGCGCAATCATCGAATCAGCCAAGGTGATGAATATGGCGTTCCCCGATCGCCGCACCTTGAATGTGCTGATGACCGCGCTGGTGTTCGGCCTGGTGCTGGCGATTGTGTACGTGGCCCGCGCGGTCATCGTGATTTTCGCTTTCTCGATTCTGTTCGCTTACCTGATTAATCCCATCGTGAGATTTCTGCAGAGTCACTCGCTGTTCTTTGAAAATCTGAGGGGCCCGCACGTTGCGGAAGCCTACCTGGCGCTGCTCATTCTTCTCGCGCTCATTATCCACAATCTCGCTCCGCAACTCGTTCCGAGAGTGGCGCAGCTCGTCCGGGACTCACCGGCGATGATGGAAAACGTTTATTCAGGCGATATTGCCGTTGACATGGGACACCGGAATGGCTGGGACGAGAGCCAGTCGCTTCGCGCCAAAGCCTTTCTGCAGCAACGCAGAGAAAATATCCGCGGTTTGGTGGAATCCGTGCGGCGGTTTGTATCGGTTGCGTTTGGTGGAATTGTGCTGATTCCGATTCTCGCCCTTTTTTTCCTGAGTGACGGCGAGAAACTGACGGATGGAGTCATTCACCTCGTCTCGACCAGGGAAACGTACGAGGAAGCCAAGGCCTTAGCCGCAGACCTTAACAACATGCTGCGACACTACATTCGGGCCAAGGTCATCCTTGCCGCCCTGTCGCTCATCTTTTGCTCCGCTGCCATGCTGTGCCTGGGTTACCCACACGCTCTCGCCCTAGGGCTCATGGCCGGAATCCTTGAATTCATTCCCGTCGCCGGTTGGATCACCTCGCTAATCGCCATCGCCACAGCCGGGATGCTTACGCACTCCCACTGGATCTGGATGGCGGCGCTGCTGGGCCTTTGGCGTATGGTCATCGACTACGGAATTGCTCCGCGCGTTATGGGCCGCGAACTGGAGATCCATCCCCTCCTGGCTATTTTCACAGTGATGATTGGGGGCGCCGTCGGGGGAATCGTGGGGATTTACCTATCCGTGCCGCTGGTCGCTGCCTTGCGCGTTATTTGGCAAAGGTTCGCCCCTCCTGCCCAACATGTCGAAACCGCGCCTGGTTAGCTTCCGTCTCCCTAGGCAATTCGGGGCAGATGGAGAAATCATGGGCAACGAGTCGAAACGTCCCCCGAGGCTGACCCTTGACATGCAATTCGGCTCTGCCATAGTCTAACTATGTCAGGGGTGTTGCCTTGCATCGAAACGAAATTCCTCCGGGAACGCTCCATCTGCTGATTTTGAGAACGTTGGCGCGTTCCGGCGAAATGCATGGGTACGAGATTGCCATCCCGTTCAGCAGATATCCGATGACGTTCTGCAAGTCGAAGAAGGCTCACTGTACCCCGCGTTGCAGCCGATGCTGATCAAGGGTTGGGTGACCGCGAAGTGGGGTACCACGGCCGGAAACCGCCGCGCTCGCTATTATCAACTGACCCCGGCGGGGCGCAAACAATTAGACGCAGAAATGTCGCAGTTTGAACGTGTCATCGGAGCGATCACGCGTGTGATCGAGGCAGTCTGAAAGGAGCTCCGTTATGGACTGGCTGCGCGAACTGGCAAGGCGCCTCAGCATGCTCGTGCATCGCCGACAGTTTGATGCCGACCTCGAAGAGGAGGTACGCCTGCATTTGGAATTGCGGCAACAAGAACAGTTCGAGTCCGGCATGACGGCAAACGAGGCCTGGGCCGCTGCTCGGCGCCGGTTGGGCAACGCAACGTACCTGAAGGAAGAAAGCCGCATCGCGTGGGGCTGGGAATGGCTAGAGAACTTGGCGCAGGATGTTCGCTACGGCGCGCGCGTGTTGCGCAAGTCCCCAGGCTTCACGGCTGTCGCCATCCTCACCCTCGCTCTCGGCATCGGCGCAAACACGGCGATATTCAGTGTGATCAATGGAGTGCTGCTCAGTCCGCTTCCCTATAAGAATCCAAAGCAACTCGTCGTCATCAAGGAGCACGATTCGCTCCCGAACGTGATGGATATCCAGAGACAGACGCGCGCATTCTCACAGGGCGGCGGAATCAACGTCGAGAAGATGGACTACATAGGCGCAACCGAACCTGTGCAAGTCCGTGTCGGGCTCATCAATGCGGGGTTTCTCGAAACGCTAGGCGTGCAGCCGATACTGGGCCGGATCATTTCGCCCGGGGAAGATGTGCAAGGCGGGCCGCGCCTCGCCATGGTAAGCAACCATTTCTGGCAAAACTGCCTTGGCAGCGATCCACATGCGGTGGGCACCACGATTCAACTGGGAGGAAACTCTTATACGGTGATCGGCGTAATGCCCGCGAGTTTTGCCCCGCCAGCAGAGCATGCCGACGTTTTCGTTTCACTCTGGGTCGGCGACCCGGGAGCGGCTGCTGAGCGCGATGTGCACATCATGCATACCTATTGGCGATTGAAGAAGGGCGTCACGCTCGCGCAGGCGCAGGCCGATATGGCCGCGATCGACCGCCGGCTCGCGGAGCAGTATCCGGCCGACGAAAAAGAACGGAAGAGCCAATTAGTCGCGCTGCAAGAATGGCTGGTAGGAGACGTGCGGTCAGCACTGCTGGTGCTCTTCGGAGCTGTAGGCCTGGTGCTGCTGATTGCGTGCGCGAATTTCGCGAGCTTACTGATGGTGCGGGCGGTTGCGGGACGCCAGGAATTGGTGATCCGGGCGGCGCTGGGCGCGGGACGCGGCCGGCTCATCCGGAAAACGCTGACAGAGAGCGCACTGTTGTCGGTCCTCGGCGGTGCAGCCGGATTGCTGTTCGCGCGGTGGGGCACGAGCATGCTCCTGGCCCTGAGGCCGGAGAAGCTGGCGCGGCTGAGCGGGATTCACATGGATACACGGGTGCTGCTGTTCGTCCTCGTGGTCTCGGTACTGACCGGCATCGTGTTCGGAATGGCGCCGGTATGGATCGCGGCTCGCGCGGACGTTGCCGAGGCCCTGAAAGAGAGCGGGCGGAGCACAACCGCGAGCACGATGGGGCAGAACCTGCGGAAAATTCTGGTGATATCGGAACTGGCGGTTGCTTTGGTGCTGCTAGTGGGGGCCGGTTTGTTGATCAAAGGATTCTCAAGGCTGCGCTCGATGAACCCCGGTTTCCATTCCGCGAACGTAATGACGATGTATGTCCAATTGCCCGCGACGCGGTACGGCGAAATCCCCAAACAAACCCAGTTCCGCCGCGAGTTGCTCAGCCGCTTGAATTCCCTACCGGGCGTGCAAGCGGCGATGGTGACTGATATACCGCTCGGAGGGAATTATGTGGGCCACCGCTTCGTCATCGACGGGCGCCCCCCTGTGGCCGTGGGAGGTGAGCCCGAGGTGCAAACCCTTTCCGTGATGGGCAGTTACTTCCACGTGATGCAGATTCCCCTGCGCGCGGGTCGCGAGTTCACCCCCTTGGACCGCGAAAGGCAGCCACTCGTGGCAATTGTGAACGAGGAAATGGTGCGGGAATTTTTCCCGCACGAAAACCCCATCGGCGTGCGCATACGCTGGGCGGGCGGCACCGAGCCGCCACAATGGATGACCGTCATCGGCGTTGTGGGCGACGTGAAACATTCAGGGTTGAATCAACCGACGGATCCCGCCGTGTACACCCCTTTTTCGCAGAACGACGAGGCCTGGAGACGGTTTATGACGCTCGCCATTCGCGCTCGGGATGCGTCTCCTGGACTCGTTGAAGAAGTGAAGAAGCAGATCTGGAGCTTGGACGGCCAGATTCCGGTTGGCGACGTGCACACCATGGACGAGCTCATAGCTGTGTCGCTTGCGCAAGAGCGCTTCAACATGCTCCTCCTCGGGCTCTTCGCCGCGCTCGCGTTGATCCTGGCTGCGGTGGGAATTTACGGCGCGATGGCCTGCGCCGTGAACCAGCGAACGCACGAGATCGGCATACGCACAGCGCTGGGAGCGCAGCGGCGCGACGTACTGCGGCTCGTCTTGAGAGATGGAGCGAAAATCGCGCTATTCGGCATCGCCTCCGGGATTGCAGGAGCGCTTGCGCTGACTCGCCTTATGGCCAGTCTGCTTTTCGAGGTGAAACCGACGGACCCCGCGACATTCGCGGGTGTCGCAATCCTGCTCGCACTTGTTGTGCTCGCGGCTTGCTACGTCCCCGCGCGCCGCGCAATGCACCTGGATCCTATGGTCGCCTTGAGATACGAGTAGTCCTTCGCGCAAGTGACCGGCGACCCTGCCTTAGAACAAGTTCGCATATACGTGTAGGGAATTCTGAAGCCCTCAGCCGCACGCGTGCAGACGCACAATCCGCAAGTCTGATTTGCGGACATAACCGGCGATTGTTCCCGCAGGAGGCCTCCCAAGAATGGCGGCAGGAGTCTGATTGGCTTCGTCGATTCTACTGGTTCGAGCCGATGCGACGCCTGTCATTAATTTTCAATTGGCCCAATGTCTTCTGCACGAATCTGCCTAAGTCTTCAGATGCTTGCAGTGGCGCATGATCGCCGTCTGGTGCTTGCTGTCGGATGCATTGCAGATCTCCACTGGTCTTGCTCCCATACGTAATCAGAGTGCGCGTTCCAAAGGAGGCCGATTTCGCACATCCTCCAGTCGGGATCTTGCTGACATCCCCAATTTCTGTAAGCAAGCGCCGTAGGGTCTTTGTATCGATCGCTCCAGGAGGAAACTGTTGCGTTCGCGATGGCTCGGTACGAAGGGCAGAGATGGCCCCACCAATTTCTGCTATGGTGCTGCCGTCATCGTATATCACAATTCTATAGCCAAGGGTGTTGGTAGAGCGCGATTGGATGACGGTAGCCAGAATACCTTTAACGCCAGTTTTCTGTTCCGCTGTCGCCGTGGCTTGGGTGTTCTCTGGCGGGATTGCCTGCTGGGAGGCTGCAGTACCGCATTGCAGCAACCCCGCGAAGACGAGGACTAGCGGAGCGGACAGCAGAAAAGTATTCGCGGCCCCGTTCCCAAATTTCTTTTCTATCTGCATTCGCGCTTCTAGCTTTAGTAACGGTGTGCGTATGTTCATACACGCCCGTTACGGAGCTAGAGCGTTGATCAGGCCGGTGCCATTCGGACTGCCCCAGCCAGTGACCAAGTCGTAGCCCGGCACTGCCGAATAGGTTCCATTGCTGCCGCTGGTGATGTCGTGGAAGTCCTCGCGGTAACTGGCACCCTTACCAATCGAGTAGAGAATTGGGTTAATGAACCCCAAAGTTGAGCTCCCGTTGGTCACAGCTTGTTGATTGACGAGCGCAAGAAAGCCGGCCCATCGCGGTGCGGCAAAGCTGGTGCCGCCATAGTCTGCTGTGCAGGACCCTTGGTCGCAGAGATAATTGTCAGTATTTGCTTCCGCGGCCACGTCCGGAACATTGCGTATAGTTGTGGAAGCATGGTTGGAGGAATTGGCAACGCCAACTTGCCAACTAGGAATAGCGAAGCCATCGTCGGCTGGGCCGCCGCCGCTGTCGAGCCACGCCGTTTCTGATTGCCAGGGACCGCCCGCGCCATTCGTGGTCAAATCCGTTCCACCGACAGCCACCACGTAAACGGATTCCGCCGGATAACTATTGTCAGTAGAGTTCGACCCCGTGTATGCTCCCGCGTCTCCAGATGCCACGAAAAGATTCTGGCCTTGGGCCGCAAATTCCTGGAATATGGGATCAAGCTGTGCAGTGTCATCCGGATTCCATCCCCACGAACAGCTTAGTTGCTTGGCGATATTTTCTGTTGCCATCTTATTGAATATGTCGACGTCTCCGACGCCGATTTGCGAAGTGCCTGGAGCGATATATACGCGAATCTGGCTCATCCCAGGAGCCATGGACGCGGCCTGCACGATGTCCAGAACCTGTTCTCCATCATCACCGTCTGAGCCGGCGCTGGCGCCGTCGAGCAGCACGTTGTGAATGGGAACGCTATTGGGCTGACCTGCAAAGCTCGCGGTTACATCGCTCATGTTGTAGCCGTTGAACTCCAACAGCCCGACTGCCTGGCCACTGCCTGTGAGAGCGGTGCCGCCGTAGTAGGCTGCACGCATGTCGCTACCAAGATACGCGCCACTCGGCCCAGAGCCAGTGCTGTTGCGTTGAAAGTTCGCTGGGGCCTTTTTGAACTTCGGACGTGGCAAGGAGAAATTATTCAGCCCCGCAATGTGCGTCACCGGGACGCTCAGGTCGATTGAGGGCTCCCGGTCCGGGGAATAGAAAGTACGGTTCTCCGTTGGATGGCGATAGCTCGTCATCGCCACATGGAAAGCCTTATTGACCTGTGACACGGTGCCATTGATATGCACCAGCAGACGATTCGCCGGTGTATCGGTCACGCTGAAACCTTTAGATCTGGCGAACTTCACCACAGCCTGGTAATCCTGCTTCGTGGGGCCAAACTGCTCCGTGAACTGAGCCACAGTAAGGAAGTGCCGGTAATTGGGGCTGGATGGGTCATTAAGCTGTTTCAATAGGTTCGTCAGTTCGCTTTGATTGCGGAGTGGCAAAATGATCGCAAGCGTCATGCGTTGACTCTTTACCATCGGACCGATACGTGCGGCTTGGCCGTTTGTAACGGCAGGCCGAACATGCTTATGCAACGCCTGAAATCGCTTTTGGGCTGCTGCTGGAATGGAGAAGAAACATAGCGCGACGAAGCAAATAAGGACGGCAGGCCCAGCGCGACCCCTTTTTCTCATTCTCATTTTCTTCTTATCCTTTCGACCTTCTAAGTTCGACGAGATGGCACACTCGATGATGTGTATCTATCTTGGGGGGGCTGGACAATGTAACGACATGTTAGCCGAGATCGGCGGGTTCTTCCGGTTTCCCGTTGACTCTGTTCGATCCCGAAAGAGGTAACCTGCTCCCTTCGCTCCACGGGAGTTACCAAAATTTCACACTACTACGGAGCCGCCCATTTTTCCAGTTTATCCCTACGATAGCTATTGGACTGAACGAACTGACTTTCTGTTTCCGCGTTACTTCCGCAACTCTCCAACTTGGGAACATTTGGGAACTATTGCCTCGAGCAGGTTCACAGCGTCTCTTTGAGCACTCCCACTGCGCGTCTAGCGAGGAATGGGAGCCAAATCCCGTTTGCGGGAGGAATGGCCCCCTCGTCACCGATGCATGTGTCAGACCTGCTCGAATCAGGCCTGGCCGGCCCCGCGCTTCTTCTCTGTTCCGCGCGGGTGCACGTTCTCCTCGCGATCAGTTTGCCGTGCTTCTACGGTTGAGTCTTCACTACGGCAAGACCGCGCGAACTCATCCACCTGTTTCTCGGCTTCCTGTTTTATGATTCCGTAACGTTCCTGGATCTTTCCGATCAGTTGATCCCGGCGGCCCCGTATAACTTCGAGGTCATCGTCGGTCAGCATTCCCCACTTTTCTTTTGCTTTGCCCGAATATTGCTTCCATTTTCCTTCAACTTGATCCCAGTTCATTGGAACCTCCTGATTTTCAGCTGATGCGTACCGGTTCGACTTTGCACCAGCTGGGAGGAGAGCCGAACGCCGCAAAACCAGAAAAACACCCTGGTGGACCGCCGTACATACAGGGAACCATTGAGACACAAGTGGAGTGGAATGTATTCGAGTGAGTCTCCCGGCAGGTACAGCATTCATTCGAGCCCCCTACGGCCTCCGTGGTATGGAGAGCAGAGCAATGCTGATTTACAAAGGGATGGAATCGCGGCACGGTCCTAGAAAACAGGAACCGAGCAAAATGCCCGATTCTAGACCTGGATCATTCTGAACGTAAAACACGAGGAGGATGTGATGCTACGTTGGGCATTGGGATTCTTTATCTTGGCGCTCATTGCAGCGGTGCTCGGCTTCTCCGGAATTGCTGTGGCCGCGGCAGGAATCGCGAAGATCATCTTCTTTATCTTCCTGGTTCTTTTTCTTGTATCGCTTGTGGGCCATCTACTGCGCCGGGTTTGAGAGAACGGCTCTCGTGTTCTCTCCATAGGCTATCAAAGGTTGAAAGATTTCGACTCGCGAGCGGGGGAGGATCTATGAACGGACGAACAATCCTGGGAATAGCGCTGGTCGTCATCGGTCTTTTCGCGTTGGCGTATCAAGGCTTCACCTACACAACACAAAAGAAGGTTGTGGACATCGGACCCATACAAGCCACGAAGGAAGAACATCACACTATTCTTGTTCCTCCGATTCTTGGCGCCGTGGCTTTGGTAGCGGGGATCGTTGTTGTGGTGTCCGGTCAACGGGGGAATTAGGGCCTGTATTAGCACAATTAGCACTAGTCTCAAAAAGTGAATGGAGGATATATGAATCGTATGGCGGCTATTCTTGCGGGTGCGCTTATGCTGGCACCCCTATCATTCGCAGGGAATGCGGCGGACGACAACGCAAAGGATGAAAATAATCGATTGCAAAACGCCGGCACGGTCATCCAAGAAATTCTTGATATTCCGGATGACATTCCCCAAGACCTGCTCGACAAGGCTCGCTGTGTGGTGGTTATGCCATCCGTTCTAAAGGCTGCCTTCGTCGTTGGAGGAAGCTACGGCCGGGGGACCATGGTTTGCCGCACCGGTAAAAACTTCACGGGGCCGTGGGGCGCGCCAGCGATGTATGCCCTCGAGGGCGGCAGCGTGGGATTCCAAATTGGGGCAGAAGCCACCGACTTCGTGATTCTCGTGATGAACAATCGTGGCGCGGAGAGCCTGCTGCATAGCAAAGTTAAGCTCGGCGGGGATGCCTCCGTGGCGGCCGGACCGAAGGGCCGAACCGCGTCAGCCGATACAGACGCGTACATGCGTGCAGAAATGCTCAGCTACTCGCGTGCGCGTGGCGTTTTTGCTGGAGTGTCTTTGGAAGGTTCGACGCTTCGTCCAGACAATGATGCCAACCATCGCCTGTACGGCCGCGATGCCACGGCGGCACTCATCATTACCGAGCCGAAATACGAATCTCCTGAATCCGGAAGGGCCCTAGTTCGTCGCTTGCAGAAGGCTACGCCTGAACGGAAAATGTAACTCAACACCAATTAGGAAGGTGGGGCGAGGAGAAGGCTGCCTCGCCCTATTTTTTCCTTGGTGTTTTCTGCCTGCATCCCGATGCCGACCCAAGGTCCCCTTCACGGATACGAGATCTTGTTCAATTTCATACAGCGCGAACTGTATTGCCCGTGTTTCGCTGTCGTCTTATATCTAATGGCGACAAAGGCTGATTTAGAACAAACTCCGAAGGAGATGCTGCCGTGATGAACAGCCAAGCTGTATACTCGGACAAATCTCTGATTGCCAGGGCGCGTGCAGGAGACCGCGGCGCCTTTGGAGAGCTCGTACACCTGCACTCACACCGCGTGTACGGGATGTCTTTGAAAATCCTAAAGAACCGCGAGGACGCTGAGGACAATTTGCAAAATGTTTTATGCAAAGCGTATGGCAAGATCCGCCAATTTGAAGGAAATTCACAGTTCTCGACATGGTTGATCCGGATTGCAATTAATGAAGCGTTGATGATGCTGCGTAAGCGCAGGCCGCAGGAAGCGGCGGCGTCCACTGACGAGGATTGGACTCGGGACGATTGTGAGATGAAAGCCGAGCCCAGAGACTCACACGCGGATCCCGAGCGCCAGTACGTGACGAAGGACCTGGCGGCAAAAGCCCTCGACGCACTACAGCCAACTCTTAGATACACTTTCCTCCTGCAAAAGGGAGAAGGCTGGACGAGCCGTGAATTAGCCGAAGCCTTCAACATTACTCCACAGCTTGTTAAATCTAGGATATTTCGAGCGCGGGTAAGGCTGCGGCAACGACTTTCCGCGCTTGCAAAACCAAGATCAATGGCGCTTCAAAGCTAAGGGAGGCCGAGGTAATTCTTTTCCGGCATCTTTTCATGAAGGGAAAATAACGTCGACAGGAAGTTACGGTTTGACTGTGGAAAGACCAGTGATATCACTCACTTCATTAATAACGCTTTTTGCCGTTTCGCTATCAATCTTTGGACTGATATATGTTCCATCTCCGATCACCGCAATGAGAGCTCTCACTAGTTCCTGCTCCGCGTCAGTCTTCAGTAGATAGCCTCTCGCACCGGCGCGAAAGGCGTTGCGGACCAAATCGGCTGATTCGTGAAGAGTCAGCAGAACAATCTTGACGGCGGGTTGAGTTTTGCGAATCGCACGAGTGGCTTCGATGCCGTTGAGCCCGGGCATGGATACATCCATGATGATGATTTCCGGTTTTAGCTCGCCGGCCATGCGGATAGCATCCCGCCCGTTATCCGCCTCACCACAAAACTCCCACTCCGGGAATGGATGCAGAATTGTTTGAACGCCGCGGCGAATAAAAGCGTGGTCATCGACAATAAGTACTCTAGGCATGGGCGGCTGTCTCCTTCAGTCCTCGATAGGAGTCAGAAACCCGGCCTGACAACGAGCCGTGGGTCGTTTCAAGTAGCATCGGATTCAAATGTCGCTTGTAAAAGCAACAGCACATCTTGCGTGACCGCGGGGGAGCATCACGCTTCGATGATTTGGTTCTTCACAGCATAACGCACTACTTCGCTGACGGAATGCATCTCGAGCTTTCTCATTATATTAGCCCGGTGAGTTTCAGCTGTCTTAACACTTATCCCAAGTGCAACCGCTACTTCCTTGCTGCTCTTTCCTTCGGCGAGCAGCTGAACGATTTCGCGCTCGCGAGAGGTGAGCCTGTTGCGCAAATGAGCCTCCGGATCGGGTACGGAGTTTTGATTGGTGAACCCATTCAGAAGCATTTCCGCCGCTCGCGAAGTGAAAAATGTCCGGTGATTCGCCAGAGCTTCAACCGCACTCACGAGATCACGATCCGCGTCGGACTTCATAATGTAGGCCCGGGCGCCAGCCTCGACGATGTCGCGAACAAGCTGGTCGGAGAAATGAAGTGTAAGGATCAAAATCCCGATTTTCGGAAATGACTTGTGGATTCTGCGAGCGGCCTCCAGACCATTCAGATCCGGCATGCTGATATCCATGACCACGATTTCTGGCTTGAGCTGTTCAGCCAGGGCCACCGCTTCCCTTCCGGTTCTGGCCTCGCCGCACACCTCCCAACCCGAGCGCGACGTCAGGAGCTGTTTTAGGCCCCGACGAATGATGTCATGATCATCTGCAACGAGAATTTTCACTGTCTTTATCCCCGTTCTAAAAGCAGTCTCTCGAGGCTGCTCTACTGTGTTCTGTACCGGCAATTGAGGCCGCTCGGCGCGTGAAGCTTGAACGCTTTCCATAATCTATGAATATTACGTCTGGGCCTTCAATCCTATACTGTGTTCCCTGTATTTTACACTTTGGAGCAATTTCTGGGAATGTTTCGTGACCAGAAGCCAGGCAGCCCCGCCTGTGCTCGTCATTCGTTTTTACTGTGTCTGATATCCGATAGTTAAAGAATATTTAAAATCGAATATTTTTATTTTGCATACGCTAACGCAGCGCGACCTCTACACGAATACACCGATTGCTCGAACAAGCCAGTTCGAGTGGAATGGATCACTGAGGGCAAACCACAATGTTGATCATACTTCTAGTAATCCTTCTCCTGATGAGTTTGGGCAGCCTGCCAACGTGGCCGCACAGCCGAGACTGGGGCTACTACCCAAGCGGGGGCCTGGGCCTGGTGGTAGTAATCCTTCTTGTTTTGTTGCTTCTTGGAAGAATCTGAAGTTCTTGGGTCAGGCTGCGTGAATTGGAGTAAATGAGGAGGTTTTCGTGTTCATCGTCTTGTTTGGAATTTTGTTGCTTGCGTGGCTGGGCGGGTTCCTGGTCTTCCACGTCTCCAGCGCTTTGATACATCTTTTGTTACTGTTCGCGATCATCTCGTTAATCGCGCATCTGTTTCGCCGCAAGACTGCATCGTGAAGTGTCTCTCCGGTTTTCCTCGCGCTTAACTGGAGGGCAAGAAGATCGCAGACGGACGCCAAGAGGGAGCCAAGTGTTCGGTATGATGCGAAGCTCAACAGAAATACAATCGCGGTTGCTAAGCCGAATTGCCTGGCTTCTCTGGGCCATAGTTCTAGTTCTTCTCATGGCTTTTTGTTTCTTTGCCAGCTCCTTCTGCATCACTTTGCTCCTCGCTGCGTTTCTCGCAATCCTCGTGGATCCGGCCGTTAGCCACCTGGAGCGGTGGCACATTCCTCGCTCTGCCTCCGCTGGAATCATCGTAGTCGCCGGAATGGTTTCTTTCTGCTTCCTGACGTATGCATCTTACAATCGCATCTCAGATATCGTGGAAACGATGCCCCAGTATGCGGATCGAATCCGCGATGTTATCAAGCCATTCAATCAAAAAATTGCGAGAGTTCAAGAAACGGCGGGCAGCCTGAACCCGGAAACGCCCGCAAAGAAGGTTGCCGAGGTGAAGATCAAGGAGCCGTCCAGCTGGCCTTCCTACATTATCCGCGGAGTTGGGCCGGTATGGGGAGCCATCATTATTATTGGGGTCGTGCCGTTCCTGATGTTCTTCATTCTGATCCGCAAAGAACAGATGAATCAAAGGCTGAACATTTCGCTGGGCGCCACAATCGATGTACCACAGTTTGTGGAACGAGTAACCAAAATGGTGCGTGGCTTTGCGGTCGGGAATCTGGTCATCGGGTCGGCAATGGCAGCCGTTACAGTTCTTGTTCTTTTTGTTTTGAAAATACAAGGTGCCGTGATATTGGGGGCCGTGAGCGGCTTCCTGAACTTGATCCCCTTTCTAGGCGTAATACTCGCCGTGCTGGTTCCTTGCGCGGCCGCGCTTTTGCAATTCAATACGGTAGGTCCACTGGCCATCATTTTGGTAACGGTAGTTTGTCTCCATTTCATTTCCGCCAATCTTCTGATTCCAAAGATAATCGGGTCGCGAGTCAGTATAGGTCCCGTCGCGGCCACGGCGGGAATTCTGTTTTGGGGCTGGCTATGGGGATTGATGGGTATTCTGCTGGCCGTGCCTTTAACGGCATTCGTAAAGCTCGTCGCCGATTGTCATCCATCGTTGATTCATGTTTCCAATCTTCTTGCGGAATCGCCACGTCCTGTTCCCTCTTTCATTGATGCGAGCCGGGATACCATTTACAGAACTGTTCCTTTCATTCGTAAGGGATTTCCCGCCAAAGCAAAACCATGAATACTAGTGAGTTGGAGGGCCACGCTTTTCGAATAGTGTATTAACAGCGTTAGGACGGGGCCGGGAAACCCATTGAAATTGGCTATGAGATGGAAGGAACTCCGATGCTCCTCCCTGAAAGGCCACAAGGGAATGCGGCGTGCTCATACGGAAAGGGGAAACTCAAGTCTTTTTTAGGAGTATCAGACAGATGCAATACCTTTGGGGCGACACTCGCACATTGCTGATTTCAGGTGCCATCTTGGCGGGCGCCATTACCTTGGCGCTCGCTGTACATTTTGTGCTGTTCCTAGCGGCCGAAAGATTGCTCAAGCGCGAGGGCAAGAGTACAGAGTCCTTATTTGCGAAACGCGCCAAAAAATCGACCCGCGTTATTTTTCCATTGCTGGCTTTGGTTCTCGCCATACCACTTGCACCGCTCCCTGGTGATCTAAAAAACACTCTGCAACACGCTCTGGGGTTGGGTGTGATCGCCTCGGTTGGGTGGGCGATCATAATCCTAACCGAATTAGCAGGAAACATCGTTTTCGCTCGCTACTCCATGGATTCGCCCGACAATCTGAGCGCTCGTAGAGTTCGGACACAGACCCAGGTTCTGCAGAGGATTGCATCCTTGACTGTGAGCATCGTGACTGTGGCCGTCATGCTCATGACCTTTCCGGAGGTCCGCCATGTCGGTGTGAGCCTGCTTGCTTCCGCCGGCCTCGCCGGCCTGGTTGTCGGAATGGCGGCACGCTCAACGTTTTCAAACCTGATAGCGGGCATTCAAGTTGCCCTTACGCAGCCCATACGGATCGAGGACGCGGTAGTTCTGGAAGGTGAATGGGGCTGGATCGAGGAAATCAACACGACCTACGTTGTGGTGCGCCTTTGGGATCTCCGCCGACTAGTTGTGCCGTTGAGCTATTTCATTGAGAAACCATTTCAGAACTGGACTCGGACAACAGCCAATCTGCTCGGAACCGTGATGATCTACGTGGACTACAGTGTCCCCGTCCAGGAATTGCGCGAAGAACTGCACCGTATTCTTGAAACAACGGACCTGTGGGACAAAAAGACCTGGGCTCTGCAAGTGACGGACGCGACGGAACACACGATTCAAATCAGGGCTCTGATGAGTGCCCGCAATGGACCGGCGGCATTCGATTTGCGATGCTATGTCCGCGAAAGATTGGTGCAGTTCCTTCAGGATAAGTATCCCCTAGCTTTGCCAAAGCATCGACAGCAGTGGATCGGCGCAGCGGAAAAGTAGCTGGTCTCTTTCAAATTTCCACCTAATCTTTTTCCTGCAGCGCGCATGCAGCGCACTTCTCTGCAATGCTCACACTCATTCTGCGTGTATGCCTACCGCTGCTACTAGAAATATCAGCATTCATTACAGCGAAAACCCGATAGTTGCACGCGCAATCCCCAGGTAACCTGGTTCCAGACAACAAATTCCTCCGGTACACCCACCGAGAACAGGTGCTTGGCCCCGAACCCAGGCACCTGCTCTCTCCTCCCTCCAGCACCAGAAGCCTGCAATTCCGCAATTTTTGTTCTCTCGACTGGCCGTCTGGCTGTACAAAACGCGAGAGAAAGCAATCGATCGCCAATCGAGAAATCTTCATTCGCGAGGACCACCGCATGGCAGGTGGGTAAAGGAAAACTATGCGAATGATTTGGGCAGAAGTCTGCCTAGCTATCTGGGAGTCCCTATGCTCGTCACTTCCCGCGTTCGCGTCAGAAAGAGGAGAAACCGCGGAGGCGGGAGACTGTCGTTTGGATTCCTGTTGACTTCATCCTAGGAAAGCACTGTCTGAAGAATATTGAGTGCAAGGTTACCCGCCGGAGGCCGGCTTTGCTTGAACTATGCATCCATTCTTCAGGCTATAGATAAAATATTCATCTCGCGAACTCGCCGCCAGTCGAGCCAATTGCGCCCTGGCCTCTTCCAGTCCATCCACAGCCTTCACCCACAGCGGGTGACCATCGGGCAGTCTTTTGAAGATGTCGAACTTGGCACCCATAGATTCCCCCGACTAGGATTTTGTTGCACCTGGCTAGGGTAGGGGCAAGTGATGCGCCAATCTGACACTTTAAGTAAATATTCTAAAATCAATGACTTATAGACGAGACGATTGAGGGCGCTCTCATTGTGCGCTTCACATCGCGAACTTTGTCGGGCTCGGTATGTATTTTCTGCTCGGTCCGCGTGTACTAGAACTGTGGAAAATGTCGATCTCTGGTTGAATCGGCTTGATCTTTCCGCGGGCAAGGAGCAAAGCGCTCACTCTCGGATCATCGAGACTCTAATGAGCCTTGAGGGATAGCTGATCTGTGGGCTGCTACTTTTATTGTTAATCGCCGGACTCTGCGTCCGGCAAGGGGAGCGTAGCGGTGACGGTTGTACCTTCCTCGGCGGAGATTATCTCGAGGTCGCCTCCCAGTTGCCGCATGCGCTCATTCATGCCGCGCAGTCCAACACCAAATGCGCCCATCCAATCCTGAGCTCGCTCTTGCCCATTTTTCGACTGCGATCCATTCCCTTTGTCAGTTACCTGTAGGATGACGGCCCGGTTCTTAATCAGCAGCCGGACTACCGCTGTTGAGCTGCCAGAGTGCCGGTGAACGTTTGTTAAGCCCTCTTGAAGGACGCGAAACAGCGCCAACTCTTGGTCACCAGGAATGCGATCGAAATTCGGAGAAACCTCAAAAGCGGTTTTGATTCCGCTTCGCTTTGTGAATCCATCCAAATACCAAGGAATGGCAGATTTCAAGCCTAGCTCTTCCAGCATGGGAGGATACAAGAGGTAAGATATGGTGCGAACTTCGGTGATGGCTTCTTCAATCAGTTGCGAGCATTCGGCCAGCTCGCTGGTATTCTCTCTTTGGCTTCGTTCGGCCGAGGACTTGAGCGAATCCACTTTCATTTTCAGTCCAACAAGATATTGGCCTACACTATCGTGAAGATCTCTGCCAATGCGCCGGCGTTCCTCGTCTTGCGTTTGCAATAGACGGAGAGAGAGTTGACGGAGCGACCTTTCCGAATCATGCAACTTTCTCTGAGCTTCCGTCCTCTCGCTAATCTCCTTTCTCAGCGCCTCGTTTGCCAATATTTTCTCTGTGTAATCACGCGTAACTTTTCCGAATCCAACTAATCTACCGGTCTCGTCCCTTAAGGCAGTGATGATCACATTGGCCCAGAAGCGGGAGCCGTCTTTGCGCAGCCGCCATCCCTCATCTTCCAAACGCCCTTCCTTGGAAGCGATCTCCAGTTCTCGCTGCGGTTTACCTGCTCGGAGATCCTCTTCGGGATAAAACACGGAAAAGTGCTTGCCAATGATCTCAGAGACCCCGTATCCCTTTAGGCGTTCTGCTCCGGTATTCCAGCTGCTGACGTGCCCCTGCTCATCCAGCATGAAAATTGCGTAGTCCTGAACGGCATCCACGAACATCCGGAAGCGCTCTTCACTCTTGCGCAGCGCAATCTTGGCTTCGCCACTCATAAAGGATTTGTCGCTTTCGCCAAGCACGACGGCAGAATGTTCCGCGCATACCCTCATTAGCGGTTGCGCGTGCTTTTCGCCATAGAAATTAGCCACTGGATAGGCACATCGGAGAGAAAAGGAGTACTTTTTTGCTAGTTCATTCCAGAGCTGTTCAAGCCGAATCGCGGCCTCCAACTTGCCCTCCGTCCACAACAACGAAACCATCTCTCCAAATGCCACGATTTCGGGACGCGCTCCATTGAGAGGAGTACTGCTTCGCGCGATGGTCCCGCCGACTACCTCCACGAAGCGTGTGCCGTCGGGCATCCCTTCCACCATGATTTCCGACAGAACCTCCATAGCGTCGAGTTCAACATACCTACCGTGCTTAACGGCCCGGTGGATATCTATACCCCGAGCTGTCAGCCGGTGCTTTAGTCCCTGGCGATGCTCTTTGGTGGCAATGACGACTGCAGCATTGCCAGCACCGAGTGCAGTGCCGATAAAGTTACATAGCGCATCAAGTAGAGAATCGCTCTTCTCATAGAAGTACGCAACATGGTCCCCCAGAGGCGCGTTGCCAAGCTGCCACTGAGGCGCTAGATTCCTAAGGTCAGGGCTCAAGGCGCTGGTCGTCATTTCCACTCTCCTGCATGCTGGATTGCGGGCGCTACGGCCCCAACTTGCCTAACCCGGTAACTGCAGCCACGTCATTGCGCTTGTGAACGCGTTTGCTTCGAGTGTTCCAATCGAAAGTAACATAGCCATCCGAGGTAGGCATCCCTATTCTGGGAGGTACTGTTGGTTTTCCTTGGGCTCTCTTCAACTCTCTGAATCATCTGTCTTGCGCGGGCCGGGAGTGGTTGGCATGCGCCCTCCCGCATGTCTAATCATCGTGAACGTCGGCTCGGCCACTCCCAACGATAGCCTATTGTCGGATCAGAACGCCACACCCCGTTCAACTTGCCCCGTGATAACCAGACAGGGCACTTTGATGCTTGCCGGCTAAGCGGAACACGCAGAGCCAAGCCTTCGATGCCGCCTTTTGTGCAAGTACATATCCCAATCTGCATAAGCCATAAGTTCCCCAAGTGTGCGAGCAGACCCCGGATCGAACCGTGCCATGCCGACGCTGAACGAGAGTTTGAACCGTGACTCCGCAATGTTTGCCTTCTCGAGACTCTCCTCGATACGTTTGACGATCACTTGCCTGCTGGCGATAGAGGCGTCCGAGGCCAGCACTGCAAACTCGTCGCCACTGAGCCGGGCTAGAATGTCCGAATCACGGAATGTCTCCGTCAGAGCGACCGCGGCGCGGATCAACGCTACATCTCCTGTCTTGTGACCGAAGGAATCGTTGATTCCCTTCAGATTGTCCACGTCGCAGAAGAGGAGCAATGCGTTTTGTGAATTGCGATGAGCCAGTTTTAGATGGTGTGTGGCGGATGCGAGAAAACCGCGCCGATTGCAAAGCCCTGTAAGGTCGTCTGTAACGGCCAGACACCGAATTTCCCGATCCAGCAGCGACTGCCTCATGGCGCACGATGCTGCGCGCTGCAGAGCGTTGTCCAGACTCCTTTCATTCAGAGCACCGGATTTTAGCCCGTCCGAAATCTCCTCTAGAGCGGACAAGATCTGATCGAGTTCAGAATCTTCCGAACGCAAAGCGGATGCGAGATGAGACGCCATGGTTTTCCTCGAAGCGAGCTTTCCCCGATCTATGGAGAGGACAGCGGGATTCGCTCGAGGATCAGTTTCAGACAGGCTCTCGCATTCGTCGCGGCTAGCCGCGCACTCTTCCGAAGTTTGCACAGCTCCCGGTACTTGGCGCATTTTGGCGTGAACACTCCCAAGGCTACCGCACTACGCTAGTCTCCCAGCCTCCTCTGATCTATCGGGTAAAACCTGTATTCGTCAGAGACCCGATTCGCTTTGAAGGCGGAGCGGCGCGGAACTTCTACTGTGAGAATTCACCTCGACAGAGGCGGCGTCGTTACACGCTACTACCATGGGTGAGTGACGGTACTGTGAAGCAGCGAAAAATTCCAGCGTACCAATCATCGATTTTCCTCCGTGGATCTTCCGAGCACAGCTCGGCCGACATCTAAATAAGCCAAATAAGCACGCAAAGTCCCACATTGTTCGCTACAGCTTTTCTCCCTTCTTTCTACACCCATGACCGGATGGGGAGGACCTTGGCGGAAATCTAGTATTTGAGTCAGGTAACAGGACGTTCGCTCGTGGGCGTCCAACAATCGCGCCGCGCGATCCACGCAGCCCGCTGCAGCAGAGCCACACCGGGTAAGCGAAGGATAACCGGGCAGAAGGAAACACAATGCGTATCATTGTTTCAATTCGATCGCTGCTGTTTACCCTGGGAATGCTGATCATGTCTATGGCATCGTTCGCGCAAGTCCGAGTCGGAGTGGCAATAACGATCGCTCCGCCTGAGCTGCCCGTTTACGAACAACCCATATGCCCCGGCGACGGTTACCTCTGGGCCCCCGGATACTGGGCTTACGGCGATGACGGTTATTTCTGGGTGCCAGGCACTTGGGTGCTGGCTCCGGAAGTGGGTTTTCTCTGGACCCCCGGCTATTGGGGTTGGGGAGATGGCGGGTACATTTTCTATGATGGTTACTGGGGTCCGCAGGTAGGCTTCTACGGCGGGATCAACTATGGCTTCGGTTACTTTGGCCACGGTTTCGAAGGCGGGCGCTGGGACAACGGACACTTTTTCTATAACCGCGCGGTGTTGAACGTAAACGTCGACGTGATTCACAACGTGTATAACACTCGGGTGACCGAAACCAACGTCACTCGCGTTAGCTTCAATGGTGGCAACGGTGGCATCAACGCACGCGCCACTGCGCAAGAAGAAGCTGCCGCACATGAGCGACACATCCCGGCGGTAGCCGCGCAAACAGAGCATATAAATGCAGCACGGAGCAACCCAGAATTACGCGCTTCCGCGAACCACGGCAAGCCCCCTATCGCTGCCACTGATAAACCTGGAGAGCTTAAAGGCGGCGGAGTTGTGGCTGCCAGAGAGGCAGGAACGGTTCATGAGCCGGCTGCGCGTGCAGAAAGCAACGCTCCTCGTTCCAATCCTGCAATCCATCCCAAGGACCTTCCTCCAGCCGAGCGACCTGCTGCTCCAAACACTGGGAATCCGAATATGGATAAGAAATACCAACAGCAACAACAAAAGCTTCAAGCGAAGCAGGACCAGGAACGTCAGAAACTCCAGCAGAAGCAAGACCAGGAGCACCAGAAACTGGAAACACAGAAGGCTGACGACGCAAGAAAACAGCAGATAGAGCAGAAGCACCAGCAGCAGACGCAGCAACTGGCGCAAAGACACACCCAACAACAACAGCAGTTGCAGCAAAGGCAGCAGCCGGCGCCACACCCGGCTCCGTCAGCCCGGCCTCCAAAGGCTTAATCGGGTCGCAGAACGTCTAACGGGCGGGAAATCAGCCAAACGGCTGATGGCTCGCCCGAAAACTTTATGCACGGGCGAATCCTCAGCGTGGAGTGAGCCTACAAAACAACGAACGATTTTCGCGTATGGAATCAAATCAGGATTATCCGCTGCATAGCTAATCCCCCGTCGGTTTAACGCGGCGAATCAGAACGGGTTAAAGCGTGGAACCTGCAAGGTGAAATTCAACTAGCCCAACGAGGATCCAAAAACAGGTTGCCCCAGCGTTCGATCATGATTCCTTTTGATCCCTCCGCCAGCGCAGTCAACGCACAGCCGTGTCCAAGGTATGGCCTGAAGCCGGTTGTCGGGAATAGCCTTTTCACATGTGACGCAGACTCCGTATTCCTTTTTGGTGATCCGGCCCAAGGCCTGCTCGATTTCGGATATGTTTCGGATCTCGCGCTCCATTGTGGTCATCACAAACTCGCGGTTGTGGCTTCGAAAGGCTTGTGTGGCCTCATCGTCTACTTCATCTTCAACAAGCATTTCCCGTCTCAATTGGTCTACGTGATTTCTCAATTCTTCCAATCTGGACCGCAGCAGATTCTCAAAGCTCTTAAGCTTTTTAGACTGACTTTCTCTTTTTTTGGTTTGCATCGCTTCCTTTCCTTCCATCAGGCGCGTCTTTTGCGCGCTCACGAAGCACGATATGAAAGCATGGAGCATTCATCGTTTCGGAAGTTTTACTTTTTCGATTGTTCTCGCGCCATACCTGAATTCACCTAGTTTGTGAACCGTAATGCTGGGGCTTGCCGTTGCGAAAACCCATCAACCGGAACCGGGCCACTCTAATTGCTGCGAACCTCTCTAAACCGCAGCTGAGGAGCTGGATTTATAGAACGGCCGCCCGTTAAGTTCAGTCTCAAACCGCGGCGGCTACATTTCAATTGGACTTCTTCTTCGGTACTTTGGCGCCCTTTTTTCGTGCTTCAGAAAGACCGATCGCGATCGCTTGCTTGCGGCTAGTCACGACACCGCCTTTTCCATCCCTACCGGAATGGAGCGTGCCGCGCTTCTCACGATGCATCGCCTTCTTGACACTCTCGGCTGCTGCTTTGCCATATTTGGCCATTTCTCCTCCTAGCAAAGCTTGTCCGACTGTGAACCCCAAGGTATGTCGATGCAATCCATGGATTACCTTACAGGGCAGACTGACTTTGTGAAGTTGAACTGACTAGGGGCCTCGGTTTTCGGAATACTAGAGTCCGCGGGTCCGCCGAGATAGAGAACTAAATAAGAGGGTCGATTCCGATCCAAAGGCACCATATTTTGTCTGCCGGTTCGCCACCCATTTTCTGAGGTATTACTGGTATTCCCCGAATGCGGAAAGCAAGTATATAAGGAAATGGCGAGGTCGTATCGCCATGGACCTGCGAATTCTGATCGTGGATGATTCCGTAAGCATGAGGCGAATTATCGCCACCATTGTGGGTTCGCATTCCGGTTGGGAGATATGCGGCGAAGCGGAAAGCGGCTTGTCCGGAATTGAGAAGTTTCAGGAATTACGTCCGGACCTGGTGCTGCTGGATTTTGGAATGCCTGACATTAATGGGATTGAAGCGGCGTGGCGGATGTCCACGGCTAATCCGACCGTGCCGCTAATCTTATTTACGGTATGGGATTTGGAGGGTCTTGAGCGAATTGCAGCCAAGGCAGGTATTTGCGCGGTTGTGCAAAAGAGCGAGGCTTGGAAGTTGATAGCACAGATCGAGACCGTGTTTGCCCAACGGTTGAAACAGAGGATTCAATAGAACGCGTTTTCATCCAAGGGTGGCTACAGTAAAAACCCGATGTTTTAGGGCTGTGCTCCTGTCCTATAAAAATGGACGGGGTGTCAACTATTGGGCTTGCGAATCCTGATTGTGGACGATTCAGAAGCAACGCGACGCCTTCTGCGCGCTATCATAGGCACGCGTCAATGGACCGTCTGCGGAGAAGCCGAGAATGGCCTCGCTGGTGTCAAAAAGTTCGAGGATTTAAAGCCAGACTTGGCTGTCATTGACTTGGCCTTGCCGGACATGAATGGTATTGAAGTAGCCAAACTTATGTCCTCCAGGGACCCTAACGTACCTCTGGTACTGTTCACGATTCTGGATGTGGAAGGGCTCGAGGGCCCCGCTCGCAAGGCCGGGATCTGTCAGGTCGTTTCAAAGGCTCAAGTGTGGGACCTTATTAGGAGTATCGATACTGCGGTGACTCAGTTTCTAGGGCCGAAGCATGCGCCGCCCGATATCAGCGACTGAACCCCCACGACGGGCTTAAGTGTTTCGCGGAGCTAGCTGCAGCAGCTTTGACAGGAATGAGTGCCTCTAGGAGCGTTCCGGGATTGCCTTTTCGAAGTCGCAATTCCCCACCCAATTCTTGGACGCGTTGCCTCATTCCAGCTATGCCAACACCAAGTTTGTCCGCTTCAAAATCCGCAATGGAGTCGGGAATGCCCTTCCCATCGTCGTACACCTTAATGATTATTTGGCCTTCACTTAGCATCAGATTAAGACGGGCTTTTCGCGCTTCGGCATGGCGGAAGACGTTGGTAAGCGCTTCTTGAACGACTCGGAATATTGTGGTTTCCAGTTCCGATCCGAAGCGCGGAAAATCCTCCGGCTGTACTTCCAATGAGGTTTCAAGGCCGCTTCGTTTAGTCAGTCCGTCCAAAAACCATCGAAGGGAGGACTGAAGGCCGATTTCGTCGAGCATGGGAGGATGCAAGAGATGCGAGATACTGCGAACTTGCTGAATGGCCTGATTGATCAAGGTGCTAGCCTCGGCGGCAGCCTGTTCTTTCCACTCGACTGACTGATTTTGCATCTGGATGCAATCCACCATCATCTTTGCGCCGCTGAGCTCTTGGCCCAAACCATCGTGCAGGTCTCGGGCGATGCGGCGCCGCTCCTGATCTTGTGCTGCGATGAGACTGCTCGAAAGGCGGCGCAACTCGAGGTTCAGAATTTCCAATTGCCGTGTCTTGCGATGCAGATCGACGAAAACGCTGACCTTCGCTCGCAGCAATTCCGGTATGACGGGGACGGAAATGTAGTCTACCGCGCCCCGTTCGTATCCCTTGAGCCGATCCACATCCGTAAGAAGGACTGCGGAAATGAAAATGATTGGTGTTCTGTGAAAACGCGGATGCTGGCGGATCATTTCGGCGAGCTCAAACCCGTCAAGTTCAGGCATGCTGACGTCCAGAAGAATCACGGCGATATCTGACTTCAGCAGATGGTCGAGAGCCTCCTTCCCCGATTGGGCTTTGATCAGGTTCTCACCGAGGTCGGCAAGAATGACCTCATAGCTGAGCAGCTTGCCAACCTGATCGTCCACCATGAGTATGTTCACTTTTTCGTGCAGGCCCATAGACTAGCCCTCGCAGGCGATGAGCTTAGCTTCCGCGCGCTCATCAGCAACTATCGTAATTGATCCCAAGAAACAAATCTTACCGATGAAGCCACATCCGTAATCCTGATAGCAACTGTTCTGTATTCACCGGCTTCGCCAGGTATTCAGATGCGCCCGCCTCAAGACATTTCTCCCGATCCCCCTTCATTGCTTTCGCCGTTAGTGCAATGATTGGAAGGCGCCGAAATGCCGGATTTTGCCGGATGACCTGCATGGTTTCATACCCATCCATCTCCGGCATCATGATATCCATGAGGACGATCGCAACATCAGAAGTTGAACTCAAGGTTTCAATCGCCTCGCGGCCAGTGCCGGCAGTCAGAACCGTCATTCCGCGACGTTCGAGCACGCTGCTTAGAGCAAAGATGTTGCGGACGTCATCATCCACAACGAGGACTTTCTTTCCTACCAGTGCGTCATCGGAACGGTGCAAGCGGTCCAGCATTTGCTGCTTTTCTGGAGGGAGGTCGGCAACGACGCGATGCAAGAACAGCGCCGTCTCATCTAGCAGCCGTTCTGGCGATTCCACGCCTTTCACAACAACGCTGCGGGCCAACATATGCAAACGGGCATCTTCCTCTGAGGACAAGTCTTTGCCTGTGAACACGACTACCGGCAAGTCCGCTAGCGATGGTGTGTCGCGCAGGCGCTCCAAAACATCGAAACCGGACATATCGGGAAGACGGAGGTCGAGTACCATGCAATCGAATGGCTGCTCGGCAATGGCGGCAAGCGCCTCTTCGCCCGTCGCGGCGATGGTGACCTGAATATCGTTATGTCCAAGCAGCTCTCGAATACTCAGCTGTTCGCCAAGGTTGTCTTCCACAACCAGCAGACGCTTGAGGTGTGGCGCAGAGTATTCCTTGATTCTTGAGAATGCTGTCTTGAGTTCATCGGGCGTCGTGGGTTTCTGAACAAATGCAAATGCGCCACGCGAGAGCCCATGTTGCCGGTCTTCATCCAACGTCAGGATTTGGACCGGAATGTGACGCATCGCTGGATCTTGTTTCAGGTGATTGAGCACGGTCCAACCCAACATATCCGGCAGAAAGACGTCCAAGGAAACGGCCATGGGGTGGAATTCCCGTGCCAGGGCCAGCGCCTCAGCACCTCGCGTGGCAACCAGAACTTTGAATCCCCTATCGCGCGCCAAATCGCGCAGCAAACAAGCATAGTGCGGATCATCCTCAACGATCAGTAAAATGGTGTCCGCGTCGCGCAGGTCGGCGCGATCATCGTCAATGGGCTCGATGCGATGTTCAGGCGCCACTGCAGGAATCAATTGAGGCGCCTTAATGGGGGCGGTTCTCATTTCCAAGAGATTGACACCCGTCGACGGACCTACATAGGTTTGCGGAAGGTAGAGCGTAAACGTGCTGCCCGTTCCCACCTCGCTGCGAAGTTGGATTTCGCCGCCGAGCAGATTGGCCAGCTCTCGGCTGATGGCCAATCCGAGCCCCGTGCCGCCGTATTTGCGGCTGGTGCCTGCGTCAGCTTGCTGAAAAGCTTCGAAGATGATGCGCTGTTTTTCCGCTGGAATGCCGATGCCAGTGTCCTGGACCTGGAAGGCAATCACGGATGGCGCCGCCCGAAGAACAGCATGGTCATCACTCCAGCCGCGCTCGGCCAGAAACACGGAAAGTCGCACACTGCCTTGTTCGGTGAATTTGAACGCGTTGGAGAGCAGATTCTTGAGTACCTGCTGCAACCGTTTCGCATCTGTGACCAGACTGCGGCTCAGCCGCGGATCCGTCGTTAACTCGAATGTAAAGCGGCGGTTCTCCGCCTCATGGCGGAAGGGACGAGCCATCATGTCCAGCAGACTTGCAAAGAAAACTTCTTCAGCCTGAACGGAAACGGTTCCTGACTCAATCTTGGAGAGATCGAGAATGTCGGTAATGAGATTCAGCAAGTCCGTGCCGGCCCCGTGAATGGTGCGGGCAAACTCGACCTGCTTGACGGTCAAGTTACCGTCAGGATTATCAGTCAGCTGCTGGCCCAAGACGAGAATGCTGTTGAGCGGAGTTCGCAGCTCATGGGACATGTTGGCAAGGAATTCTGACTTGTACTTGGAGGTGAGAGCCAGTTCTTTTGCTTTTTCTTCAACGGCGCGGCGGGCCTGGTCAATTTCCTGGTTCTTGCGTTCCACTTCCACGTTCTGTTCAGCAAGTTGCTGGGCTTTTTGAGCAAGCTGCTCGTTGGTCTGCTGTAATTCCTTCTGCTGAGTCTGAAGTTCGGTGGCCAACTGCTGCGATTGTTTTAGCAGGCCTTCGGTCTGCATCGTGGCCTCGATGCTGTTAAGCACAATGCCGATGCTGGCAGTCAACTGTTCTAGAAAAGCGAGATGGGAGGCTGTAAATGTGCTCAACGAGGCTAGCTCAATGACCGCCTTCACGCGATCCTCGAAAAGAACAGGGAGCACGATCACGTTTAGGGGTACGGCCTTGAATAATCCGGAACGAATGGGAACGGCTTGCGGCGGGACTTCGGTGATGAGCATGCGGCGTTTCTCCGCAGCGCACTGGCCTACGAGGCCTTCGCCGACTCGCAACTGACGCGCATGGCCATTCGGTGCATCATCGGCGTAAGCCGAGAGAAGCATCATCTCGGACGATTCATCCGTCTCCATTTGATAGATCACTCCTTGTTGGGCGTTCACAAGCGGTGCGAGCTCAGACAACAGCATGCGCCCTACGGTGGAGAGATCGCGCTGGCCCTGCAACATGCCCGTAAACCGCGCGAGATTGGTTTTCAGCCAGTCTTGTTCCTTGTTGCGGTCTGTGGTTAGCCGCAGGTTGTCGATCATTGTGTTGATGTAATCTTTGAGTTCGGCTACCTCTCCGCTTGCCTCCACCTGAATCGAACGCGTGAGATCGCCTTTGGTTACCGCGGTTGTTACTTCCGCGATGGCGCGGACTTGGTTGGTCAGGTTGTCGGCGAGTAGGTTTACGTTGCCCGTTAGATCTTTCCAAGTGCCCGCGGCTCCCGGCACGTTGGCCTGCCCGCCGAGGCGCCCCTCCACTCCCACCTCGCGGGCGACCGTCGTCACCTGATCCGCAAAAGTGGCCAGCGTATCGGTCATGTTGTTGATGGTTTCTGCCAATGCGGCAACCTCGCCCTTGGCATTCACGGTGAGTTTTTTCGTCAGTTCGCCGTTGGCCACCGCTGTCACCACTTTGACGATACCTCTTACCTGTTCAGTAAGATTGGCAGCCATGACGTTGACGTTGTCTGTCAGATCTTTCCATGTGCCGGCCACGCCCGAGACTTGGGCTTGACCGCCAAGCTTGCCGTCCGTGCCAACTTCGCGGGCCACTCGGGTGACTTCGCCGGCGAAGGCGTTGAGCTGGTCCACCATCGTGTTGATGGTGTCTTTAAGTTCGAGAATTTCGCCCTTCACGTCCACGGTGATCTTGCGCGACAAATCGCCTCGTGCCACCGCTGTCGTGACTTCCGCGATGTTGCGCACTTGGCCAGTCAGGTTTCCGGCCATCGAGTTAACCGAGTCCGTGAGGTCTTTCCACGTTCCGGCGACACCTGGAACGTTGGCCTGTCCTCCCAGCCGGCCTTCACTGCCTACCTCGCGCGCGACGCGAGTAACCTCACCGGCGAAGGCGTTCAGTTGGTCCACCATCGTGTTAATGGTCTCTTTGAGCAGCAGGATTTCGCCGCTCACGTTGACGGTGATTTTCTTCGAGAGGTCGCCGCTGGCAATCGCCGTCGCAACTTCGGCAATGTTACGCACCTGACCAGTCAGGTTACTGGCCATGGAATTGACGGAATCCGTGAGGTCTTTCCACGTGCCCGCGACACCCGGCACTTGCGCCTGGCCGCCGAGTTTTCCATCGGTACCGACTTCCCGCGCCACGCGCGTCACTTCAGACGCAAACGAGCGCAACTGATCCACCATCGTGTTGAGCGTGTCCTTCAATTCGAGAATCTCGCCCCTTACGTCGACGGTGATCTTGCGCGACAAATCGCCTCGTGCCACGGCCGTTGCAACCTCGGCAATGTTGCGGACTTGGCCGGTGAGGTTGCTGGCCATGAAGTTGACGTTGTCCGTGAGGTCTTTCCAAGTACCTCCTACGCCAGGGACCTGTGCCTGCCCTCCCAACTTGCCTTCCGTACCGACTTCGCGCGCCACGCGTGTGACTTCGGCTGCAAACGCATTCAGCTGGTCCACCATCGTATTGATGGTGTTTTTCAATTCGAGAATTTCGCCCTTCACGTCCACCGTAATCTTGCGCGACAAATCGCCACGTGCCACCGCCGTCGTCACCTCAGCGATGTTGCGAACCTGGCCCGTTAGGTTTCCGGCCATCGAATTGACCGAGTCCGTGAGGTCTTTCCATGTTCCGGCGACGCCCGGCACGTTGGCTTGTCCCCCCAGCCGGCCTTCGCTACCTACCTCGCGCGCCACGCGCGTTACCTCACCCGCGAACCGGTTGAGCTGGTCCACCATGGTGTTGAGCGTTTCTTTGAGCTGGAGGATTTCTCCGCGAACGTCCACAGTGATCTTGCGGGAAAGGTCGCCGCTGGCGATTGCCGTCGCCACCTCGGCAATGTTGCGCACTTGCCCCGTCAAGTTGCTCGCCATGAAGTTCACGTTGTCGGTGAGGTCTTTCCATGTACCACCTACGCCGGGAACTTGTGCCTGCCCCCCCAGCTTCCCTTCGGTGCCGACTTCGCGCGCCACGCGCGTCACTTCACCAGCGAACGCGTTAAGCTGGTCCACCATCGTATTGATGGTGTCTTTCAATTCAAGAATCTCGCCCTTCACGTCCACGGTGATCTTGCGCGACAAATCGCCTCTCGCCACCGCCGTCGTAACTTCAGCAATATTGCGTACTTGCGCCGTGAGGTTGCCAGCCATCGCGTTGACCGAGTCGGTGAGGTCTTTCCAGGTTCCCGCGACACCCGGCACCACCGCCTGGCCTCCGAGTTTGCCGTCCGTGCCAACCTCGCGGGCAACACGCGTCACTTCGGAGGCAAACGACCGCAACTGGTCCACCATCGTATTGATGGCTTCTTTAAGCTGTAAAATTTCTCCGCGCACATCGACCGTGATTTTGCGGGAGAGGTCGCCGCTGGCAACCGCCGTAGCCACTTCGGCGATATTGCGCACCTGCCCAGTCAAGTTGCTGGCCATCGAATTCACGGAGTCAGTCAGGTCCTTCCACGTACCTGCCACTCCAGGCACTTGGGCCTGACCGCCCAGTTTTCCGTCGGTACCAACTTCGCGGGCGACGCGAGTTACTTCCGCAGTAAAAACGCCAAGCTGCTGGATCATGGTGTTGACGATCGTGGCCGAACGCAGAAATTCTCCTTCAAGTGGACGCCCGTCCACGTCCAGCCTAACCGTTTGCGTCAGGTTGCCTTGCGCCACGGCAGCGATCGCCCGTGTGACTTCGGTGGTCGGCTGGAGCAAGTCGTCTACAAGCGTATTAATCGACACCTCCATCGCTCCCCAGGCGCCCTTTGGCTGATGAAATTGGGTTCGCTCCCGAGTTTTCCCTTCCTTTCCCACCACTTGGCCGATCCGCTTTAGCTCGTGTGCTATTTGCTGATTTGAACCCACAATGTCATTAAAAGTATCCGCAAGCTTCCCGGGCAGACCCGTCCATGTTCCGGGAAGGCGCACTGAGAAGTCCCCTTCGCGCATGGTCAGTAAGCTTGAAAGAACCAAATTCAATTCGCTCGCTGAAATCTCGGCGGCGTCATTGCCTGCCCCATTGCTCCCTGTTTTGCCAGGGGAATGCGTTGCTGCGCTTACATTCGATGAGTTTCGGTCAACTCTCTTCATGCTCATCTCCAAATTGGCACTAAAATGGATTGCCTAAGCAGATCAAGTCTACTTACTTTCCGCCCTGCTGAGAGTTTCTTTCCCTCATGACTCATGACCTAATTTAAGGTCGAGCTGGCGGCTAGCAAGCTACAATTTTTAGAATTTGGTCAAGAAAGCTTAATTAACATAAGTACTGTAGGTATTCTCTACAGTTTTTACTGTAGAGCCCCCAGTTCGGGCTCTCCTCCGTCTTTCTGGATAGCTTGACGGACTTGAGGCCGCACCCATATTCTCTTCCTTAGCTCGAAGAATTCCTTAAGTCTATGTAAATAAGACTCTTACACTCGTATCAATGGCCAGAATGGCGATCGCTATCTCGATCCTGGAACGGTTGAGGGGAGTCGCTGCCCCTAGATGGAATGCTGTATTGACCGAGAAGCGTGAATCTTCTATCAGTGTTCCTCCCGAGATTCTGGATTTCGCTGTCGGAAATTAGAGGTGCGAGGTGAATGTCTACATGAACCCATCGATTGAAACCTACGGAGGTCACAATCCCGAGAGATCGACACCTTATGAGGCCAGAATGCAGGACGCGCTCACGGTTCTGGTAGTCTCGGCCGATCTAGAGAGCCGCCGATCGGTAACCAAAACCCTGGAAGCACTCTCGGTTCAAGTAATTCCCTGCTCCACGCTGAATCAAGCCGAGCAAGTACTTTCGCTCCAACAGCCCCATCTCATCTTCTGCGACGAGCGACTGCCGAATGGCAGCTATGCGGATCTCCTGGAATTGAAAGACCCGGGCAGAATTCCGCCCCCGGTTGTCGTGCTGACCAGAAATGGAGAATGGGAACTGTACATGGACGCGACACGCCGCGGAGCGTTTGATGTGATTCGCAGCCCATGGTGCCCTACCGACATCGAACTGAGCCTCATCCGTGGCGCCCGCGAGGAAAGGCACGCCACGTTCAGGACCATTCGTTAGACCAAGTTGGCAAGACTACGATCCTCGAATTTAGAGAAGAGTGCAGAGCTTATCTACGCTGGGATGCTCTATACGCTTTGCTTCTTGCTTGGAACGCGCCTTTCTCTACTCGATGAGGGGCTGGCTATTGCATGAACCTGCTGCCTCAGGTCCGATGTTGACCGGAACCTTCCAGTGTTCGATCCAATGCTTCACTGCTTGCACGCCGATCACCGGTCCGGTCCATCCACAGTGGCAGTGAGGATTGAACCAGTGGGCATCAGCTACCTCCAGATTTCTTTCCAAACTAGCGCACGCGGAAGCAAGAGGATTTCCGCATTGCGGGCAAGCGAATAAAAGAACATGAGCAAAACTTTCCTTTACGAGCTGCATGAAGTCCTCCTGAAACTGAAAAAAGCTGGATAGGTACAGGCCCTACTACAACCCTTCTCTCCTTCACGAAAGTTGAGCAAACGAGGTTTCCTTATGCGGCCCTAGGTATCACACGGACTGCCGGCCTCACAAAGCTGTGCCATGCGCTTGCGGTCGGATCTCGAACCCCTATGGCAATCCGATGCTCCGCAATGGAATTGAAACTTCCGCATCTCAAGCCACGCGCCGCAGCCTCTTCATTAATTCCGCCAAGCGTCGACGGTCGTTGTTGTGCACTGCTATGAGTCTCAGCCCCAACCCGTGGCCAGGTTTTGCACGTCGTACCACCGCGTCGGCTCGGATCTGGCCTTCTTGAACGAGAAAATGGAGCTCGGCCGCGTCTCCCGGATCCTTCGATTTTTCTGTCTCGATGAAAAGTCCGCTGAAGCTAATATCCTTCACTATCGCTACATCCTCACGCCCGTCAGCGCGCCAAAATATGTACACGTTCACTAGCGCCTCCACCCGCGAATGGCTTCTTCTCAAATGGAGAATTCTCTGTTGCAAAACCCTTTTCCTCCCGGGAATGGCCTTGTCGAAATCGCCTGCCATACCTTGATTTAACTCACGGCCCCCGGCAGGGCCTTCGACCGCTCGATTTTCATGCATGGGTCCTACCCTCCCCGCACGAACAGCATCCACCCAGAAGACTGGCTTCGGTATCCTATGAATCCAGTAGAGCCGAGCAAACTTCACTGGAGTTGTGAGGCGGATGAGCGCCCGCGGGTCCTTCGTCTACTTTTTTGGACGCTTAGCAGTGGGACTTGCCACGAACCGGTAGCCGATCCCGCGAACGGTGAGAAGGTAGCGAGGTTTGCTAGGTTCTTCCTCAATGTAGCGGCGCAGACGCACGATGAAGTTATCGATGGCCCGCGTGTCGGTGTCTTCGTGCAGATTCCATACTTCCTGTAAGAGTTGTTTGCGAGAAACGGGGCGGCCGCTGTTGCTGATCAGGCAACGAAACAGGTCGGATTCCATCATCGTCAGGGGAATGACTTGGTCGCCGACACGCAGTTGCAGGTTCTGAAAATCCACAACTTTGCCGTCAAAGCGAAAGCTTTCCGTCGAAGTGGAGCTGGCGGTTGGCGGAGAGTCCTCCGTTGATGCGGGCTGCGGAGACGCGGCATTGGCTGCGGCCAGCCAGTTCTTGCGCCGCAGGAGGCTCTCGACGCGCGCGATCAGAATGGCGAGATTAAAGGGTTTTGGTAAGTAGTCATCTGCGCCGGATTCGAATCCTTTCAGAACATCTTCCGGGCGGCCGCGAGCCGTCAGCATGAGCAAAGGAGTATAGTTTTGCTCCTTGCGCAGCTCGCTCGCTACCAGGAATCCATCCTTGCCTGGAAGCATGACATCCAGCACCAAAGCATCGAAGCTTTCGCGGTCCTTCAGCAGCCGCTTCAAGGCATCCTCGCCATTGTCGCTGATCTGTACGGAATGGCCTTCCGCTTCGAGATTAAAGCGGAGACCTTCCGCCAGATGCGCTTCATCTTCAACGATAAGAATGCGGCTCATGCGTGGTAGACCCTGGGAAGGCGAATAGTGAATGTGCTGCCCCGCCCTTCCCCGGCACTCTCGGCAAAGGCGTCGCCGCCGTAGCGGCGCGCGATCGAACGCACAATGAAGAGACCCAGGCCTGTTCCCTTCACTTTATCCGTCTTGGAATTTGACGCCCGGTAAAAGCGTTTAAAGATGCGCTTCATTTCGTTTCGCGGGATGCCGATACCGCGATCGTGGACGCGCAGCAAGACCGTGTCGATATTGGGCGTGAGCAGGTCTACAACGATGTTCTTTTTTTCTCCAGAATATTTGATGGCATTGTCGAGCAGATTGAATACCGCGGTGCGGAGCTCTTCCGGATTGCCCAGAACCACGATTTCAGCAGGCGGCGTTGACCCCAGATACAAAACTTCTGGCGCAAGATTTTGGCGGAGTCGCGCAAGCGCGAGGACCTCGCGCACAATGGCGGAGAATTGTACTTCCTGCCAGTTCTTTCGCTCGCTGGCATGCCGCACTTCGCCTGCTTTCAACACTTGTTCGACGGTCCCAAGCAGGCGGTCGGTGTCATCCAGCATGATGCGATAGAACTCGCGGCGCTTGGCTTCATCCAAATTCCTGCTCGCCAGCGTTTCCAAGTAAAGGCGAATCGAGGCGATGGGGGTTTTTAGCTCGTGGGTGACGGCATTGAGAAAACTATCCTGCTGCTCATTTCGCCGAATCTCGCGGACAAGGAAGATGGTGTTGACGACCAGGCCGGCAATCAGTACACCGAAGAAAATGATGCCGAGAACGAGCGGCACAACCTGGCGCCAGTGAAAAATAATCCAGCTGACATTGAGGACGATCGTCAGGGCAACAAGACAAGCCCCGAGCGCTATAAAGAAGGCGATGGCTTTGGTGCGGCGCGTGATGCGCATAGCGTCTAAGTTTACGCCATAGCGGACCTAGTGCCAGCTAAGAAGGCGCGCGGGGATGCGCTGCAGATTTGCCGATCACTGATGCAGCGCAGCATTCAAGTGGGGCTGATCAGTCGCCGCTGGATATCAGCACGGGAGCGGCTGCCTGTGTCGCGTCTGGAGGAATGACGGTGTGCCGCTCCCTGGTCTGGCCAGGTTGCGCAAGCTTGTGGCGCTTGATGTCCCACGCAAGTCCGAGCGCCCGCAATGCACAAATCCCGTACCAGTTCATGTCAAATTCATACCACGCGAGACCGTGACGCGCCGACTGCGGAACAGCGTGATGATTGTTGTGCCAGCCTTCGCCGAAGGTAAGTATGGCCACCCAAAAACTGTTTTTGGAAGTATCGTCGGTAAGGAACCGACGCGAACCCCACATGTGCGTTGCGGAGTTTACGAGCCAGGTGGCGTGGAGGCCGACGACGGTCCGCATGAAAACTCCCCACAAGAGAAAGGGCCAGCCACCAATCACAAAGAGTGCAATACCGAGAAGCGTGAGCGGGACCCAGTGCCACTTGGTGATCCAAAGATGAAACTTGTCCTTTCGCAGATCGGGGACAAACGGCAGAAGCTCCTTGGCGTTGCTGTGCATGGCCTGGCCTGTCAGAATCCAGCCCATGTGCGCCCAGAGGCCGCCATCCTGCGGCGAGTGCGGATCACCCTCTTTATCGGTGTTCTGGTGGTGGACTCGATGTGTGGCTACCCAGGCGATTGGTCCGCCTTCTAGGGCCAGCGTCCCACAGACGGTCAGAAAGTGCTCCATCCACTTTGGTGTCTTGTAACCGCGATGGGTGAGCAGCCGGTGGTAGCCCATGCCGATGCCGAGGCTTCCGGAAACCCACCAAAGTGCAGCCGATAGCACAAGCGCTTTCCAGCTGAAAAAGAACAACGCGGCAATCGCGCCGATATGAAATGCAAACATGAAAAAGGATGTGGTCCAATTAACGGGTTGAGAAAATGTTTTGTCTTGGCCTAGGGTGCTCATGAACTCAAACGTAGCATGAGGGCCCGCGGGCTTCTGTAATAGTTGTGTAATCCCTCTGTGGGAAGTTCCATGGATTTGTCACTAGAAAGCTAAGAGACATTTAATTCTGTCTACCCTATTGGCCGAGGCCACCTGTACTTACTGACAGGTGGCGGCAAAGGCAAAAAGCTCCGCAGAGCCGGAAATTAGGGCGCAAATGAAGGGATTGTGGATGGAACCCGTACTGAGGCCGAATAGCGTATACTAGGGGAGACCATTTTCCAGAACAAAGGTACCGTCACCCGAGCGCGTCGGGATGAATGTGGTTTGCATGACGGTGGCCGCGGCGAATCTACCGCCAGAATTGCAGTTCGAGTCCCTGCCTTCGGTTTGCCACGAAAAGCTCATGGTCTTTTTCTTTAACCAGGGTGTGGTGTGCGGGCAGGACCGGCAGTCTCGCGAGATACGGTTCAGGGAGAAAACGCTTGGCGCTACTCACTCAGGAAAAGCACGATCTGGCCGGAAACCTAATCAACCTCGGCAAGAGCCGTGGCTATGTGCTCCATGAAGAAGTCAACGAAGTCCTTTCCGCCGAAGAACACACCACGGAAGAGATCGACAATCTCTTTTCCACCTTCGAGCGCGACGGCACTGAAATTTTCGAGGATATTTCCGCTGCGAAGGCGGCGCACACCGCGATCGAAGTCACGCAACGCATCGATCTCGGCATCAGGAATGATGCGATCCACGAGGAAGAAACCGAGATCGAGCGGCCAGTGCACTCCGTCCAGAAGAGTACCGATCCGGTCAGCACCTACTTGCGCGAGATGGGCGTGGTACCGCTTCTAACAAGAGAAACGGAGATTACCCTCGCCAAACGCATGGAACGCGGCAAGCTGCGCGTGATGAAGACCGTCTCGCGTTCGCCCCTCGTGGCCAAGGAATTGATCGCGGTGGGCGCAGAGCTTCGAAAGGGCGCTATCTCCATCAAGAAAATCGTCCACCTCCAAGAGGAGGAACTCCCCGAAGAGAAGGCCGAAGAAAAATTGCGCGAAACATTGCGCACCATCAACCAGATCGAAAAGCTTCACCTCGCAGCAAGGAAGCTGGGGCTCAAGCTGCAGAACACAGCCCGATCCGACAAGCAAGCGCATCTGCGAGCGCGGCGCCGACTTGGCCGAATGCGCATTGAAATCTCGCTCCTGGTCCGCTCCATCGATTTCAACGAGGGCGAGAAGAGGCGTCTGATTGACATATTGCGGCTCACAGTCGAAAGGCTTCATTCTCTCGAACGCGAGATTGCCAGGTTCGAACGGCGCGTGAACGCCGCACGCGGTGAAAGCGCAAGTGGAGCACGCGAGGAGCTGCGCGCGCGCCGGTCCGCGCGAAAGGAAATAGAAGAATCAAGCGAGGTTGCTTTGGACTCGCTGAAGCGCGCGCTCACGGCCATCCGTTTCGGCGAGGCGGAAACCGAGCAGGCAAAAACGGAGCTAACCGAGGCCAACCTCCGCCTGGTCGTTTCGATCGCCAAGAAATATACGAACCGCGGTCTGCAATTCCTCGATTTGATCCAGGAAGGCAATATCGGCCTCATGAAAGGGGCCGACAAGTTCGAGTGGCGCCGCGGGTACAAGTTCTCCACCTACGCGACCTGGTGGATCCGCCAGGGCATCACCCGCGCCATCGCCGACCAGGCGCGCACCATCCGCGTGCCCGTGCACATGATTGAGACGATCAACAAGCAGGCCCGCACGAGCCGGCAATTGGTCCAGGAACTCGGGCGCGAACCTACTTCCGAAGAAATCGCGAGACGGATGGATCTTTCCATCGACGCGGTCTGCAAGACAAAAAAGATTGCCCAGCAGCCGGTGTCCTTCGAGACTCCTATTGGAGAAGACGAGGAGTCCCACCTCGGCGACTTTGTCGAGGACAAGTGTGTGGTGTCGCCATCGGATGCCGCCATTCATCTCAATCTGAAGGAACATCTGGCTTCCGTGCTGAAGACCCTCACACCGCGAGAGGAAAGAATCATCAAGATGCGCTTTGGCCTGGAAGACGGCAATGAACTGACGCTCGAGCAAGTGGGCCAGTCGTTCGCCGTTACCCGAGAGCGCATCCGTCAGATCGAAGCCAAGGCCCTGCGAAAGCTTCGCCATCACTCGCGCTCGAGGCGGTTCCGAATTTTTCTCCAAAGCGCGTTTTGAAAACCGGCCGCACGATGGCAGGCTTGTACAAGACGTTTTGAACCGGCCATGGAAGTTCCGCGGTTGTCAACCGCCGGCTCGGCCTAATAATCAGCGGGTGCAAATCTCGATTCCTGCACCAAGCAAATTGCCTCCCATTGCAAATTGTGTGTTAAGAAGTTTCTAGCTATCGCGTCTTAGGTTGTAGAAGGGCCGAGGAGGGCAGCTTGGCGGCCGCGATAGAAAACATTATGGTTACGCAAGCAGCGGCAGAGCTTGAGGAAGTCTTTCGCGCTCACCAGGCTTGTGTCCTCAGAGCCGCTTACCGGGTAACCGGTAGCTTGGCGGACGCCGAGGACGTCGCACAATCCGTCTTCCTCCGGTTGGCCCGAGGCACCGTCGATCACAGCCGAATCTCCAATCTCCAGGGCTACCTACACAGGTCGGCCGTGAACGCCGCCTTAGACCTCATTCGGTCGAGAGGGCATCGCGAAGTCGTGCCCGTAGAAGCGGCCGACGAACTGCACTTCAATCCCAGTCTTTCGCCCGAGCGAGCGCATTCCTCGATGGAAATCAAGAATTGGCTTCGCCAGGAACTCGCCAAGTTAAGCCCCCGCACTGCCGAGATGTTTACGCTCCGCTATATCGAAGGCCTGGACAACCCCGAGATCGCCGCGATGATGAACACCTCGCAGGCGGTAGTCGCGGTCACCCTTCATCGGACTCGCGCGCGGCTGAAGAAGAGCCTTCGTGGCTTTAGAAAAGGTGCATCATGAAATTTTTCCGGTCGAAGCAAGACGATCGCCTGGATCAAGCGATCTCCGAACTCCGTGCGGAACAGCCCGACGCCAAGACGCTGTCTGTGTCCGCCGAACACGTGTGGCAAAAGCTGCAAGCAGGGCTAGGTGAGGAACACACCGCCATCGCATTACAACCCATCCGTGGTTGCGCCGATATTCGCGCCATGTTGCCCGCTTTTCATCAGCAGGAACTGCCACCGGCTCGCGCTCTCATCGTCGAAGATCATCTGCGGGAATGCGTTTCCTGCCGTTCCTATGCTCACGGCCGCGCGGTTGGCGGCAACACGGGCGTCAGCTGGCGGATGGAGCCTGCTTCGCGCGGTTTTCAGTGGAGTTTTGCCAGGCTTTCGTTCGCAGCAGCCACTTTGGCCGTGTTGGTCGCATTAGTTTGGACCGGGTACAACTGGTACATCATAGGCCCTCCGGGCAATCGCGCTCAGATCGACTCCGTCGATGGACAAGCGTTTCGCGTTGACCCTGTTGGTGAGCAAGCACTTAAAGCGGGTGACAGCGTCTCCCAGGGTGAATTCATCCGCACAGCCGCGAATTCCCATGCCACGGTGCGGCTCTTCGACGGCTCCAAGGTGGAAATGAATCAGCGTGCGGAATTGGCGGTCAGTGCGGACCGTCGCAACACCACCATCCACCTCGACCAAGGCAGCATCATCGTCGAAGCCGCGCATCGTAAGACGGGCCATTTGTACGTTAGCGCTCCCGATTGCACGGTAGCGGTTACTGGCACGGTCTTTTCCGTGAACTCCGGCACCAAGGGCTCTCGCGTCTCCGTGATTGAGGGAGAAGTTCACGTCAAGCACTCTGGCGTGGAATCCATCCTGCACTCGGGCGACCAAGTGGCGACAACGCAGAGCGTTGGGAGTGTTCCCGTCAGCCAGGAGATCAGCTGGAGCAGCGACCTCAGTCACGAACTGGCTTTGCTCGCGGAATTTTCCACACTTCGCGAAAAACTCGAGGCCATCCCGACGCCCGGCCCGCGCTATGAAAGCAAGATTCTTCCCATGCTGGCGCCGGATACCATCCTGTATATCGGCATTCCCAATCTTGGGGATGCCCTTCAACAAGCAAATCAAATCTTCCAGCAGCAGCTTTCGCAAAGCAAAGTTCTGCAAGACTGGTGGAACAAGAGCGGCCATTCGAATCAACATCCAACTCCCGAAGAGTTGATTGGACAAATTCAAGCCATAAGCCAGTATCTGGGCGACGAAGTGGTGATTACGTTCAGATCCGGCCCCGCGTCCCGCGACCAGGGACCTGTCCTGCTTGCCGAGGTGAAGCAGGCCGGGCTGAAGGATTACTTGCAAAGTCATCTGGCGGCTACTTTGTCCGGCACCCAAGGCAAATCCAATCTGCGCGTCGTGGACCCCCAATCACTCTCCTCCCTTACAACTGGTGAGCGAGGAATGATCATGCTTGTCACGCAGGACATGCTTGTCGTCGGTGGCGACTCAACTTCTGTCCAGGGGATGAGCGCGCAGCTCGATGCCGGAACAACGCAATTTGCTGCCACCGACTTTGGCCAAAGAATTCTGAACGTTTACAGCCAGGGGACCGAAACTCTGGTCGCGGCGAATCTCGGCCAAATTCTGAACTCTACTCACACTCCACAACAAGGATCAAATGCGCTTCAGAATAGCGGCTTTAGCGACATAAAGTATTTGATCGCCACGCGCGGCCAGGGCTCCAGTCAAACAGACAACCGCCTCACTCTGGAATTTAATGGCCAGCGTCGCGGCATAGCTTCCTGGCTGGCCCCTCCCGCTCCAGTAGGCTCGCTCGACTATGTTTCGGCTAACGCTGGCGCGGCGGTCTCTTTCGTCGGGAAGCAACCCGCGCTCATGCTCGATGACGTTTTCAGCACCTTCAGTAGCGCGGATCCTAATTTTAGCCAAAGTCTGGCTCGTGCAAATGCAGAACTCGGCCTCGACATTCGCAATGACCTTGCGGCTGCTCTCGGTGGAGAAATGACGCTGGCTCTCGATGGTCCAGTCCTTCCCACGCCTTCGTGGAAAGCGATAGTCGAGGTGAACCAATCGGGGACCGTTCAGCTTGCCATCGAAAAAATCGTACAGCTTGTCAATCGGGAAGCGCAAAAAGCCAATCAGCCTGGGTTAGTGCTCAATCAAGCGCAAGTTGGCGGCCGAACCTTTTACGTCATCCAATCGCAATCTCCGGGACTTGCATCCCTTACGACCGAGTACGACTACACCTTCGCGGACGGATACATGCTCATTGCGCCCTCTCGCGCGCTTCTCATCGCCGCGCTCGAGACCCACGCAAACGGCACGTCGCTTGCTCGCTCGGCTTCGTTTCAGGCTCTGCTGCCAAGCGACAATCAAACGAACTTCTCGGCCATGCTCTACCAAAATCTCAGCCCGATTCTGAAGCCCCTTGCTTCTCAGCTGGATTCCGGGCAATTGGCGATGCTTCAGCAACTGGCTACCGACTCCAAACCGAGCGTGATGTGCGCCTACGGGGAAAGCGATCGCATCGAAGTGGCCAGCAGCGGCAGGCTTCTTGACTTGAATTCGAGCCTTCCGACCTTGCTTCACTTGCTGGGCATGGCAGATCATGGAACTTCACGTTAGGATAATCCGTAATGATCTGTAGATGATGACTCCAACCATTGAGCTCGATGGCCTCGAAGTAAAACTCGGCGGTCGCACAATTCTTCACGGTCTCACCGGTGTTTTGAAGAGCCGCGCCATCGGTCTTCTCGGGCCCAACGGCGCCGGCAAGTCGACGCTCATAAATACGTTGCTTGGTTTCCATGCCCCGTCCAAGGGGCGCGCCCGCGTCCTCGGGCTCGATACTCACACAAGCGGTAGAGCGCTTCGCTCTATGGTCGGCTACATGCCCGAAAACGACGCTTTCATATCAAAAATGTCCGGCGTACGTTTCGTTCGCTACATGGCGGAAATTTCCGGCCTTCCCCCCGAGCAAGCGATGGAGCGCGCCCACGAAGCTTTCGTCTATGTCGGCCTCGGCGAAGCACGTTATCGCCCGGTAGGAACGTATTCCCTCGGCATGAAGCAACTCGCGAAATTGGCCCAGGCGATCGCCCATGGCCCCAAAGTCCTTATTTTGGACGAACCGACGAACGGTATGGATCCGCCCGCCCGCAAGCGTTTGATCGAACTCATTCGCGAAATCCGAGAAGCCAGCGATATTTGCTTGCTGCTCTCTTCGCATTTGCTGCGCGACGTGGAAGAGACCTGCGACGAAGTGCTCATACTCCGCAATGGAAAAATCGCCTCGATCTGCAACCTCGTCGAAGAGCGCCAAGCCAACCGTAAATTCCTCGAACTGGAAACCCTCGGCGCCGAGGCGACCTTCACCTCCGCGCTCGAGAGCCTCGGTTGCGAGTGCGCGGTCTTCAGCAGCGGCCGCATTAAGGTCATCATGCCGGACGGCGTCGAAATAAGGGAAGTGTTCAAGGTCGCGGCCGATCGCGGCGTGCAGATTCGCCGCATGAATCACCGCCGCGATTCCCTCGAAGACATTTTCCTGAACGCCATGGAGCAGACCGGAGCGCCCGATGGCCGTCTATAAACGCCGCTACAACTCCTACACCGGCGCGGTCACGCGCGAGTGGTCGCGTTTTTTTGTCCTGACGCGCTATGCTTTCGCCGACCTCTTCAAATCCCGCTTCTTCGTTATTCTTCTTATTCTCTGCTTCATCCCCTGCCTGTTTTTTGCAGGTTACATCTTCGTCGCCAACAACAAAACCGTTCAATTGTTCATGCAGGTGCGCGGCAATGATCTTTTCAAAGTGGAAAGCGAATATTTCATCGTGATGCTCATGGCGCAGACGCAGGCAGCTTTTCTCTTGAACTGCTGGGTTGGTCCGGTCCTCATCTCTGGCGATCTGACCAACGGCGCCCTTCCGCTTTTTCTCAGCCGCCCGTTCAGCCGCGCCGACTATGTTCTGGGAAAACTCTCCGTTCTCGGCTTGCTCCTCTCCGCCATCACTTGGATTCCCTGCTTGCTCTTATTCGGCCTGCAGGCTGGGCTGGCGAAGGACGGATGGATCTGGCCGCACCTGTGGATGGTCGTCCCCATTGTGACGTGCTCCGCGATTTGGATCCTGATGCTTTCCCTCATTTCCCTCGCCGTCTCTGCTTGGGTAAAGCTGCGCATCGTGGCAACGGGCGTGATCTTTATCGCCTTTTTCGTTCCTGCGGGCCTCGGCGCGATGTTCAACGCCATCATGGGTAGCCGATGGGGCGCATTGCTGAACTTCTGGGATCTTCACCGGCTCATCATTGCAGCGGGATTTCGCGAGCGAACGGGAATGCTCGGCCGCGGTTGGGACGAAATTCCGGTGTCAGCCGCCTGGGGCTCCCTGGTTTTTGTCTGTTTGTTTGCGCTCTTGATTCTTAATGCCCGCTTGCGCGCACGCGAGACGGTGCGTGGATGACCCACGACGCCCGCCAAATCGTTTTCGACAATGTCTCCAAGTTCTACGGAGAAGTTCTCGGCGTAAACAAAGTGAATTTCTCGCTCGACCCGGGGATCACCAGTCTTGTGGGGCCCAATGGTTCGGGCAAGACCACCTTGATGAACTTGCTCACCGGACTGATCAAGCCATCCAGAGGCGCGATCTACGTCCTCGGCCTTACGCCACAGCAACCCATCGAGTTCTTCCGCCAAGTCGGCTATTGCACACAATTCGATTCTTTCCCTCCCGGCACGAACGGCTACGACTTCATCTACTGGCCGCTGCGCCTTCATGGTTTTGGCCACGATCAATCCACCAAGCTCACCGAAGAAGCCCTCGAGCGCGCGGGCATGGCGCAAGTCGCCCGGCGCAAAGTGGCGGGCTACAGCAAGGGAATGCGCCAACGCATTCGCCTCGCGCAAGCCATTGCCCATCATCCTTCGGTACTTGTTCTCGATGAACCACTCAACGGCCTCGATCCCATGGCTCGCTCCGAATCCATCGCATTATTTGAAGCGATTGCCAAACAAGGCATGCACGTCATCATCTCCAGCCATATTTTGGAAGAAGTCGACCGCATCTCCGACCGCGTCGTACTCATGAGCAGCGGCTACGTCGTCGCCGAAGGCCAGATCAAAGAAGTCCGCCGCGAAGTCCGCGATCACCCCATGCAAATCCTGGTCCGTTGTTCGAATGCTGCAAAGCTGGCTTCCGCGGCTTTCGAACTCGATCACGTCGTCGAAGCCAAAATTCTGAGTGACGGCCAAAGCGTCCTGGTCCGCACGCGCGACGCCGAGCAATTCTCCCTCCTGCTTAACAGGATTGTTTCCGCGGGCTTAGTCGAAGTCGATGCCGTCGCACCCGCCGACGACGACGTGAATTCCATCTACCAATATCTCATCGGATCGGATGGCAGCCCGACATGAACATCCAGGAATCCGTAGCTCGCGCGCAAAGCAGTTTGCAGGAACAACCTTGGCGGCTCTTCGCCAGCCAGATCTCCGTTCTTGTTCGCACGGAAGTTCGCCGAAACCTCTTCACTCGCCGGAGAATTGGTTTTCATTTGCTCGCGTGGATACCGGTTTTATTCCTGCTCGCGCACAATATCTTCGACAGACGCGACATCGATCCTGCCCAAATCGAAAACGACACCTTCGTGCTCGCGGGAATCATCCAGCTATACTATTTCCGGCTCGGCATCTTCTTCGCCTGCATGGGAATCTTTACGTGGCTGTTCCGCGGCGAAATGGTCCAGCGCACACTCCACTATCAATTTCTCGCTCCAGTAAGAAAAGAAGTTCTGGTGATTGGAAAGTTCCTGGCCGGTGCGATCATTTCTATCGCACTTTTCGAGACAGCGGTTTTTGCCTGCTTTTGTCTCACGTATAGCCGCTTCGGTTCAGCGGGCAGATCGTATGTTTTTGACGGCCCCGGCATCGGCCAGCTGGGCTCCTATCTACTGGCGACGGCTCTCGCTTCTCTCGGCTACGGCGCCGTATTTCTTGCTCTCAGTCTTCTTTTCAAAAATCCGATCATCCCCGGCGCTATGTTGTTGGGATGGGAGACAATCGCTCCGATCTTTCCATCCTGGGCCCAGCGGCTAAGCGTCACTTTCTATCTGAAGCATCTCTGCCCGGTGAATCTTCCCATCGAAGGTCCCATGGCGATATTCACTATCGTGGCCGAGCCTGTCTCTCCCTTTGTTGCCGTCCTCGGCTTGCTCTGTCTTGCCATCACGATCCTTGTCCTGTCCTGCTTCCTCATCCATCGCCTCGAAATCACATATACGGCTGAGTAGCCTGGCCTCTCTGAACAAGTCCCACCTCAGGCCACCCGCGCCTGTACCCGAGGCCAGTAAGTTCCTACTCGTCAATAACCTTCCTGCGCTGGAAAATACGTCCGTCTTGTCCACTTGACGTTCTTAACGGAAGATGAATAGTGGCGGGGAATATCTCGCCCTGGTTCTTGGCATGACGTCTCTTCTTGAAGTAAAAAATCTCCGCGTCTCCTACTTCGCCCGCACGGGCGAAGTCTGCCCTGCCCTTTCAGGCGTTGACTTTGACCTCGGCTGCCAAGAGATCCTCGGCGTCCTCGGTGAATCCGGCTCTGGCAAGAGCACGCTCGCCGCTGCCCTCCTGGGTCTTCTGCCATTCAACGGAAAAATTCAGCAAGGTTCCGTTCTCTTCGAGGGAAGGAATCTGCTTCGGGCGAGTCCTCAAGACCTACAAAAAATTCGCGGCGGACGCATCGGCCTGGTCTCTCAGGATCCTTCCTCCTCCCTGCATCCAACGCTGCAGGTAGGCCAACAGGTCAGCGATGTTCTGGCCGCCCACGAAGCTTTGGACCGACGCACTTTACGCGAAAAAACCAGCCACATTCTCGCCTCGGTGTTTCCCGAAGACGTCGAACGCATTTCCCGCTCCTATCCTCACGAATTGAGCGGTGGCCAACGCCAGCGCGTGCTCATCGCGCAGGCGATCGCCTGCGGCCCTTCCCTCGTCGTTGCCGACGAACCCACCGCGTCGCTCGACCCCACCACCCAACAAGAAATCCTGCAGCTCTTTCGCACCCTACGGCAGGAGCTCGGCCTCGCTATGATTCTTATCACCCACAATCCCGCTCTCCTCGCCGACCTCGCGGATCGCGTCCTGATCCTCTACGCGGGCCGTATCGCTGAAATTGGTCCCGCAGCGCAAGTGCTCTACTCTCCTCAGCATCCCTACACGGCGGCATTATTGCGATGCTTGCCTTCGCATTTTGCCGAAGCCCAAAACCCCCGTAAAGCCAGGCTGCACGTTATCCCGGGAGAACCACCAGTCCTGTCGTTGGGTGAAAACGGCTGCCCATTCGAGCCCAGGTGCGCTGAACGAATGGAAGTTTGCAAGCGCGACGAGCCCTCTGCAGCCGCAGTGAGCGAGCTGCATGAAGTTTCCTGTTTCAAATTTACCGGCTGACTCTTGTCCAGGAACGATGACATGCAGCCACTCTTAAAGGTCGAAAATCTCGTGAAGAATTACGCAGCAGGGCGATCCGCGCGTTCCAAGGACAAACTCGCCGCCCTCGATGGCGTGTCTCTCTCGGTCCTGCCAAAAACCGCGACGGCACTCGTCGGCGAATCCGGCTCCGGCAAAAGCACGCTCGCTCACTGCATCGCCTGCCTCGAACACCCGACGTCCGGAAGCATCTCGTTTGAAGGAATCGATCTCGCGGCTCTCGACGAAGATCAGCTCCGCCTGCTCCGGCCGCAAATACAGCTCGTATTTCAAGATCCCGCAGGCTCGCACAACCCACGGTGGACAGCCCTCGAAATTGTCAGCGAACCCTTTTTCATCCAGCGACGTTTCACCAAACCAGATCGCGCCGTTAGAGCGCTCCAGCTTCTCGATCGCGTCGCCCTCTCGCGCAAAATGGCCTCGCGAAGACCCAGCGAACTCAGCGGCGGACAAAAGCAGCGCCTCGCCATCGCCCGCTCCCTCGCCCTCGAACCAAAGCTCATCATCTTGGACGAAGCACTCTCCGCCCTCGATTGCTCCGTGCAAGCCCAAATCTCAAATCTCTTGCTCGAGCTGCAATCCTCTCTCGGCCTGACCTATCTCTTCATCACCCACGACTTTCGGATGGCCGCTCACCTGGCCGATCAAATCGCCGTCATGCATCGCGGCCGCATCGTCGAATCCGGCCCCGCCGAAAATATTCTGCGCTCGCCGAGCCACGAAACTACGCAGGCGCTCCTCGGAGCGACGTCCCGCCTTGTAGAATCGCCGGGCGTACTGGTGCACGCCTGATGCGCTACTTCCTTCGCAGAACACTCCACGCCGTCTTTCTCCTTTTCGGCGTATCCCTGCTCACTTTCCTTTTCTCCGCCCTAACTCCTGGGAATTATTTCGATGAGATGCGCCTGAATCCGCAGATCTCTCAGGAAACCGTCGCCGCCCTCCGCGCCCAATATCAACTCGATCGCCCGCTCCCTGTCCGCTATGCCCACTGGCTCAAGGCCGCCGTGCGCGGCCAACTGGGATTCTCCTTCGCCTACAACAGCCCTGTCGCTCCTCTTCTCTGGGTGCGCGCACGAAACACCCTTCTACTCACCATAACAGCCACGTTTCTCTCGTGGCTCTTGGCCCTGCCTCTCGGAGTCTGGAGCGCTTCCAAATTCGGCCGCACACCCGACCGCATTCTTTCATCCGCCACTGCCGCCCTCCTGGTTATTCCCGATCTTGCGCTAGCCCTTGGCCTGCTGATTCTCGCAGTCCGCACCGGCTGGTTTCCAACCGGAGGCCTAGTCTCCCTCAGCTTTGACGAATTATCGGCATTCCAAAAGATCCGCGACCTCGCCTTGCACATGGCGCTCCCGGTGACGGCTCTCGTCCTCGCGACTTTGCCGATGCTCATTCGCCACGTCCGCGCATCCGTCGCCGAAGTTCTCGATGCTCCCTTTCTGAGAGCGGCCCAGGGCCATGGCATCCCCCATCGCAAACTTCTCTATAGCTACGCCCTCCGCGCCGCCGCCAATCCCCTCATTTCTCTTTTTGGATTTAGCGTCGGCACACTCTTGAGCGGCTCGCTGCTCGTCGAGGTCGTCATGAGCTGGCCCGGCCTCGGTCCGCTTCTTCTCGAATCCATTCTGGCGCGTGATCTTTACGTAGTTATCGGCAGCGTTCTGTTCTCCATGATTTTTCTCGTGGGTGGAAACCTCTTCGCGGACCTTCTCCTGTATTGGGCCGATCCCCGTATCCGCGCAGCAGCGAGCGCAAAATGACCCAGCCCCGTAAACTCACGAAATGGCTCGTCGTCCTGGTGCTACTCCACGGCATCGTCGTCGCCGCGGGGTTTTTCGCACCTTACGATCCCATCGAGCAGGACCGTGAGCACCCCTACTTTCCACCCATGCACATTCACACGATAGATGCGCATGGCCACTTACACGTCCGCCCATTTTTCTATCCGCTTCGTTTGCGAGAAGGTTCCTTCGATCAATACGAAGAAGACACAACTACAACCGTGCCTCTCATATTTTTTGATCGCGGAGCTCGCTACCATTTGCTGAGCTTCATACCCTTCCGTTTGCACTTGTTCGGCACCGCTGGCGCTCGAATCTATCTCCTAGGCAGCGATGCCTACGGTCGCGACCAGCTCTCGCGCATTCTCTACGGCGGTCAAGTTTCTCTTCTCGCCGGCCTCCTCGGCGCCGGAGTCACCTTGTTCCTCGGCGCGCTTGTCGGCATGGCCGCCGGCTACTACGGTGGTTGGCGCGACGAACTCTTGATGCGCTTCGCCGAACTATTCCTCGCACTCCCTTGGCTCTATCTTCTCTTTGCGCTACGCGCCTTTCTGCCACTCGCCGTCAGCCCTCTTGAAGCCTTCCTTCTCGTCGTGGTCGTCATCGGCATGGTCGGATGGGCACGTCCCGCGCGTTTGGTCCGCGGAGTTGTGCTTAGCGTCAAAGAACGCGACTTTGTCCGCGCGGCTCGCGGTTTCGGCGCCTCCAATATTTATTTGCTGCGCCGCCACATTTTGCCGGAAACCGCTAGCGTCCTCTTCACGCAAGCGGCCATCCTCGTGCCCCAGTTCGTTCTTGCCGAAATGACGCTCTCTTTCCTCGGCCTCGGCGTTCCCGAACCCATGTCCAGTTGGGGCAATCTCCTCGCAACGCTCCAGCAATACAACGTCCTTGTCTCCTACTGGTGGATGTACTTACCCGCCTTGGCAATAGTCCCGTTCTTTCTCGGATACCTCAGTCTCGCGAGTGCATTGCAGGAGCGCACCAGCCCGTACAAGATAGAAGAGAAGACTAGCTGGAACTTATCGTGAAAAAAGATCGCCCCTCTCTCCGCCGCCGCTTCCCCTTGAGCCTCCTCCTGGCTTGCGCTTTCGCCATGGCCCTGCCGGTCAGAGGATTTCCTCACCCGCAGCAAACAAAGGCGACGGAAGAAGCGCTCGTGTTGCCAGGAGAAATCGGCCGCTCAGGCGGACGTCTCGTCATCTCCCTTCGCGCCGAACCAAAAACTCTGAACCCGCTGACCGCCGCCGACGCTCCTTCTCGCGAAGTGATCGGCGCAATGCAGGCCGACCTGGTTCACATCAATCGCGCTACTCAACTCACGGAACCAGCTCTCGCCAAGTCCTGGAAAATCTCCCCGGACGGTCTTCAATACACGCTCACTCTCCGGCAAGGTCTGCGTTTTTCGGACGGCCATCCTCTAGACGCCGACGACGTGCTCTTCACCTTTCACGTCTACCTAGACGAAAACGTCCACGCTACTCAGCGCGATCAGCTGATCGTCGGTGGAAAACCGATCACCGTTCGCAAACTAGACGCGCAAACCCTCATTTTCCAATTCGCAAAGCCCTACGGCGCTGAAGAAAGACTCTTCGACGGCTTCGCCATCTTGCCCCGCCATCTCCTCGAAAAACCCTATCAGGAAGGAAAGCTCGGCCAACTCTGGACGCCTTCGACACTACCCAACCAATGGGCTGGACTCGGCCCATTTCGCTTGAAAGAGTACGTCGCCGGCCAAAAACTGGTTCTCGAGCGCAATCCGTACTACTGGAAAACCGACACAAAAGGAAAGCGCCTCCCGTATCTCGATGAACTCGTCTTTCTCTTCGTCCCCAGTGCCGACGCCCAGGTCCTGCGCTTCCAATCTGGCGAGACGGACCTCATTACCCGCCTGGGCGCGGAAAACTTCTCCGTCCTTTCACGCCAGCAGCGTGGCTACACCATGGCCGATGCCGGTCCCGGTCTCGAATACAACTTCCTCTTCTTTAACTTGAACGACCCCGGCGAAAAATCCTCCTCGGACCTCGTCCGCAAACGAAAATGGGGTCGCGATGTGAAATTTCGCCAAGCCGTCTCGGCAGCCATCGATCGCGACGCCATCGTTCGCCTCGTCTATCAAGGCCGCGGCGCCGCGCTCTGGGGCCCGGTCACGCCCGGCAATCGCCGCTGGGTCAACGCCGCGATCCCACATACGCCTCGTTCACTTGATCGTGCGCGCGCCCTTCTGAAGGAAGCCGGCTTCTCCTGGTCCGCTTCAGCGAATGGCGAATCCACGCTTGTAGACTCGGACGGCACACCCGTCGAGTTCACCATCCTCACGAGTTCCTCCAACGCCGACCGCACTAAAATGGCCACTCTCATTCAGGACGACCTAAAGCAGCTCGGCATGCATGTGCAGGTGGTCCCCCTGGAATTCCGTTCTCTGATCGATCGCGTTACGCAAACCAAGGAATACGACGCTTGCCTCTTAGGGCTCGCCAGTTTCGACGCCGATCCAACTCCCGATCTCAACGTCTGGCTCTCGAGCGGCGGCACGCACCTCTGGAATCCATCGCAATCCCATCCAGCCACGCCATGGGAAGCGGAAATCGATCGCCTCATGGAGCAGCAACTCGCCACTTCCGGCTTTGACCAGCGCAAGAAACTCTACGATCGTGTCCAGGAAATCCTCGCCGAAAACCAGCCCATGATCTTCCTCGCCAGTCCCGACATCTTAGTAGGCGCAAAAAATTCCATCGCCAATTTTCGTCCCGCCGTTCTCGAACCTTATGCCCTCTGGAACGTCGAGCAACTCTACTTCCGCAACGCCGCGGAGAATCCCAACCGATGAGCCCGGTGCTTACCAAGAGATCGAAAAAGGCGCCCGGCGCCTGGACTGACGAACACCTCGTCAAAGAATGCCTCTCGGGCAACGAAGAAGCTTGGTCGCTCCTCATCGAAAAGTATAAAGCGCTCATCTATTCGATCCCCGTCAAGTACAGATTGCCTCCTCACGAAGCCGCCGAAGTTTTTCAAGCCACTTGCGTCGAACTTCTCAACCATCTCCCCGAATTGCGCGAGCCGCGCGCGCTTCCCAAGTGGCTCATGCAAGTTGCTCATCATCAGTGCTACCGCTGGAAGCAGCAACAGCAGCGCCTCGTCAGCCGCGACGCAGATCCCGGCTTGCCGGTTCCGGAAACACCCGCAATAGCAGAAACCCTTGTGCAGCAAACACAAGAAGAACAGATGCTGCGCGAAGCTATGGCCGCCCTCTCGCCGCAATGCCGCCGCCTGGTCGAACTTCTTTTCTTCGAAACTCCCGCGCGCCCCTACAGCGAGGTCGCCGCTGAATTGGGTCTCGCCGTCGGTTCCATCGGTTTCACGCGTCAGAAATGCATGGATCGCCTGCGCAAGCATCTCGGCGAATTGGGATTCGACTGATGCCCACCGCCGTCAAAACGATTCCCAAGGAAGAACTCCTGCAGCAATTGGCCCACGTCGAGACCGATCTCGGCCGCCGCAAATTTTTTTCGATCCACAAAGAACTTATCAGCAGCGCAGTCGTAAAGCAGCTCGCCGACCTGGTCCTCGAAAAAATCCGCGTGGACACAAAAGAAGCACTGCACCTGGCTGAAGCCGCCGTTCTTGTCGGGCGTAAGCTGCGCCGCAAAGAAGACATCGCCCTCGGCACTCGCGCCAAGGCCAACGCCCTCTACGCATGTGGCGACAATCGCGCCGCCGTTGAGCATCACGAACAAGCTATCGAGATGTACGAATCTCTTGGCATCCTGAAAGAAGCCGCCCGTACGCTCAGCAGTTCCATCCAGCCACTGATTCTGCTCGGCGAATACGACCGCGCCTTCAAATCCTCCGAGCGCGCCAGAGAAATCTTCGCGCAAGTCGGAGAAACCCGCCGCATCGCCAATCTCGACAACAACGTCGGCAACATCTTCCATCGCCAGGACCGCTTCGAAGAAGCCATGGTCCACTACGAGCGCGCCTACAAAATCCTCTCCCAATACGAAGATTGGGAGCGCGCCGCCGTCACTCTCCACAACATGGCCATGTGCCTCATCAGCCTCAACGATTTCGCCAAGTCCCTCGAGTGCTACCAAAAATCCCGCGAACTCTGCGTCCGCTACGACATGCCCCTCCTGCGCGATCAGGCGGATTACAACATCGCCTACCTCTATTATTTCCGTGGCGAATATAGCCGCGCCATCGAAATGCTTTTCGAAACGCGCCGCGCCTGCGAAGTCACCGGCGACGCCTACCACCTGGCTCTCTGCAATCTCGATCTCTCCGAAATCTATCTCGAGCTCAACCTGAGCGAAGAAGCCCGCGAAATGGCCCACGAGGGCTACCTTCGTTTTGAAAAACTCGGCATGGGTTACGAAGCCGCAAAAACTCTCGCCAACGAAGCCATCGCCTACGGCCAGCAAGGCAAGACCGTCCATGCCCTCGAACGCTTCACTACGGCCCGCGCCATGTTCGCCACCGAGAAAAATCTCGTATGGCCCTGGCTCCTCGATCTCTATCAGGGCCTCCTTCTCTTCCACGAAGGCCGCTACTTTGAAGCTCGCCGCCTCTGCTCCGGCGCGGCCGCCTTCTTCGACAAAACTGCCCTCCCGGGCAAAGCCGCACTGGCCCATCTTCTGCTCGCACGCGTTGCCTTGCAGGTCGGCGAACTCCCCGCAGCACAGTTGGAGACAGACGCCGCCATTGCAAAAATCTCCGGCATTCAGGCCCCTGTGCTCGCCTACCAAACCCACTTCCTCCGCGGCCAACTCGCCCAAACGCGCGGCGATCGACCCGCTGCCTACGCCGCCTATCAAGAAGCTCGCAAATCTCTCGAAGCCCTGCGCAGCCGCCTGCACGCCGAGGAACTGAAAATTTCCTTCGTAAAAAATCGCCTGCAAGTCTACGAAGCGCTAGTCGACCTGCATCTCAGCGGCGATGGCGGCCATTCTTCCGCCGCCGAAGCCTTCTCCTGCATCGAAGCCGCCAAATCCCGCAGCATGACCGAAATGATTTTCCAGAGCGGCCAAAGCCTGCCTCTCGGCGACGCAGGCCAAAGCGAACTTGTGCGCCGCATCCGCGACCTGCGCGAAGAATTAAACTGGTATTACCACCGCATCGAACTCGAACAACTCCGCCCCGAACAAACTTCTGCCCAACGCCTTCAACAACTCCAGGAAAAAGCCCTCTCCCACGAAAACGAACTCCTCCGCACTCTCCGCGAATTGCCCGCGCACGAACGCGAAAACGCCACTCTCGAAGCTCCTGCGGATTTCTCTCTCGAAAAATTGCAAGCCGCTATTCCCGCTGACGCCGCCCTCATCGAATATTATTCAACTGGTGATCGCCTGGTCGCCGCCGTGGTCACCCGCAATTCCATCGAAATTACTCCTATCACCGTTATCTCCCGCGTCCTCCATTTCCTGCATCTCCTCCGCTTCCAGCTCTCGAAATTCCGCATGGGCGCCACCTACACGAAGCGCTTCGAGCAACCCCTCCTCCAAGCCACCCAAAGCCACTTGGAATCCCTCTACGCCGAGCTAATCGCCCCGCTGCGCCAGCATCTCCAAGCGAGACACCTCATCTTCGTCCCCCACGGCCCGCTTCACTTCCTCCCCTTCCATGCCCTTAAAAATGGCGACGCCTATCTCTGCGACGCCCACACCATCTCCTATGCCCCAAGCGCCACCGTCTTTGCCCTCTGCCAAGAGAAAGCCCCCAGCGACATGTCCGCCTCCCTCGTCATGGGCATCCCCGACGAGCGCGCCCCCCAAATCCTGGACGAAGTCCAATCCGTAGCCGCGATCCTTCCAAACGCAGATCTTCGACTAGGCGAGCAAGCCACAACCGAGATCCTCAAAACGAAAGGCGCCGAGAGCGCCCTCCTCCACATCGCCACTCACGGGACCTATCGCCAGGACAACCCCATGTTCTCTGGCATCCGCCTCGGCGATGGCTACCTTAACCTCTACGATCTCTACCAAATGCGCCTCTCCGCTCGCCACGTCACGCTAAGCGGTTGCGCCACCGGCATGAATTTCGTCGCTGCCGGTGACGAACTCCTAGGCCTCCAGCGCGGTCTCTTCTGTGCCGGCGCCGCTTCTTTGCTCCTCTCTCTCTGGGACGTTCACGACCGAAGCACCTCGGAGCTAATGCAGTCCTTCTACAAGAGCTACATGCAAACAGGCGAAATGGCCGCCTCCCTACAATCCGCCATGAAGCAACTCCGCCAGCAAAACCCTCACCCGTACTTCTGGGCTCCCTTCGTCCTAGTCGGTCAACTCGCAGTAAATAAAAGACTTAATTAAATCTCTCGAGGCTATATCTTTGGCCCTTCTACTCCCCCTTATGCACTGGGAGATGTTGAATGTTGCCCCCCAGCTGGGGAGCCGGGGCAAAGAAAGAAAGTAGGGGGGAAGAGATATGAAGCACTTTTCAACGGAGGAGTGGGTTGATTTCGTGAACCAGATAGTCACAACCGGCCAAAAGCAGGCAATGCAAAAGCACCTCGCAACCGGTTGCAATCGCTGCATGGAGACGGTTTCGCTATGGCAAAAGGTAAGCAAAACGGCATCCGCGGAAGTCACTTATCAGCCTTCAGCGGACACCGTGCGCCTTGCCAAAGCAGCCTTCCTGACATCAGGCCTGGCGCAAGCGCGGAAGCAATCGAAGGGCTTGATCGAGGTTCTGTTCGACAGTTTCCTTCAACCCGCCGTTGCCGGAGCTCGTTCGGTCGTAATAGGAACAAGACAAATGCTTTATAGGGCGGATCCTTACCAGATCGACATTCAGATCGAGCCCAAGCCGGGCAGCAATCGCCTTGTCATCACCGGGCAGTTACTCGATCTTAGCCACCCGGGCCTCATCGGTAACGACATTCAAGTAACTCTCTCGAATCATCGCGGTCACAGTGTAATGGCGGCCGCAAATCAGTTTGGCGAGTTCTCGGGCGAGATCGAAAACTCTGGCGATCTGGAGCTTTCCATACCCGGCAGCGGCGATCAGCCCATCGTCATTTCCCTGCGAAACGCCTTGGGCAATTTGCCCGGAGGCAAGCTATGAACTCGCCCGCAGGAACACCTTTTACAAGGGAGTCCCATTTTGGTACGGAAGTACCAAAATCCCTTGTAGCTTTTGATTGGCACCTCGAAACCACTCGTACTATTTGCTCAAAAGGAAGATTCCGCAAGACTTAGCGGGTAGCCCTTTGAGCGGATGCGCGGCTGGTTCGGAAGCAGGAGACCCCGAAAGGGACTAAACATAAACTATGAAACGCAACCTTTGCATCTTCGTGATTCTTATAGCTCTTTTCGCACTAGGGGCGACCCCGGCAACCGCCCAGAACCGCTACATCGTCCGCACCTCGGGAGGCCTCGGCTCCGTCCTGAAGCTCTGCCTCTCCGCAAACTGCCAGGTCCAAGGAGCCTTGGACGGCAACATTGGCAAGACTTATCTTGTGACCTCTTCGCAAAACCTGATAGCGAACCTCCTTGGCTTCCTCGGAAATCTCCTGGAGTCTTTGCTCGGGATTGAAAGTGTTGAGGCCGACCAGATTCTCGGCCTCCCTCAGAAGCCGGTCACCACGATCCCCGCCGGTCTCTATGACCTCACTCCGGTGAACTACTACGGCACCGTAGTCATCCACGGCTATGTCGCCCAACCCGCCACCCAGATCATCCGCCTTGCCGATGCTCAGAATGGGTTTGGCGTCAGCGGCACGGGCATCGTGGCCGTCATTGATACGGGCGTCGACGTAAACCATCCTGTTCTTTACCCGGTGCTTCTACCGGGCTACGACTTTACTCGCAATCAACCCGGCGCCTCCGAATGGCTGGATGTCCCGCAGTTGGAGAACGGAAATCTCAGCACCGGCTCCCAAGATGAGCAGCCGGTCATCGTCCAACAATCCAGCGCCGCGATTCTCGACCAATCCTCCGCCGCCATTCTGGATGGCGGTGGCAGCTCATACTCGGACTTCGGCCACGGCACGATGACCACTGGACTCGTCCACTTGGCCGCGCCGAAAGCCAAAATCCTTCCTCTAAAGGCATTTAGCGCAAACGGCCAAGGCTACCTATCCAACATCGTCGCGGCCCTTTACTATGCCGTCCAACATAACGCCAATGTCGTCAATATGAGTTTCGACGTCACCACACCTTCGCAGGCTCTCTCGCAGGCAATCTCGTACGCCAACCAATCCGGTGTTGTGCTTGTTGCCGCGGCCGGCAACGGTAGCACCAGCTCACCCGTCTACCCCGCCGCTCTCAACGCCAGTGTCATGGGCATCGCTTCTACATCGGATTCCGACACTCTCTCCACCTTCTCGAACTACGGCGACATCGACGTCTGGATTGCCGCACCCGGCGAGTACGTCATCAGCACTTACCCGGGCGGCACTTACGCCAGCGCTTCCGGAACCTCCTTCAGCTCCCCGCTCGTAGCCGGATCTGCCGATTTGCTCCTGAGCGCGAAGCCTTCCCTCAACCAATCGAGCGCAGCGAGCGCATTTTCTCACGCGATCCAACTTACCCCTAACCTCAACCATGGCCGGCTCGACGTCTATCAAGCCCTCTCGGCTTGGCTGAACAGTTCGAGCGGACAATAAGTGATTAGCATGTCGACCGAGCGGGTTCCGGTGCTCACCATGTCCTCAGATCCACGGTGGACGCCGGAATCCCTCCGCATCAAGCAAGTGGAAGAACAAGTCTCTGCCCTTCGCAGTTCCGTCATCTGCGCCTTCAATCAGCTTCTCGACCTGAAGGATCTCAACACTGGCGTCCACAGCACGCGCCTGGCGGAATGGGGTATGCGCGTCGGTCAGGAACTCGGGCTCGACGAAGCGGAACTCCAAAACCTTGAAGTCGCCGCGCTCCTTCACGACATCGGCAAAGTGGGTATTCCCGACTCCATTCTTAAAAAGCCCGGAAAGCTCGACGACGAAGAATACGCCCTGATGAAGAAACATCCGGAATACGGCTGGGCAGTTTTGCGCATGCTCCCAGGTTTCGAGCGCGCCGCCCTCGACATCCTTCATCACCACGAATCTTTCGACGGCAAAGGCTATCCAGCCGGACTAAAGGAAACAGAGATTCCGATCGTTTCGCGCATCGTGACAGTGATTGATGCCTTCGACGCCATGGTCTCTTCCCGCCCTTATCGCAAAGGCCTTCCGCACGAAGAAGCCGTCCGCCGTCTCATTCAATGCAGCGGCACGCAATTCGATCCGGTCGTGGTGCAGTCTTTCTTGTCCTTTGCCCAAGCAGAAATGGACACCGTCTTCGCCGCCGCCGGCACGTCCGTCTCATCTGCTCTGTGAATCCCCAAAGTTCTTCAACGCATTCCCACACACTCGCCAATTCCAACGCACAGCCGTCATCCCGAGCGTAGCGAGGGATCTGCTTTTCTGGGTTCGGCGCGATAGGTCAAGGCCGCCAGAGATCGCTTAGCCTTCGACCGTCTCCCGCGCTTGTCCATCTCGTTCAAGCCGCAAGTGCGCTGCAACAAGTCTAATCTCTTCATAAGTAATTTCCGGCGGCAGAACCTCCTTCAAAGGTTTGAGCCGCTCGAATCCAAGAAGCGTGCAGGCCTTTTCGATTTGCGCTTGTTTATCCGCGTCCACCCAGCTCGCCTGGAACTCCAATTCTCCGCGTTCCATCAACCCCACAATGAGACCGACGACGCTCGAAAATTGCCGCCCGCGCCTCTGGGCTATCTCTTCAAGCGTCCGCCCCTCCGCCAGCAATCGCATCGTCTCTTCCGCAGGCTTCACTTTTTCCTCATCCGGCTTCGCAGCTCGCGCGCCTCGGCCAAACTCGGCCAGCGCCTCCAGAATTCCCTGCCCATACATCTCGGTTTTCTTGTCCCCGAACCCGGATACGCCCCGTAGCTCGTTCAGCGAACGCGGCCGCACACGGCAAAGCTCATCGAGCGAAGTGTCGTGCATCACGATGTAAGCGGGGGTTCCACGTTCTCTTGCCGCCGTCCTCCGCCACTCGCGCAGGTAATCGCGCAACTCCGGGTCAATCCCCGCCGCCAAACGCCTGGGGCTCGGATCCCCGGCAGAAATCCGCGTTTGCTCTCGTCGCGTTTCCGTCGCCTGAAACGCATGGCCGCCCGACACGCTTGCTGACGCTGCGGCCGCCAAACGCTTCGTGGCTCTTTTCGCCGGCCCAGCCACGACCAGCCATCCCGGCTCCCCGACACACACATCGCAAGCCCCGCACGAATTCCATTTCTTGTTTTCGCCGAAATGCGAACAAATCTGATTGTGCCGGCAAGTCTTCGCTTCCACGAATCGCCGAATCTCGTGATAACGTGTCCAAGCGCGTCGTTTCTCTTCTTCGTCCGTCAGTTGGTCCACGAAGTACGTCAGCAATCCCACATCGCGCTTCTGCCACAGCAGAATGCAATCCGCCGCCTCGCCATCGCGTCCCGCGCGCCCCGCTTCCTGATAATACTGCTCGATCGATTTCGGCAAGGACAAATGAATCACCGCGCGCACCGCCGCCTTGTTAATTCCCAATCCAAACGCAATCGTCCCCACCAGCACGCGCACCTCATCCGACATCCAGCGCTCCTGGTTGCGCCGCCGCGTGTCGCTATCCATCTTTCCGTGATATGCAATCGCCGAAATTCGCTGCTCTCCCAAGAAATCCACTGTCTCTTCCACTCTCGCAATCGTCGGCGCGTACACGATTACGTTGCTCTCCGCATGCTTGCGCATCGCCCGTATCAGTAGTTCGGTCTGCGTCTTCCCCGCGCACTCCTTCACGATGTAATTCAAATTCGGCCGGTGAAAGCTCGCGATATACTTATCCGGCTCGCGCAACTTCAACTGCTCAATAATGTCGTGCCGCACACGGCGCGTCGCACTCGCCGTAAACGCCGCAATCGGCTGCTCCGAAAAATGTTTTCGCAGCGAACTCAATTGCCGGTACTCCGGCCGAAACTCGTGCCCCCACTCCGAAATGCAGTGCGCCTCATCAATCGCAAAAAAAGAAACCGGCACGCGCTTCAGCCACCCGATCGTATCCTCCCGCGCCAGCCGTTCCGGCGAAAGATACAAAAGCCGATAGGCCCCCTCGATAGCTTTGTGCTGCACCCATGACTGCACGTCTCCAGCCAGCGTGCTGTTCAGCAACGCTGACGGAATCCCCATCTGGGTTAGCTGCGCCACTTGGTCCTGCATCAACGCAATCAGCGGCGACACCACGACCACCGTCTTGTTGTGCAAAATCGCCGCCGGCAACTGATAGCAAAGCGATTTCCCGCCACCGGTCGGCATCACCACGCAAGTGTCCCGCCCGCCCAGCAAACTCTTCACGATATTTTCCTGCAAAGGCCGGAATGCGTCGTAACCCCAATATTTCCGCAGCGCCCCAAGCAGCTCAGTGTCCGAACTCATACCCAGAGTATAGTTCCGGGCTTCAGCCTGGTCTATCAAGCTCTTCCTCCACCCTCGCAACCCGCTGCCTAAGCCGCTTCCGAACCGAACGAATTCCCTTTGCAAGAACCTTCTGTAAAGGTTGGTTCACACTCGTCTAGCGGCGCGGTCTGACTTATCTCTTGACAATAGAGTGACAACAGCGTAACTCATCAGCCGAAAAGCTCGCTTTCCAGTCTGGGCGGCGCTCGGCGATTTTCGGCTTAGCCTCCCGCAAGGTTTCGGGCAGAGTTCCTGACAATAAAAATGGAAGACTATCTCGTTCCGGAAGGCTAACTGTGACTTGGAATCAAATTTATGATCCGCTGGGCCACTGGTGGCTCTCGACACTCGTCGCCGCTCTCCCCGTAGTCGTCCTTCTCGGCTTGCTGGCTGGCTTCAAAGTCCGCGCCCACCTCTGCGCCGTCGCCGGCGCCGCCACCGCTATTCTTTGCGCCGTCCTCGTCTTCCACATGCCCGCGCAAATGGCCTTCAGCAGCTTCCTCTACGGCTCCGCTTACGGCCTCCTCAAAATCGTCTGGATCGTGATTGCCGCCGTCTTCCTCTACGACATCTCCGTCGAGACCGGACAATTCGAAATCATGAAGCAGTCCGTCGCCGCCATCACCCCCGACCGCCGCCTCCAACTCCTCCTCGTAGCCTTTTGCTTCGGCGCTTTCATCGAAGGCTGCGCAGGATTCGGCGCGCCCGTCGCCATCGCTGGCGCCTTCATGATTGGCCTAGGCTTCAAACCCTTCCACGCCGCCGCGCTCAATCTCATCGCCAACACCGCCCCGGTCGCATGGGGTGCCATCGGCACTCCTGTCCACGCCCTCGCCTCGGTAACCGCCCTCCCCGAAAGCGATCTAAGCGCTATGATCGGCCGCATTCTACCGATCACCGCGGTTATCGTTCCCTTTTGGCTAGTTCGCGCTATGGTGAGCTGGTCCGAAACGTGGGAAGTTTTTCCCGCCATCCTTGTTGTAGGCATTTCATTCGCTGGAACGCAATGGTTTTGGGCCAATCACATGGACAGCAATCTCGTCGACATCGCCGCAGGCGTAGTCTCCCTCATCGCCACCATGATCTTCCTCCGCTTCTGGAAGCCCAAGCGCATCTGGCGCTTCCCCGAAGAGCGCGAAGCCGACGCCACCAAAGGCGCCGCCGCGGTCCAGACTTCCGTGACCGACACCATCGGCGACGAATGGAAAGTCCGGCAAAGATCCCTTGCTGGCAAGCGCTACACCGCCGGTCAAATCGCCAAAGCATGGCTGCCCTTCGCCATCCTCTCCCTCTTCGTCCTCGCGTGGGGCCTGCCAAGCATCAAGCTAGCCATGAATAAAGCCACCACGCCCGCCTTCACCGTCAAGCTCCCCGATGGCAAAAATCGTCCCGGCCCCGCCGGATGGGACTGGCCCGCGCTCCACAACAAGGTCTATCGCACCGCTCCCGTAGTAGTAAAACCTGCCCCCGAAGCCGCCCGCTTCGACTTCAATTGGCTCACCGCCACCGGCACCGCCTGCTTCCTCGCCGCACTCGTGGGAGGCCTCATCCTCGGCCTCGGCCCCATCAAAATCCTGAAAATCTTCGGTAGCACACTCGTCCGCCTGCGCTTCGCCATTGTCGCCATGACCTGCATGCTGGGCCTCGGCTACGTCACCCGCTACTCCGGCATGGACGCCGTCCTCGGACTCGCCTTCACGCGCACTGGCTGGTTCTTCCCCTTCTTCGGCGCCTTCATCGGCTGGCTCGGCGTCGCTCTCACCGGCAGCGACACCTCCTCCAACGTCCTGTTCGGCGGCCTGCAAAAAATCACCGCCCAGCAGCTCAACCTCAGCCCCATCCTCATGTGCGCCACCAACAGCGCCGGCGGCGTCATGGGCAAAATGATCGACGCCCAATCCATCTGCATCGCTACCGCCGCGACCAACCAAGTCGGCCAAGAAGGTTCCATCTTCCGCTTCGTCTTCTGGCACTCGGTGGCCCTGGCCTCGATCGTCGGCGTCATCGTCATGCTCTACGCCTACGTCTTCCCCCAATTCATCCCCAACGGCCTCAACTTTATCCACTAGTTTTTTCGTTCATGGTGGGGGCACGATACATCGTGCTCTTCTTGCATCTTGCTTTTTGGCGGGGGCAGCTTTTGAGGTGATGTAAGGAACAGAGCAGTCATCGCCTCATGCTGCGTCCAATCGTCACTTCCTGATAATTTCTGCAGCCGAAAACTGAACTATCGCTCCCAACTCCCCATCCTTCCCCCATCGTAGTATCCTCTCCTTTAGTCGATATGAACTCCACGCTCCTTACCGAACTGCGCACCATCACCGGCCCCGGCGCAGTCATCACTTCCCCCGAAGAACTCCACACCTACGACTCCGACGCCCTAACCAATTTCCGCACCATGCCCCAAGCCGTCCTCCTCCCCTCTTCGACAGCCGAAGTCCAAGCTATCCTTCGCCTCTGCCATCGCGAACGCATCCCCTTCGTCGCCCGCGGTTCCGGTACAGGCCTCAGCGGCGGCGCGCTCCCCGTCGAAAACGGCATCGTCATCAGCCTCACCCGCATGAACCGCATCCTCGAAGTCGATCTTCCCAACGCCCGCGTGGTCGTCGAGCCCGGCGTCATCAATCTCGACGTCACCGCCCGCGTCGCGCCGCAAAACTATTTCTACGCCCCCGACCCTTCCTCGCAATCCATCTGCAGCATCGGCGGCAATGTCGCCGAAAACTCCGGCGGCGCCCACTGCCTGAAATACGGCTTCACCACCACGCACGTCCTCGGCCTCGAAGTCGTCCTCCCCGATGGTTCGCTCGTCCACCTCGGCGGCAAGACTCTCGACACCCCCGGCTACGATCTCTTAGGCGTCTTTGTCGGCTCCGAAGGGACCCTCGGCATCGCCACAAAAATGATTCTCCGTATCGTCAAGCGCCCCGAATGCGTGCAAACGCTCCTGGCCGCCTTCCCGGACACCAATGAAGCCGGCGCCGCCGTCAGCAGCATCATCGCCGCGGGCATGCTCCCCGCCGCCATAGAAATGATGGACAACCTCGCCATCCAAGCCGCCGAAGCCGCCGTCCACGCCAGCTACCCCAACTGCGGCGCGCTCCTGCTCGTCGAGCTCGACGGCCCGATCGCCGAAGTCGCCTCCCTCATGGCCGACGTCAACGAAATCTGCCGCGCCCACGCCGCTTCCGAAATCCGCGTCGCCCAATCCGACGCCGAGCGCGCCCTGGTCTGGAAAGGCCGCAAAGCCGCCTTCGCCGCCATGGGCCGCATCTCCCCCAACTACATCGTCCAGGACGGCGTCATCCCCCGCACCGCCCTGCCGCAAGTCATGAGCGAGATTTCCCGCCTCAGCGCCGCAGCAGGCATCCGCGTCGCCAACGTCTTCCACGCCGGCGATGGCAACCTCCACCCCCTCGTCCTCTACGACGCACGCGTGCCCGGCCAGCAACACGCCGCCGAAGCCCTCTCTGCCAAAATCCTCGATCTCTGCATCGCCGCCGGCGGCTCCATCACCGGCGAACACGGCGTCGGACAGGACAAAAAATACGCCATGTCCAAAATGTTCGCCGAGCCCGACCTGGCCACCATGCAACGCGTCCGCTGCGCCTTCGACCCGCTACAACTCAGCAATCCCACAAAAGTTTTTCCCACTCCGCGCCTCTGTGGCGAAAAACCCGGCGAATACGTCCCGCATCCGTCTGAACTCTCCGGCGCCGCCGACCGCTTCTGACGCCATTCAGCATAATAAGACCCGCTGCAGCCTGTGGTGGAAAGACCGGAAAGTACCCCTCGCACGCCGACGAACGCCCCGGCACCACCTCTACTTCATAAACCCCCGCACGAGCTCCGCAATCAGATCCGCCGCCGTATCCAGGGCGAAATGCCCGCCGTCAACGATATGCACTTCCGCCTTTGGCACGTCGCGCCGATAGGACTCCGGCTCCGACGGGTCAAACGACGCCTCATACTTCCCCCAGATCACCAGCAGCCGCGGCTGCATCTCCCGCATCCACGCCTGCCACTTGGGGTAGTTCTCCACGTTCGTTCGATAATCGTAGAACAGGTCACTCTGAATCTCGGCCTGCCCCGGCTGATTGAGAAAGTAATACTCATCGGTCCACAGATCCGGATCATGGCGTTCCACGTTTGGATCGTCTCCCACATGGCGGGCGCGCGCGGCCGCAAGCGACAAGAGGTTTGTCCGCAACGCGCTTTCGTTGGCAGCGCGATCCGCCCAAAATGCGCGCCGCGTCTTCCAATTCGCGCCAAGGCCTTCATTGTGCGCCACAGCGTCCTGCACGATCAGAGCCTCGATCCGTTCGGGATGCGCCAAAGCCATGCGAAAACCAACAGGCCCGCCGTAATCCTGCATGTAAAGGGTGTAGCGCGAGATCCCGAGCGCTTCCGTGAAGTGATTCATGATCTCGGCGATGTGATCGAACGTATACGCGAATTTTTTCGCGTCCGGCCAGTCGCTGTGTCCGAATCCCGGGTAATCGGGCGCCACAAGGTGATAGCGATCGGAAAGCCGGACGAAGAGAGGCTCGAACATCCGCGATGAAGATGGAAGTCCGTGCAACAGCAAAAGCATCGGTTTATCTTTCGCCCCGGCCTCTCTGTAAAAGATAGAAAGCCCATCGATCTGTATCGCTCGATAAGAAGTCGGGTGCTCCACCAGACGTTCCTTCCCCTGGGCTTGAGCCAGCAATGGAATTGATGCGAGCATCATAGAAAGCGTTAGCGCCTTGCGGGCGAGCTGCAGGCAACGGTTCGAACGCGTGTACTCTTTGCTCTTCATGTTAGAAGTCCCGCGACGCAGGCCGGAGGGCTATATACGCCCCGGAAGCTATTGGGCGGATTGCGTCGTCGCCAACTCACATCGTCAGAACGACGCGGAACTGAGCGTTGCCGCTCATCATGCGCGCGTAGGCCTCGGCCGCTTTTTCGAGCGGATAGGTTTCAATCATGGGACGCACGCCACTCAGTTCGGCGAAGCGTAAAGTGTCCTCCGCATCAGCCGGCGTTCCCGAGGCCCAGCCTTGAATCGCTCGGCTTCCATTGATCAGCTGTACCGGGGCAACTTCAATGGGCTCAAAAGCTGCACCGATCACCATGAGCTTCCCGTTTGGTCCAAGGCCGTTAAACAACTCCGACATGGCTTTGGAGCTTGGGGCCGTGGCCAGAATCACCTGTGCTCCGCCCATTTTCAGCAATGCCTCGGCGGCGTTCGTCGCTTTGCTGTCGATGTAAAGGTTCGCTCCCAGTTTTTTTGCAAGGGTCTCGTTTTCCGGCCCCCGGCCGATGGCCGCCACCTTGTACCCAAATTTGCTAGCGAATTGAATCCCGAGGTGCCCCAGACCGCCGATCCCCTGCACCGCAACCAGGTCGCCGGGCATCGCCCCACTGTGCCGCAACGCGTTGTACGTCGTTATTCCGGCGCAGAGCAGCGGCCCCGCTTCAGTATCGCTCAGACTTGCCGGTATGGCCGTCAGTGCCTCCATCGGAGCCACCATATACTGCTGATATCCGCCGTCATAGCTGATGCCTGAGATTTTCATGTTCTGGCAATTGCGAAAATCCCCGCGCCGGCACTGGAGACACGTCCCGTCGTGGCCGCCGTGCCAGCCGACACCAGCGCGCTGTCCCTTCGTCCAACCAGAGACACCTTCGCCGAGTTCCTCGATGACTCCCGCGACTTCATGCCCCGGAACGCGGGGAAACTGGATGCCAGGCCACAATCCTTCCTTCGTGAGCACATCGCTGTGGCATACGCCGCAAGCCAGCACCTTGATGAGCACATGCCCTGCCCCCGGCTTAGGAACCTCGCGCTCGACAATCTCGAAATCACCTCCCGCCTTGGAAATCTGCGCCGCCTTCATGGGTGCTACAGCAACCCTTGTCGTTGCCATAAATCCTCCTAAGAATTTTCAGCCATTCTTGAAAATCACTAAACCCAACGACCCGTTTACCTCCGCGGGTATACCGTGAAAGTACAGTCTTTTGCCCTTATGATCGTTCTCACGCACTCCCCAAGTAACGGCGTACAACCCAGCATCCCGTTGGTTTCGATGCGATGTGCGGATAAAGGGTCACAAATTCTTGGTCTCCAAAAATACGCTCGGCGTTATTGTGGAACGTAACCCGGCAGCGCGCATCCAACTCCCTGAGGTTTTTCACATGCGATCTGACATCGTTCCTGGCGCGATCTTCCCCGACTATGAGCTTTCCGACCACACCAGCAAACGCCGCAAGCTCTCCGACTTGCAAGGCCCCCACCCCATGGTTCTCGTCCTAAGCCGCGGCGGCTTCTGCCCCAAGGATCGCCGGCAGGCCGAACTGCTTGTTGAACTCCATCGCGAACTCGAAGTCGCCTATTGCCGCCTCGTCTCGATCAGCACCGACAACATCACCGAGACGAATGAATATCGGACCGGCGTCGGCGCCCACTGGCCTTTCCTCTCCGACGTCGGACGTGTCGTCCAAAAAGACCTCGACATCGCCGAATACACAGATCCTCTTCACAATCCCATGATCCCCCACGTGATTGTCCTTGAGCCCGGCCTCGTCATTTATAAGATCTACAACGGCTACTGGTTCTTCGGCCGCCCCACTCTCGAAGATCTCCGCCAGGACCTGCGTGCCGTTACCAAAAAATGCCGGCCCGACTGGGACATCACAACGCCCGAACTCAAAGCCGCATGGCAGCAAGGCCGCAAGGAGCTCTTCTATCCGTACGGCAAAACCTACGTTCAAACCCTCGGCGAACAGGATTAGAGAAGCGGTAGGCCCGCGGTCTTAACTCTGAGACACGTGCGCGACCAAAGTGCCAGCGAGGTAGCGGGAAGTTTGCACGCGAACGATGTCGTGACTCCGTGGTGCAATTCACACCTCAAAGTATTAAACTTCTGGCTGGCGCACTCGCGCGATCCTCGCAGCCAAGCATCAACGCTGCAAGGAGGGTAACCTTATGGCGCTCGTTGTCTTCCCCGTTTCGACCCGCACGAAAATCTTAACGATTGCTATTTGCGTGCTGGCTTGCGTTTGGTTTCAGACTCCCGTTGCCTTAGCACAACACGTCGGCCACGTAGGCGGGGGCGTACACTCCAGAAGTTCGGGTCCTCTGGGCGCGCCGCGCGTGGCTCCTGCACCAGCGTCACGCCCCATGTTTTTGCGCCCCCACGGCGGCTTTCCGGAACGCTCCCCTCTAATTTTTCGTCCCTCCTTCTTCCTCCGTACACCGTTTCTCTGGTCTTGGCAGGCCTTCAACTCTTCATGGTGGCTGTACTGCGGCCCTATCTGGGGCTGGAATTCGGGCTGCGACGATTTGTTCTATTCCGCCCATACTACTGAACATTATCTCGCCCCGCCGCTGACCTACGCGAGTCCGGTATACGTGTACAGCCTCGATGGGCACCAGCTCGTGCAGCTTTATCTCAAGGACGGCACTGTCTATAGCGTGAACGACTACTGGTTCGTCGACAAAGAAATTCATTTCACCTCGCTCGATGAGAGTGCCACGAAATCTGTCGAACAGATGATCAGCTTCGACGATTTGGATGCCCAGAGAACCATCGACGTAAATACGCGCCGTGGATTCCGAGTCGTAATGCGCAGCGAACCCCTCGAGCAGTATTTGCGAGATCACCCCGACGTCACGCCGCCACCCCTCGAGCCTCCACAGAAAAACTGACCGCCGCCTGCGCCCCCTCGTTTGGGCGAGGGTGCCGCGGTCTTCTTATTTGAGGCTGGGCTTCCGTCTCACGAGCGCCTTTCTACCCGCTCTTCCAATACCACAGCCACTCTGTCCCCCACTTCCTTCCCGATCACTTGGCGTATATCTGTAATCCAATTTTCCAGAAAACAAAATCCCGCGTGCTCAGAACAAGCGGCTCCGCTTAGCTCACCGGACTCAACGGGACTTTCCTAGGGCCTGGCGGAGCGAATACTCACAGTTTACGCACAGCAGATTTGCCCGCGAATGAAAAAAACTCCAGAAGGGGGGTCGTGAGGAGTTCACGGGACGCAGCCCAGTGTTTGCAGGTCCACTGTTCGAGTCGCTCGTTGCCCTTGCCTCCCAAGATTGCTTTTGAAACGCTTCGCCCTTTTGCGCCACCATCCTGTTGACAGGTCGGTTCACCGCGGCGCTGCACAAACACCGCCTGCTACACACGTAGCGCGCGCTCGTTCGAGCTACGGTGCACACTACGGAGGAACTCCCTTGGCAAAAAGTACCCGCACGTCCAAAGCCGACGCCCAGCTAGAGCAACTCCTGCGTTTCGGCGGCGCTAAAATCCCCGCTGGTCTCGCCGCCAAATCGATCCCCGCAATGAAATCCCTGCTCAAAAAGAGGCTACCTGCCCCGAATGACCTGCGCTCGCAAGGCCTCAAGCTCTACAGCGCGCTGCAGGGCGCTGCCTCCATCGACATTCACGATCCAGCCAATAAGCCTGCTCTAGATGCCCTGCTGGCCTTCCAAAAAAAAATCGCCGCCAAAAAACTCCCTTTCCCCAAAGTCCGGCCCGACGTCGGCGGCGTTTTTCCCGGTTCTAACGGCGGTACCGTCGTCCCGCCGTTCGATTTCGCTCAAGTCATTACCACCTTTGGCGCCAACGTCACGAATCCCACCATGTCCGGCTCCGCCAACAACAACGGCCAGATCAGCGGCAGCGTGGCCACCTCTTTCGCCCCCGGCTTCAACACCGGCAGCGAGTTCGCCTGGGTAGGTTGCTGGTTTCACCCTCCCCTCAATGGTATTCTCACCATCTCTTCCGCCCCCACCTATTCCTACTGGTGGTCTACCAATGCCATCAATCCCAGCTACGGCGCAATTTCTTCTGTCAACATAGGTCTTGGGATTCAGGGAGTGAAAGGCAAGCAGGTCCTCGTCTCGACCGGCGCTGCGTATTATTCGAGTGAGGTTGTCGATCTCCCCGGAGTCCACTTCAAGTTCGGTTTCGACATTCAGGGTTCCGCTTCCGTCTCTCTGTACGTGACCCCCGAACTTGATTATCGTTGCTTCGCTTCTGTAATCGCCGAGGCCACCGGCGTGGGCTGGCCAGGCAGTCTCGCCACCGCCATGGCTTCCGCCACCGTTCCCTCGATTACATGCGAATTCGTGCCTCTCATTGAGCCCTGACGGCCAGCAACACCTAGGCCGCGGCTTTGTGGCGTCATTGGCCCGCAGGTTGCGCGTAATAGCCCTGTCGCGTCCGCGCCGTCAGCTTCCGATCTGCCATGCGGACTTCGATATGGTGATACTCGTCTCGCTTCTGGTCCAAAGGTGGTGCAAACGAAATCTCGTAGTACGCTTGGGTATCGGCGAGGCACTTTCTCACCGAGCCAGTAATGTCGTTGCTGGAAGTGAGCGCAGCGCCCCCGCTCTGGGTGGCGATAACCTGCAAAGATAAATCGCCCCATTGGGCCTGACTGGGCTTGTTGATTCCTTTCTCATACGCCTCCCAAAGGAAGGCACGGCCGCCAAAGTCGGCGCTGCCTAGAGGATCGATGCTGTAAAGGGTGATGCGGCCTTGCCGCAGCAGCGTCGACGCCTGCACGACATCGTTGAAAATCCGTTGCTCTTGCTTTGCGTCCATCTGTTCCTCGATGCCCGGACCAGAGAGGATCGGCCAGCCCGGCGAAACCCACAGAATGATCTTGCGTCCCGGGCGGGCAGCCTCGCGGGTCGCAAGCTGAAGCAGCGCCTTCGTGGAAATCTCGAAGCGTTCTATGGCGCTGTAGATGCCACCGGAGCGATGAATGTAATGTAGTCCCAGACCGTATTGATCCAGCGCCGCACTGAGTGCGTTCCCGTCGCTAGAAAAATCGTTCTGAACTTTGATGCCGTCGTCGGTAAGAAAAGCCAGCGCGATGGGGTTGCCGAGTTGCCCACCATCCGCCCGCAGAAATTTATCGATCTCCGAACGTTCGTAAGCGATGTTCGCTATACCGGTATTCACATCATCGACAACAAGCACGACCTCGATCGGCGCCTCTCTCCCTCGCACAGCCCGAAACGAGATGATGGTCTGCGGAACCTTATTGTCCAAAATAGTGAAATCCTGCCGTTGAAGACCGCTCACGGGAGGCCCGGACTTCCCAGTCACGACTACGTCAAGGTTGATCGTATCGGTGTTGGGCTGGGTTGGCGGGCTGGGTTCCTGGGCAGAGCCAGCCGCAGCACAAAGCATACCGACGAGTAGAAAGAAGCACAGCCGCGTGTCACTGAACATTTAGTTCCCTCCGGCCGAACGAGAACCGACGACTTTCTGCTGCAACGCTTCGTTGAGCTGGATAACTGAGGCCCAATTTAATAGACGATACTCGACCCTGTTCAGTTACGGAAGATGCTTCCAACTATGGGGCTGACGCCCACTTAGCAACAATCTTCGGACATGATGTCCGGTAACAGAGCGCTGCTTGACGGCAGGTCACCGTTGTAATGTACTGAGTCTCTCAAATGCCGACGACACCGCTCGACATCGAGCACGAATTCCGTGCGATTCTGGCTCCCGATTCTCTCCGCGCGGCCACTGCGGCCGACGCAGTTTGTGGCGTTCAACCGCGGCTAGTCCTTGAACCCCCCGACGAACAACAGCTTGCCGCTGTTCTTCGTCTCGCAAATGACGCGGGGCTCGCCGTGATTCCCCGCGGGAGCGGCACAAAACTATCCTGGGGCAATCCTCCCGCTCGCGCCGACATCATTCTCTCCACCGCTCGACTCGACAAAATTATCGAACACGCCTGGGCTGACCTTACCGTGAGCGTTGAGGCCGGCTGCACCATCCAAAAATTGCAGGAGGCGCTCGCTCAACACGGCCAGCGACTTGCCCTCAATCCTCTGTGGCCTGAACAAGCTACTATCAGCGGCATTCTCTCAACAAATGACAGCGGCCCGCTCCGTCTTCGCTTCGGCGCGCTCCGCGACTTGATCATCGGCGTCACACTGGCACTTCCCGATGGCACACTTGCTTCCAGCGGGGGCAAAGTCGTCAAAAATGTCGCCGGCTACGATCTACCCAAGCTCGTCACTGGTGCTCTTGGCACGCTCGCGGTAATCACGCGTGCCGTTTTCCGCCTCCACCCACTCCCGCGCAACGCGAAGACGCTTTCCATCTCCGGCTGCACTCTTGAAGATATGCAGCGATTCATCCTCAGAGTGCAAGATTCCAAACTCGCTCACACCGCTCTGCAAGCGCGAAACACGCAAGATGCCGAGTCGGTCGTAGACATTCTCTTTGAAGGCACCGAAGCAGGCATCGCTGCACAAGAAGCGCAGTTGAGAGAGCTCGCACGCCCCGCTCAGGTTCTCGAAGCTCTATCCGCCGTGTGGAACGCGTCGCAAGAGCTATGGAACTCCGCGATCGTTGCGCGAGCAGCCGTGGCAAAAATCACTGCGCTCCCGGCCTCCATCTCACGCACAGTCGAAACTGTCGAACGCGCGGCAAGTTCCCGCAAAACGAATTGGAAGTTAACGATGCAAGCCACAGGCATTGGCTGGCTGAGCTTGGACGCCGCACCAGAAAACCTCCACGCCGTGCTGTCCGATCTTCGCTTCGAGCTTGAACACAGTGGCGGCTCACTCGTCCACTGCCATTATCCACCGGAGATGTCGCATCTCGACGCCTGGGGACAACCAGGCGACGCTCTTCCGCTCATGCGCGCGGTAAAAAATCAGTTCGATCCAAAAAACACTTTGAATCCCGGCCGCTTTCTCGCTGGCATCTGATCAAGGAGCTTTCCCCAGTGAAAAGGTTCCGCTTCGTTCTACCGGTCGCCGCCCTCCTGCTGATCGCTGCCCCGGCTCGCGACTCGGCCCAATCCGCTTCCGTGGCGTCTCACCCCGAGCTTCACACCCTCAAGATTACCATCCTCTCCACGATGCTCGCCGACGACGGCATCGGCGAATGGGGCTTCGCCGCCCTCGTCGAAGCCGATGGCCGCAAGATTCTTTTCGACACTGGCGCCCGGCCCAACACCGTCCTCGAAAACGCGCGCGAACTAAAGCTCGATCTCAGCGATGTTCAGGACGTAATCCTCAGCCACTTTCATGACGACCACACTACTGGACTCATGACGCTGCGCCGCGAATTTTCGAGATCCAATCCGAACGCCCTTTCTCGCGTTCACGTCGCGCAAGGAATTTTCCTCGAACGCCGCGGCCACAATCCCAATCCCATGATCCAGATGAAAAAGGACTACGAAGCCACCGGCGGCGTCTTCGTAGTGCACGACAAACCCGGGGAGATTTTCCCCGGTATCTGGCTCACCGGTCCGGTTCCACGCGTCTACCCCGAAAAGAATTATCCAGCGGGCACTGAGGTCAACACCGGCACGGCGTGGGTCGAAGACACCGTTCCCGACGATCAGTCTCTCGTCTTTAACACCTCCCACGGCCTCGTTCTGCTTTCCGGCTGCGGGCACTCCGGAATCATCAACACGCTGCAATATGCCCGTGGCTTTCTCCGTCCCGCTCCTGTCGATGCCGCTATCGGCGGCTTTCATCTCTTTGCCGCCACCGACCAGCAACTAGCCTGGACCGCCTCCAAGCTGAAGGAATACCAGACCGCCCGCATTCTTGGCGCGCACTGCACCGGCATCGAAAGCGTCTACCGCCTCCGCGAGCTTCTCGGCCTCACTCGCCAGACCTGTCTCGTTGGAACCATCGGTGCAGTCTACGATCTCAACAGCGGAATCAAGACCGGATCCATCGCGCGATAATTTTCATACCAAATATGAGGTGCGCTTCATGGGCCTTGCGACGCAGTCAAACCTATTTAGAATATGTGCGCAGCGCTGGACCGTTTCTCTGGTTTTCGCACTGGCGAGCTCCGCTGTGTGCTCCGCTCAATCGACTGCACCGGCGGCCTCTGCAGCGCAGTCGGCACACGCGAACGGCGCCATTCTTCTCGAAACTCTCTCGTGGGACGAAGCTGAGCAAATCCTCACACCCAACACTCTCGTCGTCGTCGCTCTCGGCGCCGAATCCAAGGAGCATGGCCGCCATCTTCAACTCAACAACGATTTCCTGATGGCCGAATATCTCAAGAAACGCGTCCTCGACGCCGCTCCGCCGGCGGTCGTCGTCGCTCCCACAATCAACTACAGCTATTATCCGGCGTTCCTCGAATATCCTGGCTCGACTTCGCTTGGCGTGGAAACCGCTCGCGCCATGATCGCCGACATCATCCATTCCCTGGCGCATTACGGCCCGCGCCGCTTCTATATTCTTAACACCGGCATTTCCACGCTGCGTCCGCTGGCACAAGCCGCCGCCGATCTATCAAAGGACGGCATCGTCCTTCGTTACACGGATCTGACCAGAGACGATCCTGTCGAGAAGAAAGTTCGCCAGTCCGGCGGCACGCACGCCGATGAAATCGAAACGTCGATGATGCTGTACATCGCGCCCGAAAGTGTCCGCATGAAAAAAGCCGTCCGCGATCTCAATCCTGATCAACCCGGCGGCCTCACTCGCGATCCTCATGGAAAAGGTACGTATTCCCCGACGGGCGCTTGGGGCGATCCGACTCTCGCCACGCGCGAAAAAGGCCAAGCCGTCGTCGAGTCGCTAGTAGCAACCATTCTCAAAGACATCGAAGAGCTACGCCAAACCCCTCCGTCGCCGCCCCAATAATTTCGCCGAAGATCCTTCGCCGTTTGCCATCGGTACAGGCGTTCGGTTATGTTCACGAGTGGCGGCAAGCAACGATCTTTCATGACTACTCCTGACGCAAATCCATTACCCGGCGCCTTCGACGCGCACCATCCGCCTTCCCAGCAAATCATCGAAAACTGCGTGCACTGCGGTTTCTGCTTGCCGGTCTGCCCGACCTACGTTCTGTGGAACGAAGAGATGGATTCGCCGCGCGGACGAATCTATTTGATGAAGCTCGCCAGCGAAGGCAACGCCACCATGAGTCCGCAATGGGTCAGCCATTTCGACTCCTGCCTCGGCTGCATGGCTTGCATGACTGCTTGCCCCTCTGGCGTTGACTACGGAAAATTGATCGAAGCCACTCGCGCACAAATCGAGCGCCATCATCCGCGCACGCTCGGCGAAAAACTTCATCGCCGATTTCTCTTCGCGGTTTTCACGCGCCCGGACCGCCTGCGTCTGCTTCGCTGGCCGCTGCTCGTCTACCAAAAATCAGGACTGCAATCGCTCGTTCGCGGCGTTGGCCTTCTAAAACTTTTTCCAGAGGGCCTGCAAGCCATGGAAGCGCTGATGCCGCAGCTCGCGAGAAACGAGCAGGTCGCGGAAGTCACGCCAGCGCAGGGCACAAAACGCCGGCGCGTTGGTTTGTTATTAGGGTGTGTTCAGCGTGAATTCTTTCCGCAAGTAAACGCCGCAACGGCGCGCGTCCTGGCGGCAGAAGGAAGCGAAGTCGTCGCGCCCAAAGACCAGCCCTGTTGCGGCGCGCTAATGGTTCATGCGGGAGAAGAGACGGGCGCGTTAGCGCTCGCAAGAAAAACCATCGACGTTTTCGAGCGCGCCAACGTCGAAATCATTGTCACCAACGCCGCAGGCTGCGGCTCAAATGTGAAGGAATACGGCCATCTTCTTCGCGACGATCCAAACTACGCCGATCGCGCCAAAGCCTTCGCCAGAAAGTGCAAGGACATTACTGAAGTTCTCACAGAACTGCCGCCGCGCGCCACGAGAAATCCGTTGCGCATGCGCGTCGCGTTCCACGATTCCTGCCACCTGCAACACGCCCAAAACGTTCGCTCGCAGCCCCGCCAATTGCTTGCGAATATTCCCGGCCTTGAGCTAACAGAAATCCCAGAAGCCGCTATCTGCTGCGGCTCCGCGGGTATCTACAACCTGGTGCAACCGGACGCCGCCAACGCTCTCGGCGATCGCAAAGCCAAACTCATCACTCCGCTCAACGCCGAAGTCGTCGCCACCGGCAACCCCGGGTGCTTGCTCCAACTGCAATCTTCTCTAGCTCGCCAAGGCCAAGCGACGCCGGTAGTTCACACCATCCAACTCATCGACGCTTCCATCCGCGGCAAACCGTTGTAGTGGCACGGCACGCCGTGCCCGTCTTGGGTTCTTGCAACATTCACAAAAATTCCGGCCGCGTCCCGCTACGCGGCGTTCTTCGTCCACGGCCCAAGAATCGCGCCCATCAAACACAAACCCACCAGCGGATAAAACTCATTGATCGCAAACAATTGCATCGGTCTCATCTCGTACATGTACGTGGTAAACGTCACCGGCCCGACAAATCCAATCCACAAAAGTATTCCCAACGCCGCCCCTCGCGCCGCCGTATTGGCACTCCGCCAGATGCAAATCTGCGCCAAGACATATGCGATCAGCAGATTCAACGCAAACGTGACGACGTAGGGGAGAACGGGATTCATGGTCTTGGCTTGTTCCATGGAAATGTTCTCCAGCACCATCCAGGGTTTGTTGAACAAAAATCCGTACCAGACCGCGCCCAGTATCCAGTAAGCCAAAGCCGAAACAAACACCGCCGCATAATTCGTCTTCATCGCTCGCTCCTCATCTATCTTTCTCTTTGGCCCGGGGACCCTTCAACGATAACCGCGCACAAAAAAGTAAACGGTCATGGCCGCACCTACAAAAATCACAAAAGCGCGAATCCAGGATTGCGGCAACTTCTGCGCGTAGTGTGCGCTGGAAAGTCCGCCTATCAGCGATCCCCCGGTCATTACCAGCGCTTGCGGCCAAAAAATCGCCCGCGTAATCACAAACGTCAACGCCGCGACTCCATTGATCACGCCACCCAGCAACACTTTCAATTTATTCATGGCGTGAATGTCCGTCATGCCCATCGCGGCGAGCATGGCCAGATTCATGATGCCGATGCCGCCGCCGAAGTAGCCGCCATACACGGCAACAAACAATTCAAAGATAGACGCACCAACGACCGCCGCATTGTTCGAGTCGTGCGAGATGCCCGCTGAAATCCGTCCCGTCAGGTGTTTGCCGAAGGCGAAGAGCAAAGTTGCGCCCAGCAGCAGCCAGGGCAGCACCTTCAGAAAGGTCTGCGCAGGCGTCTTGATCAGCAAGATCGCACCAGCCAGTCCGCCAATCACGCTGGTAACAATCAGCGGAATCATGACGCGGCGCGGAATGTCTAACTTCATGCGGTACGCGCCGCCGCTCGCGGTCGTTCCCACCCAAAGCGCCAGGGTATTGGTGGCGTTGGCCGGCACCGGCGGCACACCCGTGAACAGCAGCGCCGGAAACGCCACAAAGCTGCCGCCGCCAGCGACGGCGTTAATAGCCCCGCCGAGTGCCCCGGCGAAAAAGAGAAATATGGCGTTGTGGAAGTTCAAGCAAACCTTTTATCACGATTTCGGCTTCCCACTCCAGCGCCGGCTCCTCGCGTCTCGCGTCTCTTCACGCAAGCCAACTCGAGAATTGCCACGGCTTGCAGCAGGCCTAAGTCATTTCTTGACAACACGCGCCTAGCCGTATATGAACGGTGCATTTTATAGCCCTTCCGCCACTGAATACCTGACTCGCACACTTTGCGGGTCACAGGGAGGATTCAAAAGGAAGGTAATACAGCCGAAGTATTGGTGTGTCTCGCGGCTGATTTGGCTGCGCGGCCGTGTGCGCACGGCCAAGATCTCACAGGCAGGCCGCATTTCGACAGGAGGAAGCATGGCCAGTCAGGCAAACGTAGTCCCGGCCACGGGAGCAGGGAGCGACAGCATCCCCAAGGTGATTCTCGCCTCCGCAGTCGGCACCATGATCGAGTGGTACGACTTCTACATTTTTGGCAGCCTCGCCGCCGTTCTTTCCCCGAAATTCTATCCGGCTGGCAACGACACCATAGCTCTGATCGCCTATCTTTCGACTTTCGCCGTCGGCTTTCTTGTCCGTCCCTTTGGGGCCCTCTTTTTCGGCCGCATCGGCGACCTCGTCGGCCGCAAATACGCGTTCATCGTCACGCTTACGATTATGGGCGGCGCAACAGCCCTTATCGGTTTTCTTCCAACATTCGCAACCGCCGGATGGTTTGCGCCGATTGCTCTTCTCCTAATTCGCGTCCTGCAAGGTTTGGCGCTTGGAGGCGAATATGGCGGTGCGACCGTTTATGTCGCCGAGCATGTTCCGGACGGCAAGCGCGGCTTCTACACGAGCTTCATCCAAATCACTGCAACGCTTGGCCTGTTCGTCTCGCTGATCGTCATTCTCGTAACCCAGCAGCTCTTGTCTCCAGACGACTTCAAGGCCTGGGGCTGGCGAATTCCCTTCCTCATTTCGATCGTGCTTGTCACCGTCTCTCTCTACATTCGCTTGAAGATGAAGGAATCGCCCATCTTCGCACAGATCAAGAGCGCGGGCATGACTTCGACTCAGCCCCTCAAGGACGCTTTTGCAAAGTGGGACAACCTCAAGCGCGTCCTCATCTCCCTTTTCGGCGCCACCGCTGGTCAAGGTGTGGTCTGGTACACCGGCCAGTTCTACGCACTTTTCTACCTGCAGACCGTTCTCAAAGTGAATGGCAAAACCTCCAACATTATCGTGGCGATTGCTCTTCTCTGCGCCATGCCCTTCTTCACGCTTTTCGGTTCCCTCTCCGACAAGTTCGGACGGAAATGGATCATGATGCTTGCCTGCTTGCTTGCCATCACGACATATATTCCTATCTACAAGGCCATGACCAGCGCGGCGGGAAACAACATCGTCACGGTCATATCGAAAAAGAATCCGGTTACGGGCGCCATCGCCTTGACGCCCATGACGCGCGACGCCACCGGGCTAGTTGCGGCGAAGGAAGCTCCGAATCCGAATGTTCCGCTGCTCGTCTTGCTCGTCTTCATCCAAGTGATTTACGTCTGCATGATCTATGGGCCCATTGCCGCGTATCTCGTGGAAGCCTTCCCGGCCAAGATTCGGTATACGTCCCTTTCCTTGCCCTACCACATCGGGAATGGCGTCTTTGGAGGTTTGGTGCCCATCATCGGTTTGTCCATGTGCGCGGCGACGGGCAACATCTACGCCGGCCTCTACTACCCCATGATTGTGGCCAGTGTCACTCTGGTTTTGGGAACGCTTTTGCTCAAGGAAACCTACGGGCACAAGATTTGGGACGAAGTCGGAGGGATGAAGTAGCCCTCCGCACGTCCACGCGCTACGCGCATTGACGGCCGCGCCCGCGTGGGAGCATCATTTTTGGCGGGCGAACTCTTCCTGAACGATAGTGAGTTCGCCTGAATCAGGCTGTCCTCGTTGTAGAGACACAACCGAAAACGATCCTTGAAGGGGAGTTCTCGCCGTGGCCAAAGCTCGCCAGAAGACAAACGCGAAGGCATCGAAGAACAAAAGCAAACTGACGGAAGCGCAAATTGCGGTGCATTGGAAGGAAGAGGAGTATTTCTATCCGTCGAAAAAATTCAAAGCGCAAGCCAACCTCGCCGACCCGGTTTTTGTGAAAAAATTCAGTGAAAAGCATTTCCCCGAATGCTTCGATATCTACGCCAGACTTCTCGATTGGGACAAGCCGTGGCGTAAGACGCTGGACACGTCGAATCCTCCGTTCTGGAAATGGTTTGTGGGTGGAAAGCTGAACGCGTGCTACAACTGCGTGGACCGCCATCTTGCCAAACATAAAAACAAAGCCGCCCTGATCTTCGTGCCCGAGCCAGAAAACGAATCCGCCATCGTCATCACCTATCAGGAACTCTACAAGCGCGTGAATGAAGTCGCGGCGATGCTTCGCGATTTTGCCGGACTCAAGACCGGGGACCGCGTCACCATCCACATGCCAATGATTCCCGAGCTGCCGATTACCATGCTCGCTTGCGCGCGGCTGGGGGTGGTTCACTCCGTCGTCTTCGGCGGATTCAGCGGAGAGGCTTGCGGACTACGCGCGGCGGACTCCGGCAGCCGGGTGCTTATTTACGCCGATGGATATCATCGCAACGGGAAATGGGTGGATCACAAGCCCAGCGCTGACATCGCCGCAGAAACGGCAAAAAAAGAAGGGCAGCACATCGACAAAGTTCTCATCTGGAAGCGCTACCCCGGCCACTACCGTTCGGAATCCCCGATGATTATGGATCGCGACTATTTCGTAGAAGACGTTCTCGAGGATTACCGCGGCCAGATCGTCGAGCCCGTGTCTCAGGACGCGGAAGCTCCTCTCTTCCTGATGTATACCAGCGGCACAACCGGCAAGCCCAAGGGCTGCCAGCATCGCACGGGAGGCTATCTCGCATACGCTGCCGGCACTTCCAAGTATTACCAGGACATTCATCTGGAAGACGTTTACTGGTGCATGGCCGACATCGGCTGGATTACCGGGCATTCCTACATCGTCTACGGGCCGCTGGCTCTTGCCGCTACGAGCGTTCTTTATGAAGGCGTTCCGCAGTATCCCGACGCTGCGCGCCCGTGGAGAATCGCCGAGCGGCTGGACGTAAACATCTTCCACACCTCTCCCACCGCGATCCGCATGCTGCGCAAAGCCGGTGGCGATGAGCCGAAAAAATACAACTATCATTTCAAGCACATGACGACAGTCGGTGAGCCGATCGAGCCGGAAGTGTGGCGCTGGTATTACGACGTGGTTGGAAAGAAAGAAGCGGTGATCGTGGATACCTGGTGGCAAACCGAAACCGGCGGTTTCCTCTGCAGCACAAAACCCGCGCTCGATCCCATGAAGCCCGGCAGCGCAGGCCCGCCAGTCCTGGGCATTTTCCCCGTCATCTGGGATGAGAACGGCGAAGAAGTGAAACCCGGTACGGGCAAAGCGGGAAACATCTGCATTCGCAATCCGTGGCCGGGCATCATGCAAACGATTTGGGGCAGCTCGGATCGCTTCGTCAATCAGTACTACAAGAAATATTGCAAGAACCCGAAGAGTAAGGATTGGCGCGACTGGCCTTACTATGCCGCCGACGGCGCCGTTCTTCCGGCGGACGGCTACTACCGCATCCTCGGCCGCGTGGATGACGTTATCAATGTGGCCGGGCACCGCCTCGGCACCAAAGAAGTCGAGTCCGCTTGCCTCAGCATCACGGAAATCGCCGAAGCGGCCGTCGTTCCCGTCGTTGACGAAATTAAAGGCCGCGTGCCGGAAGTCTACATTTCGCTGAAGCCCGGCGTTCCTTCAAACCGGGCCATCCAGGACAAGGTGATCTCGACCATCGAGACCATCATCGGAAAAATCGCGCGGCCCAAGCGTATTCACATCGTCCCGGACATGCCAAAAACGCGTTCTGGAAAAATTATGCGGCGCGTGCTGGCGGCGATTTCCAATCACATGGATACCGGCGACATCACCACGCTGGCCAATCCGGATATCGTTGCCCAAATTCGCGAACTGGTGCAGGGGCGCAATACCGGACCGCTACAGGAAGGCCCGGAAGATATCAAACTGTTTGGCGAGGAAAAGTAATAATTCAAGATGCGAACCAGGAGAAATTCATGTCAGAGCTTTCGAGAAGAGTCTTCATAAAAAATACAGCTGCAAGCGCGGCCGCAGCCAGTCTCCTTTCCGCCGGCGCATTTGAACTCCACGCCAATCCGCTCGGGCTTCCCATTGGATGCCAGACCTGGCCTGTGCGGGAAGGCATCGCCAAGGATTTCCCCGGGACGATTAAAGAGCTGGCTGCCGCCGGCTTTCAGAACATTGAACTTTGCTCGCCAGTGGGCTACGACGACTCTGGCTTTGGCGGGCTCGCCAAGTACAAAGGCTCCGAACTCAAAAAGATGCTGAACGATTGGGGCGTTACCTGCATCAGCTCGCACTTTGGCATGGGGGAGCTTCGAAAGGATCAGGCGGCCCGCATTGCCTGGGCAAAGGACTTGGGCCTCCAGCAAATGCTCGTCGCCAGTCTAGATGGCCCGAAAAACCCAACCATGGATGACGTGAAACGCGCCGCCGACGAATATAACAAAATGGGAGAAAAAGCGGCGGCGGCCGGCATCCGGCAGGGTCTGCACAACGAAGGCTTCGAGATTTCTTCCGTTGACGGCAAGCGCACCTACGACATTCTGATCGGCCTTCTCGATCCGCGATTCGTGAATTTCCAGTTTCAAGTTTCCACGATCAGCGAAGGCTTCGACGCCGCCGAATACTTCCTTAAATACCCCGGCCGGTTTTTCTCGATGCATGTCCAAGGCTGGTCCGCAACCACTAAAAAAATCATGCCCGTGGGCCAGGACACTCTGGACTGGAGGAAAATATTCACAGCGGCGCAAACCGGCGGCCTAAAGAACTACTTCGTCGAAATGAATCTTGACTTCATGGCGGCCAGCGTCCCGTATCTTCAGAAACTCCAGGTCTGACGCGGAAGCTCCCTGCATCCCCAGATCTGGGGCTCGATGATGGTGTTATGCGATTCGTGACGGACGACTCATCAAGCGAGCGACAACAGCAATCGGAATAGTCTACGCTAGCAGCCATGAACCCAGACCGCCGCGGATTCAGGTTTTCGTTGAACGCCGCCGCAGAGATCGCTCCGGAAGGTTCGCCGAGCGCAACAGTATCCGTGCGGGTCACGGAAATCAGCCTGCATGGCTGTTATCTTGAGACGCCCGCGCCGTTCTCGGAACTGTCACCGGTTTTCGTGAAGATTTTCCACGAAACGGAGTATTTCGAGTCCAAGGGAACAGTGATCTACGTGAAACCAGCCTCGGGGATGGGCTTGGAATTTCGCGAACTTAAACCTCACTGCCGCGTCGTCTTGCAGAAATGGATTCTCGCCGCGTTGCGCAACCAGTCGAAAGCAGAGTAGTTCCCCCCGGCGCAGCGAATGGAAAGCTTCGCGATTCAGTTACCCGCCAACGCGAATATGCGAGAAGGAACTGAAGAGTCCAAATACGTTCAAAAGCCACAACACCACAACGATCACAACGACCGCATTCAAAATAGACTTAATCGTTCCCTGCATGGGTATGAAGCGATTGACAAGCCAGAGCAGAACTCCTACAACGATCAAAACCGTCACTACAGTTAGTAATGGCATCAGTCAGCGACCTCCCTGCTGAACGGGATTACCGTTCATTCTCAGCCGAAGAGTAAGCGGACGGATAGGCTCACGCCATACAGGGAAGAAAGTAGAACGCGGGGTGAGATGCGTTATCTCGCGTAGCCAGGAGCTGACTGATTTCAGAGACTAGTGGCCGCTGCCGCAGAGGCTGCGCGTTTGTGCCAGGACGTCCGCGTCGAGCTGGGCGGCCTGCCACCCGCGGGCGGAGCAAACTTGATCCGCCGTCAAGCCCAGCGCGCCGCGCAGATCCGCGCCGGCTACGTTTGCGCCGCTGATTTCCGTGCCGCGAAAGATGGCGCCGCCGAAAAATGCGCCGCGCAGGTCGGCGCTTCGCAGGTCCGCGTCCATTAGGATGGTTCCTTTGAACTGGGCGCCGGTCAGGTTTACTTCCATCAATTTAGCCGAAGAGAAATCTGTCTGTTCTAAATTGGCGAAGGAGAGCACCGCGTGCTCCATTTTCGTGTCTCGCATGTCCGCGCGAGAGAGATCAGCGCGCAACATTTGCGCATTGCGAAGATCCACGGCATAGAGCGACGCGCCTCCCAGCTTGGCGTTGGACATGAGCGCATTTTCGAGCGTTGCGAAAGACATATCCGCGCCGCGCAAATCGGCGCCCGTGAAGTTGACGCGGCTCGCGTCCGCGGAGACCATTACCGTCTTCGACGCTTGCACACGGTCCAGGATGGCGTCACGCAGGACAGCTTCACGCAGATTCGCTCCGCGCATATCCGCTTCAGAGAGATACGCACCTTCTAGGTTTGCGCGCCATAATTTGGCGTTCACAAGATAGGCCCTGTAGGCCCTCGCAAATCGCAAATTCATTTCGTTCAGCTTCGCTCCCGGCACGGATGCGAGCGCTTCTTCACTCCAATTCCCATGAGGCGGGGGGCCCGACAGCACGGCCTCTGTCAACTCGGCATAGGGCCTGTAGCCGATCGATTGCATCGCTTCCGACGCCCACCTCAGCAAACTCGTGGACGAGTGTTGCGTGGCAATGTTGCTGTCAGAAGGCAGGCCGCGATTCACGCCCAGCGAGAAAATCAGCAAGGCGCAGCCGGTGAGCAGAGCGATGCGTGCGGTCGCGAAGCTCAGCCGCAGGAGATTCTTGGATTTCTGGCGAAGGAGATCGCCCGGCTGCAGAACGCGCGCGACGATTGTCGGAACACAGGTTGCTGCCGCCACGGAAAGCGTCAAGAGAAAGGCGTGAAGAAGTGTCCCGCGAAAATCCTGGCGCACGAGATAACGCAGCCAAAAGAGGAAGAGTGTCGCCGGTACGACCCAATAGGCCAACACAGTGGCCACGATCGTTTCGAGTACCCAAAAGGGCGAACGGCCTTCGCGCATCCAGCGGAAATGGCGCCGCACCAAGCCCATCAGGTACCACGGGCCGTCTTTTTCGAGTGTTTGGCCGTCTTTGAAAACCGCGGGCAGACCGGACATGCTGCCCCACAGACGCAGCAGCAAGAAATGAAACCGCAAATATAAAATGAAAAGTACGAGAGGCGCGCCGAGATAGAAACTGGTCATGGAAATGATTTTGGGAAAGCGCGCCACGGGGATCGCGGAAGCGTCGACGACCAGACGCACGTCGGTAGTCAATCCGATCAGGGCAATGCAGGCGAGGCTGGCGCCGAGGATTAAGAAATAAAACCAGCGCGCGACCTTTGAGGCATCGGAGATTGCTTTGGTGCTGTCGAATGACGCAATGGTCTCGGGCAGAATGGCGTCGAAAAGATTCGTTCCGCCCAGACGCCCGACCCAGACGCCTTCGGCGCCGTAGAGATTCGCGCCCATTAAGTTGGCGCCCCTTAATTCAGTGCCGAGTAAATTGGCTTCGCGCAAATCGGCTTGTACGAGGCTGGCGCCCCGTAAATTTGCCATGGATAAGTCCGCGCCAATCAAAGTCGCTCGCTGCAAGAAAGCGCCCTCGAGGTTGACTCCGGTCAAGTCCGCGTGCGACAAATTTACGCCGCAAAGATCGGCTTTGACGCCGGTTTCTCCGCCGGACTCCACCCACATTTTATGTTGGTCGAGAATTTCGGCCAGATCAAGAAGCGAAATTTGACCAGTAGCCTGCTCGAGAGATGCTGGATCGGCAAGCTGGTTCTGCGAACCTTGAATTTCCGCGAGCATCTTGAAGCTTTCCCCCACTCGATGTTTTTCACTCGAGACGATGGCCGCCATTTGTCCGTTCATGGCGCCTACACTACGACCCACAGTAGCCGGGTGTGGCCAAACCGCATCGCCGGTTTGCTTGGGCTGGGTCGCTGCCGGGCGAAACCCATCATCGCCTATAAAGGAGAGGAAAATCGCCTGCCCGCAAGTACAGGACGCGCAGAGGTAACTGCGTTGTGGAAAAGTGAGCAGTGAAAAGTGAACATTCCGTGAACAAGATTGCCAGCGTCCCTCGCCATCGCGAGATCAAAGAAGGGACGGTTCGGGCCACCTGCTAACAACTGGAAATTCCGCGGCCAGAAGGCCGGCGCCCAGTTAGAGAAGCGCTACGTGAGGCGACCGAGCTTCTACGCAGGCGGGCTTCGTCGCAATTCGAGATACGCGGAGACCAGTCCCCAAAGGTACAGCACAAGCAAAGCCAGCAGGCAGATTGTCCCCAGTCGTACGTAACGATCCACCATTTGCAGGACTGTCCAGCCGTACATTTCGGTGAGGAGGCTGGGATCGGAAAGGTTGACGCCCTCGATCTCGCCAAACGGAAGATCTTCGAGCGGCCCTCTCCACATCAGAAAAACGCGCAGGAAGCTGAGCGCCCCGATGACCAGCAATCCCCAGCGCAGACCCCAGCTCTTATATAGGCGGCTTTCGCGCGGCGCGTAAAATGCCGCCATCAGCAGGGTGGCCAGCACCATGGCGCCGCCATCGCCGAAGAAAACGATTAGCGCTTCCGCGGGCAAAGACAACGCGACCAATTGCAGGAGGAGCAGCGCAGCGGCGGCGAGAAGCCATCCCGGACGTTCCATCTTCCACGCCAGGAATCCGGCAAAGCCAATGACCGCCGTTACCAGCAGAACGATCAGCCAGGAGCGTTCTTGGCCGTGCGGCGTAACCCAGAGCAGCGGCACGGCCCAGCGGCCGGTGAGCCACGCGGTGAGGGCGTGCCCGCTTTCGTGCAGCACCATGGCAAGCATGGCGGCCACCATGCGCAGGCCGGTGCCCGCAACGAGGCGCGCCAGAAGCAAGGCCAAGGGAAGCGCGAAGATGCGGTACTTCAACTCGGTCCTGGCATCGGTGCGGCTAAGGGCGTCGTTGGCAGCGGTAGCAGGTTCGGCCAGCGCGGGAGGAGGGGATACGGCCACCGCGACGTCCGGATGAACCTGGTTCGCGGAGTTTTCCAGCGCCGCCTGGTAGCGCGAGAAAACGATTCCGCACTTCAGACACTCGGTGGTCTGCAACGGATGATCGAATTGGCACTTGGGACAGCGCATCTGGAGTGGCCCAATTCCATTGTAGGAGGGCATCTCGGCGCGTCTACCGGCGTCGGCGGCGTGCTGCCGAAACAGGTATTGGCGCTCAGGAAAGGCTTTGGAGGGCAGCCAAAAATCAAAAGCAGCTTGACGGGTTAGTGTCGGGCGCGCCGTGTATTGGCATCTGCTGCGGCATAGCCGGCTGAAGAGGAAGCAGCGGCTGAAGTTCTCGTTTGGCTGATGCGCCCGAGGCGTGGGACTGTCTACGTCTATGGTGCGCAAAGGGGTTCGAACAGTTGACGGGCTAGTTTGAGGAGAAGAAAAAAAATTAGAGCCGGGGCACTCCGCTGAGGGGCCGAGGGACCCCGGCTTATCCTGCCCGCCTCCGCAGTGAGCGAGCAAGAAACTTGTGAGAAATTTTTGAGTTCCAGGCGCGCCGCGGACCGCGTTCGCGGTTTCCCCAGCGACGCCGTTGTTTCAAAAAATTTGCAAGAGGCGCTGAACCCCCGCGATGCAGTGGCGACGCGAGACTACGGACTACACCTTCGAGTCGTCTTCGCCGCGGAGGAATTCGTAACGCTCGATCGCAGCGACGACGCCAATGGCGCCTTCGTCGCGGGGCTCCGTGCGCTGGACGCGGCCGAGGCAGCGCACGCGTACCGGACCAGCCAGGGTGATTTCGTTCGGCAAGGTCAGGAGAATTTCGACGGGCGAGCCTTCCCTTACGTCCTTGGAAAGGAAGAAGTAAACGCCGCGAGAACTGACGTCGCGGGATTCGGTGCTGGTCTCGCCAACCGCCGCGCCCGTTGTCCAACGGACGGTCAGCGGGAGCCGCATTTGGAAGCGTTGGGTAGTGCGGCGTTCTGAACCGGTCAAGGCATACCTCCTGATCGAAGTCAGAGTGTATCCGGGAGAGGGCTAGGGAACAATAGGACTCCGGGTACAAAATCGATTCAATATTGGGAGGTACGCGTGTACTAGGACGGTATGAAAATGGCTTTTTGCGGAAGCGAGGCAGAGCATGTGCCAGAACCTTTTGTAAGACTATGAATCTACAAGAGTTGTTTGAAGCAGGGTTCGTAAGAGTGTGAAAATAAATGGGCGGGATGCTCTATTTTTGGACTGTTTTTTCAAGTGCGAACGGAGGTCGTCTGAGGTTGTGGAAAGTCGTGAAAAAGTCGGAGGCCGCTTCCCTTAGAGTGCGGAAAGGAAGCGGCCTCCGGCAGACTACTGAGCGAGCCCGGCTTAGAAGTCAAACTTCAGAGCGAGCTGAAGGATGCGCGGGTTGCCAATGGTGCTGGAATAGATGCCGAATGAGGGCGTTCCGAAGGAAGTGTTGGTGATGACGAAGTTCGGATGGTTGAAAGCGTTGAAAGCCTCGGCTTTGAAAGTGAGATAGTACTTTTCCGTGAGCGGAAATTTTTTGCTGAGGTACAAATCCCAATTCTGCTCAAAGGGGCTGTGGACGATGTTGCGGCCGAGATCACCGAAGAGTGCGCCGCCACCCGTACCGAGGGTAAAGGACTGATTGCCGGGGCCACCGAAGATGTTTAGGTTGGAAACGACGGTACCGGCAGGCAATGTTGCGGGGGCAGCCAGGACGCTGGAATTAAATACGCCGGTGGTGCCCGTGAAGTTCTCCGGGCGCCCGCTCAACATAAGGCTGCTGAGACTGCCTACAAGGCTCGGCAGGGTACTCCCTGGAGAAACTCCGAACAGATTGGCGCCGCAGCTTCCGCAAGTGATCGTGACGGGTAGACCGGATTGGAAAGTGGTGATGCCGCCGATACCCCAGCCGCCAAGCGCGTAGTGGATGCGTCCAGACTTAAACCATGGCTCGCTGTATTCGTAGGCGGCTACGATGCGATTCGGGGTATTGAAGTCAGACACCGCGCGCTGTGTACGAAGATCGAGTTGATTCCCGTTGGCAGCTCCCAGATCCTGGGTAGCGCCTCCGGATTCATTGTCCATGGACTTCGAAAAGGTATAGGAAGCCTGGAGGAAGAGGTTTCCGGTACGGTGATTCACGGTAAAGATAAAGGCGTTGTAACTGGAGTGGCCCAGATCGGTGACCTCATTGAGACCACCACCGGCATCGAATCCAAGAACGCCAGCGCGGGCTTCCTCATTGTTGGCTGAGTTGGTGGTGATAGTTGTCTGCGGCGCGCCGAATTGACCGCCAACAACGATGGGGTTGGCGGCGTTAGCCAAGAGTGCTTGATTGCGCTGCAGGCTGTCAATGAGGTGAACAGCTTCCGAACCAATGTAGCCGACTTCAATGTTGAAGTGCCCTGGGAGTTCACGCTGAATAGTGAGGTTCCAGTTGCCATTGTAGGGAGTGACCAAGTTACGAGAGAACGGGTTAAGAGACAAAAGAGGCCCGTTGAAGGTGGGGTCACCTTGAGCATCTAGACCAACCAAGGATGGCGGCGTCGAAAAGATCGGGAACTGACTTGGTAACGGCAAATTCGGAAACGGATTCGAAACTGGTGACGCTCCTGAACGACCGAATACATCGGCGGAAAGCTGGAAAAAGGGCTGGCTGGTTATGAGTTGGAGAAGGGTCTGTCCAGAGGTACGCACGTAATAGATACCGTAGCCGGCGCGAATGGCAGTCTTGCCGTCACCCTTTGGATCCCAGGCCAAGCTGACGCGGGGAGCAAAGTTGTGCGGGCTGTTGCTCAACAAAGTAGACGAAGAAACACCCGGCGTCCCCTGGATGGAGCCGAAGCTGGCACCCGAAGGCAAGACAAAGCCGTTGAGGAGACCCGGTCCGGCATTTTCGCGAGCGATGATATCCAAGCGGGAGGGATCGAAGTTGCCAACGCGATCTTGTGTGTCTGTGAGCGGACCTAGGTAGTCGTAGCGGATGCCAAGATTGAGCGTCAGCCTTTTCGTGATTTTCCAGTCATCCTGGACGTAAGCACCGAGGTCATTGCCGCGAAAGTCACGGTTGGTGATGCCGGTGCCAACAAACGACTCACCGTTGTTTAGATTGCCGAGGAGGAAATTTTGGAAAGAAGTGAAGAGCAGGAACCCGTTCTCTGCGAAATTATTGAAGAGATTGATTTGATAGCGACGTTGTTCCACTCCGAAGCGGAAAGTGTGCTTGCCGTGAGTCCAGGAGAGGGTGTCCGCAAAGTTGAAAGTGTTGTCGACGTCCGCCTGATCGAAATTGGTGGAAGCGCCACCAAATTCAGGATTGATGTCAAAGGTGGCTAAGACTGGTATCTCGGGAAAAATTGAAGAGTTAAATCTAGTCATGCCCACAGAAGCCAAGGAGGCGGTGGGGTCTGCCATAATCGAGAGTGTGATGCGGTTATAGCCGAAGCGAGCTTCGTTGATGAGGTTTGGAGAAAGGGTCGAGGTCCAAGAGAGAGTGGCCTGGCGGTTTTGCACCGGGGTAGTATCACCACTGCCGAAGCTGTTGTTGTTGGAGCTCTGCGCATCCTCGCCGCCAAGAGGGTTTATGGTGTTGGAATTGGACCAAAAGAACTTCTCGGAGATTTTGTTGTTCGCACCAAAATTGTGATCAACGTTTATGTTGAACTGATTTTCGTTGTACAGAAGAGGCTCTGAAAATGTAGCTTCCCCGAATGTGCCTGGGGTTCCGGTTCCCGAAGGGATCAAGAAACCGTTGAATTTCCCGGGCGCGTTGAGGAGTGCCAAAGCTGTCGGATTGAGCGAACCCGGAGTGAGTCCAAACGCGGACTCGATGTTGGCTTCGGTACGCTGGGCGGGCAACACGGGCATATCTGCTTCTGCCGCACCGGCAACTCCGTTGATCTGTCTTGTGCCTTCATAGGAGCCGAAGATAAAAGTGTCCTTGATTTTGGGGACGGGCCCGCCGAGATTTCCTCCAAACTGGTTTTGCTTGAGAACCGGCCTGGGAGAACCCGTTGCGTTGAAGAAATAAAGATTCGAGTTCATGTCGTCGTTACGGAAAAACTCGTAGGCCTCGCCATGCCACGCAGCAGTGCCTCCGCGGGTTAGTACATCGACGTTTCCGCCAGAGGTTTTCCCCTGGGATGCGTCGTACATGCTTGTCTGCACACGGAATTCCTCTAGGCTGTCGGGAGACGGGACTGGCACGTCGCCGAAATTGTTGCTGAGTATTTCGTTCGAGTCCGTGCCATTGATGACCAAGTTATTGGCCGTGCCCCGTTGGCCCGCTACGAACATGATTGCCATTCCCCGGCCCGCTTGGGTCGCGTCCGGCAATACTTCAGAAGTACCAGCGTTGAGAGCCAACAAAAAGGTGAAATTGCGCGTCGAGAGTGGGAGATCCTGAAGAACCTTTTCTGTGAGGACATTGCCGAGAGTGGCGTTACTGGTGTTGACCGTTTGAACGGAGTCTCCAGAGACAACCACTTCCGAGGAAACCTCACCAAGTTCCAAGACGACGCTAAGATTCGTGACTTCGGTCACGTGGACGGCAACATCGTGGAGAACGCTTCGGCGGAAGTTAGGGCTCTCGACGGTGATTTCGTACACGCCCGCATCGAGGAGCGGAAATACAACGCTGCCATCGGGGCTGCTTTGTTTGGTTTGCGCGGTACCGGTTTTTGAGGTAATGGAAATTTTGGCACCACTGATGCTAGCGCCCTGGGGGTCAGTCAACGCGATGCGGATGGCCCCTTTCTCGGAAGTGATCTGAGCAGAAAGTGATTGGGCACAGATGAAAAACAAACCGATGCAAAACCAATTTAAGAACTTAAAGAGATTGCAGCGCGAAGCCATGTATTTCCCCCAGTGACGAATATTGGGCACTAATTAATGGAGTGCCCCGCGGAAGATGCGAAGTTCAGGACGCCTGTTAAGGCTCGATGGAGCATGTCGCATCCAAGACACGCACTCAGGTGCAACCAGAGCACCAAAAGATCTGTAGAAGGGCAGGGATTCGTTAAGGCCTTGTTTTCTTAACGTTATGGCGGGTCTAGGGAAAAGAATTTGAATAACTTAATCTAAATTTATATGCATACCCATATTAATAATAAGGCCGATCTACCGTTTCCTATTGTCATCCCGAGGATTCTTGCCGGGTTTACATTTATTGGAAGTTTTTGGCGGCTCAATGATAATGCGGCGTGAGTGGTGGTCGCGATTGCATTCGGATTGAGACTTGGAGTCGATGGCGCCTGATGGTGGCACGGTAGTCGGCGCGAGGAAAAGAATGCACGATTGGAGATGCGGGGGAAGCGTAGCGGCTTATTACGAGCGGCCTCGTTTCATCTCCCAAATCTGTTTATGCGGTGGGCATGAGATCCCAAATTCGCCAGAATTCTTTCATTTCGGGGGGAGTACCGAAGGAGACGCGGACGTAGGTGTTCATGGAGGGAAAGAGGCGGGCGATTTGGATGTTGTTACTTTTGAAGTGGTCGATAATTTCGACGGCGGGGCGGTTGGTTTTGAGCATGGCGAAATTTGCGTACGATGCGATCCCTTGAACTTTTCGGGATTTGGCTTGATTGAAGAATTCTTGACGATCATCGGCGTTGCGTTTTTCGCTCATTTGGACGTATTCGATGTCGTCGTAGGCTACCAAGGCGGCGCGGGCGCCGACGGCGTTGAGGCCTTCGGGCAGACGGCGCGAAGAGAGCGCGCGGATTTTTTCGGGTGCTCCAACGGCATAACCGACACGGATGCCTGCAAGGCCAAAAACTTTCGAAAAGGTACGCGCGACAATAACGCGGTCGTCGTTCATCGGTTTTTCGATGAAAGAGGTGTAATCGGGTGTTGTGCCGACGAAGTGATGGTAGGCCTCGTCAATGAGGACGGTCGCTGTGGGAGGAAGCTTGCGAATGAAGTCTTCGAGATCCTTGCGGGGAGTGAGGCTTGCGGTGGGATTGTTTGGGTTACAGATATAGACCAAAGCCGTTGAGGCGTCGGCTCGCGCAAGCATGGCCGGCAGATCGTGAGAGTAATTTTTGTCGAGGGGAATCTCGACCACTTGCGATCCCAGAGCTTTGGCGCAGCGGCCGATGGATTCGAAGGTAGGTACAGCAGTGATGAGAGTCTTGCCGGGAGCGAGAAAAGAGGAAGCAGTGATGCTGAGAATCTCTCCGGAGCCGCAGCCGAGGACTAATTGCTCCGGCTTGATGGAATGAGATTGGGCAATTCTTTCGTGGAGGGCATTTACAGCTGGGTCTGGGTAGCGATTCGCGAAACGCAGAGCGTCTTGCATGGAGGCGATTACTTTTTGTGATGGGCCATAGGCATTTTCGTTACGGCTGAGAATGATCGGGCCGCCGGGTTCGCTGGCGCGGGATGAAGGCACGAGTTCACTGAAGGCGAGATCGGCGAATGTGGGGAGCGCAGCGGCAGCCGCTGTGCCAGCCGCAACATTGCGGAAGAAGTTTCGCCGCGTGATAGGCATGGGATCCTCGCAGTTCGTTGGTCGTCTCAAGTTGATAGCAGAGAAAGGCGTGCGAGGTCAATGAAGCTCTGATTTTCGCGATCGCAGGCTTGGAGGGAATCCCGACGCTGGGGGTCCCTCATCGCGTGGGAACTGCGCTGCGTTGTGCGAGGCGGAGTTGACCGCCGATCCAAGCGGTAGGCAGGGCAAGGAAGGCTCAAGGCAAACCCCAGGAAGCCCGAGAATCGTGGCATGCAGCATCGGGCGATTGGGGGCGAGCCCTGCCGCGATGTAGATGCCGAGGACTCCGTAGGATGGTGCGATAGTTCGTTGCGAGCAGAAGAGAGCTTTATCGTAGCCGACCATGGAGGCTCCCCACAGAGGGAAAACGCGAGCGGCATGAAGCACCACGTCCGTACATAGGGAAAGAAGGATTCCTGTGAACATTCCTGCGAGCAAGGCGACGATGCTTCGGCCGATGCGCCGCCCATGGACCTTTTCGCTGATCGCCGCTTCGCCCTTCGCTTGGCGCTCATGATTTGGCGGCTCCTTTCTCTAACCCCGCAGTTCCGAGCGATTCCATTAGTTGTGCCAGGCGGCTATAGCTCGCAGCCACCCCGGTTTCCATTCTGGTCTTGAGGACCCCATCTCGCGCTTCGCGCGACTGGTAGAGTACCGTCTGCGTGATCGTGGTTATTCCGGCGCGCTCGGATAGGGTCACTGTGACCACCGCTTCACCTGGGTACCAAGCCTTGTCGAACACCTCTGTGGAGACGATTCGCTCTTGCGGTACAATCTCGCGATAAACACCGCCCATCCCCATCTCGCTTCCGTCGGAGTCCCGCCGCCATATACAGCGATACGCGCCACCGACCTTCAGATCGATTTCACAAACAGGCATGGACCAGCCATCCGGCCCAAGTTGCCATTGCTTCACGAGTTCGGGCTTTGTGAAGGCGTCGAAAACCAGGCTGCGAGGGGCGTTAACGTCGCGCGTCATCACGATCGCCCGGTCGCCCTGTGTTGCCACCTTCAGATTTCCAGGATTTATCATTTGTGATCTCTTTTATCGTCTTGGACGTAACTGTTTCTTTTCTTTGGCGTTTGACTCATTGACCTTGAGCTGATCGAGCAGAGCGTCGAGGCGCTGAAAGTTGGCCACCCAGATGCGGCGATGCTTCTCGAGCCATTCTGTGGCTTCGGCGAAGGGCTCGGCTTCGAGGCGGCGAGGGCGGCGCTGGGCGTCCCGGCCACGGGAGACGAGGCCCGCGCGCTCGAGGACTTTGAGGTGCTTGGAGATGGCGGGCTGGGTCATGGAGAAGGGCTCGGCGAGTTCGTTGACGGAGGCTTCGCCGGAGGCGAGGCGGGCGAGGATGGCGCGGCGGGTAGGGTCGGCGAGGGCGGCGAAGGTGGCGTCGAGGCGGTCCGATGAGGTCATTGCATAACCCGTGAGTTGTACAACCATTTGGTTATATACAATGTGGAAGGAGATGTCAAGCCTCCGATGCGACGCATCGGGGCTGCGCATGGCTGGCAGCGACGGCGGCCGGGTCTTGTGGGGGAAGCCTTTTACTTTGGCAGCGAGGCGGCAGGGGTTCCCGGCGGGGTACGAAGTGTCGAGAAGGAACCATGGTTCACAGACGTGCGAGGATGCGATTTAAGACTGGCGGATCGGCGGAAAAACCGCTGATCGCAATCGTGGCATCGAAATGGCCGGATAGATAGTTTGGCCAAGAATGCCTCGAAAAAACCCCGGGTTTTGGATCTACGGGTTCGCTCGCTCTGACACCACGGACACCGGAACGGCATGACAGACCTCTCCAGATTGAGAAAATGGATGCGAGGAAAGCAGAGAACCGTCCCAGCCCGGGCTCTTCGATCTCTCAAAGAGTCTCGTCTCTCTGCGATCCTCGCACATCCACAATCGCGGATGGAGGCTTTTCTGTCTATCCTGTAAATCCTGTAGAAGGTCGGCTAGGGGCAGAGAGTGCCTGCAAGGGTTGGTTGAGTACTAGCCATCGGGGGCGCACGGCAAAGGAAGCTTACGTAGTCGAGGGGGGACGCTGCCGTTTAAGCAGCGGTGTTTACTTTGGAAAATCGCGAAGATATGCTCTGGCATGCTCAAAACAAATAGATGTGCCCTGGCGTCTGCCGGTATCGCTGCTTTGCTGTGCGTTTTCGTTTGCGTGATTCCCTGCTGCGCGCAAGTCGCTGCAACGGCGAACGCGTTGCCCAACGTTCCTACGCCGGAATCGGTGCTTGGCCACAAGCCAGGCGATGACTTTTATCTGGCGAACTATGACGAGTCTCGTGAGTATTTCCGCAAGCTCGCGGCGAGCTCGAACCGCATCAAGCTGATTAACGTCGGCAAAACAACGCGGGGCCTCGATTGGGACATCGCGATTATTTCTTCGCCGGAAAACCTAGCCAGTCTCGACAAATATAAGGAGATTTCACAGAAGCTGGCCGACGGCCGCGGCTTATCGGAGGCGGAGGCGCGCGGGCTGGCGCGACAAGGCAAAGCCATCGTGCACATCGATGGTGGACTGCATTCCTCGGAGGTGGCGGGCGCGCAACAATCGATCACACTGGCCTACAAGCTGGTTTCCTCGCAAAACGACCCCGAGGTCGACGCAATCCTGAACAATGTGATTCTAATGCTGTGGCCCACGCTGAATCCCGATGGGCAAAACGAAGTCGTGGCATGGTACCGCAAAAACTTGGGCACGACGTACGAGGTTAGCCCGCTACCGGACCTTTACCAAGAGTACGTTGGGCACGACAACAACCGCGACGGCTACATGAACAACATGATGGAGTCGCAGGATGTAACGCGGACGGAGATCGAATGGGACCCCGTCATTTTTTATTGCCACCATCAGACGGCGCCATTCCCGACGCGGATTTTTATTCCGCCGTTTGTCGAACCGATTTCTTCGAACATTCATCCGCTGATGGCGCGCTGGCTCAGCGTAATGGGGACGAGCATGGCGGCCTATCTAGATGAGCATGGCATGCCTGGCGCAGTGAACCGGGTGGGCTTTGACAATTGGTATCCGGGATTCCTGGATTTCACGCACATTTTCCGTAACAGCATTTCGTTTTTCACGGAGACGGCGCTTTTCCGCTACGCGACGCCGCGATTTTATCCGGTGGATGAATTCCCGAAGGAGCAGCGAGGTTTGCGTTCGGAGATTTTTTACAGCAGCCCATGGAAAGGAGGCTGGTGGCGGCTGCGCGACGCTGTGAATTACATGCAGGGTGCTTCGATGTCCGTGCTGGACACGGCCGCGAAATATCACGAAGAGCTTCTTTATAACCGCTACCAGGCAGCGCGGGACAACGTCGAGCGGTTTCGCAAGGAGGCGCCGTTCGGTTACGTGATTTCGCGCGAGCAGCGGGATCTGCCGACGACGGCGACGCTGGTGCAAAAACTGATGATCAACGGCATCGAAGTGCAGCAAGCAACGAAACCATTCCATGCGAACGGCCGCGAATACGCGCCCGGAACGTGGGTGGTGCTGATGGATCAGCCCTTCTCGCCGCTGGTGAAGGAATTGTTTGAGCCGCAGCACTATCCGGATCTGCGCGAAACGCCGAGCAGCCCGCCGAAATTGCCGTACGACGTGACAGGCTGGACGCTGCCGATGCAGATGGGCATACAGGTGGCGCCGGTGCTGCAACCGATTGGAGCAGCGGAGCGGGGCGCACTGGAAAAGCTCAACGGGTTCGCGCCGCCTGCGGGGAGCGTGAGCGGGACGGGTAGCGTGTATGTCTTGAGCCACAAATCGAATGCGAGCTTCAAATTGTTGAATGAGGTGCTTGCGAGCGGAGGACATGCCAGTTTTGCGCCTGGCGAAACTGAAACTTCCGATGGGACCGAAGCGGGCGCGATTGTGGTGTCCGGGATCGAGCGTGACAAACTTGACGGACTTGCCAAGGATAATTCGCTTGCGCTCAAAGCCATCGCGGCGGCGCCGAAAGATCTAATTAACGTGAAGAAGGCGCGTGTTGGGCTGTATCGAGCTTGGGTTCCGTTCATTGATGAGGGGTGGACGCGGTGGATCCTGGAAAATTTCAAGTTTGACCCAGTCGCGTTACGCAACGGCGATATTCAGGCTGGTAATTTGCGAGAGCGGTTCGACGCCATCCTGATTCCGGATGGTTCGCCCGAAGCGATTTTCAGCGGATTCGGAGCCGGAAGCGTACCGGGAGAGTACGTGGGCGGTATCGGCGAACTCGGAGTGATGGCGCTGCGAGAGTTCGTGTTGGCGGGAGGTACGCTGATTACATTTAACAATGCATCGGTGTTTGCCGTCGATCAACTGGGCCTGCCGGTGAGGAATGTTCTGGCTGGGCTGAAGGATGAGGAATTTTTCTGCTCCGGCTGCTTGTTGCGCGTCGAAGTGCAGGATATGGCGCATTCGGCGACGTGGGGATTACCGCACGATCCAATCGTGATGTTTGAGCGGGGACCGGCGTTCGAAGCCAAGGAGGGATTCCGGGGACGCGTCCTCGCGGCGTACCCGAAAGACGAGAGCCCCCTGATGAGCGGATACTTGCTGCGTCCAGAGCGCATCCAGGGAAAAGCCGCGGCGCTGGAAGTACAATACGGCAAGGGCCGCGTTTACTTGTTGGGTTTCCGTCCGCAGTGGCGCGGGCAGTCGCTTGGCACATACAAGTTTTTCTTCAACGCATTTTACGAATCGCAGGGACTCTCGAAACCGGGGCCTGCGACGGCGGCGAAGGGCGGGGAGACACCGGCGTTGCACCAAGAACCCGCGCAGTCCAAGCCAACGGCGCCGTGAGTCGCGACCGGGTGCGAAGTATCGTGCCGCTAGGTCTGGTCGATAAGGCGGTGGTGGATTGCGTAGAGGGCGAGTTCGAGCCGGTCGGAGACACCTAATTTGTCGAAGATGTTGTGGAGGTGATTTTTTACGGTTTGTTCGCTGATGAAAAGTTTTTCGCCGATTTCTTTGTTGCGGAAACCTTGGGCGACTAGCTGAACGATTTCCTTTTCGCGGTCGCTCAAGAGGGGCTTTTCGCGGCGCGGGCCGGACTCGGAGGACTTCGAGAAAGCTTTCATTACCTCGGCGGTCATACGGTTATCGAGCCAGATTTCGCCAGCGTGAACGCGGTGAATACTCTTTACCAAGAGATCGGTGGCGGACTGCTTCAGCACAACGCCGCGAGCGCCGAGGCGCATGGCGCGAACCACGTCGCGGTCGTCTTCAGCGGCGGTCAGCACGATGACGCGCGTGGGCAGTGTATCGAAATTGACTTCTTCGAGCACGGCGAGGCCGTCTTTATCGGGCATGCGGAGATCGAGCAGCAGGATTTCGGGTTTGAGTTTGGCGAGGAGCTTGATGCATTCCGCTCCGTTCTGAGCTTCGCCGACGATAGTGATGTCCTCGTCGGAATCAAGGAGTTTGCGGAGGCCGTCGCGAAAGATCGCGTGGTCGTCCGCTAGTAGGACGCGAATTTGCTGTTTAGTTTTGGCCATGTCAACCGAGCGGGACTTCGATTGTTAGTCGCGCTCCATGGCCAGGGTTCGACTCAACGGTCAAAACGCCTCCCACAGTACGCGTACGCTCCTTGATGGAAATCGGACCCAGTCGCAGGCGGTCGAGTTCATCCCCAGTAAACCTGCCGGCGAAACTGAAACCTTCGCCGTTGTCGTCAACTACCAAAACGATGCGACTGTCGTCCTGCGACAGTTTTACCACGACATGGGAAGCCTTCGCATGCTTTTTTATGTTGTTGAGTGCTTCACGGTAAATCTGGAAAATCTCGCGGCAGACGCGGTCGGGAGCGTGCAGGTCGGCGGATTCGATCATGACGTCGAGGGCCAGGGTGGATTCGTTGCGGTAGCGCTCGGCGAAACCGTGCATTAAATCGACGAGGTCAGCGCTCTGGACGCGCAGGGGGCGCAGGTCAGTGACCATGCGGCGGAGCTCGGCGGACTCGTTTTTGACGGTGTGCTGGAGGTTGCCGAGGCTGGCTTCGGCCTGGTCGGGAGCGGCGGCGACTCTGCGGCGGAGGACATCGAGTTGGATTTCGATGCTGAGAAGGGTTTGCAGAATGCCGTCGTGGAGGTCGCGGGAGATGCGGCTGCGCTCGCCTTCGATGGCGCGGGCGCGGAGGTGGCGTAGCAGGAAGACGTTTTCGAGCGATGGGCCGACGTGGCGGGAGATGCGTTCGAGCCAGGCGAGATCGGGGCGTTCGAAGGGCTTGCGGCCGTTGATCAGGAAGAGGCGACCGGCAGGCTGGCCGAGTTGGTCAAAGGTTACGGAAAGCATGGAACGCATGCCGAGCTCTTGCTGCGTGGGGCCAGGGAGGCGCGGGAGGCTGTTGAGGCGGCGGCCATCGCGGCGGTCCCATCCAAAGCCGCTGCCTGCGCCTTCAAGGCTGTTCCAGCAGACGGTGGCGTCCATGTCGTCGAGAAGGAAGCCGTCGGCGCGGGCGAGGGAGTAACTTTCTGGGACGAGGCGCTCGCTTTCGCCGGCCTTGAGCCGCCAGAGGTAAATGCGCTCGAGATCGGTGTCGCGGTAGGCGAGGAGGGCGACCTCGACCCTGAACGCTCGGGCGAGTTCGTCGAGGAGGAGACGAAGGGATTCGGCGAGGCCCTGGTCGACTTGGAGAGTGGCGGTGATACGGGAGAAGAAGTCGTTTTGCGAGGCGAAGTGGCGGCTGCGGTCGGCGAGGAAGGCCAGGGCAGCACCGCCGGCGAACGTGCCGCCGACTAGACCGACCCAGGCAATGACGCGCATCCAGCCGATTTCGCCTTTCACGGCGGTGAGCAGAACGAGCATGAGGGCGAGCGCGCCGGCGAGGGGGATTGCGGCGCGAAGTCCCCAGCGCATCCCCGCGACCCAGCAGATGAAGAGATACGGAAACCAGACCGGGACGGACAGCGGGCTGATGTACATGAAAAAGCCGAGCGCCAGAAGATCGCAAGCAATCGGTAAATGCCAAGAGCGTTTGCGGAGGAAGCGTTCGAGCGCGATGACCGCAAGAGAAACGATCAGGTAGGCGACGAGGAAAGAAACGGAGCGTCTGGCGGCTTGAGGATTCGGCTGCTCGAGCAGCGCCAGAATGGAAAGCAAAACGACGATGGGGCGCGCGTAGACGATTTGCCGCTCGAGATGGCGGCGATCCGTTTCGTAGGGGCTCATGCGCGGGGACGCGATTCCTCTGGAAATAGTCTAGCAAGACACGGAGAGGGCGTGAGGCGGCGTACGCGGGTTGCGACGATTTAGGTAACGTGGCGAAGTACGGGCTCGTGACTGGCCAACGGATTCAGTGCGCGGTTGGGCGCCAGGCTTGGTTACTCGTTAGGAACTCATGAAACCGGGCACCCATTTGCGGTCTCGGGTGTCCAATACACTAGTGCAAATGGCTCCAAGACCTCTCCTCATCGCCGGGGTGGTGACTCTTCTCGTTGGACTGCTTGTGCCTCACTACATCCAACACTGGTTCAACTCGCGCAGCACGGAACCTGTCGATGTCCCCGCCGAGCTTAATTCCCAGAAGATTCAGACGATCCACTTCAACATTAATTTCCCCGGAACGTACTGGGTGTATCTCGAGTTTAACGAATCCCAGGATGTTCATTCGGAATATTGCTCTCCAGGCACGCTCCCGCGCCCAAGTTGGAAGGTAGATCGTCTCGCCAGATGGTACGAGAGACACAGCGTGCCGTGGGCAGAGTCCTCCACAGGATTTGGATGGGCTAATGGAATGAACTTGGACGGTTTCAGAGCTCAGTCCGGGGCCTACCTGCTGAAGATGACGTTTCCCAAGGGCACCGAATGTCTGAAAGAACGACAGCCTCGAGTAGTCATTCGAACACCTGATTTGTACGAATATGAGGAAGGCACGAACATCCTCTCGAACCTATTCCTCTACTTTGGCGCCGTTGGCCTGGGCTGCGTTGCCTGGTCGCTAGGAATTTGGTTTCGGAGATACTTCGCGAAAGAAGTTTCTCTCCGTTTCTTTCCCGAGGTGGTTCCTCGAAACCATTTGCGGCTGCTTCGTCACCGTCCAATGCCTTTGATCACGCGGCTGCCGAATTTTGGCCTCATGCATGGTGCCGTACTGTGGATCCTAGTTCTCTTTTTCATGATTTTTGTCGGGCGGGGCCATTCCCATGGGTTACCTATCGAGCTTAGAACGCGGTATTCCCTGCCAAGCCAGAAGAGTCCATCGAAGGAAACTCTAGGCGTATATCTCGCTGTGGACGAGAAATACTATGTCAACGGACAATTGGTATCGCGAGAGGGATTGGGGACAAAACTGAAGGAAGAACTGAGTCGTCGGGCGGACTGGACGGTTTACTTCGAAGCTGACCACGACACGCTATACATGAATGCGATCTATGCGATGGATACGATTCAGGGACTCGGAGGGAAGCTCGTCTGGATTACTCCCAAAGTTCGTGAGGAACTCCAGCAGAAAGACCAGCCCTATTAGCCAACTCCAGTGAAATGAGGAAATGGAAAGTCGCTAGTGGATTGTAACTCCTGGCTAACTGAATCGGCGGAAATCGGCCTGCCACGGCCTGTGGCAGAATTTCCATCTGTGAAACGGGCCGAGTAAACTTGGGCGTTGCGCGGGCGCGGCACGTAGCGATTTGGCGGGTACGCGCATCAAAAATATTATGAAGTTCAAGAAAACCAAACCGGAAATGTTTGTGTGCACGACGTCGGCCGCGCGGCCGTTTGGGTGCATGGAATTATGGGCGGGGAACGAGAGGGCGCATCGTTCGCTGGAGCTGGCTGGGCTGGAGGCGGACGTCATCGCCATACCCTCCGGCGCGGAGAGAGGCGGGGACCTTTCTGCGGTGTTTTCGTGCAGCGACAATATTGCGCGGGTGGTGCTGGCGGATTGTGTGGGGCATGGGTATGTGGCCAGCAAAGTGGCGCGGCACGTCCATCACTTGCTGCACAAATTTCAGGATGTTCGCGATACCGCGGGGCTGCTGGCCTCGCTGAACGACGAATTTACGCTGGATTCGGAGAAATCGAGCGAAGCGTTGCGGCTGACGACCGTGGTGACCGGGACATTTGATGGCGGGACGGGTGAGTTCAATTTTGCGTATGCGGCGCATCCGCGGATGCTGCTTTGGAGGGCGAGAGAAGGAAAGTTTTTTGAGTTGGGAGAAGGGATGGAGAATTTGCCGCTCGGCATCGTTACGGGAGAGATGTACAGCGAGCAGAGCATTCAGCTTCGTCCGGGCGACATGATTCTGGCGTTTTCGGATGGAGCGACGGAAGTGCAGTCACCCAGCGGCGACCAGCTGACGCCACGCGGGTTCCTGCGTCTGGCGGAATCGACGCTGGCTAAGTTTCAGGGGCCCGTACGGCTGCCTGATTTCTCCTCGGCGCTGCTGGACGGTGTGCAATCTCACCGGGGACGCCCCGAGTTGGACGACGACGTTACGTTGTTGACCTTGCGGCGTGTCGGCTGACAACACCGCGACAACTTACCGAAAATTCCATTCGGACGGGCATGGCGTGCCCCTAGGGAATTCCTGCGCGCGAATGTTTGTGAGAAATGCGGACTCGGACTATGGTGCGGGCTGCTGGGGCGGATGTGCCGCGAAGTATTCATCAAGGCTGGTGCGGCATTCGGCAATGCCCTGCTGGACGTTTTTGTCGAGAGCCGCGACAATCGCGTCAACGTCTTTCCCCGCAGTGGGTTCGTCATGCGAATAAAAGTGCGACCAGACCGAGGCTGCCGTCTTGATGTTGCGAAGCTCGAGCTCCATAGTGACGCGGGCTACCTCCGAACTTCCTGAGACTTCCTTGAAGTCATAAAGACGCCCATGCAAAAGAAAATCTCCGTGGATATCGCTTCGCAGAGCATAAACTGCGCGATAATGGCCGGACGCGCGTAACTGCCGGAGCATAATTTCCGCGATCATCTCCGTGGGCGGCTCCGCCCAGCGATGATATTCATAGGTCCCCATGCCCTCGCCGCCGGAGCTATAGACGATCTCGTCCTCGCGATAGAGCGCGGGGCCTGTCATGCGGCCAATCAGGAGCGTGACGGGAATGGGATTTGGATTCGCCGCTGGCGCCAGGTCTCCAGGAATTGTTAATTGATAGTACTTGCTGGGCCGGGCAGCGCCGCAGCCGGCCGCTAAACCAACCGTCAACGCGAGCGAACACAAAGAGAGTTTCCGAAAAACACGGCGTTCACGTACGGCGCGCGCCGGGTTAGTGGGCAGTTCAGTGGAGCTCGTCATGTGTTCGCTTTTTCCTCGCTTCATTGGCGTTCACCGGGTTTGTGTTCGGTGGGATTGGTCGCGCGAATGAGAGTATAAGGACGTTTCTTGATGGTGTTCGTGAATTCTTTCAGGTTCTGGGAGACGCGGCGGAAATTGTCCAGAAGCTCGTCGATGTTTTCGGTGTTGACGTCGAGCGTTTGGTCGACGCGGTTGGTAATGTCGGTGAGGGTTGTCAAGGATTTGCGAAGCTCGACCACCGATTGGTGGACGTCGGCGCGGTTTTCGCCGAGAAACTCGTCGATGTGATCGAGCGTCTTGTTGGCTACCTCGGCCGTATTGCGCAGGTCTTGCAGAAGCGGTTCCAGCTTCTGGCTCACGGTATCCAAGTGCTGAATCGTGGACTTGATCTGCGGACGGTTTTCTTCAATCATGCCGCGCGTGTCTGCAAGAGTAGCCGAGAGATTTGCGCGGTTCTGGGCGCTCAAGAGGTCATTCACGCGTTCGACGGTCACCTTCAATTCCGAGGAGCGATCGTTGAGTGATTGGATGAGTTGCTTCGCTTGCGGCGCGATGTCATTCAGCTGCGCGGTGAGAGCGTTGAAATCCACATAAGCGTCCGAGGGCAACAGGGAGCCTGGAGGGGCGAGCGCAGTCTGAGCGCCGCCTGGGAGAATTTCCAGGTGATTGTCGCCCAACGGGCTCATGCTCATGATTTTGGCGCGGCTGTCTGTCTTGACGGGCAGATCGGTTTGCACGCTGAAAATAACGTCGATTTGCGCGGGATTCTTCGGGTCGATGGCTAATTTTTCCACGCGGCCAACTTTGGGGCCACCCGCATAGCGCACGGATGCGCCCTGCTCGATTCCGCCGGCGAACGGAAAATAAGCATGATAAGTCTTCGTCACGCGGCCGAAGGCCCCGGAGATGGCAAACACCATGCCGATCAATACCCCTGCGGCGACAATCACGAAAAGCCCCACGAAAACAGATTCGCGCTTTCCTGCCATCACGTCCTCTTTCCCCTGCTAGCGCTCGTCACAAGCGGCGGTCTTGCGTGAGCATTTGCAGATAATCCATTTCGCGCGCCACTTCCGGCTCGGGCACGCGGTCGAGAAATTGCCGCACACGCGGTTGCGTGCTCGCGCGCATTTCCGCGGTCGTGCCGATGGCCACGACGTGGCCTTTGTCGATGAGCACCATGCGGTCGGCGATCAAGTAGGCGCTGGCCAGTTCGTGCGTGACCACGATGATGGTCATGCGGAACGCTTGCTTCAGTTCCAGAATCAACTGGTCAATGCCGGCAGCGATGATGGGGTCCAATCCTGCCGATGGCTCATCGAAGAAAAGAATCTCCGGGTCCATGGCCAGGGCGCGAGCGACGGCCGCACGCTTCTTCATGCCGCCGCTGAGTTGCGAAGGCATGTAGTATTCGAATCCTTCCAGTCCAACTTGTTCGAGCTTGAGGCGCAGCATAATTTCGATGGTCGAGTCTTCGAGCTTGGTGTGTTCACGAAGCGGCAAGGCTACGTTTTCACCGACGGTCATCGAGCCAAACAGCGCTCCGCCCTGGAACGACATGCCGATTTTTTTGCGAATCTCGTCCATTTCCGAATCGGGGATCGCGGCGATATTTTTGCCCTTGATCCAGATTTCTCCCGAGCTTGCTTTTTCCAGGCCAACCAGCGTCCGCAGCAGCGTGCTCTTGCCGGAGCCGGAGCCTCCGAGAATCACCAGCGTTTCGCCGCGCTTCACGTCAAACGAGACGCCGTGGAGGATCTCGACCTCGCCATAACTCACGCGCACATCGCGCAGAGAGATCATCACCTGCGAATCGAGCAAATCCGTGTTTTCCGTATCCGTGGGCAAGGTCACACGTTCCTAACTGCCGCTTACGAAAAAGAACAGGCTCGTAAAAACCAGATCCACCAACACGACGAGAAAAATCGAGACGACAACAGCCCTGGTCGTTGAGCGGCCGACCTGCTCCGCGCCTGCTCCTGTCGCCAGTCCTTCTTGGCATCCTACGGCCGTGATGGTAATGCCGAACATCACGCTCTTCACCAGTCCGGTCATGATGTCGCGCAGAAAAAGCGAATCCAGCGAGGCTTGGATATAACGGCGAAACGTAAAATCGGCTTGCGCTACACCGAACAGCGAGCCGCCGAGAATGCCCATGGCGTTGGCCCAAATCGTGAGACAGGGCAGCATCACAATCATCGCCAAAAATTTCGGCGTGACCAAAAACCGGATCGGGCTGATGGCCATCGTTTCCAGTGCGTCGATCTCTTCGGTGACTTTCATCGTGCCGATTTCCGCGGCGAACGCCGAGCCCGACCGGCCGATGACCACGATGGCCGTGATGAGCGGCCCAAGTTCGCGCGACATCGAAACCGCCACGGCGGTGGCCACATAGTTCATCGCGCCAAAGCGTCGCAATTCGTAAGCGGCTTGAAGCGCGAGAATCAATCCAATAAAAAACGTAATCAAAGAAAGAATCGGCAAAGCCCGGACACCCACGTCCATGGCCTGCGAAACGGCGCGCTGCAAGCGCAGCGGCTTGCCTCGGAACGGCCCGATAAACGTGTAATAGGCCGCGCGGCCCCCCAGCGTAGCCAGGGAGCCGACATAGGCAAGGCTGTTCGTCACGCCGTCGCCGATTTGTGACACGAATTGCATCGCTATTGCGCGCGACTCCCTTTCCTGTAACGCAATTCAGTGAAACTCGGGAAAACCTGCCGCCCCCGAAATAAATTTGTTAGCCCGCGAGCGCCTGCTCTTCGTTGTCATAAACTTCAAAAATCTTGAGCAAGCGCGAGAGCTGCAGGACTTCGCGAGCGGAGGTGCTCAACCCGAAAAGAATGAAGCGCGAGCCGACATCGCGCGACGCCTTCAGGCCTTCGACCAGGGAAGCTACTCCGGAGCTGTCGATGTACCGCACCTTGCTGAGGTTCATCACCACGCGCGGCGTGCGGTTGTCACGCACTTCATGCAGGAGGGCCTTGCGAACGGCTGGTGAATTCGCTAGGTCGATGTCTCCCGACAGGTCGAAGATTGTGGTTTTATCGAGTTGCCGGCTAGAAATCTGCACAGTATGTTCTCCTTCGAGTCTTACGAGTTCACGCTCTTCTTCGCCGCGCGAACGTATTTGACCAAGCGGAGACAGTTGGTCCCGTTCGTGCGTTTGTATTCGACGATGTCCATGCTCTGCTTAATAAAATGAAGCCCCAGCCCGCCCGGCTTTACTTCCTCGAGCGCTCGCATGCAAAGATCTGCCTGCTCGATGGACGGGCCTTGATCGCAAAGCAGTATCTCAAGCCCATCGGAAGCCTCACCATTGGCTTGCCGGCGAACGCAACAGAGTAGCATCTCAATCGGCTGATCCAGCCGGCCTTTGTACGAATGCCGGATGATATTCGTAAGCGCTTCGTCGACAGCCCGTGTAACGGCCCTGCACTCCGGCTCGGGGAATCCGAACGCTTCCGTCAAGCGTTCCATGGTGCCACGCACCGCGCAGAGCAGACTGGGATCGCTCTGAAACTCCAGTCTCAAGAGCAGACCGCCGCCCGAATTCCCATCAGCCTCCTTGGTTTTGGACCGCCACGCTGGATAATCGATGATCATTTGAATCTCAATCTCGCCACCGGCTTTGATTCGCCTGCGGAGCTAAGTCATCGCACGCCCTGATCAATCTCCGCGGACTCCAAGAAACTTTAGCCGCGTCTTGCGGAACGCGAAAAGCAACGGTCCGCCGGCTATCGTGCTTGCAAAAGCTCGAACTGCTCAGCAGCGGCAAATGCTCGCGGAAGGCCGTTCCCAGCAGCCACGGAGAACAGATGCGGAACCACGGATCCTCAGGCCCGGGCTGAGTTTTGCATAGCGTACTGTAAGCGTTTGGACCCGCTTCTTGCAATCCCGCAATAAAATTTGGATGCTCCAGGCTGGGTTTTTGATTCATGAAATGCGGCTGCAAGGAGCCGGACCATGTTATTCGCAATTTGGCCGCGGCAGCCGCGCTCGCCTGCTGCTTTTCATCCCCGCTTTTCCCTCGCGAGAAAGTAGCGTAAACTAGGTCAATCGCACGGCGGTGGGAGTAGCTCAGCTGGTAGAGCGTCGGTCTGTGGCACCGAAAGTCGCGGGTTCAAATCCCGTCTCCCACCCCAACCTTTCCTGTTTTCCCGGACTCCAGTAGTCTAGAAGCATTTCGCGCTGACATCCTTGACGGGGGGAATACAACTCTGCCGGTGACTTTGATTCAGTGCGGTGCTGTGCTCTTCGACATGGACGGTGTGCTTGTCGATTCCACGCCCGCCGTCGCTCGCGTGTGGACCAGCTGGGCCCTCGAACACGGCTTGGTTCCCAGCGAAGTCGTGCGCCAAGCGCACGGCCGCCCGAGCTTGGCCACAATCATCGAATTGCTGCCCCACGGCGATCACCACGCGGAAGATCGCGAAGTCGAGCGCCGCGAAATCGCGGACATCGCCGATGTTGTAGCTCTTCCCGGAGCGCTAACCCTCCTGCAATCGATTCCCCAACATCGCTGGGCGGTTGTCACCTCAGCGACTCGGGCGTTGGCGGAGGTACGCTTGCGCGCGGCAGGACTGCCGATCCCGAAACATCTGGTCACCGCGAGCGATCTCCAGCGTGGCAAGCCCTTTCCAGATCCCTACCTGAAGGGCGCGGAGATTCTTGGAATAGGTCCGGCAGAATGCGTTGTTGCCGAAGACGCAGCGTCTGGAGTTCGCTCCGGCAAAGCGGCCGGCGCCCATGTGCTTGCACTTCTCACTACGTCGACAAAGGACGAACTTTTATCCGCCGGAGCGGACTGGATCGCCGATGATCTGAGCGCGCTGACTCTCGCTCCCGAGGTAAAAACCACGGGGCTCGCGTTTCTTCTCCATGAGAAGAAGTGAGACAAGCGCGCAGCAAAAAGAGCTACAATCTTCCGTTTCGGCGGGTGGCCAAATTCAATTTGGATGGGAGAAAGTCGCGATGAGCATCTTGAAGCACTGTACGTTTCTCTTGGCTCTGGTTTTGTGTTTGATGGCAATGCCCTTCGGCATTAAAGCCCAAGACAAGGACGCAAAACCTGCCGATAAACCAGCCGACGCCGCACCCGCTCCTGCGCCAAAGGAAGAATCTTCCGTCACGGACCACTCGATCAAAATCGGCACCCAGACGATTCCCTACAAAGCAACCGCGGCAACAATTCTCTTGAAGAACGAAAAGGACGAACCCATCGCTCTGCTCTACTCGACTGCTTACACGCGGAGCGACGTCAAAGATCCAAGCCAGCGCCCCATCTCGTTCGTCTACAACGGCGGCCCGGGCTCCGCGTCCGTGTGGCTGCACATGGGTTCCTTCTCCCCGAAGCGCGTCGTAACCGTGAACGCCGACGCCACGCCGCCCGCTCCTTACAAACTGACCGACAACCCAAACTGTCTTCTCGACAAAACGGATTTGGTGTTCGTCGATCCCGTCGGCACCGGCTTCAGCCGCGCCGTCGGCAAATCGCAAGACAAGGATTTCTGGGGCGTCGACCAGGATGTGAAATCGCTCGCGCAATTCGTCAACACTTATGTCAGCCGCAATAACCGCTGGAATTCGCCCAAGTTCTTGATTGGCGAAAGTTACGGCACGTTTCGTTCCGCAGCCCTCTCGAACTATCTGCAATCGCACGATGGCATGGATTTCAACGGCATTGTCCTGATTTCCTCCGTGCTCGATCTCGGAACGATTTCGTTCAATCCCGGCGAGGACATGCCCTACGTTTTCTATCTGCCGAGCTATGCGGCGACGGCGTGGTATCACAAGGTGCTCAAAAACCGCCCAGATAATCTCAGCGGATTTCTCGAAGAAGCGCGCCATTTTGCGCAAACGGGATACCTGGACGCGCTTGTGAAAGGCGCGAAGCTCGGCGCTTCAGAAAAAGCCGAAGTCGCGAAACAGCTCTCGCGCTACACCGGCCTGAGCGAAGATTATCTGATCAAAGCCGACTTGCGCGTGAACCTCCCGCAATTCATGAAAGAACTGCAGCGCAGCCGCGGCTTAACAACCGGCCGTCTCGACGCCCGCTTCTCAGGCTACAGCTACGATTTGCTCGGAGAGTTCGCCGAATACGATCCACAAGACACTTCGATCACCGGCCCCTTCACTGCGGCTTTCAATACTTACGTTCGCGAAGAGCTCAAGTTCGGGCACGACAAGGTCTACCACACCGGCTCCGATGAAGCGGGCAACAGTTGGGACTGGAAGCATCGTAGCGGTGAAAACTTTGGTTTTCCCGGCTCGCCGAACGTTGAAGGCGATTTGATCCAGGCAATGCTTACGAATCCGCATCTGCAAATCGAAGTCGAAAATGGATTGTATGACCTGGCCACGCCCTTCTACGCCACGGAATTTACCATGGAGCATCTGGGCCTGCCGGAAAAACTGCAGAAAAATATTCACCTGCAGTATTACGACGCGGGGCACATGATGTATCTGCGCGACGAGGATCTCGCCAAGCTCAAAGCCAACATCGCCAGCTTCATTGATGGCGCTTCGAAATAGCGCACTGACAATCTATTCTCCTCATTCTTGCACGACGAATTGTCGCAGGCAGGACAGTCGCCGTCGAACGAGCCGCGCCAGTTCCAAACGGAACGTTGCGGCTCGCTGATGCCTGCGGTCTGGGAAGGCAAGTCGTCTCCATCCCGGTGACTTTTGAGCACGTCCGCTCAGAGTTATATCCCGCGCGTCCTTCCCAACGTTTACAATCGTCTCTGTCGTTACTCGTTCGACCCAACCTCTCCTCAGGTGACCAGGTTAAGAACCAATGGGAAACCCAACTCAAGTAGTGGCGGCGCAAGCCGCTCCACCACAGGCGCCACCGCAGCAACGCAAATTTGACACCGCCCAGCTCATCACCGCGATGCTCAAATCTCATGGGCATGTGAGCGACCTGATTTTTTCGCCTGGCCGCGCTCCGCAGATTGAAGTCAGCGGCCAGCTGGTCGAGCTGAAGTTCAAAGGGCTCGAATGCCTCAGCGCGCAAGATACGGACGACATCGCGCGAGACTTGATGGGCAAAAACGAACATCCCATCCGGAAGCTCGAGCAAGAAGGTTCGGCGGATCTTTCCTACGGAGTTGCCGGCGTGGGCAGATTCCGCGTCAATATTTTCCGTCAGCGCGGAAGCTGCGCCGTTGTTATGCGCGTGATACCGGACCGCATTCCAAGCTTTGAAGAACTGAATCTGCCTGCAAAGATGCGGGAAGTCGTGCAGTTGAGAAACGGGATCGTCCTCGTAACCGGGCCGACGGGTTCGGGAAAGTCATCTACGCTGGCGGCCGTCATCGACATGATGAACACGGAAAAGGCGTTTCACATCTTGACCATCGAAGATCCCATCGAGTTTCTTCACAAACACAAGAAAGCTACAATTCACCAGCGTGAGCTTCACAGCGATACTCCCACTTTCTCCCTCGCTCTTCGCGCGGCCCTCCGCCAGGCTCCGAAAGTAATCCTCGTCGGAGAGATGCGCGACCGCGAGACGATTGAAATCGCCCTGGAAGCCTCCGAAACTGGGCATCTCGTCCTTTCCACGCTGCACACCATTGACGCCGCGAAAACTGTCGAGCGCATCGTCGGTGCGTTTCCCATGAGCGATCAGCAAGGCATACGCAACCGGCTTTCCAAGGCCTTCCGCTCCATCATTTCTCAGCGCCTCTTGCCCCGCAAAGATGGCACGGGCCGCGTCGCCGCCATCGAGATTCTCACCTCTACCATGCGCACTCGCGAATATGTCGAGAAGGGCGAAACCGAGGGGAAGTCCTTGCTCGACGCCATGCGCGATGGCGACACCGAAGGCATGCAGCACTTCGATGGAGAAATCGAGAAGATGATCCGGTCTGGCACCGTGAGCATGGAAACTGGCCTTGCTTTTTCTTCTAACGCTGGCAACCTGCGATTGGAACTTGCGGATTTCAAGGAAGGAGCAGCAAGCACCAAGAAATCCGAATCGCCCGCCGAAAACACCGAGATGGAAATCGAACGCTGATCCCGCACCTTGGAGTGCGGCAGCCCTGCTGCCGCTTTTCTCAGTGTCTCGCACGCCTCTATATTTGGCTTAATAAATCCATGTACCTCAATTGTGGTGTGCTTTCTCACGCGCGCATTCCGCAAGCAATCCACGTTAGAATCCCTCTCGAGAAATGAATCCCCTCGGAAGCCAATCGGATACCCACTTCTGGCCCACGGCCGAAATTGGGCTGCTGCTCACGCTTGTTCTCGGGCTGCTCGCGCTCTGGAAGCCAACCCTGGGCGAAAGCGTCTTTCGTCGAATCGAAAAATCCCTCTCGCGTTTCGCGCAGCGTAAGAAACTCGCCGTCTGCTCGATGTTTGTTGCTGTCGCGGCCATCCGCCTCGCGGTGTTGCCTCTGCTGCCCGTGCCCATCCCAGGCATTCACGACGAATTCAGCTATCTGCTGATGGCGGACACGTTTGCGCACGGCCGTCTCGCCAATCCAACTCACCCGATGTGGATGAGCTTCGAAACGTTTCACGTGAATTGGTTTCCCGCCTATGCCTCGATGTACCCGCCTGCGCAGGGCTTCGTGATGGCCATCGGGCAGTTGCTCGGCGATCCGTGGATAGGCGTGTTGCTCAGCGCCGCCGCCATGTGTGCCGCAATTTTGTGGATGCTCCAAGCGTGGATGCCAGCGCGATGGGCCCTATTGGGCGGGGTGTTTGCGGCGCTCAATTTGGGTATCGCCAGTTATTGGATGAACAGCTATTGGGGCGGAGCCGTGGCAGCCGCCGGCGGAGCGCTCGTGTTGGGAGCGCTGGCGCGCATCGCGCGGCGTGCCAGCGTGGGCAGCGCGCTGCTTCTTGGGCTGGGCATCGCCATTCTCGCAAATAGCCGCCCGTATGAAGGGCTTCTCTTTTGCGTTCCAGCCGGAGTGTGGCTCCTCGCGTGGCTGGCGGGAAAAATAAAATCGCGCGACGCAATCGGCGCTCGCATTCGAACGGTCTTGCTGCCGCTATCCGCCGTCCTTGTTTTGACTCTTGCATTCATCGGGTATTACAACTGGCGGCTAACAGGCAACGCCCTGCTCTTCCCGCACGTTCTGAATACGCGAACTTATCACTCGACGCCGCTCTTTCTGTGGGAGCACCTCAAGCCCGAACTTACGTACCACAACCAGCAATTCGAGGATTTCTACAACGGCTGGGAGCGCGAAGACTACCAAACCACTTGGAAGGATGCGCGGGACGTGACGGCGGAAAAACTCGCGAGAATGGGCGTGGAATTCTTTTGGCCAAGCGTGCTGTTCCTTTTCCCTGCCCTGCCGTTTGCGTTTCGGGACCGCAAGATGCGCTTGCTGGTCGTTACGTTTTTCTTATGCCTTGCAGGGGTCTTCGCGGTGATTTGGTCTGCGCCGCACTATGCAGCGCCGCTGACTTGCGTCATCTATGCCCTGCTGGCGCAGGCCGTGCGCCATCTGCGCACAAGGAAGTGGAAGGCGCGCCCGGTGGGCGTGGCGCTGTCGCGCGCACTCGTCATGCTGCTCGTGATAAGCACGTGCGTTAACGTGGCGCGCCGTGCTTGCGATCCGCTCTGGTGGACCTGCACGGGCGACCCGAGCCGAGTCGCCGTAATGAAACAGCTTCTCGACACTCCCGGAAAGCACCTCATCATCGTGCGCTACTCCGACGATCACAACATCCACGACGAATGGGTCTACAACGGCGCCGACATCGACGGTTCAAAAATCATCTGGGCTCGCGAGCTAGATGAAAACCAGAACGCCAAGCTCTTCGCCTACTTCAAGGACCGCCAAATCTGGCTCGTCGAACCCGACGTCGACAACATAGAAATCAAACCCTACACTCCGCCGCCGGACCAGTGATTGTGGGCTGGTCGCTGACGACGCGGCGCAATCTTAGCGAAAAGCCACCATCAGATTGTTTACGCCGAATTCGAACCGGCGATGAATGAATTTCTGGAAGCCGATGCGCTGGAGCATTTGTTGCAGCGTCTCAACGGGGATGCGTTTTTGGTGTTCGTCGCTTTCCATCTCGTCGCTGACGAGGCGGAGGCCGTGCAACACGCGCAGGATCGGATCAACCATCGCCGATGGCCACGTCAGAATCAGCGAACCGCCAGGTGCAATGACGCGATACGCTTCGCGTAAAACCTTCTCCGGTTCGGTGAGATGTTCGAGAACAGCAAGCATCACCACGTGATCGAAGTGGCCATCCGGAAACGGCAGCGGCGAACGCAAATCCCCGCGCACACGCTGCCAGCGGCCTTGCAGGCCGTCCGCGACTTGATCGTCGAGGCCCACGCCCATCGCCACGCGGTCGGAAGCGTAATCCAGAAATGCAGCCTCCAAACCGCAACCGAGATCGCAGACGCGCGAACCAGGACGAATGTGAGGATAGGCGGCGCGAAAACGCATCCTGGCGATGAAATGGTCGATTCCGGTGTAGGGCATTTATTTTAGATCGTAGTCGCCGATGTACGTGCCGCGGCTGATGCCGAGCATGCTCAGAAAAAAGGAAGCGAAAATAATCTGAACACCGATGAACAGCCACATCGACCAGAAAAGTACCTGCCGAACCTGCGCCAGCGGACCAAAGCCGCTCTCGGCCCACTGCCAGGTGACCCACGCGCATCCCGCAAAACCTGCTAGAAAGAGCGCGCCGCCAAGAAGCAGCCCGGATTCGAGCGTGACGCGTTTTAGCACGCGCTTCAGAGACACCGTATTTCGATCGAACCGCTCCGCATAACTGAAAACTTTCGCGAAAGTTCCAATCGAAAGAATTTGCACGCCGAGGAGCGTGAAGGTCACGCCGAAAATCATTGTATGAATGTCCAAAACAACGTGCGGCGAAATGCGGCGCGGCCCAGGCAGCAGCCAGCACACGATAAAAAGCCCGAGCACCACAAGCGACGCGCCGGGCAAAATAAAGAGCCAGTTCGGGGCGTACATCAGCATGAATCGCAAATGGCGCCAGCCATCCCGAAAGCTGCGAAGGTGCGGCGGGCGGCCGCGCTTGTCCGGCCATAGCGTGATGGGAATCTCCGTGATGCGCGCGCCAAGCTGCGCGGCTTTGATCACAAACTCGGACGCGAATTCCATGCCCGTGCTGCGCAAATCCAGACGGTCGTAAACGGCGCGAGTGAAGCCGCGCATGCCGCAGTGGCTGTCACCGATGCCAGCATGAAAGAAAAGATTCAGAACAGACGTGAGCACCGGATTGCCGACATACTTGTGATGCCAAGGCATCGCGCCGGGTTTGATTTCTCCGCGAAAGCGGTTGCCCATAACTACGTCATAGCCCTGCCGCCACATCTCGACGAAGCGCGGCACTTCGCCAAAGTCGTAGCTGTCGTCCGCGTCGCCCATGATGATGAATGCTCCGCGCGACGCGGAAATTCCCGCGCGCAATGCCGCACCGTAGCCTCGTTGCTCCACACGAACGACTTGCGCGCCGAGTTTTTCGGCGATTTCGATCGAGCCGTCCGTCGAGCCGTTGTCCGCGATGACGACCTCCCCGCGCAGGCCCGCTGCCTGAAAAGACTTCAGCGCCTTTTCCACGCAAAAGGAAATGGAATTCGCTTCGTTCAAACAAGGGATGACGACCGAAACATCCGCAGGCGGCGCGTCGCCGCTCACGTCGAGCTTCGTGGTCATCTCGGTTTTGATTATCGGAGCGCGGTCTACAGCCAAGTTCCCTGTCTCCCCAATCCATCTCACGTTCGATCGGAACGATCGCTTCTCACGCCGGCATTGCTGCGCCGTGACTTCCAGCTTGCATTTTAGTGTCCTGCCATTATGATGGCGGAGTTTCCGATACTCTCCTGAGACTCCACATTGTCTAACACATTGGACGGGGCTTCCACCAGCACTGCGGCACCGCAGCCGGCCGCTGTTCCCAACGGCGGCCGGCTGCTGCAAGTCCTCGGTGTGTGGTTCGGCATCGCCGTTGCGATTGGAAACGCTATCGGTGCGGGCATCGTGCGCACCCCCGGTGACATCGCCAAAATGCTGCCGAATGCG
>DATMKS010000010.1:0-81884 GCA_035571045.1 Verrucomicrobiia bacterium
CTGGTATCGGACGGACCACAAGTAGTCCTTCGGCCGAACGCCACGGGAACCGACATCTTTCCCTCCATGGTGCACACCGGAGCGGGCCTAGCCGGCTTTGAGTGGATAGCCTCTAAAAAGTCCGCATTCGCCGTCTACTACGGAGAAGATTATTTCGGGCGAAATTTCTTCCCGGACACCACGAATGCTGCCGCTCCGGGCACGATCATCGGGTATGGAGGGCCAGGCTCGCCTAACACCAACAATCGCGTCCTTCAGGAATACACGTTCGATTGGCTGCAGACCTTCTGGAAGTCCGACAAGTACGGAGCGCTCCAGTATTACACGCAGTATTCCTATGTGAATCGCACTCCGTGGTTCGACGCTCCAGGTGGACCCAGGAATGCGCATCTAAGCATGGCCTACGTAGGTTTCCGCTACGTTTTGCCCTCGACATCAGGGAGCCTGCTTCGCGTGGCCTACCCAAATTAGATACGAAGATCTGAGGCGGGACTCCAGGGGAACAGCGTGCATTGTGTTGGCAGCGGATTCAATTCGAAGTTCCGAAATCGGAGATACCAAAGTGCAGAAACCAATTTTGGTTGTCGCAAGCCAATTTCCGAAGAAAATTGAAGACCGCATCGACCGGGACTACGACCCAAGGCGCAACCCCAATACGGTTCCTTTCACCCGAGAGCAGTTTTTGGCGGCGGCAGACGGGGCCGACGCTATATTCGTCACCAACCTGGACCGTTTGGATTCCATCTTCTTTCAGAAAGTCTCGCCAACAGTAAAAGTCATCGCCACGTACTCGGTGGGTTTTGAGCATATCGATCTGGAAGGCGCCGCTCGCAGGAAAATCTCGGTCGCTTACACCCCAGGTGTCAATCATGAAGCAACGGCCGACATCGCCATGCTGCTTTTACTTGGCGCTTCGCGTCGTGCTTACGAGGCCCAGGAACTGGTTCGGGCGGGAGCTTGGAGGCCCTTGAGTCCCAAGATGCTCTTAGGCTGGCAAGTTGGTGGCAAGATCCTCGGCATTTTCGGAATGGGGCACGTAGGACAAGCGATGGCGCGACGCGCGAGGGGGTTCGGGATGAAGATTCACTACAGCAACGACTCGAAGCTGCCCCCCGACCTGGAAGAAGAAGCGATTTACCATGAAGACCCAAACGAACTGCTTCGGCTTAGCCAATTTCTTAGTCTGCACGCGCCCGAAACTCCGGAGACTCGCCATTTCCTGAATGCCAAATCCATCGGCCTGCTCCCCCACGGCGCCGTTGTCGTGAACACGGCACGGGGTGGGCTGATCGCAGACGAAGATCTGATTGCTGCGCTCAGGAGCGGACAAGTGGCTGCCGCCGGTCTGGATGTATTCGCGGGAGAACCGCAAATCCATCCAGGCTATCTCGAGCTGAAGAACACGTTTCTATTGCCGCATATCGGCAGTGCGACAGTTGAGACTCGCGTGGCGATGGGGATGCTGGCCCTGGACAATATCGACTCCGTATTGGCCGGAAGACCGGCTCAGACTCTCATCGCTCAGTAGCGATTGCCTTCGATGACGAACTGGCGCGAACCCTGGAAGCCTGGCGGATCGAATCGAAGGACGGTCCTCGCAGGTAAAACTCGCTGAAGAGTCGCTTGCGCACCTGGAACACGTACACGCCGCCGTCATGCCCTGATCGCTTTCCCGCGAAAAGACGGCAAGCAGACTCTAGAGCGATCGCAATTTGTCCGTGCGCTACATCTGCCTCCACTTGTATGGTCTTGAGCGGGCAGCGCGCGGCAGCGCGCCAGGCCACCAGGTGGTTCCTGCAATACTGCTCGTGTTTGCTTGTGAAAATTGCTTAAGAGTCCACCGTTTGCGCTACACTTAGCAAAGTTCCAGGCAAGCTGTCGGAAATGGCGGCTAGATAGAAGATGATCCCCCCTTCCCTCCCCAGTGTCCAGGCTCGTCCACTCCAGACGCCGAGGTTTGTAATCGTTTCCTCGCTCGTTGGCCTATCACTACTGTTTTCCGCTCTGGGTTGTTCGAAGCAGCCTTCGCAAGAACCAGTCACCGTAACGTATCTGGATGTGGAGTGGGATACCTCCGCTCTAAACCCCGGATTAGGCAAGGAGTTACAGGACTTTACAAGAAAAACTGGGATCCAAGTCAATCGCCTTCCTCGTCCTGACGGCTCTCTCAATCAGCTCGCTCTTTGGCGCGAGCTGCTCCAGAAAGGCGCCGCCGCTCCTGATGTAGTCAGCATTGACGTGATCTGGTCCGGTATATTGAACCAATATCTCATGGACCTGAAGCCTTACTTTGCTACCCAACTTTCCTCACAAAATCCGGTGGTGCTCGCGAGCTACACTGTGGGTGACAAGCTGGTGGCTATACCGCATCACGCTTATATTAGTGTTTTGTATTACCGTCCGAATCTCTTGCGGAAGTATGGCTATCCGGAGCCTCCCAAAACTTGGGATGAGCTCGAGAAGATGGCCACTCGCATTCAGGCCGGTGAAAGGGCCAAAGGCCAGAAAGATTTTTGGGGCTACGTATGGCAAGGCGGCGTCACCGAAGATCTGACCTGCAGCGGCTTGGAATGGCAAGTCAGCGAAGCTGGCGGGCGAATCATCGAAGACGACCGTACAATTAGTGTGAATAACCCGCAAGTGATTCGCGCATGGCGACGCGCCGCGCGCTGGGTGGGTTCCATTTCACCACCTGGCGTGACGGCCTACGGATTGTGGGACGCCCAGAATCTCTGGGGCTCAGGAAATGCGGCCTTCCTTAGCGGCTGGCAATCCGATTATAGTGTGATCACCGGCGGCTGGCCTTTTTCTCCGTCGCCTTCCTCCACCGGCAATTCTGCCCAGATTGGACTGACCAGCACTCCAGGCGGCGCAGCAGGGCGAGCAAGCACTCTGGGGGGGAACGGATTGGCGATTTCCCGAACTTCTGCCCACCCGCGCGAAGCGCTTGAGCTTATCAGGTTTCTTCTGCGAGGAGACGCCCAGCTTACGAGCGGTAGTGAGCATGCCGTGCCGCCTGAGGACGTCGAGTTCTATGAACTGCCTGCAATGTTAGATCCGTATCCCCAGCTTGCCAAAGCTAGGCAACACGGCGCGGGTCTGGTTGCGCGTCCATCCATAGTTGTCGGTGAGAAATACGAACAGGTCAGCAGGGCGTACATCGGCGCCGTACGCTCCGTCTTGACCGGTGAAAAGATTCCGTCTGTGGCTGCTGCGGACCTGGAGAAGCGATTGGTGGAAGTGACCCAGTTCAGTCCGGGACCGCCCTCCAAGCTGAATTGAACTTCTTGCAAAAAAGTTCTCTGAAAGTTTTGGATATCTTTTTACATGTCGCGGTTTTGAGTGCGCCCTCGAGTGATCTCGGCCATTCGTAATCGAGGCAAACAACAGGGAGTCACCAGTGGTCGCGAAGCTTGCCGGATGGGCGAAACAAGCTGGCAAGGGATCGTTTCGAATTCCCCGGCTCAACATTGGTCCTCGTTTGACCCTATGCTTTGTCTTCATCATCCTTGCGATGTTGATGGGGAACGCTGTTCTGCTCTGGCAAATCCATCTGGTTCGCGTTCAAACGGAGCGTCTAAACGGCGTCGACCAAGAGTTGATTGTCGTCTTGCAAGCACATACCAATCTCATGTCGTTTTATGAGCGCCTCGATGCGCTGGCCCATTCCGAAAACGCGGCCGAACTCGTGGCCGAAGCGGAACTTCTTCGTAACGACCTCCTTGAGGACAGTCGGCGCACAAGAAATGTCCTCACCAGTTTGCCCGCGGAGGTAAAGTTGGACGCTGCGCTGCTGCCCACTCTAGAGGTCATTCAAAACGAACTGCCGGCGGAGCTCGAGGCTATTACCGACTTGGCCAGATCGAGGGACTGGCAGGCCGTTCGCCTGCGCCTAGCCAACCAAATTCGCCCTCTGGAATCCAGGACATCGGCTTTGGTCAAAAACATCGCCCAACAAGTTGCCGACGAGCAGACAGAAGCCACTTTGCAAGTTGTGCGTTTACAAAGACGAATTCTTCTGATTGTCCCGCTTACTGCCATTTTTACGTTGCTCATCGCAGCTTTCCTGGGATTAGCCATTACTCGCAGCATCACGTGGCCGCTTGGGCTGCTCATCGAGGGCTCGAAGGCCTTGGCCCGCGGCGAGTTTGGGCATCGAGTTCCCGTTATGGGTAAGGACGAAATTGCCCAACTCGGCCAGGTTTTCAACGACACCGCAGGGAGATTGCGTTTTCTCTATGAGACCTTGCAGAGCAGCGAGGCGCACCTTGAGGAAGCCCAGCGGCTCACGCACACGGGAAGCTGGGTCTGGCGCGTGGTCGGAAGAGAGTCATTGCATTTCTCCGACGAATGGTATCGCATCTACGGCTTCGATCCAGAAAAAGGGCCGCCGAGTTGGGAAGAACGGCTCGAGCGCGTTCATCCCGAGGATCGCGACAGATGGCAAGGAACCATCGAGCGGGCTATCCGTGAAAAATCCGGATACGATATCGAGTTCCGAATTCTTCTTTCGGACGGCGCCGTGAAGTACATTCATACCGTCGGCCATCCCGTCTTTAACGCCTCCGGAGAACTTAGCCAATTTGTGGGCAGCTCGACGGACTTCACCGAGCGCAAACTTGCTGAACAAACGCTTCGGCGGAGCGAAGGTTATCTAGCTGAGGCACAGAGGCTTACCCGCAGCGGAAGTTGGGCTTGGAACGTGCGTACCCGCGCGCTTTTTTGGTCGCAAGAACATTTTCGTATTTATGACTACGACCCTGAGAGAATAACTCCCACCTGGTCGCATATTCTCGACAGGGTCCACCCGGAAGATCGGGCAGGAGTCGAGCAGAGAGCCGAAAAAGAGTCCACTCGCAAGGACCGGGAGGATTCTGAAGGCGACTATCGAATTGTTCTTCCGGGCGGAAGGATAAGGCATCTTCACTCTATTGCACACCCAGTGATGAATGAGTTGGGCGAAATCACGGAAGTCGTCGGCACTACCATGGACGTGACCGAGCAATACGAAGCGAAAGCCGCTCTCGAGACTGCTTTCGAGCAAATCAAGGAGCTAAAGGACCAGCTCTATAAAGAAAATATCGCTCTCCGCGAAGAAGTGGATAAGGTCTCTATGTTTGAGGAGATTGTCGGCTCCTCGGAACCGCTCCGCCGAGTCCTCGTACAAGTCGCAAAGGTGGCCGCGACCGATTCCACGGTCCTCATCCTCGGAGAGACCGGCACAGGAAAAGAAATGATCGCCCGCGCCATCCACCGGCGGTCGACGCGCGCGAACCGTGCGTTTATCCGCGTGAACTGCGCCGCGATTCCCCCGACATTGATCGCCTCCGAGCTTTTCGGGCATGAGAAAGGCGCTTTCACCGGGGCGTCTCAGAGACGCCTAGGACGGTTTGAGCTAGCGGATGGAGGCACAATCTTCCTCGACGAGATCGGTGAGCTGCCGGTAGAGACCCAGAGCTCCCTTCTGCGAGTGCTACAGGAACGGGAGTTTGAACGCGTGGGAGGAAGCCAGCCAGTTTGCGTCGACACGAGAATCCTATCGGCCACGAACCGGGATCTTAGGGTGGCTGTCGAGGCCGGCGCATTTCGGCAGGATCTTTTCTATCGGTTGAACGTCTTTCCCATCCAAATACCCTCGCTGCGCGAACGCGCGGATGATATCCCCCTGCTTGTTGAGTACCTTATTGAGCGCTACGCGAAGAAGGCGGGTAAAAAGCTCCGGAACATTGATAAGAAGACTTTGCAGCTGTTTCAGGATTACAGCTGGCCAGGCAATATTCGTGAGCTGCAAAACGTGGTGGAGCGCGCCGTAATCTTGTGCGACAGCGAAACCTTTTCCGTTGATGAAACTTGGCTTAAGCGGGAATTGCCCCATGAGTTGGTCCGCTTGACCGCCATTTCGAGGGGAATTGGGCGCTTGGACGAGACAAAAGAAAAGGAAATGATTGAAGCCGCCTTAGCACAAACCGCAGGGCGAGTTTCAGGGCCCTCCGGCGCTGCCGCTCTTCTTGGGGTTCCCCGTCAGACCCTCGAGTCCAAGATCGCCAACCTGGGTATAAATAAGCATAGGTTCAAATCGGTTTAGATTTCCGGCCTGAATTTCTTGGTATTCAACCCATCGGTTGAATGCGAGGTCCTGTTTTTCCACTTCTCCTCACCATTCTCGGCACCTGGGTCCTGGTCTTACCCCGCTTGTCCAACGAGAATTCCATAGCGAGCCCTGAATGCCAATGCCGAAAATCAGCAAATGCTGAAATTGGGCATGGTTTTCCATTTATAAACCATTTGTTTTCAACTGCTTGAATTTGGGCGACGGATTGCACCTAGCCCTTCCAGAGAAAAGTCGGGATGACACTAAGAATTGAAAAGACTTCCGACGGCGAGAAGACCATTTTTCGCGTGAGTGGGCGAATTGGATCGGAGCATCTGGATGAACTAAAGGCAGAGATAGAGGGCTGCGGAAGAGAAGCGGCCTTGGACATGGAGCATGTGACGCTCGTAGACGTCGATGGTGTCCGCTTCCTCAGTGATTGCGAGTCGCGAGGCATCGAACTCCTACACTGCTCGCCTTACATACGGGAGTGGATCGCTCGAGAACGTCGGAGTTAAGCAAACGACTGGGGGGAATATGGCTTGTCAACGTGTGGTCGTATATGAGGAAGAAAAATCAGCGGGCGAGAATCTTGCCTTCAGGGAGGACTTTGAGAGGCTGGACGAGAGGAGCCTGGTCAGAGCCACGAAGTGCGGGCAAAGTGTGGCATTCGATCTACTTTGCGAGCGCCTCGCGCCTAGAATTTTGCGGTCGTTGTATCGCATAACTAGGAACAGAGAGGATGCGGAAGATGCTTTGCAGGATTCTTTTCTTAGCGCGTTCCTCCACATTGCGGAATTTGACGGCCGGTCGACCTTTTCGACATGGTTGACCCGTATTGCGATCAATTCCGCGCTGATGATCTTGCGGAAGAAGCGCAATTCGCAAGAAATCTCCTTGGACGGTTCGACTGATACCGGCGAGAAATCGGCGACCTGGGAGATGCCGGACCATGCTCCTAACCCCGAAAAGCGTTATGCGCAAATGGAGAGAGAGAATGTTCTGAGATGCGCGATCGGCACCTTGCGGCCAGCCATTCGAAAAGTAATCGAGCTTCAACAATTGCAAGAGCACTCCATGAAGGAGACCGCGGCCATGATTGGCATTTCGGTGCCAGCCGCGAAGGCCCGCCTGTTTCACGCAAAAGTTGCGCTGCGAAAAGCGCCAAGACTCAAGTCCATTCGATCGGGCAGCACCAAACATTCCCTTTTGCCGTTTATCGTTCGTATGGCACCGGGCGCCGGCCGAACCGCAGCTGGAGTGAACTAAGACACAAAGCCGGCAGTTCAGGCGGCCAGTGGTTCCTCGGGGCTCAGGGAGTGTACGCGGTTCGACCTCGGCGAGCTTTTGCGCAAGAAATGTCGAAGGAACTCGCGCATTTGCGGCTCCATACTTTTTTGAGCCGACCGTGAAGTCTCTACTCTAATGCTTTCTTCAGTTCTAGGAGGGCGGTCATGGTTCCAACTCCCGACAACGGAATTCAGCACTTGAGCAGCCCCTACTCGGTGCCAGAAACCCTCAAACGCATCGAATCTACCCTGCAAGAAAAAGGTCTGACGATTTTTTGCCGCATCGATCATAGTGGGGAAGCTGAGAAAGTCGGTTTGAAGATGCGGCCTACGCTGCTCATTCTTTTCGGGAGCCCCAAGGGAGGCACGCCCGTCATGGTTGCTTCACCCACAATCGCGATCGATCTTCCGCTGAAAGCATTGATCAGTGAGGATGCGGGAGGCAAAGTGTGGGTCTCGCACAATAGCCCCGAATATCTCCAGCAGCGGCACAACGTTCCTGCCGATCTGGTAAAAAACATCAGCGCTGCCGGGCCGCTCCTTCAATTGGCAGTAAAGTAGGCTAGTCCCCATGTAACCGGGCTTTCTCTTAAGGATTTATGACTGAAACTACCGCCAAGGATTCTCAACCGTCCACAAGCGGCAACCACGATTTAGCGCGCGATCATCTCGCGAATGAGCGCACGTTTCTCGCTTGGGTGCGCACCGGGGTCGCCGTCGTCGTATTCGGTTTTGCGATTGGCCGTTTTGCGATCGCCGTACGGCAATGGATGCAGTTGGAGGGCCAAGGGCATGTTGTGCCGACCTCGGGGCTTTCGGTTTGGTTTGGCACGGCGGCGATCATAGCGGGAGTGCTGGTTTGTCTGGCGGGATTGGTTCGTTACCGGCGCACCCGCGAACAGATCGACTCTGGAAATTTTCAGCCTGCTGGTTTCATCATCGATATCGTCGCAATTGTTACCGCCATCTTTGGTTTGGCCCTTGCCGCTTATCTAGTATTCATCGATTTGCATTTCTAGCTAGAGTCTGCAGATCAGTAGTTCCCGCTCGTAAACCATTTCTTTCGGCAAGTGGTCGTGAAGGCCGATGAACAACTCTTCGTGCTCGATTACTTCTTTGCGCCAGGCTTCACGGTCAAACTTTTGCAGCTCCTCGAACTTTTCCTTGGAGAGATCCATGCCCTTCCATTCCATGTCTTCATAGCGCGGCATCCAGCCGATGGGCGTCTCTCTCGCCAGCGCCCGGCCTTTTGTACGGTCCACAATCCATTTCAGCACGCGCATGTTCTCTGAAAATCCCGGCCACATGAATTGTCCGTCTCCATCCTTGCGGAACCAATTCACGTGAAAAATTCTGGGGGTTAGCGTAAGCGACCGCTGCATTTTGATCCAATGGCGGAAGTAATCGCCCATGTGGTAGCCGCAGAAGGGAAGCATAGCCATCGGATCTCGGCGAACTTTACCGACCGCACCTGCTGCTGCGGCGGTGGTTTCCGATCCCATCGTTGCTCCAATGTAAACGCCCGAGCTCCAATTGAACGCTTGGAAAACAAGCGGCATCGTCGTTGCCCGCCGCCCACCGAAGATAATCGCGCTGATGGGAACGCCGCTGGGATCCTCCCAGGCTGGATCGATCGTCGGACATTGCGAAGCCGGCGCGGTGAAACGCGCGTTTGGATGTGATGCCTTCGCGCCCGTCTCTTTTGCAATCTCCGGAGTCCACTTCTGGCCCTTCCAATCCAGGCATTCCGCGGGCGGCGTGTCCGTCATGCCTTCCCACCAGACGCCGCCGTCGGGAGTAAGCGCGACATTTGTGAAGATCGAATTTGTGGCGAGCGTAGCCATCGCGTTGCGATTCGTCTTTTCCGAAGTGCCCGGCGCCACACCGAAGAATCCCGCTTCCGGGTTTATCGCTCGCAGAAGGCCGCGTTCGTCCGGCCGAATCCAGGCAATGTCGTCGCCGACCGTCCACACTTTCCAACCATCAAAACCCTTCGGGGGGATCAGCATCGCGAAATTTGTTTTCCCGCAAGCGCTTGGAAACGCGGCGGCCACATATGTTTTCTCGCCGCCCGGGTTTTCCACTCCGAGAATGAGCATGTGCTCTGCCATCCAGCCTTCGTCGCGCGCAATGTTAGAAGCGATTCGTAATCCGAAGCACTTTTTACCGAGCAGCGCGTTTCCGCCGTAACCGGATCCGTAGGACCAGATTTCTCTGGTCTCCGGAAAATGCACGATGTATTTTTCCTTGTTGCAGGGCCAAGGCACATCCTTTTGACCGGCAGCGAGCGGCGCTCCCACCGAATGCATGCACGGGACGACGCGGGGTATCCCGGTGTCGATCTGCTGAAAAACGGTGAGCCCAATCCGCGCCATGATGCGCATGTTTACGACTACATAAGGCGAATCGGTGAGCTGTACGCCGATCTGCGACATCGGCGAGCCGAAGGGCCCCATGCTATAACCCAGCACGTACATCGTGCGCCCGCGCATGGCGCCATTGAAAAGGCTCTTCAGCTTCTTCCTCATTTCATAGGGATTTTCCCAATTGTTTGTGGGGCCCGCGCTGTCTTTCGAGAGGGAGCAAATGAAGGTGCGGTCTTCGACGCGCGCGACGTCGTTTGCATCCGACCTCGCATAGTAGCAGCCGGGCCAAAGCTTTTCGTTGAGCTTGGTGAGCGTTCCAGACCCAACCATCTGCCCGAGCAAAGCTTCGTTTTCTTCTTTCGAACCGTCGACCCAATGGATCGCGGCGGGCTTAGCGAGCTCCGCCATTTTTTCCACCCAGCGCAAGAGGTGTTCATTCTTGCTGAGTGGCACTCCTGGATTTCGGCCGCGCATGGGTGTGACGTTCTTCGCTGCTGCTTCGTGCATGATAATAAATAATCTCCACTATCAACTTTACTAGGACCGTCACGGAAAGGGAACTGCGGCCACAGTTTGGTAAGGGTTCGTGTGCCGAGAGCTCTACGTCGCTTTTCTAGGTTCAGCCGTGATCGCCGAGCCCCGCTGCAGGAAGTAGTTGATCGCAGGCGTGAACACCAGAGACAAGACCATCGAGCTCAAGAGTCCGCCGATCACGGTAATCGCAAGCGGCTGCAGCATTTGTGATCCCGCGCCGAGGGCCAAAGCCAGCGGCAGCATCCCGGCGATCGTGGCCAGCGCGGTCATGGCAATGGGGCGAAGCCGCCGCCGTCCTGATTGCAGCATTGCTTCCGAGGCGGAGAATCCCAACCCGCGAAACCGCTGTTCCGCGTCCAGCAGCAAGATGCCGTTTTTCGCGACGATGCCAACGACCATGATCATTCCCATGAAGGACGCAACGTTGAAATTCGTGCGCGTCACCAGCAGCGCCAGGAAACCGCCGAACGTCGAAAGCAGCGCAGAAGCAAGTATCGCCACCGGCGCAGAGAACGTCCGGAATTCGAAGAGCAGCACGACAAAAAGGAGCGCGAGTGCCAGAAAAAGAACCATTAACAAATCTCGGAAGGACTTTTGCTGTTCCTGATATTGACCGCCGTATTCGACCCGGATGGATGGGGGCAGGTGAAGATCCGCGACCACCTTTTGTACGAGCGTAATGGCCGTCCCCAGGCCCACTTTATCCAGATGGGCTGTGACTTCGACGAGCCTCTGCAAATTCTCTCTGCGGATTTCCGTTTCTCCTGGGTTCGTCGTGAGCGTCGCGAGAGAGCCGAGCGTCGCGGTGTGGTTAGTGGAACTAACAATCAAGGTGTTCGTCATTTGTTCCAGGGAGCTCCGGCTGCGCTCTGGAAAACGCACTCGAATGGGATAGGCTCGATCGTTCAAGACCACAGGCGTGGCCGCCGGTTCGCCCTCGAGGAGCGCAGCCGCGTCTGTACTGACCTCCTCGGCAGTAAATCCCGCACGGGCCGCAGTCGTTGGATCGATCTGAAAGGTAACCGCCGGACCGCTAACGGTATTCTCGATGCCGTCGAGGACGTCAACTATGCCGTGAATTTTTCCGATGGCCTCAGCCACGTCCGGTGCGGTCTTCAGCAGGAGCTGCGCGTCCTGCGAATACAACTTGATGACGACAGGCTCGGGCTCGTTCGAGAGGTCGCCGATCATGTCTTGCAGCACTTGGACGAACTCGACGTCCGCGGCCGGCTCGCTTTCCTTGATTTGCCCGCGCACATCGTCCATGATCTCGTCGATGCCGCGCTTGCGGTCGCGTTTCAGCCGCACCGTGAAGTCACCGCGATTCGCTTCCGTCACCGCAGCCAGCCCTAACTGGAGCCCCGTGCGGCGCGATGTGTTTTCGACTTCCGGGGTATCGCGCAGAATTTTTTCAATGTGTTGAAGGATACGGTCGGATTCAGCCAGGGAGCTGCCCGCAGGAGTGTAGTAGTCCAGAATAAATCCGCCTTCATCCATCTCCGGCAAGAGATCCGTTTCCAGTAGCTTGTAGCAGACACCCGCCAGGACGACGATCACCGCGGAACTGGCAATCAGCAGCACGGGCCGCTTCATGACGCCCTTCATACAGCGCTCGTAGAAATTCACGATCCGTCCGAATGTGCCGCCGATGTGCGATTCCTCGGCTGCAAGATCCGCACGGGCGTCCCCAGGTTTTTGCTCAACTTCCACCGGCTTTATGGCGGGCAACTCCGCCGTCGACGCCTTTCTGCGAACAAGGTATTGGCTCAGAGTGGGTGTCCACGCGAGCGCCAGCAGAAGCGAGCAGAGCAGGGAAACCGTCATCGTAATCGCGAGCGCTCGGAAGAAACTTCCAGTGACACCGGCGATGGACACCAAAGGCAAAAACACCACAATCGGAGTGATCGTTGAGCCGATCAACGGGGCCGTGATTTCCCGCAACGCACTTTGAATGGCCTGTGCGCGTCCTTCGCCTGCATCGCGGTGCAACACGATGTTTTCGAGCACGACGATCGCATCGTCGATTACCAAGCCAACAGCCGCCGCCAGACCTCCCAGCGTCATCAGGTTGAAGCTTTGGCCCGTGAACTTTAGAACGATAAACGTGAGCAGCAAAGTCGCAGGAATCACCAATCCGGCGACCAGGGACGTCCCCCAATCCCGCAGAAACAAAACGAGAATTGCGGACGAAAGAAGGAGTCCAAGGAGCACGGCATCGCGGACGCTCGAGATCGAGTCGTGCACAATTGTCGACTGGTCGTAAAAAGGCTCTAGATGCACTCCCGGAGGCAAGGTGGACGCGAGTTCTTCAATCTGTGCATGAACTTCGTTCGCCACCGCGAGCGTGTTGCTTTCCGGTTGCCTGTTGATGCTGAGCAGCACCGCCGGTTTTCCGTTTGCCGTCACGATCGTGTACACCGGCGCAACCGATGGCCCTACCGTCGCGACGTCTCCAATGCGTACCGGAACACCTGCGGCCGTGTTCTTCACCACAATCCTGGCAATTTGTTCCGGCGTGCGCACTTGTCCGCTCACAAGACCGAGGACGAGTTGATGATCGTGTTCCAGCAGACCCGGCGAATCGATGACGTTCGTGCGCCGAATGGCTTCGAGCAAATCCGTGACGGTGACGCCTGTCGAGAGCAGACGTGCGGGATCGGGCGAAACTTGAAATTCCGGTGCCCGTCCTCCCTGGATTAAGACGGAAGCGACGCCGTCCAGCCGGTTGATGCGCGGCTTGATGTCATACGTGGCGATTTCCCATAACTTGTCCTGCGAAAGCGAGTCGGATGTAAGGCTGTAACCGAGAATAGGAAAGCTTGCAAACGTAAGCCGATGCGTTTCGAGCTTCGCGGTCGCTGGCAATTCGCTTTGCAATCGTGCAACAACTGCGTCCACGCGCTGCAGCGTCAGGATCATGTCGCTGCTCCAGTCGAAAAACAGATCGACTTCAGCCGAGCCGCGGCTCGTAATGGAAACGACTCGCTGCAATCCGGGAACGCTGTTCACCGCTTCTTCGATGGGGCGCGTGACCGTCACCAGCATCTGATCAATCGGCATCACCCCGTTGTCGACACCAATAACGACGCGCGGGAAATCCGTGTTGGGAAACACAGAGACAGGAATGCTGAATGCCAAATAAGCTCCGGCCAGTGCGAGGCTGATGACGAGAAACAGAATCGGGCGCGAAAGGCGCTCAAACCACGGCACATTCTCTGCTCCGGGCACACTCGAACGGAAATCCGCTTCGGAGGACATTTCCTCTAGTCCTTAGCCTTTTCCGCGGGCTTCGTTTTGTCATTGCCTTTGTTATCGGATTCACTTGCGGAAGCATTGTCTTTTTCTGTTGGCGCTGTTGGCGCAACTTTGATACTCGTGTTGTCCGGCAGCGCGTAGCCACCCGACGTGATGACGGCCTCTCCATCCTTGATCCCGCTGAGAATCTGCACTTCGCCTGCACCATGTAAGCCAGTCTCCACTGTCCTGAGGTGGGCCTTTTCATCAGTTCCACCAACTAGTACAAAGCTCGTGCCATCCGCATTCTTGAAAACCGCCGAAGCAGGAACCGCAAGCGCGTCTTTGGCAGTCGCCGCTGCGATTTGAACTTGCACGGTCATTCCCGGTTTCAGGACGGAGTCAGGCTTGGTAGTCTCGACCCATACCTCGATAGTCGTGCTGCCAGGATCGAGAGCCGGACTGACGAGGCTCACTCGTCCTTTCACGCTCTCGCCTGATCCGGGCAGTTGGAGCTCCGCTGGATCACCGGCCTTCAGTCCAACAGCCTCGGTTTGCGCGATATGCGCCTTCGCGATTAGCTTCGAAAGATCCATCACCGTAAGCAGTGGCTGATTCGCTGCGGCCAATTCGCCTGGATATTGCGGCCGTTCCGTCACCACTCCATCGATCGGGCTCTTAATCTCTGAGTAGCTGAGCTGCGCTTGTGCCCCGAGAAATTTTCCCTTTGCCGCAGCGAGCTGGCCGCTCGCGGACTTCAGCGCTTGCTCTCTTCCAATCTTATGCAAGTCGTCGAGCTGCTTCTGCGCCTGCTCATACTGGCTGCGCGCTTGCATCAAAGACACTTGCGCCGAGTCAAAATCTCGCCGCGGGATTCCTCCCTGCTCGAAAAGTTCCTTGCGGCTGTTATAGACCTGTTGTTGTGCATCAAGCGCGCTCTTGGCCGCCGCAGTGTCCAATTCAGCTTTTTGAATTTGCTCCGGCAGGCTCGCGCCCGTGGTCGTGGCGTAACCCGCTTCTGCTTGCTCAAATTCGCCCTTGCTTTGCTCGGCCGCGGCGGAAAGATCGGCATTCTCTAAAACCGCGAGCAACTGTCCTTTGCGAACGCGGCTGCCGCGCTGCACGAGAAACGTCTTAATCGTCGATGTGATCTTTGGCGTGAGCACAGCCTGCTGTAGGGGGAACACCACGGCGTCCGCAGAAATTGTTTTCGAGATTGTAGTGCGGTGAGCCATGGTGGTCTGCACTATGGCGACTGGGTCCTTTGCTTTCTCTTCCGATCCGCATCCGAGTCCGGAGCATACGATCGCGCACAATACGGCCAAGGTGAGAAAACCAGGCCGCCCACCGCGCAGTTGGCCGTTGTTCATGGCGTAGTCAAAGCTCCTGTGAGTGTTTGCAAATTGGCCAGCGCCACGCGGTAACGTACCGCCCCATCCTGGTAGCTGGTATTCGCCTGCGCGAAGGAATTCTGCGCATCTACAACTTCCAGCACCGTTGTCTCTCCTCCCTTGTACCGAAGAGTCGCCAGCCGCAGTCCCTCTGACGCTAGTTCCGCGGACCGCTGCAAACCCGCCAGCTCATTCAGGGCTGTTTCTGCTTCCGCATAGAGCGAGCGCATCTCCGCGAGCAGTTTGCGCTCCGCCAACGAGAGTTCGCGCTGCGCCTGAGCGCGTCGAAGCTCGGCTTGCTTTACGCGGCTTTGTGTGGTGCCCCAGTTCCAGATGGGTATGTTCAGAGTTGCGGAAGCTGAAGAGCCGAGATTGTGGATTTTCTGGTTGTCGATCACGCTGTTCGTCGCGAATTGCGCGGAATCGATCCCGTAGAAGTAATCGAGGCCCAGAGAAGGGAAGTAGCCGGCCCGGGCATCCGTGACGCCATGCCCAGCTTCCTGCACGCCCGCCAAAGCCGCGCGCAGCTCCGGATTGTCCCGTGCTCCCTGTTGCTGCACCTCCTCGATCGTCGGGAGTGGAACGCTCGCGTGCAGGTCGTCGCTAATTTCAAAGTTCTGATTGAAATTGGGAAAAATGAGCACTGCCAAATCCAGTTTTGTATTCAGAATTTCGAGCTGGGCCTCCTGCAATTGCCTCCGCCGGTCCTGCATTTGCAATTCTGCCCGAATGACGTCGGAATGCGCCACCTCTCCGCCCTTTTCGAGCGCCTGTGTCAGCTTGAAAAAATCTTCTCCCTGCGATGCACCTCTTTGTGCAATCTCCAGCTTGCTTTGTGCCGCGGCAACACGGAAATAGTCCTGCACGACCGTCACAACGAGCCCACGCGAAGCAATCTCCGCGCGCGCTCTCGCCATCGCCGCCGCGGCCGCCGCGCGTCTAAAGTTAGACACTCCTGCGAGGTCAATCGCTTCATGAATGTTTCCCTGACTGATGTATTCGTGCACCGCATTATTGGCGATGTAGCGAACGCTGCCCGTTCCGTTACCCTGCGTGTAGAGAACTTGATTGTTATACGCTGCTGTGGGCAGCAACGCGTCGCGCGCCTGTTTTCGGTCTTCGGCAGCGATGGCGGCATCCGTCGCGGCGGCCTGGAATTCCGCACTGTTTTTCTTTGCGCGAGCGAGGGCGTCCTGAAGCGTCACCTGCAAAGGTGCGGTCGTGTTAGCCGCCGATTGTGCATCCGGCGAGGGCGGAGCGGACTGCGCCACTTTGGGGGCGGGATTATCAGGCTGCTGGCTCGCGCCAGCAAAAGGGAACAAAGCAAATGCGGTCAGTGCAAAAAGTGTCGATCGATGCCAAAAATACCGGGTGTTCACTGGCTTTCTCTCGAGCGGCCTCAGGGCTTCACGTTCCGCTAATAGGAATGTAGCGGTCTTGAGATAAACAGACGATTAATCCGTTCCCGCATGCGCAACACCAGGCCCTGGCAGAAACACCGCGAAGTGGCTTCCCTTCGCATCGGAGCTGGCCAGTTCCAGCTGGCCGTGATGCGCCTGAGCAATCCAGAGAGCTATCGAAAGTCCCAGTCCGGCTCCGCCCTCGCGTCCGGAACGTGATCGCGCCGGATCAGCGCGGAAAAACCGCTCGAAAATGCGATCGCGCAGTTCCGGCGGTATCCCCGGGCCGGTGTCGGTGACGTGCACCTGACAGGTCGTGGTTGTGGTGAGACAAGCAACATTGACGCGGCCACCTTCTGCTGAGTATTTGATCGCGTTGTCCAGGAGATTCAAAATCATGCGCCGCAGAAGTTCTCTGTCCCCGCGAACGAGACATTCCGAGGCTGCATCTACGCTCAATTCAATGTTTTTCTCGCGCGCCAGCGTCCGCGCCGAATGCGCGCAGTCCGCCACCACTTCCTCAAGATAAACGTCTTCTTGCGATATAGGATACTGGCCGGAGTCCGCTCTCGTCAGAGTAAAAAGGTCCTCCACGATTTTAATCAACCGCGACGTTTCTTCATGCAGAATCCCCAGCGATTCGAGATAGTCTTCCGCTGCTCGGCCTTTTTGTGACATGGCCACTTCGGCCTCTCCGCGAAGAATGGCCAATGGCGTGCGAAGCTCGTGAGATGCATCTGCGATGAACCGCCGCTGGCGCTCAAACGATTGGTCGAGCCGGTTGAGGAGATCGTTGAAGATGGTAGCCAACTGTCCGAGCTCATCCTTGGCATTGAGCACTGGTAGGCGCTCATGCAGGTTGGTAGCCCCGATGCGCCGCGCGTGCGCCCCCATCGCAACTACTGGAGCCATACTCCTCCTCGCCAAAAAGTAGCCGCCAGTCCCAGCGAGCAGCAGACCCAGAAGAATCATCCACGCGAATGTCAGCCGGATCGTTTCCAGCACCTCGTATTGCGCATGCAGCGAATGCAGAATAATGAGCAAGTAGTTCTGGCCATTCGCCTGAAACTGACGCGAGTAAGCTCTGAATCGCGTGCCCTCTGCACGAATCGTTTCTAGGGCAACTTCTTTGCTCTCTCTGATTTTTGTGAAACTCTGAAACTCGCTGGATGCGAGTGCGGAAGCCACAGAGCGGTCAGACCGGGCGCCAGGAGAAAAGGTGTCGTTGGAACTGGCAATTATCTCGCCGCCAGGGCCCAGCACTAGGAAAATATCGTTATTAGAGCGGTGCTCCACCATGGATTGCCGTGCGGCTGATAGAATTGCCGAACCTTGCGCGTTGGGTGCGTCCAGAAGCTCAGCTTGAAACGTCACGAGGAACGAGTCCGCCAGAACCGCCAAGTCCCCGTCGGTCCGCTGCATCGACGTTTTTCGAACGATAAAATACGTGGTTGCAGAAACGAGCACCAACACGACGGCAAGCACCGCTGAGTACCACGCTGTCAGTCTTACGCGGACGGAATCAAACATGTTTCTTGCGATCCGAGGCATTCGTTTTGCCTTGTGTGCGCCCTGCGCTCTCGGCATCCTCGTCGGCTTTCAAAATATAACCGGCGCCTCGTCGCGTCTGTAAAAGCTCCGAGCTTCCATCCGGATCAATCTTCCGGCGCAGCCGGTTGATATAAACCTCGATCAAGTTTGAAAACGGATCGAAACTCTCGTCCCAAACATGCTCGGCGATGTCCGCTCTGCTTACCACTCGTCCTGCATTCCGCACTAGGTATTCCAGGAGCGCATATTCCTTGTGCGTCAGCGAAATCGCGTGTCCACGACGAGTTGCGTTCTGCGCCGCCGTGTCCAGCTCAAGGTCTCCAACGCTCAGCCGCGGCGGATGCAATTCCGTCGAGCGCCGCAGCAGCGCGCGCAGCCGTGCCAGAAGTTCGCGAAACTCAAATGGCTTTGTAAGGTAATCGTCCGCTCCGTGATCGAGTCCGCTCACTCGATCCTCGACGGCATCTCGCGCGGTCAGCATCAGGATTGGCATGCGCCTCCCAGCCTTGCGCAGCCGGCGGCAAACTTCAAACCCGTCAAGCGCCGGAATCATGACGTCCAGAATAATCAGGTCGTATTCGTTGATCTCCGTTTGATAAAGCGCATCTTCACCGGTCGTTGCCGCGTCCACCGCGTAAGCATGCTCGCGCAGACCTTTAACCACAAACCGGCGCACTCCGGGATCGTCTTCGACCAGCAAAATCCGCATGGCTGCATGATACGTGAAAGCATAGGCCGAGGTGCAGTCCCATCGATCTGCCTGGAACCTGGATGTCTCGCCAAATGGGTGGAGGTGAGATTATGCCGGAACCGGGGCGAGCGGCTAGCTGCCCATGTGCCTAAACTGTCTTGTCTTTCGAATAGCAAATCTTCTCGAGATTGCATTCCACGCACTTGGGTTTGCGCGCGTGGCATACGCGCCGTCCGTGCCAGATAATCTGATGCGAAAAGAGAATCCACTTTTCTCGTGGAATCACTTTCATCAAGTCCTGCTCGATTTTTTTCGGATCCTCATTTCGCGTCAAGTCCAGCCGGTTCGAAATGCGAATCACGTGCGTATCCACAACGATGCCGGCAGCGATACCGAATGCCGTCCCCAGCACAACGTTCGCCGTCTTTCGCGCCGCTCCCGGCACCGTCAGCAGCTCTTCCATAGAGCGCGGCACTTGGCCGCCAAATCTCTCGATAATGGCCTTGCTCGCTCCGATGATCGATTTCGTTTTGTTTCGGAAAAATCCCGTCGGCCGTATCTGCTGCTCCAACTCGACCGGGTTTGCATACGCAAAAGCCTCCGGCGTCGAATATCTCTTGTAGAGCGTCTCCGTCACCTGGTTCACCCGCACATCCGTGCATTGTGCGGAAAGAATTGTGGAGATCAGCAATTGAAACGCATTTTCGTGCTTCAGCTCGCAAGTCGCGGCCGGATACGCCTCATCGAGCTTCGCCAAAATAGCCGCAACGCGTTTCGGATCATTTGCCCCCGGCGACGTTTTCTTGCCGGTTCCTGCGCTCTTTGCACTTCGTGCAGGCTTTGCTATCCGAACTTTCCTAGCGACTGGATTTTTCTTTTTATTTGTTTTTCCTATTGGCATGACGCGCAAGAATATCACACGGTGGAGCAGACATTCTTGTCTGTCTTCTGCGTTCTTCGGCAGCGTTCAGGCAAAGTGCCGGGCACGGCATGCCGTGCCACTACGAAGTGATGAGTGAGCGCAATATCTTACGGAACGCCTTCCCACGATGGCTAATCCGATTCTTTTCTTCCGGCAAAAGCTCCGCGAATGTCTTCTTAAGAGCAGGGAAGTAAAACACGGGGTCGTACCCAAACCCTCCGCTCCCCCGCGGTGATTCCAAAATCTCGCCATCCACGCGCGCCGTCACAATCGCGATTGCTCGCCCTCGTTCCGCCAAAGCAATGGCGCACACAAAATGCGCGGCCCGCTCTACGTCCTTCTTTCCGCTAAGCTCGCCCAGCAATTTCGCTATGCGATCCGCGTTGGTCGCGGTCGGTCCTGCGTAGCGTGCCGAATGCACCCCCGGCGCCCCTCCGAGAGCAGGCACCACCAATCCGGAATCATCCGCAAACACGCACTCGTCTCCCATCCGCGAATAGTGCAACGCCTTTCTCGCGGCATTTTCCGCGAATGTCGGCGCATCTTCTTCAAACGAAGGCAAGGTATCGAATCCCGGCAACAACTCGATCTCCACACGGGCGTCCGGCGTATCGGTCACGCCCGGGGCAACCGCGCTTCCCGCCAGCGCGCGAAACTCTCGAAGTTTTCCAGGATTGGAGGACGCCAGAAGCAATTTAACAAGCGTATACATTAACGGGCGCGCGCACTGAATTTAACCGGCAGCACCGCGCGCTGCTCTTCCGTCAGCCGGCGAATTCCCGCCGCTGCCAACGCAAGAAGGTCCTGCATTTCGCTTCCGCTAAACGGCCGCCCCTCCGCCGTAGCCTGAATCTCAACAAAATGTCCGCTGCCTGTCATTACCACGTTCATGTCCACTTCCGCGCGCGAATCTTCCTCGTAAGCCAGATCCAAGAGCGCTCGGTCATCCACAATCCCCACGCTTGTCGCGGCTACAGTATCAATCAATGGCGAACTCTTTAAAATCCCCGCCGCGACCAACCGTTCGAACGCCAGCGCCAGTGCTACGAAAGCACCCGTAATCGAAGCCGTCCGCGTACCGCCGTCGGCCTGTATCACGTCGCAATCGATCCACACCGTCCGTTCGCCCAGCGCTTCCTGATCTGTCACCGCGCGCAGCGACCGCCCAATTAATCTCTGAATCTCCAGAGTTCGCCCGGACTGTTTGCCGCGTGTGGCTTCGCGCTGCGTGCGTTCTTCGGTGGCCCTTGGCAGCATTCCGTATTCGCTCGTCACCCAGCCTTTTCCGGTACCCTTCATAAATCCGGGCACGCCATCGTCCACCGTCGCGGTACATATCACACGCGTACTTCCAATCTCGATCAGCACACTTCCTTCCGCCGTGGAAATAAAATCCGGCGTCATCTTCAACGGGCGCATCTGATCCGGGCCTCGGCCATCGGCTCGCACTCTTCCTCCTGCTGCAATCACTTTAGCACTCAAAGCCCATACTATCCCCGCTGAGGCTGCGCCAGTTTGCCGGGCGCATTCGCGAGCGTCAGTCTTCAAACGCCTTTGGGCGAAGTCGGTTTCGTCGCCGGAACGGCCGCAGGAGCAGATTTGTCAGTCGTAGGCGCTGCCGGCTTCCCCACGTTCGGCGGCGTTGCCGGCGCTACTACCGGTGCCGTCGCGACAGGCGCCACCAGCGCGCCTTTCGTATTCACCAGAAAAGTTCCAGTCAGGTCTAAATGCCCGGCGAGCGTTTCCACTTCCTGCCCATGAATCAAAATCTTCAATCGCTGTACATTCGACACATTCGCTTCCAGTGTTCGCGTGATCGAATCCACCGCCATCTGCTCACTCTGAATTCCCGAAGGCGTCGCCGTCGCCAGCGGCTCAGAAAAATCCGCAATGGCCGTCCCGTTCGGCAGCAGATAAAACGCCAAGAGGACAGCATCTGGCGGCAGCGTACGCAGGTCGGCGTCCACCGGCCCTGCCAGCAAGGTATTCAGCACTTGTTTCGAACGCAACACCGGATCGCTCGAGAGCGGCAACTCCACCGTCGAGTCCACCAGTGTCCCATCGTCGTTCCCCGATGCCCAAAATAATTTCGCTTTCACTCTTGGCTCGCCCGGATTCACCGGAACCGCCTGTGTCAATTCTCTCCGCGCCTGCTCGGCGGTTTGCTGCTGCAACTTCGCCGCCGCTCGTAGCCGCCGCCGCAAAATCGGAAGGTAAATCACTCCCACAATCACTGCCACGCAGAGCACGCCGACCACCCATCTGATCCAGCGCGCCGTCACGGCGTTCCTCCGGTCGTGGTCGGCACCACATACGATGGCCGGAATGCAACAGCGCCCGTGGCGATCGCCTCCGCCACACCCGGCGCCATGCGATCCAGGTCCGCGCGGTTTTCCACCACAACGCTCGATATTTCCACCGCAATCGCCGGCGCCGCCGTCGTTCGCAATTGCCTCACCGCCGCCGTTTGCGCCGTGTTTGGCGATCCCTTGAATCTCTGCGCCAGCAAACCCTGCACCAGATCGCCCAGCTTCCTGCTTAATCCTTGAAACGGCGTCTGCGCGCGGTCCCACGGAATCAACCCTGCCACATCGGTCGTCACTGGCAAATCTGAGTTGACGTAAACTCGCGCCGTCCCCGGCAGGCCCGTCGAAGCAATATGCAGCGTTACAAACACGGCTCCGCTCTGCGCGTTCGCAAGCGCCGAGCGGTCGTCAAACGAAGGGTTCTCGTTTCCTTGGCGCGTCTGTACAACCTGGAACCCTTGCGACTCCAGCGCTCGGCGCACCTGGGCCGCAAAATCGAGCACAATCTCGCTCTCGCGAATCCCGCCTGTTCCCCGGGCTCCTGGATCGGTCCCGCCATGCGCCGGATCAAGAACCACGACATTCAACCCTGCGCGTGGCACGACTGATGGAATAGTTTGCGGAAGGCTTTGCGGCGTTGCTGTCGCCGGCGTTGTAGGCAATGCGTAAGGTGCAGCCGACTGCGGGGGTGGGGCAGCGGGCGCCGTTTGCGAAGCCGCCGGCGAAGAGAAACTCAGCGCCACCGCTCCCGAAACAAGCAAGAAAAAAAGCGCGCCAATCCAAAATCCATTCCGGATGGAAGCGCGCTGCATCATTCGAGCGATATTTGCCACGTCGAGCAGCATACCAAATCTAATCGCCATTCCGTGCTGCCCGAATCTCCTCCTCTACGAAAAAGGGACGGTCCCTTGGACCGTCCCTCGATGAATCGCGCTTACAACCTTGTTTCGGCCGATGGACTCTTCATTCCGACGAATCGGACCGCCCCAGAGGCTGCCGTCCCAACTAGCCCTGCGGCTGGGCCTGTGGCGGTTGTTGTTGTTGTTCTCGCCGAGACGCACGCAAAGCGCGAACGTTGGCCCGCATCTGTTGCCGCTGCTCGGGCGTCAAGAGTTTCACCATCTCCATGCGAGCGCTATGCCGCAGCTGATGAATCTTCGCTTCTTTCTGATCCGCTGCCAGCGACTCATCCCTATTCACGGCATCCAATTGCGCCTTCGTGGACTCGTGAATCTTCTTCATCGCCGCTTTTTGATCGTCGGTCAGATTCAGTCCTTGCATCGCGCCATGCTTTCTTCCTTCTTGCTGCGCTGGCGCGGCAGGTGCCGCCTGGCTCTGATCTTGCCCGGGAGGCTGTGAACCGCTTTGTGCGCGGCCGATTCCCGGTGCAAAAGTCAGGACCAGAAATCCGGCGGCAATCGCGAGCTGTTTTGTTGCGTTCTTGCTGATCATTGGGGTGTCCTCATGGTCTTCTGGGCTGGCGTTCTGTCTTCCTGCCTTCATATAACCCGCCCTGCTCCCAAATGTCGCGCTACCTGCCCTTCAGGAATCCGCCGCCTCTCCTCATTGATTCTGAAAGACATCCGTCATTCTTGGCGCACGACGGAACGCGCTTGCCCGCGATTCAAGAAAAAAGCCGCTCGGTCATTGCAAAGCCGAGCGGCATAGTTCGATCGTGCTAGTGTCAGCTAGTTCGTCCAGTCTATTGCACTTTGAGCGGTTGCAAATGCACCTTCTCCAGTAGCGAATTTACGCTCACGACTTCCTTAGCTTGAATTGCTTCCCACCGTGCCAGCGTAGCCTTGCCAGACGTTTCCCATTTCTCGCTAGCCGCTGTCGCATTCGCCGAAGGAGCAACATCTGCGCCTTCAACAATGCCCATCAGCGTGCCCAACGCCGCCGACACTTGCCGCAGCGTCGCTGGTTCTTTCCCCGGCACAGAAAATCCAAAACCCCCGAATCCGCCACCCGCCGATGACCCTGCCGCCGCGCCAACTTTCTTTCCCAAATCAGCCAGCGCCGTCACAAGCTCGGTGTTCGCTCCAGCTTCTTTGCTCCGCGCAGCAATCTGCTTCTGCAAATCATCGGCGCGCGTGACGGCCGCGGAGAACTCGCCAACGCCCGCGGCGAGCTTCGAGGCCAACTCAAACTGCCGCCCCAAATCGGCAAAGCTCGTCTTCACGCGCGGGTCCATCTTCACCACCAACGGCACAGAAATCGTTTTTCCCGCCGCCGTCAGCTTCACTGTGTACCGCCCGGGAACCGCCAGCGGCCCGCCTCCGCCCCGTCGAGACCGCCGCCGCGGTCCCGCAAATGCATATCGCAAGTCCCACACAAACCGATGCATCCCGGCCTCGGCCGAGAGCGGCTCCGCGTCATGCACCCAGTACATCGGAATGTCCAGTTCGTCTGGATTTGTCTTCGGCATCTCGTCGGTGCTCGCAAATCGCCGCACCGATTTTCCCGCCGCATCGAAAATCTCCAGCTGCACAGCTTCGGTCTGTTTCTCCTTCAAGTAGTAGTCCAACACCGCTCCCGTTGGCGGATTATCCGCTTGCGGCTCATCGAGCGGAATCGGTGTGCCTTGATCTGCGCCCGGACGCACTCGATATGTTGTCTGCGGCTCGAAGAGCCACGCATCTGCGCCCGCCGCCTTTGCGCTCCACTGCCGCAGCGGCGTCACGTCATCCAGTACCCAAAAAGAACGCCCGAACGTCGCGATCACCAGATCATTGTCATGCACAACCAAATCGCGCACCGAAGTCGTCGGCAAATTAAATTGCAGCGGCTCCCAGTTGTCTCCATCATCAAACGAAACGTACACTCCCTTTTCCGTGCACGCGTACAGCAGTCCCGCAACTTTCGGATCCTCCCGCACGCAATTCAAAAAGCTTCCTTCGGGAATCCCATGCGAAACTCGCTCCCACGTCTTCCCGAAATCCTTCGTGCGGTAGAGATATGCCTGCAAATCTTCCAGCCGGTGCCGATCCACGGCCGCATAGGCTTCGCCGGAGTGGAATCGCGACGCCGAAATATGCGTCACTTTGCTCCATGGCGTCAGCTCTTTTGGCGTGATGTCATTCCACGTCTTCCCTTCGTCCCGCGTCAGTTGCACCAGCCCGTCATCCGTCCCCACCCAAATCTCGCCCGCCTTCAGCGGTGAGGGCGCAATCGTATAGATCACCCCATGCCTTTTTCCCGGCGGGATATCCGCCGCCGTCGCCGCATCCAGATTCGCCGGAATGCCCGGATCTTCGCGCGTTAAATCTGGGCTGATCCCCTGCCACGAATTTCCACCGTCTGCCGTTCGAAACAGAACCTGCGCGCTGAAGTAGAGAACGTGCGGCTCGATCTCCGAGAAAACCAGCGGCAGAGTCCAAGTCCGCCGGTAGTCGTCGGGATACATCATTGTCGGTGGAATCTGCTGAACTTCCTCGTTGTGAAAATCCTGTCGCACGACGGATCCGCCATAAATAATCTCAGGATTCACGGGGTCGGGCGCGACGTAGTCGCTCTCGCCTCCGGCTTCCATCGGCCGCCAATCTTGAAAATTCAGCGCCCGCCACTTGCTGCGGCTTGGCGTGGCCGCCGCTCCGCTGTCCTGCTGCGCTCCATATACCCAGTAGGGAAATCGATTGTCCGTCGCCACGTGATAAAACTGTCCCGTCGCTTGGTTGTACCAGGAACTCCACGTCTCCCCGCCGTTGCGAGTAACGATCACGCCCTGATCGCATCCCAGTACCATGCGCTGTGGATCGTCCGGATCGATCCAAAGCTGGTGATAATCGTCCCCGCCCGGCGCGCCCTTAACAGCCGTGAACGTTTTCCCGCCATCTCGCGAACGATACATCGAAGTGTTCGGCACATAGACCGTGTCCGGGTCCAGCGAATCGACGCTCACTTCGCAGAAATACCACCCACGTCCCCAAATTCGCACATCCTTCGAAACGCGCGCCCAATTTTCCCCTCCATCGTCGGAGCGGTACATCCCGCCCTCTTTCGCATCGGCGATCAAATAAATCCGCTCCGGATTGCTCCGCGCAAACGCAACCCCCATCCGCCCCAGCTCTTCGGAAGGCAATCCGTGACCGGTCATCTGTTCCCAATGCTCTCCGCCATCGTTCGACCGATAAAGCCCCGTCCCCGGCCCCTTGGACGGCGGATAAATGCTCCACGGCGGCCGCCTCGTCTGCAGCAAGGCTGCATAGAGAATCTGCGAATTTCCCGGCTTCATCGCCAAGTCAATCGCGCCGGTGTTTTCGTCTTTGAAAAGGATCTGCTGCCAAGTTTTCCCGCCGTCGTTCGAACGGAAAACACCCCGCTCTTTGTTCGGTCCGTAAGCGTGTCCCAGTGCCGCCACAAAAACTTTTTCCGGATCGTCCGGGTCCACCACAATCCGCGCAATCTGCCGGGAATCCTCTAGCCCGATGTGTGCCCATGTCTTGCCCGCGTCCGTCGACTTATACATTCCGTTCCCATAGGAAATGCTCGAGCGCATGTCCGCCTCGCCCGACCCCACGTAAATCACATTCGCGTTTGAAGGCGCGACAGCGATCGCCCCAATCGAGCCGACCGGCTCTGCATCAAAGATCGGATTCCAAGTCCGCCCCGCATCATTCGTTTTCCAAACGCCGCCATTCACCGACCCGAAGTAGTAGACGTCCGGCCGCCCGCGCACACCCGTCACCGCCAGCGAGCGCCCCGCGCGAAACGGTCCAATCGAACGCCACTTCATCTCTCCATAGAACTTTTGATCGAATTTCGGCGCAGCGTCCGGCAAAGCCGCAGCCGTCTCGTGCACAAACATAGCCACCCCGGAAACTAGCAGGAGTAGTAGGAAAAGCCGCAGCTTATTCACCGTCTTGTCTCCAGTCGGAAAATGAATCCAGAAATGAATTGTGGAGTATAGCAGGAGCGCTGCCTCGGCGCGGCAGCTTAGTCGCCAGTAACCGCGTTCGGCGTAGCCGCCGGTGCAATCACCGATCGCCGCAAAGGCTTGGTCGCCGCATACAGCACAAATCCGCCCGCGATAATAATCGAGCCAAACAGTAGCCCGTTCATCCCAAGAATGCTTTCGCTTTCGCTCTCGACCATCGCCAGGCTCATCAGCAACAGCGGAAATATCCCGCAGGAAATAGCCCCAACCAATCCTCCGGGCACCTTGAACTCGCGCTTCAGTTCCGGCTCGCGTATTCGCAATACCACAAGCGTCACGAACTCCAGCATTAAGCTCGCGCCATAAAGCATAATGTCCAGAGTAACGAGCTTCTTGAATCCCAATCCGAGACACAGCGCCCAGCACCCCGCGCAAACAAGAATAGCCAGCCACGGCGCTTGCGTTTTCGAGCTCGTCTTCGCGAACACCTTCGGCAGCATCCCGTCGCGCGCCATCGCCAGCGGAAGCCTGGAGTAACTCATCACCAGCGCGTTAAACATTCCAAACGCGCTCATCATCCCGCCAATCACAATCAGGAAGCGCAGCCATTCAAATCCCAAAATCTTTCCGCCAATTAATCCGGCAATCGTGGCCCAAGCCCCGTCGGTGCCAAACGTCGCCGCTGGAATCCCCGTAAGGTAAACTGCCAGAAAAGGCAGCACATACGTCAGCGCAACCAGAATGACCGCCGCGATCATGGCGCGCGGGTAAGTTCTTTGCGGCCTCTCCACTTCTTGCGCGATCGTCGATGCGTTATCCCATCCCATGTAATTCCACATCGCTACAAGCACGCCGCCCAGCAAACCAAGGCCTGTAGCTTCCGCGGCGCCGTGCCCACTGGTACTTGCGAACGCTCCCACTTTAAACGGTGCCATCACCACGATCACAGCAAACGGCGCCGAAAGAAAAAAGAACAACCACAACGAAGTGATGCCCACAACGCGAATTCCAAGCACGTTCAGAAGCGCGCAAGTCACCACTACAAAGAGCCCAGCCATCACCGCATGACTATTGGAACCAAACCACGGCGACATCTGCTTCAAATAAAACACAAATAAAGTCGGGTAAATCGCCATATCGAAGATGCTAGCCGCCAACGACAGCCAAGCCTCTTGAAATCCCCAGAAATTCCCCAACCCGCGTCGCACCCACGCGTAGTAGCCACCCTCAGCCGGCAGAGCGCTAGAAAGCTCCCCAATCATGAACGCCGTCGGCAAGCACCACAGCACCGGCAAGAAAAGCAAAATCAGAATCCCGTGCCCGTACCCAGCGCCATGAACGATCTCTTCGGTCCCATACGTCCCGCCCGACACCATAAAAAACGTGGCCGCCACAAGCGGCCAGAGCGTCAACTTTGCGACCTTTTTTTTCGCTGTTGAAATGGTGTGGGAAGGAATCTGGGCAGGAAGGGATAAAGAACTCAATTTTTACTCTCGTCCTCCTTAGCGATTCTCACTCGCGCGCTGGGTGAAGTGAGTTCGCATTCGAAGAATACAAGGTTCGCCCCCCCATGCAACAAAAAAATGCATCCCGCCGAATATTTTTTCATCGCGCGAACTGTCCCTTTGCACAGGCCCCCCGCTCCTCTCAAGCCCGCTCCCTGCTTGTCTTTCAGGGCTCGGCCCGGCTCGGCGCCTGTGCTAAACTCCGCCTTTTGGTTTCGCGCTCATTTTCGTCCGAGGAGTCGTCTGCAATGAAGGCTTTCTCAGCAATCCGGTCTTTCCGCCTCTCGGTACTCTGTGTCTCTGCGTTTAGCTGCCCTTTTTCTGCGTCCGCTCAAACCCCCTCGCCTCGCCCCATCACCATCGACGACTACTTCCAGATCCAAACCGTTCACGACCCCCAGCTCAGCCCTGACGCCCAATGGGTCGCCTACGCCGTCGACAAATCTTCCTTGAAGACCGACAAAAACGAAACACGAATTTGGTTGATCCCCACCTCCGGCGGCGACGCGCTCCCCATGACCGCTGAAGGCGTCTCCTCCACCCATCCGCGCTGGAGCCCCGACGGCAAGATCCTCGCCTTCCTCTCCGAGCGCAACGAAGGCAAGGCCCAAGTCTGGCTACTCAATCGCCAGGGTGGCGAAGCCCAGCAACTTACTGACACGCCTCAAGATGTCGAAGATTTCGCGTGGTCTCCCGACGGCCGGCGTCTCGTCCTCGTGCTAAAAGATCCGACGCCCGAGGAGCTCGAGGCCGCCAGGCGGAAATCGACTGCCCCGGCTCACTCCTCCACTGCTGCTGACTCCGACTCCGAAGACAAAAAGTCCAAATCAAAAAAGCCCTGGGTGATCGACCGCCTCCAATTTAAAGTCGACGAAGTCGGCTACCTCGACCGCCGCCGCACTCATCTCTACGTCTTCGACATCACCAAAAAATCTCTGACCCAAATCACCAGCGGCGATTTCGACGACTCCGAGCCCGCCTGGTCCCCCGACAGTAAACTCCTCGCTTTCAGCAGCAACCACTCCACTCCCGATCCCGACGCCACCTACAACTCCGACATCTGGACGGTCGCCGCCGCCAACACCGACAAAGGCGCTCATCTCACACAAGTCACCACAAACCCTGGTCTCGACATCTCTGCCGCATGGTCACCCGACGGCCAATCCATCGCCTACGTAACCATGGTCGATCCCAAACTCTTCGACTACGCCACCCACCATCTCGCCCTCTCCCCCGCCGCCGGCGGCCCCGCGAAAATCCTCACTCTCGCCCTCGACCGTATGGTGAGCAATCCCCATTTCTCTTCTGACGGCAAATTCATCTATTTTGTCGCCGACAATGACGGTGCTCTAGTCCTCAAGACGATTCATCTCGAAACAGGCGGAATCGCGGACGCCGCTCTAGTCCCCTACATGTCCTCTGCTCTGTACTCAGGCTCACGCACCGTCAACGGCTATTCCGTCAGCACCGGCCCCGCCAATTCCGTCGTCGCTCAAATCGCCACCGTCGACCGCCCCGATGAGCTTTTCAAGATTGAGGGCAACCAGTACACCCAGCTCACCCACGTCAACGACGCCCTCATCTCCCAACTCAAGCTCACCCACGGCGAATACGTCCACTTCAAAAGCAAAGATGGCACTCCGATCTCTGGCTACCTCTACAAGCCTCTCGATTACACCCCCGGCAAGAAATATCCCACGCTCCTCATCCCCCACGGCGGTCCCGTCTGGGCCTACTACGCCGAATTCTCCCATCTAGCCCAGCTCTACGCCGCCAACGGCTACGCCGTCCTCTTTCCGAACCCCCGCGGTTCCTCCGGCTACGGCCAGGACTTCTCGAAAGCCATCTACGCTGACTGGGGCAACAAAGACTTCCAAGACGACATGGCCATAGTCGACTACGCCATCGACCAGGGCATTGCTGATCCCGACAAACTCGGTGTAGGCGGCTGGTCTTACGGTGGCATCTCGACCGACTTCATCATCACGCAAACCAATCGCTTCAAAGCCGCCATCTCCGGCGCCGGTGCCGCCGAATTCTCCAGCCTCTACGGCCACGACCAATACCAAAAAGACTACGAGACCGAGCTAGGTTTCCCCTGGGAAAACCAAGCCGCCTGGACCAAAGTCTCCCCGTTCCGCAACGTCGCCAAAATCTCCACGCCCACCCTATTTATGGGCGGCGATATCGACTGGAATGTTCCCATCCTCGGCGGCGAACAAATGTACCAAGCCCTGAAACGTCTCGGCCGCACCACAGAACTCGTCGTCTACCCCGACGAATACCACGAATTCACTCTCCCCTCCCACATCAAGGACCGCCTCGAACGCGACCTAGCCTGGTACGCCCACTTCGTAAAAGCCGACGGCACTCCCGCCCGCCCCGTCGCGCTCTCGCCCAAATCCACCGACTAAGCGGAGCGTCGTCCTTCTGAGGGCGACCTTTGTACTTAGTCTTACGGCGATCTCAACTAGGATTTCGCCTCTTCGGTAGGTTCGTCCCGCGACCTCATCCCACCGAAAGCGGTGGCCCAAGCAACTCCATGCCGTAGGCGCGGTAAATGTCCGACTCGCTAGCATAGTTCCCGCCGCTGAAGTGCTTCGCGTTGTCTCGAAAGAAGGCCTCCATCTTGTTGGCTGGCGCGAAGGCGATCAGTACCTTGCCAGGGGTGTCCCCGGTGAACGCCCAAGCGTGAGACACTTCTCGCGGACCGAGAATGGAATCGCCGGCTTTTAAATGGAAGCGGTTGGACCCCACCTCCAGAATGTAATCTCCTTCAATCACATAGAACCACTCGTCTTCGTTGTGGTGCAAATGACGCGGCGGACCACCCTTCTTATCATTGGCATGCTCGAAGAGAAACAGTGCGCCGCCGCTGTCCCGCGTCGTGACCTTGAAATCCGTCGAGCTGATCCCAATGCTGTGGTGTTCGCCTTCTCGGTCCTCACCATGGGGGACGAGTAGACCCTTAACCTGCGCTGACGCCGGCGCTGACGATCCGGCGGACTGCCCCAGCACAGCCAACGGAAAAGCAGCCAAGGCTGCCCCAACAAACGATCGACGGTTTAAATCGCTCATTCGATGATCTCCTAGCCTCTTCAGCCCCGTAGCGCATTTTCCAAGGCTTTATTGCGCCCGAGTATACATTGCCCAACTGCAAATCCGCTTTTCTCTTCACAGGTCGATCGGGAGCTGGGTAGTCGTCGAAGTGACGGACGAATGGCCGCACCAGTCGGTATTTAACGCTTTTCTCCCGCTGGGAGAAAAGTCATATACAATCTGCGCGCTGTGATATCGGGCCTGTACCGGCACGGGCGAAATTTCTATGGGAGCCTATCGTGAGACCTTCGAGGCGAGAACTTCTGATCCGCGGCAGCGGAGCTTTGGTAGCGACGGCATTTGGGTTGGCTGGGCCTTCGCGGCTGTTTGCTAATCCGTTGGGAAAGCCTATCGGGTTGCAACTGTACACAGTGGGAGCGGAGCTGGATAAGGACTACGACGGGACACTGCGGCAGATCGCGGCGATCGGGTATAAGGAAGTCGAAACGGGCGTTTCGCCAAAGCGCAGGGCTGCAGACGTCAAGAAGTCATTGCAGGACGCTGGGCTGGGATGCCAGGCCATTCACATGGGTCTTGGTGGAATGGAGGAAGCGATCGGCTATGCCAAGGAAATTGGCGCGAGATATGTGATCTCGTCCGTAACGCTGCCCAAAGTCCCCGAGCCGGGCAAGTTCGATAGGAAAGCATTCATGGCCCAACTCTCAGCGTTGACGATGGACGACTTCAAAAAAATTGCTGCGCGTTGTAACGAAATGGGAGAACAAGCGAAGAAAGCCGGCATGCAGTTCGGATATCACAACCACAATTTTGAGTTCAAGCCGCTGGACGGCGGCGAAATCGGCTACGACGTCGTGCTTCGCGAGACGGATCCGTCGCTCGTGAAATTCGAGCTCGACTGCGGTTGGATGGCTGCGGCCGGGCACGATCCAGTCGCCTACCTTGCGAAATATCCGAAGCGCTACCGCTTGCTGCACATAAAGGATTTTCAGCCGACCGCCAGCCCCTCCACAGGACTAGACGAAAGTGTGCGGCCGAAGCCGGCGGAGTTAGGCCGCGGGCACATTGATTACAAACCGATCTTCGCCGCAGCAAAAAAAAGCGAGGTCGAGCTATATTACGTTGAGCAAGAACCTCCGTTTACTACCACACCTGCCATGGAAGCGATCAGGATCGACTATGTTTATCTCCACGCGATGGCATGACGAGTCTTCGAACAGGTTCGCGTGACCAGCCGTCGAACTAGCACTTCGGTTTGATGTAGACTTTCGGTGGTGATCACCGCTGGGAGCGAGGAGGATTCATGAAACGACGCGAGATGTTACGAGCGAGTGTTCTTGCCGGTGCGGCAGCGGCGTTACGACCCGCGCTATCCAGTGCCCAAAGTGGAGCGCAAGGCAACGCGCCACTCCCCGAATTGACGCCCGCGCAAAACGGCGTTGATGCCTCGAAGGATCTCGCAGCTCCCGGTTGGAAGCCGCTTTTTTTGGATGACCACCAGAATGAAACGCTCATCATCCTCAGCGACCTCATCATCCCCGCGACGGACACTCCGGGCGCGAAAGAAGCGCTCGTGAATCGCTACATTGATCTCGTCCTGGCCGCCGAAACGCCCGACACGCAGCGAGCCTTCTTGAATTCGCTTGGCTATCTGGATGGCGAAAGTATGCGGCGCTTCAAATCCGCGTTTCGCTACCTGTCGGCGGACGACCAGGATCTTTTGCTGCACGCGCTGGCTTATCCCCGCTTTGGGAGCACATGGACGGGCGATACAAGTGCCGTGGCCGATCCGGGGCACGATCATTTTGAAGCGCTCAAAGAGCGCATCATGACGGCCTACTACAGCTCACAGATTGGCGAGAAAGAACTGGGCTGGGACGGTGCGTTTGCGCACGGCCCCTTTCAAGGTTGCGAACATCCGGAGGGGGAACACAAGTGAGCGGGACCTATATCACTCTCAAGGCTGGATTGGCGCAAGACCCTCTTCAGCAAACCTACGATGCCATTGTTGTAGGCTCCGGCGCCACCGGCGGCTGGGCCGCGAAGCAGCTTGCCGAGGCCGGGCTAAAGGTGGCGCTGCTCGAAGCGGGCCGGGCGATCAGTCCAAAAGAGTTCACCGAACACATGCCCGCGTATAAATTGAAGTACCGCGATCATTCGCCCGAGGTCGTTCGCACGCGGCCTGTCCAAAAACAGTGTTACGCCTGCATGGAGTACAACTACGAATGGTTCGTCAACGACCTCGAAAATCCCTACAGCACGCCGCCGGGCAAACCATTTACTTGGCAGCGGCTGCGCATTCTCGGCGGGCGATCACTGGTCTGGGGACGCCAGAGTTACCGCATGAGCGATAACGATTTCAAGGCCGCGAGAAGCGACGGGTACGGCGACGATTGGCCGATCAGCTACGCCGATCTTTCACCCTATTACGACATCGTCGAGAAGTACGTAGGCATCAGCGGCGCTGCCGAAGGAAACGAGATGCTGCCCGACGGCCAATTTCTTCCGCCCATGAAAATGAGCTGCGGAGAAATTCAGCTCCGAGACCGCGTCAAAGCGAAGTTCGGCCACACCGTCACGATTGGCCGCACCGCTATCCTGACGCAAAATCACAATGGCCGCCTCCAGTGCCACTATTGCGGGCCGTGCGAACGCGGATGCATCACCTTTTCCTATTTCAGCAGCCCGTTTACGACCGTCAAAGACGCGATCGCTTCCGGCAACTGCACGCTCATTACCAACGCTGTGGTAAGCCACATAGATATGGACACCGCCGCCAACAAAGCGCGCGGCGTAACCTACGTCGATCGCTTGACGCGGCAGGTAAAAGAAGTTCGCGGCAAATCCGTGATCCTTTGCGCGCAAGCGCTCGAATCGACGCGCATCTTGCTGAACTCTTCCACTCGCGAATATCCCAATGGCCTGGCGAATTCGAGCGGCGCGCTTGGCCACTATTTAATGGATCACGTCGTTGGCGCGGGAGCCTCCGGCCGCCTCCCAAATCTCAGTCGCCTACCGAACGCGAACGAGCCCGCGCGGCCCAACGGAATTTATGTCCCGCGCTTCCGCAACACACCTTCCAGCAAGAAACATTCGCAGTTCATCCGCGGCTACGGCTACCAGGGCGGAGCCGAGGCCGGTTTCAACTTCAACGCGGAAGGCTACGGAACGCAGCTAAAGAGAGCAGTGAAAGAAGGCGAGTACTCGGTTTCGCTTGGAGCTTTCGGCGAATCGCTGGCTCGCTGGGACAACTACATCGAAATCGACCGCGACCTGAAAGACGCCTGGGGCATTCCCGCGCTGCACATCAACATGTCGCACGGCGACAACGAAGCTGCGCTCATGCAGGACGCCGGCGCCACCGCGGCCGAAATGATCGAAGCTGCGGGCGCAAAAGACATTCGCGTGCAAGCCAACGTCGAAATGCCTGGAATGGCCATCCACGAACTGGGAACGGCGCGCATGGGGAACGATCCAAAAAAGTCAGTGCTCAATCCGTTCAACCAGACGCACGACGTGAATAACGTGTTCGTCATGGACGGCGCAAGCTTTGTGTCGTCGGCGTGCCAGAACCCGACGCTCAGCATGATGGCGATCACCGTGCGCGCTTGCGACCACCTGATTGGCCGCTTCCGCAAAAACGAGGTTTAAAGAGACGATCCGGCCTCGATGAAACGAATTCCAGGCCGCTGCCGTCACACACCATGCAAGCAGCGCCCTGTGGCGGCCCCATCAAGAATTAGAAGAGAAAGATTTAAAACGGAGGAGATTGTGCGTAAGCATGCGAGTGTGTTCGTTGTTTTAACTTTGCTCCTGGCGGTTGCTCCCGGCAGAGCGCAGGCCCCAGCCGTTAGCACGTCCGAGCTGGCAGCGATTCACCAAATCCGTGAAGAAGGCTTTAGCCCCACGACTTCGAAGATCATGGAGATCATCGGCTACCTCTCCGATGTCCATGGCCCGCGCCTCACCAACTCGCCGAACATCAAGGAAGCCGCCAAATGGACTACGGACACAATGAATGAGTGGCATCTCGCCAACGTCCATCTCGAACAGTGGGGACCTTTCGGACGCGGCTGGTCCAATGAGCGCACTAACGTTCAGGTCATCGCGCCGCATCCGTTTCCGCTGATCGCTTACGCAAAGGCGTGGACTCCCGGCACTGGCGGCCCAATCACCGCCGACGCGGTTTTCGCGCCGATCACAAAGGAAGAAGACTTCGCCAAATATAAGGGCCAGCTAAAGGGTAAATTCGTACTCACTGCTGCGATTCCGGAAAGTCCTGAGCGTTTCGATCCGCAAACTCACCGCTATACCGACGCCGAGCTAGCAGACCTGGCCACGCAGCCCGTCCCCGCAGCTCAAACAGGCCAGGAGGATCGCATCGCGCAGTTCCGCGCCCAACGCGATTTCCAGCTCAAGGTCCAGAAGTTCCTGGTCGATGAAAACGTAGCCGCGTGGATCGAGCCTTCGCGCAGCGATGACGGCACCGTGTTCGTCCAGCAAGGCGGCGGACGCGACAAAGAGAAAGATCCTCCTGCTCCCTGCCGCGTAGCCGTTGCCAATGAAAACTACGGCCGCATCGTTCGTACGCTCGAGAAGAAGGTTCCCGTCAGCATGCTCGTCGATATCGAGAATAAGTTCTACGACGACGATCTCAACTCCTTCAACATCATCGGCGAAATCCCCGGCTCCGATAAAGCTAAGGCCGACGAAGTCGTTATGCTCGGCGGCCACTTCGATTCCTGGCAATCCGGCACCGGCGCCACGGACAACGGCGCAGGCTCTGCTGTCATGCTGGAGGCGATCCGCATCCTCAAAGCAACAGGCCTCAAGATGCGCCGCACCGTGCGCATCGGCTTGTGGACCGGCGAGGAACAAGGTCTCCTCGGTTCTGCCGCCTACATCAAGCAGCACTTCGGCGACTCCTCGGTCGAGGATCCCGCCACAAAACTTATCAAGACTCTTCCGGAGCATGCCAAGCTCGATGCTTACTACAACATTGACAACGGCACCGGCAAGATCCGTGGCGTCTATCTCCAAGGAAATGAAATGGTCGCGCCCCTCTTTAATGCCTGGATGGTGCCCTTCCACGACCTTGGCATGACCACGCTAACCATTCGCAACACCGGCGGCACCGACCATCTTTCCTACGACGCCGTCGGCTTGCCCGGCTTCCAATTCATCCAGGACCCCATGGACTACGACACCCGCACACACCACTCCAACATGGACGTCTACGAACGCATCCAGGAGCCCGACATGAAGCAAATGGCGGTCATCGTCGCGAGTTTCGTCTACCTGACCGCCAACCGCGACGAGATGATCCCGCGCAAACCGTTGCCAAAGCCGCGGCCGGCGCGTACTTTTTGACGTTTCGCATCACCACTGCTCATTTTACAACCTTGACCTAACTCGCAGTGGGGGCACACTTTAGTCTGCCCCTCTTCCTTTGCCTCGCTGCTCGTTGCCGTCTTGTCCCTCGACTGCACGGAACCTTTGGAGGTTTCCTTCGTCTTATCTAGCCGAGGGGTGAAGCATGACCAATCTCTTGCGCGACCTTCGCCACGCTTTTCGCCTTCTTCGGTTAAGCCCAGGCTTCACTATCGTCGCCGTCCTCACTCTGGCCCTCGGCATCGGCGCCAATACTGCTATCTTCCAACTTGTTGATTCCATTCGTCTCCGAACCATCCCCGTCAAAAATCCCCAAGAGCTGGGCACGGTTCGTATCGCCGACCGCCACTGGGCTTCCGGCAATTTCTCCAGCCAGTATTCCGAGCTCACTTTTCCAATGTGGGAACAGATCCGCAAGCGGCAGGAAGGATTCTCCGAAATCGCCGCCTGGGCCGGTAATCGATTCAATCTCGCCACTGGCGGAGAGGTACGCAACGCCAATGGCATCCGCATTAGCGGCGAATTCTTTCATGTCCTTGGCGTTCAACCGATTCTTGGCCGCCTCCTAGGCCCAGGGGACGATGAACCCGGCTGCCCCGCGTCCGGAGTGAATATCAGTTATGCATTCTGGCAGCGCAATTTTGCCGGCGACCCTTCTGTCGTAGGCAAACGCCTGACTCTGGACGGCAACTCCTTCGAAGTTCTTGGCGTCACGCCGCCTGGCTTTAATGGCATCTCCGTGGGCGATTCCTATGACATAGCCGTCCCCCTCTGCGTCGAACCCATTCTCAACCCACGCAACAACCGACTTCCTACGCGTCACGCCTGGTGGCTCGCCTCCATCGGCCGCTTGAAACCCGGATGGACTATCCAGCGCGCCAATGCCCAGATAAATGCTGTCACACCCGCGATCCTGCAAGAAACAATTCCTCCCGTTTATGACGGCGATGGCGTGAAGCACTATCTCGAGTACAAACTCGGTGTGTTTTCCGCAAGCACAGGATTCTCCGGATTGCGCGAGGATTCTGAAACGCCTCTCTGGCTGCTCCTCGGTATTTCCGGTCTGGTGCTTCTCATCGCTTGTGCCAACCTGGCCAACTTAATGCTCGCTCGAGCCGGCGCTCGCGAACGTCAAATCACCATCCGGCGTGCATTGGGAGCAACGCGTTGGCGGATGATTCGCGAACTCCTTTCGGAAAGCCTCCTGCTTGCAGCCGCTGGCGCGGTTTGCGGGTTATTTCTGGCGTTCGCTGTTAGCCGGTTGCTCGTAGCCTTTATTAGCACTTCCCAGAGCAGGATCTTCCTCGATCTGGGAATGGATTGGCGAGTACTCGCTTTCACCATGGCTCTCGCAGTTCTCACGACCGTTTCCTTCGGCTTGGCTCCCGCGATCCGCGCAACGCGCGCCGAACCTGCCACGTTGTTGCAGTCAGGGAGCCGTGGATCGACTGGAGGACGGGAGCGCTTCAGCCTTCGACGCATTCTCGTCGTCTCCCAGGTCGCTCTCTCGGTGGTACTCCTGATGGGTGCACTCCTCTTCGTCAGGAGTTTGCGCAACTTGACCACTCTGAACGCCGGTTTTCAGCAGAGCGGCATCTTGATCACCAGCTTGGATTTCGAGCATTTGCACATCCCCGAGGATCGCTATACCGAATACAAACGCGACATCGTAAAGCGCGTCGAGGCCATGCCCGGCGTGGAATCCGCCGCCAACGCCATGCTCGTGCCCTTTGGCGGCAGCAGTTCCAACCAAGACGTCTTGCTTGAGGGATCGGATGAAAACGCCGGCGTGGTCTGGCTGAATTTTCTCGGTTCCGGCTATTTCCGAACGATCGGAACTCCGTTATTGGCCGGGCGAGATTTCAACGATCAGGACACCGCCACATCCGTGAAAGTCGCCATAGTCAACCAGGCCTTCGTCGAAAAGATCCTCAAGGGCGGCGATGCTCTCGGAAAGCGATTTCGTTTGCATGAAGCTCCAGGAAAGCCCCGTCCTCTCTATGAAATCGTCGGGGTTACGAAGGACAACAAGTTCCAGGACATGCACGAGGAATTCTTGCCGTTCATGTATTTCCCGGCCACGCAGCAGGAAAAGCCCAGCCCGGACGATCAAATCCTGATTCGCTCGTCGCTGCCGCTCACAAGCCTTATAGGTTCGCTCAAAGAAACGATTGGCAACATGAATCCGGGCATCGATCTTGAATTCAAAGTCTTCCAGACCAGCATTCATGAATCGCTTCTGCAAGACGAATTGATGGCGACTCTTTCGGGCTTTTTTGGATTTCTGGCGGCCTTGCTAGCGGCCATTGGCCTCTACGGCGTCATTTCCTACATGGTCGTCCAGCGCACGAAGGAAATCGGCATTCGCATGGCGGTCGGTGCAGAACGCGTCGACGTGCTGGGTTTGATCTTGCGAGAAGCAAGCTTTTTAACGATAACCGGCCTGGTGATTGGCGCGGGACTCGCGCTGGCGTCTGCGCAAGCAGCGAAATCCTTGCTCTATGGGCTGAAGCCGCGGGACCCGATCACGCTTGTGGCGGCTGTGGTCGTGCTTTCCGCGGTGGCCGCGTTCGCCAGCTTTTGGCCGGCGTATCGAGCTTCGAAGCTCGATCCCTTGATCGCGCTACGCTATGAATAACGGTTGTTCTCTCTCTTGAAGAACCCTGATACGCCGCCTTACGCGGTCACCGGGAAATCGACTTCAATCGGCTCGATCAACGGCATCAACCAAATCAACAATTTCTGATGAACCGGGTGAGCCCCATACGCTTCGCACGCTGCTTTGTCAGCAAATTTCATCACACCTCCCATCTCGTATCCTTGAGCGCGAGGCGAATCGTTCATCCCTACCCAGGACTCGAGCACCTGCGGAATCTCTCCCTCTAATTTCCGTATTTCCGCAACGACGTGGTCCTTCTGAGCATCCGTCACCCCAGCCTTGAACCGAAACGCGAACATGTGGATGTACATAGCTCCCGTCACCCTCCCCCCAAAACTTCGCATAATTCTTTGTCCGTACAAAATAGTGCTGAGCGCTTTCGACTTATCTTTCGTAAACGGTACTGCGGTGGCCCACAGCCACAACCAACACCCTCAGTTGCGCGTCCCTCAATTCACAAATGATTTGGGAGTCACGCACTCGGTATCGCCACAATCCAAATTTGCTATGACGGAGCGGCTTGCCGCATGCGCGAGGTTCTTCGGCTTCTCCAACGCGCTTCTTCAGGTAGTCCAAAATCTCCCGCTGTATCTGGCGATTTAGCTTTTTGAAATCGGCGAGGACCCCTTGGTCATATTCAATCGTCCAGGCCAAGCTCCCTCCGAACCTGCGCGTCGGTATAAGTCTTGCCGCGCTTTTCGAGACGCGCTTCTGCCAGATATCGGTCTTCGAGATCCTCGAGGTTTTCCTCGATAAGCTTGCTAGCGTAAAAAGTCTTGGTCCTCCCCGTCTCCTTGGCAAGGCGGGACAAGCGTTTTTCAATAGAGGGTTTCAATCGAATGGAGAGCACGCTGCGCCTTCTCTCTTGTCGTACACGTATGACATGTATGATGGGTCATAAAGACCGCTGCGTCAAATCGCCGCTTGCTCTGCTACACTTCGCCCGGTTTATGTATGGATGCCATCTGGAGGAATTTACGGCATGAAAATCGCCCGAAGCTTTGCTTTTGTCTTCTTAGCCTTGGCACTCCCCGTGTTTGCTCGTGGGGCAGACCCGGCTGCTGAGCAGTCGCGCACTCCCTCATCGTCCGCGGCTCGCAACATCACCATTGATGACTTTTTCCAGATTCGCGACGTTGGCCAGCCCGAGCTAAGTCCAGACGGCCAATGGGTGGCGTACACCGTTCGCACCAAGATGCTGAAGGAAGACAAGAACGAGACGCGCATCTGGATGGTGTCGACGCGCGGGGGAGAGCCGCTTCCAATGACGGCGGAAGGCGTTTCTTCCGGGCATCCGCGCTGGAGTCCTGACGGCAAATTCCTCGCGTTCACTTCTTCCCGCAACGGAGGGAAAAGTCAGGTCTGGCTTTTGAACCGGCTTGGCGGGGAAGCCGTTCGGCTCACGGAAATCTCCCAAGGCGTCGGTGACTTCGAGTGGTCACCGGACAGCACGCGGCTGGTTTTGGTGCTGCAGGACCCGAAGCCGGAGGACGCAGAGGCGGAAAAAGATAAAGACAAGCCAGCTCCTGCGAAACCGAAAACGCAGCCTCCGTATGTGATCGACCGCCTTCAGTTCAAGCAAGACACGGTCGGTTATCTCGACAATCGCCGCACGCACCTCTACGTGTTCAACGTGGAAAAGAAAACCGTTACGCAAATCACCTCGGGCAGCTTTGACGACGAGCAACCCGCGTGGTCGCCGGACGGGAAGCAGATCGCCTTTACCAGCAACCGCACCATGCCCGATCCGGACGCTTCGCGGGACACCAATATCTGGGTGGTTGCGGCGGACAACACGGATAAAGGCGCACATCTCACGCAGATCACGACCAATCCCGGCCCCGACGGTCAACCCGCGTGGTCCCCCGATGGCAAATGGATCACCTACGTCGCCCAGCTCGATACGCACCTCTTCTGGTACGCCACCCAGCATCTTGCCATCGCGCCCTCGACCGGCGGCGAAGCAAAGGTCCTCACTCTGGCGTTTGACCGCAATGTGCGCCGGCCGCGCTTTTCGGCCGACGGCAACTCGATCTATTTCATTGCCGTCGATGATGGCGCGCAAAACCTGTGCCGCATCGCGGTTGCCGGCGGCGAAATCAGCCGCGTGATCGGCGGTCGGCTTACGGTAGGGACCTATTCCTTGGGCAAGGACGGCGCGATCGCCGCGCAAATCGGTACAACGGATCGTCCCGACGAGGTTTTTCTCGAGAACGGCGGGGAGCTCACGCGTTTAACGAAGACCAACGACGTACTTATTTCTCAATTGCGTCTGGTCAAGGTCGAATACGTGCATTTCAAAAGCAAAGACGGAACGGCGGTCGCCGGCTACCTCTACAAGCCGTTGGATTTCGACGCCAGCAAAAAGGTTCCTGCTCTGCTGAATCCGCATGGCGGGCCGGTCAGCGAATATGAGGCGTCGTTTAATCATCTCGCGCAGCTTTATGCCGCAAACGGTTACGCCGTTCTCCTGCCGAATCCCCGCGGCTCTTCCGGCTACGGCGAGAAATTCTGCGCAGCTATTTACGCGGACTGGGGCAACAAGGACTTTCAGGATGACATGGCGATTGTGGACTACGCCATCGCGCAGGGCATTGCCGATCCGGATAAGCTCGGCGTCGGAGGCTGGTCCTATGGCGGCATTTCAACGGATTTTATCATTGGGCAAACCACGCAGTTCAAAGCTGCCATCTCGGGCGCCGGTGTAGCCTTGATAACCAGTTTCTACGGGCACGACCACTACCAGCGCGATTATGAAACAGAACTCGGCTACCCCTGGGATCATCAGGCGGTTTGGGACAAAATTTCGCCCTTTTACCGAGTGAAGAACATCACGACGCCGACGCTGTTCATGGGCGGCGAGATTGATGCGAATGTGCCGATTCTGGGAGGCGAGCAGATGTACCAGGCCATGAAGGCTCTAGGGCGCACCACCGAGCTCGTGGTGTATCCCGGCGAATATCACGGGTTCACTGTGCCGTCGCACATTAAGGATCGTCTTGAGCGCTATCTTGCGTGGTACGCGCACTACGTGAAGGGCGAAGCGACGCCGGCGACTCCGGAGCCAAAGGCTGCGACCGCAGTAAGAGCGGGTGCGGGATCGGGTGAGTGAAGCGCGGCTCGGAACTGTCTAGGGAAGAAAGTCGCGATGAACGAGGCGGAGAATCATGGTCTTGCCTTCTTCTTCGGTGAGGGCAACGCTGCGCATCAGAGCGATAACGAGTTCGTTCAGGACGTAGCCGGACTCTTTCGCACCATAAGCGTTACCGGCGCCAGCGGGCTGGTATTCCCTCATCGTTGGGAGGTCGGAGATTTCCGCGGGCGTGCTGCCGCTCAGCTCACCAATCCATCTATCCAAAATGCATAGTTCATCCGGCTCGATGGAAATGAAGGCCAGTCCCATGCCCATACCGATTTTGGAGAACTTCTCGCGAGGATCGACGCTTTGGAAGCCGGGGGATTCGTTCGAGTAAGAGATTCTCGCTCGTTTTTACGCTCTCTCGCTCTGTTTAGGAGGTGAGGCGTTTTGATGAGTTCTTGTGCGAACCTGGATTCGGCAGCCGGTGTTGCCGAGGCGCTTCGCCCGCGTTATGCTCACTCGCCCTGAGGTTGCCGAAGGTCTCGCCATGAGGAGGCTTCATGCTTCGCACAATTCGTTTTCCGCTCGCATCTGTGGTGGCGCTTTTGTTGTTGCCATCTGTTGTGTTTGCACAGCGCGCGTCATTTAGTGTCGGAACGGCGACCGCCGCTGCGGGACAAAAAGCGAACGGCTATATCGAAGTACCTGTGGGAATGGACGCGGGGACGAACATTCCGGTCGTCGTGGTGAATGGCGCTAAACCCGGACCTGTCCTCGCGCTGGTTACAGGAGCCCATGGGACGGAATACGTTTCAATCATTGCGGTGGAGAAATTGATTGGCGAGCTGGATCCCGCGCAAATCTCGGGCACGGTTATTCTCCTCCCGCTTGTGAACGTGCTTTCGTTCGAACAAAAAGTTCCGCACGTGAATCCCATCGACAACAAAAGCATGAACCGCTTTTATCCCGGGAAAATGGACGGCACGCAAACGGACCGGTCTTTGTTCTTGATCACCAGGGAAGTCGTCGACCGCTGCGACTATTTGATTGACTATCACGGCGGCGATTTGGATGAGAGTCTGCGTCCTTACGCGTATTGGGGCGCGGTCGGCAAAGAAGCGCAGGACCGCACCTCGAAACAGATGGTGCTCGCGTTCGGGCTTGATCACATCATTATTTGGAGCGAGCGGCCGACCGATCCTACGGCGACTCGGTACCTCGACAACACGGCTTCGGTTCGCGGCAAGCCGTCCATTGTCGTGGAAGCCGGGCACGCGGGCACGGTTGACCCAGACGACGTAGCGATGCTCGTGAACGGTACGCTAAGCACTATGCGTTATCTGAAGATGATTCCTGGCGAACCGCACTACATAGAAAATCCGGTTTGGCTGGGGAAAGTCGTCGACGTGATTTCGGATGGACCGGGCATCTGGTATCCGGTCGTCAAGCGCGGAACGTATGTTCAGGAAGGCATGACACTTGGCCACGTGACGGACTACTTTGGCAAAGTCATTCTCGAAGCGCGCGCCCCAGCTTCCGGTGTGATACTGCACGTGAACGCGGTCCCTTCGCTGAAAAAAGGAGACAACATCGCCGACATCGGTGTTGTCGCCGCAAAGGCTCCTTGATTAAGTGCGGCGCAATGTTCTTCGCATCGTGCCAGAAGCTCGAGGCACCGGCAAGCACAGGATGTCCTTTCCTTGCATTCCGCCTTACCTCATCTCATATATGCCGGGCAGGTGCCTAGAAGCACCGGCCGGAAGCTCACGGCAAACCATTTCAACGAAACGAAGCAAGCAAGAGATTTGCGAGGTAAGATGGTGCAGTTTAAATTGCTCGCGTGGGGAGCTTATATGCCTTCGGACTATTTATTGAAAACGGAACCAACCGTATATTCGTTTGCCGATCTGAAAAAAGACGGCGTCACCATCTGGGATGGCGTGTCGAATCCAACGGCGGTGAAAAATCTTCGCGAGATGGAGCCTGGCGCGAGGCTGGTGATCTATGAGACTGGCGAGCATAAGAGCGCAGTGGGAACGGCAACGGTGGTTTCCGTTGATGCGTCGAATCCCAAAAATCCAGAGGTGAAGATCAAAGTGGGAAAGGCGATCTCGCCGCCGGTCTCGCTCGCACAAATCAAAGCAAACAAATTGTTCGCCGATTCACCGCTGGTGCGTATAGGAAGGCTGTCGGTTGTCCCTCTCACCAAGGCCCAATTTGCAGCGCTGGCGGGCTGACCGCCTGATTCCGCGGGATCAGCGTTTGGGCATGAGCGTTTTCGCAGCGAGGTGATTTCTATGAAGCGCAATCTTCTCGTTTTTGTCTTGTATCTTTCGGTGACTGGGCCGGCTTTTGGCCAGCAGCCGCCGGAAATTCGGTACAACTCCGTTCCTGATTTTCTAAAATTGCCGGCAGACGTTTATTTAGGAGAGGTGGCGGGGGTAGCGGTCAATTCGAAGGGGCACGTTTTTGTTTTTTCACGCGGCAATACGACTGGTCCTGCGTATGCGGCGAGTGGGGCGCAACTATTGGAGTTTAGTGCGGATGGAAAATTTGTGCGGGAGATTGGGCACAATCTATATGCGTGGTCGTACGCGCATGCCGTGAAGGTCGATCAACAGGACAATATTTGGGTGACCGACAAAGGGTCGGACATGGTGATCAAGTTCAGCCCGGAGGGGCGCGTAGTGATGGTGTTTGGGCGGAAGCAGGAGGCTTCCGATGAGGGTACTGGTCCGCTGAAACATGTTAAGCCGGCGCTGCCGCCCGTCGATGGGATGTTCCGGCAAGTGACCGACGTGGCTTGGGACGCGGCGGGGAACGCATTCATCAGCGACGGATATATCAATTCGCGCGTGGCGAAGGTCGACAAGGGTGGGAATTGGGTGAAGTCGTGGGGCGAGCCGGGAGATGGGCCGGGGCAGTTCAACGTGCCGCACAGCATTGCCGTGGATGCGGTGGGGAATGTTTACGTGGCTGACCGTGGGAACCGGCGGATACAGGTTTTTGATGGGGAAGGAAAATTTCTTCGGCAGATGACGATTGATGTGCCGGCTCCTCCGGATGCGCGCGCGGCTATTGGTAATAAACCGACGGCGACGACCGGCACGATGGCGCCGGGAGCGCCGTGGACGGTTTGCATCACACCGGGGCCGAATCAGGTGTTGTACACTTCGGACGCATTTCCGGGGCGAATTTACAAGCTCAGTCTCGATGGAAAAGTGCTCGGGATGTTTGGTAAAGCGGGCAAACAACTCGGGCAATTCGGCTGGATCCACGAAATCGCTTGCCCCTCCGAAAGCGAGCTATATGTCGCCGAAATCCTGAATTGGCGCGTGCAGAAGCTGATTCTTGAACCGGCCCGCTAAGGGAGTGGAGTTACTTCGGTTTGGGTTTTGCTGCGGCCGGCACGCGCAGGTTGGCGTCGAAGAAGTCATCGACACGATGCCAGGCGTCGAGGAGGACGTGCTCGCGCGTGAAGTAGTGAAACTCACCGGGATAAATCATAAAAGAGATCAAATCGCCCTTGTGTTTCTTTAGAGCTTCGTCGATCAGCCAGACGGATTCAAGAAAGGGAACATTGACGTCGGCGGTGCCGTGAAGCACGAGCAAAGGCCGCTCAAGTCGGTCAATGTGAGAAAGCGGGGAAGCGTTGGCGTAGATTTGGGGATTTTGCTCGGGAGTGCCGATGCGGCTCGCGGTCCAATCGCCGTGGTAGGGATCGGAATAATACATAGTGTAGTCGGTCACGCCAGCAACATCCACGCCAGCGCGGAAAAGTTTGGGTTGATCGGTCATAGCGATGAGCGTGAAGAAGCCGCCGTAGCTCAATCCCCATACGCCGATGCGGTCGGCGTCCACGTAGGGAAGAGTTTTCAGATAGTTCGCGCCCATCCAAGCATCTTTCGCGTCTTTACCGCCGACGTCCATGTAAACGCCCGTGCGCCAATCGCGGCCGTAGCCGATGCTTCCGCGATAGTCAGGCGCGAAGACAACGTAACCTTTCTTTAGAAAATACTGATGGATGCTGTAATAAACGGCGTAGTTACGCTGAACGTGCCAGCCGTCGTAGTTCTGATTTACGCCGTCGCCGTGAATCCACATGATAGCCGGATGTTTTTTGGTGCGATCGAGATTCTTGGGCACAAAAAGCCAGCCAGGAACTTGCTGGCCGTCGGGTCCGGGAAAATGGACGAACTGCGGCTCGACGAATTGCGAGCGGTCCATGCCCGCGGGCATGGAGTCTGTGAGGCGAACCGGCGGCGCGCCGGGGTTGGAGCCAATGGTGTAGAGGTCGGCGCTATTGTGCGTGTCCGTGTGCTGGTAGACGAGCCGGCCGTCGCCTTCGGACCAATGCGGCTCGATATTTGTGCCAGGCTCAGCGGGAATGTAGGTGACTTCGGCTTGCGCTGGATCGTCGCCGATTTTCGCGATGCCAAGGACGCGATCGCCAGGGCGATCTTCCAGGTTAGCGTCGAAAGCGATGCGCGTACTGTCGTGCGACCATGCCGGACGCCAGGCTTCGAATTTGCCCTTCGTAATCTGAACGGCGTCGCCCCCGGATGCGGGCATGACGTAGAGATGGTCCCAGCCGTCTTGATCGCCGAGGAAGGCGATCCACTTGCCGTTCGGAGAAGGCCAAGGCTGCGCGCCTGCTTCGCCCCAGTCGGGGATGCTCCAGAATTTTTCTTCGTGAATTTCGTGAAGCGTTTTTACGCTGCCGGTCGCCGCGTCCGCGAGGTAAATGGAATACGTTTTGAAGTCGCTCGACTGGCCATCGAAGACGAGGCGCGCGTTGTCAAGCCACGCCAATCCGCCGTATTCGGCGGGCTTGGCGACAGGGATAGGCTTCGCGTCGGCAAGTTTGATCGCGTAAATCTGGCCGGGGACATATTCGGAAACACGATAAATGAGTTTTCCACCGGAATACGAGGGCGACTCGTCGTGATGAATAATTTTTGCGCCGCCAATGTAGGCGAGCGATAAACCGTCCGGCGACCACAAGATGCCGTGAATGCCGACGTCGTCGTGCGCAGTGGTGGCCTCGGTGCCATCGGAGAGCCAGCGAATAATGAGATCGCTTGGATGCGGTCCATCGTCGCCCGGTGCGTGTTTGCTGCGAACGAAAGCAACACGCTTGCCATCAGGCGACAGGATGTAACCGCTGCCGGGATCCGGTTTGCTCCAGACCGGTTTGGGAGCCCCGCCAGCCGCCGCGACCTGCCAGAGGTCGCCCTCATGCGGGAAATAAACGGCATCCCCGTCCTCGCTCCAGAACGCTCCTCCCACTTGACCCTCGGGGAACGAAGTGAGCGGTCTCGGCGCGCCGCTGCCATCGGCATTGGCGGCGTAGAGATTGGCGACGCCCGCGCGGTCCCACACGAAGGCGACAAGCTTGCCGTCGGGTGACCAGATCGGATCGGAAGGATGCTTGATGTCGATGAGCTGCTCGATCGTCAGCTGAGGCTTGGTAGTGGAAACGCGAGTCTGCGCGGCGGACGTAAACGCCAGCGCCGAGACCGTTACAAACGCTCCTGCGATTTGCTTCCAGTTACACATTGAGCCTCCGCAAAAAGGTGCTGCAAACAATAGCCGAGGAATCGGGGCACGGGTGAACTGAAAATATCATCCGCGCGAACAATCGGAAAGCTAAACCTGAAAGGGCAGCAGCAGCTGGAAAGCAGCGGCGGCGGGCCACAAGAGCAAGGGACAGGAAACGCGAAAATATGGGCGAAAACGGCTTGGCCGACCGGATTGGCTCAGTTGGCAGGGAGGCGGTTCACGATGAAGTCCGAAATGCGGCTGGCCGCGGGCGGATCGAGATTCGAAAGCACCACGATGACGTAGCCAGCTTGCGGAAAGATTTGGAGATCACCATTCATGCCGGGAGCGCCACCGCCGTGGCCGAAGTGGCGCATCGCCGTGCCCGCGTCGTTATCCATGAAGCCGAAAGCGTATTTTGCGCCGCGCGTTGTATCGACTTTTCCGCTGGTAAGCAGATCGGTATTTTGTGCGTTCAGCAGCCGGTGATTGGTCAGGGCGTTCGCGAAGCGTAGAAAGTCTTCGACGGTGCAGTAGCCTCCACCGGCCGAAGTGCCACGGTAGGGAAGCGTATCTGTGTTGGGCCGAAGTTCCGCGCCGCCGAATTGCGTGTAGCCAATCGAACGGTCGGGCACGTTTTGGTCTTCGGGAAAAGAGCCGGTGGACTTCATACCGGCGGGCGCGTAGATATTTTCGCTTACATAATCGTAATAATTTTTACCGGTAACACGCTCGAGGACCACGCCGAGCATCAAGAATCCATAATTGCTATATTCCCAACGGCTGCCCGGTTCAAACTCTGGGCCGCGGTCGCCGTAGAGCTTTGTATAGTCCTCTAGCGTTTTTAGTTCTAGACGATGGGCGTCGAATTGCGGACCGAAAAAATCTCCGGTGCCGCCGGTGTGCGTTAGGAGCTGGTAGATGGTTACCTTGGTGGCGATGTCCTTGTTCGGATAGTCGGTCAGGTATTTACCCACCGGATCGCTGAGAGAAATCTTGCCGGCTTGCACGAGCTGGAGAATAGAGACAGCCGTGAACATTTTGTTCATCGAGCCGATGCGAAATTTCGTAGTGAGCGTGTTGGGAATCTTCTTTTCGCGGTCGGCCATCCCGTAGGCGCCGGTGAAAATCGGTTTGCCATCCTTCGCCAGCAGCACAGCGCCGGCAAATTTATCGGCAGCCGAGTCCTTCTCGAGTTTCGCGCGCAACGCGACGAGGAGGTCTGGCTGGCTTAAGCGCGGGAGGGCGAATTCCGTTGGGCGATCGATGGCTCGCAGGTCAATACGCGTGACTTTGTAAGGATCTGCGGCCTCCACTTCGATGGTGATCCGTGCAAATTGATCGGAGTTGCGTTCTTGCACGAGGACCGAGAGCTTCGTCGGGCTGGATTCGTCCACTTTCTTGAGGTCAAATCCTCCCACTTGTTGCCGGAAAGCGAAAGCGCCGTCGATTTTATGCTCTTCGGGTTTCGCGAAGCGGCTGCGGAAAGTTTCGAGCTGGGCTCGCTCGCCGCTATTGAAGGCCGCGAACCATGCGGAGAATTGCTCGCCAGCAGGAGTCTTGGGAATGTCGACTGTGGCGGATTGCGCGTGAGCTGTCCTCTGGTAGCTGAGAGTGAAGCCCAAGATAGCCACTATGAGAGCAACTTGTGCGGCTCTCCTGAATGTCTGCCAGCGATTTGCCATGATTTCGAATGCCTCCGAAGGCGGCGTTCCTTTTCGAGATTCTATAACTTTAGACTCCCGGGGCGCTGGAACGTTTTCAGAGAACGTCCGGACTCAAGGTCTTGCCGAATCGCTAGAGCACCTCGGCACCGCCAAATGAATCTTCGCCGTTCAGCGCGGGCTATTGCAGAGTTTTCTGAAAGAATCCCTCCATGCGAGACCATGCATCCGCGGCCGCCTGCGGGCGGTAGCCGTCTTTGTTATTGGGGTTTTCGAAGGCGTGGCCTGCGCCGTCATATATTTTCACGTCGACGGGCTTGCCCGCGGCTTTCATCGCCGCATCGAACGCGCGCACGGATTCCGGAGTGATGCCGCGATCGTCCGCGCCAAAATTTCCAAGCACTGGCGCTTTAATTTTGGCGATGCTCGCCGCTTCCGTCGGCAATGAGCCATAGTTCACGGCGCACGCTGCGAGCTTCGGCTCGCTCATCGCTAGTTTGATTGACCAACCTCCGCCCATGCACCATCCAACCGAACCGATCTTGCCAGGCTTCACATCGGGCCGTGCGGCTAGGTATGCGAACGCTGCCTCGAGATCGCGAATGCCGCGGTCATCGGGCACGCCGCGCATCAACTCGTGCGCCTCGTCCGCCGTGGTCGCCACCTTTCCCCGATACAGATCGACTGCCAGCGCGACAAAGCCTTGAGCAGCAAGCTTTTGCGTGTCTTCCTTGACCTGATCGTTTAATCCCCACCATTCGTGGATGACGACGATTGCAGGGTGCTTGCCACCGCCTTCGGGCAGCGCCAGGAAGCCGCTTACGTTTTCATCCCCGCTTTTGTAGGTTACTGTTTCCGTTTTTGCAGGGTCAGCATGAAGCAAAAGCGCAACCGCAACACAGAGCAGGCTAGCGAAAGCCGCAATCCATTTACGATTCATGAATGTTCTCCAGGAGACCTACTATCGAGACTTCAGAGAATAGGGGACCAGCTTGCCGGTCCAGCAAACCGGCAAGCCCCAATGCTGTTTCCCTGCCAAATGTATCCGCCAAAGTCCAAGCCTTCAGCGAACGATGGAGCAGGGTAAACTTCTAACTTACTTGGACACGCCGCCTTGCAACTCCGTGAGCGCCGCGAGAACTTCCTCGCTGTGCTGCTGAGGCTTCACCTCGAGAAAAACTTTGCGCACAACGCCATTCGGATCGATCAGGAAGGTGTGGCGCGCAGAAAATTTGGCGTCGCCATTGGTCATCACCGAGTCATAGAGCGCGGAAACTTCCTGCTTGGTGTCGGCAAGCAACTTGAAGTTCAGCCCTTCCTTCGTGCAGAATTTCTGGTGAGAATCCTCGTCCTGCACGCTGACGCCGACGATCACCGCATGCTTCTGCTCGTATTGAGCCAAGTCGCGCTGGAAGTTGTGGGCTTCGAGCGTGCACCCGTTTGTAAAATCCTTCGGGTAAAAATAGAGCACCACCCACTTGCCCTTGAAATCATGCAAGCTAACCGGCTTGGCTTCCTGCGAATTCAAAGTGAAGTCCGGTGCAGGACTCCCAACCGCGGGCGCCTTGCCATCCGCGCGCACTCCACGGAGCCCCACCCCTAATCCGGCCAACAACAGGGCCACAACCGCAATCTTCGTCATTTTCATGTTCATGGTTTACCCCTCGGACGTATACCAGTTTTAGTTCGGATTTATTCCCAGAAGGACCCTAACTTCCCGCGAACTGCGGAGCTCAAAAAGGCTGGACGGCTACATCATACCGCTCGGCGAGAGTACATGCTAGTTCGGCTGCGTGAATCGTCCAAAGCCGAGGCGCAATTGCAGGGTGTTTATCCCAGGATTCAGATTGGCGAGAGAGGCGTTCGAAATGTGCATGAAGCGGAGCTCCGCGCTCAAGTTGTACTTGCTTCGCAGAAAGTGCAATCCCAGTGCGCCGCTCGACGTGAAGTTTACCCGCGAAGTCCCGGGAGGCACGTAGTAATTCGTAAACAAAGTGCCCCCACCGAGCTCGAAGTAGGGAACGACCTTGCGAGCCTTGGTAAAATTCCATTTCAGCGCGAAGGGATTCAGCCCGAAGCCATAGGCGGTGTCGAATTTCTGAACCACGACGAAGACGGGCACCACATCGACCGCGTATTCGAATTGACCCCGCAAAAAGCCCGGGCCGTGCGGCGCGGTCAAAATCCAACCGTAACGTAAACCAACGTTCCAGACTCCGCTGTCCGCGGTACTTCCATTCAGTCCGTGCCCGCCGCCGGTCCATATTTGTAAATCGTGCCCGCCATCCTCCGGCCCGGCCTGAGCCTTCGCGGCCGGAGCGCAGAGAAATGCTGCAAACAACGAACTTACGAGCAGTAGCCTCACGGGTCGTGTCACCGAAAGATCTCCCTCCCGTCTTGGATTCGCTTGCTCAAGACTCGGGTGCACGGAAGATACAGAAAAACAGCCGCAAACGCGACTGTCTTTTGCATTATTTCAAATAAGTCCGCACGATTTGAATGACGTCGTCGGCAGCCTCTTCCGAGGATTTGGAATTGCGTGGCATGTGGTTTCGGATGTGGTCTTCCATCAGTTCGCCCATCAGGCTGTTGATGGCTCCGCGAGCCGCGGCCAGTCGCTGCAGCGCTTCCGCGCAAGGCTCATCCTCATTGAGGGCGCGAAGAACGCTTTCGAGCTGGCCGATGACCTTCTTAGTGCGGGTAACGAGGTCGAGCTTTTCGCGAGAAGTATGTGACATTTTGCTTGCCTACCCTAGAGGGGTATGGTATCAAGGTCGGGGACTCTAACGCAATGGACCTCTGCACAGTAGTGCATGGGCTGGCACTATTTCAACACTAATGCGTCCCACGAAGCGTTCATCGTATTGTAATAGAAAGCCTTTTACCCTCCGAGGAGCACATTTCAGCGCATCCGCCTCAAAATGCGAACAGTGAGACGAACATGTTTCGAAATCCCGCCGCCGTACGCGCGGCCAAGCGAGTTCAACTCCCGCAGAGGTCTCTACGATCTTGCTCCGGACTGTATCCGGCAGCACTCTTCGCGGAAGAGCCTAAGGTTATCCAATGAAATCCAGCAGCTTTGAAACGCTCGGTCTCTGCCTGATGCTGGGTTCCCTGGCCGCCGGCTGTGGAGACGCCGGGAACGATAAAAACGCCGGAGCGCCGCCGCCGCTAAAGGTTGAGCAGGCAAGCGATCCCAACGTTTTTCAAGTCGATCATCCCGATCAATTTCCGTTAGTGACAGCGGTTGAACATTTTGCCGCCCCGCAGTTGAAAACTACCGGTACGGTCACTCCCGACATTTCGAGAAATGTTCCGGTAATTTCTGTAGCCACTGGTCGCGTGGTGGAAATTGCGGCTCGTTTGGGAGACACCGTAAAGAAAGGCCAATTGTTGCTGCGCGTCCAGAGCGCCGACGTTGCGGCCGCTTACTCCGATTATCAAAAGGCAGTCGCCGATGAGCAACTCACACGCACGCAATTGGAGCGAGCGCAACTTCTCTACGACAAAGGCGCTTTCTCGCTAAACGATTTACAGGTTGCCCAGGACACCGACGCCAAAGCGAAAGTGGACGTGAAGACCACGGCGGAAAAGCTTCGAGTGCTTGGGAACACCAACCTCGATCAACCCTCCGGCATTGTCGAGATTCGCGCGCCCGTCTCGGGCGTAATCACCGACCAGCAGGTCACCAACGCGTCAGGAGTCGCTGGCCTGGGTTCGCCCAATCCGTTCACCATCTCCGACCTAACCTATGTCTGGATTCTTTGCGACGTCTACGAGAATGATCTATCTAACGTTCAAATCGGGCAAAGCGCCGACATCCGCCTGAACGCCTATCCCGACAAAAATTTCACAGGAGTGATCAGCAACATCGGCCCCATCCTCGATCCGAGTATCCGCACGGCGAAAGTTCGCATCGAAGTGCGCAATCCGGGATTGATGCGCCCCGGCATGTTCGTGACGGCTACGTTTCAGGGCCAAAACAAACAGAAGCGCGCGGCGGTTCCGGCCAATGCCATCTTGCACCTGCACGACCGCGATTGGGTCTACATTCCAACGAAAGACAAGAAGTTTCGGCGTGTGGAAGTTAAGGGTGGTGACATGCTTTCCGGAAGCATGCAGGAAATCTTGTCAGGACTTGCTCCCGGTGATCAAGTTGTGGCCGATGCGCTTGACTTCCAAAATACGGTGCAACAGTAATGATTCGGTCGCTGGTCGATTTTGCACTGAACAGTCGTTTCATCGTTCTTAGTATTGCCTTACTGCTATTCGTGTGGGGCATTATCTCGTTTGAAAAACTACCCGTCGAAGCATACCCCGATGTCGCCAACACCTGGGTGCAGGTGATTACCCAATGGCCAGGCCGGGCCGCTGAAGAAGTGGAACAACAGGTCACCGTGCCGATCGAAATCCAGATGAACGGCATGCCACATCTCCAGCACGTGCGGTCGGCTTCACTGGCGGGACTGTCCGTCGTCAATCTGATTTTCGATGATGATTCCGACAACGACTGGGACCGCCAGAAAGTTACGGAGCGGCTAGGGCAGGTAACACTGCCGCCCAACCTCAGCGCAAGCATCGGTCCTGATTTCAGTCCGATTGGTTCGATCTATTGGTACACCCTTAAAAGCACCAATCCCGCGTATGACGTAATGGAGCTCAAATCCATCCAAGACTGGGTCATAAGTAAGTATCTAAAGTCCGTGCCGGATGTCGTTGACGATTCGTCCTTCGGCGGGATTACTCGCGAGTATCAGGTTCGCCTCGATCCCGACAAGCTTGTCTCCTATGGACTGAGCCTTGCGCAAATTGAGCAGCAATTGTCGAATGCCAACGCGAATGCCGGCGGAAGTTTCATCGAACAAGGCGCGCAGCAAATCAACGTTCGAGCCGTGGGTTTAGTGCGAAACGTCAAGGATATCGAGAAGACTGTCCTCAAAACACAGAACGGCACCGCCCTTCAGCTGAAAGACATTGCCGTCGTGTCCCAGGGGCCGAAAATCCGCCTCGGTCAAATAGGCAAAGCGATCCATCGAGCGGACGGCGTGGTGGTGGATGACAACGATGTCGTAGAAGGCATCGTGTTCCTGCGCAAAAGCGCCGACACCGCCACCACTCTCGAAGGAATTCACGCCATGGTGAAGCGCTTGAACGGTCAAATACTGCCCAAGGGCGTAACAATCGTTCCGTATCTGGATCGCGACGACCTGGTGCGCTACACCACGCACACCGTCATGCACAATCTCACCGAGGGCATGGTCCTCGTTGTCATCATTCTTTTTATTTTTCTGGGTAACGTGCGCGCCGCGATCATCGTTGCCCTGACGATCCCATTCGCGTTGCTCTTCGCCTCCATTTGCCTGGATTTGCGCCACATTTCCGCGAATCTGCTTTCCCTCGGTGCTCTGGATTTCGGCATGGTCGTTGACGGCGCCGTGGTCATGGTCGAAAACATCGTTCGCCACCTGAACCATCAGGGCTCCGATCAGGGCAGTCCGTTTGACCGCATTCGTCAGGCCGCTCATGAAGTGCAGCGGCCGGTCTTCTACGCCATTGCCATCATCATCACCGCTTACCTCCCAATCTTCACGCTCGAGCGCGTCGAAGGAAAATTGTTCAAACCCATGGCATGGACCGTGGCCTTCGCGCTCCTCGGCGCTTTGATTTTTTCCATGCTCATTGCTCCCGCGCTCGCGAGTCTTTTTTTTCGCTCGGGCGTCAAGGAATGGCACAACCCAGTTATGGCCTATCTCACCGTCCGTTACAGGACTGCCGTAGCCTGGGCGGTTCGCCATCGGCCGATTACTGTCGGGGCGGCCGCGGTTTCCTTTGCATTCGCGATTTTTCTCGCTTTCGGCGGCGTGATCGGTTCTGAATTTCTTCCCCATTTGGACGAAGGCGCCATTTGGGTTCGCGGCACGCTGGCGCCCAGTACGGGTCCAACGGAGGGCGCGCGGATTGCCGATAGAGCCCGCCAGGTCTTGTGTTCCTTTCCCGAAGTCCCGCAAGTGGTCGACCAGGTAGGCCGTCCGGACGACGGCACCGATACCACCGGTTTCTTCAACACCGAGTACTTTGTCGATCTCCTTCCGAAAGAAAAATGGCGCCCCATCTTCCATCAGGACAAAGAAAAATTGATCGCGGCGATGAACCACGAACTGGAAAAAATTCCCGGCGTCATCTGGAACTTCTCCCAGCCGATTTCCGACAATCTGGAAGAGGCCGTCAGCGGAGTCAAAGGCGCGCTCGCCGTCAAAATCTACGGAGATGATCTTAAGACGCTCGAAGAGAAGGGCGACGAGGTCGTCGCCGTCATGCGCGGCGTCCGCGGTGTGGAGGATCTGGGCTTATTTCGGATTCTCGGACAGCCGAATCTTGATTTTGCCGTAGACCGCGATAAGGCCGCGCGATACGGCTTCAATGTCTCCGACGTCCAGGACGCGATTCAGACAGCGGTAGGCGGAAACGCCCTCACTCAGGTGCTGATCGGTGAACAAAGATATGACCTTGTGCTGCGCTATTTGCCGGAATACCGAAACACTCGTGAGGCTATCGAAAAAATACGCCTCTTGTCTCCCACCGGCGAGCGCGTTTCCCTCAGCCAATTGAGCAGTGTCAGTGTTTCCGACGGAGGTTCAGAGATCTACCGGGAAGCGAACTCGCGCTACGTCGCGGTCAAGTACAGCGTGCGTGGCAGGGACCTCGGCGGCACCGTCGAAGACGCGATTAGAAAAGTCAATGCCGCCGTGAAATTGCCGACGGGATACACTTTCGATTGGGCCGGCGAATATGAAAGTGAAAAGCGCTCGGAGAAGCGGTTGCTGCTGGTCCTGCCCATCACGGTGCTGGTGATCTTCGTCATCCTCTATACCATGTTTAAATCCATGAAGTGGGCGTTCCTCATTCTCACCAACGTAGCCATGGCGCGCCTTGGCGGTTTGCTCGCTCTCTTCCTCACGCATACAAACTTCAGCGTCTCCTCTGGAGTCGGTTTTCTCGCCCTCTTCGGTGTCTCGGTGCAAACCGGCGTAATCATGCTCGAATACATCAATCAGCTTCGCGCCACCGGCTACACCATCGAGGAATCTGCGGTGGAAGGCGCTGTTCTCCGCCTTCGCCCCATCATGATGACCATGCTTGTCGCCACTCTGGGATTGCTGCCCGCAGCTCTGTCTCACGGCATTGGCTCGGATTCGCAGCGTCCCTTCGCCATCGTCATCGTCGGTGGGCTTATCTCCGACCTGGTTATGAGCATTTTTCTTCTTCCGACGCTCTACGTCTGGTTTGCTCACGATGGTGATAAGCTTCCGGAGCCCCAAGAAGCAGTCTAGGCGCCTCGGCGTTTGATAGAGTAGCCCCAGCCAGGCCCAAAGCTGGTGTGGCGTATCTCCAGCTCCGCCGCGGCTGTCGGTCCCGGGATGGAGTCGCCGCCGCCGGAAGGAATTCCGTCATGAAGAAGACCGAAGTCTGCGCTCTTATTAAGGAAATAGGCGTCGTTCCAGCGATTAGGGTGTCGTCTGCCGAAGACGCGCATTTTGCCGCCGAGGCCGTTTCGCGCGGCGGAGTTCCGATCGTGGAAATCACCATGACCGTCGCGGGTGCCATTGACTTAATTTCCCATCTGGTTCGCTTCCATCCCAAGATGATCGTCGGCGCGGGAACTCTCATGGACACGGAAATGGCCCGCAAGTGCGTCGATGCGGGAGCAAATTTCTTGACCAGCCCCGGACTGGATCCAACGATCATTGAGTTCGCCACAAAAAAAGACGTCGCCGTTCTCGCGGGAGCTTTGACGCCGACTGAGGTGATTTCGGCGTGGCGCGCGGGTTCCGACTTCGTCAAGGTATTTCCCTGCGCGCAGGTTGGCGGCGACACTTACATTAAAGCTCTGAAGGCGCCTCTACCGCAGATTCCGTTGATTGCAGCGGGGGGCGTGAATCAGCAGACGGCCGCCAATTTTATTTTGGCTGGCGCCACGGCCATCGGCGTAGGCGCCGAACTTATCCCCACGGAAGCGATCGAGCGGCGTCAGTCCGAACGAATCCGCGAATTGGCACAGCGCTTCGTAGGCTTTGTCAAGGATGCGCGAGCCCGTCTCGAATCGCGAAAGCCTAAGCGAGTCGTTCAGAAATTTGATGGTGTCGAAAAATGTGAAGAGAAGTAATACGCTTCTGCATTGAAAATCCCGGGATATCAATGAGAATGCGTGCGCATGAAGCTAGCGCGCTCGCCGCGCACGTCGTCGCCTCTTAATTCTCGCAGAGCGCAAGCTACAAACTCCCCTGTGACCTTCTTGCGCCAGCTCATATCGAAGTCCGTGTTGTCGAGCGGCTTGGCGATGCGAGCGGCGAGAACAGCAGCCTCCGCAATCGACTCCTCATTTAGTTGACGCCCTACTAGAGTTTTCGCCGCTTCCGCCGCGACCAATGGCCGCGATGCCGCCGAACCAATTACAATGCGCGCGTCCTCGACCACACCCGCCTCCGAAAAGCGCGCCGCCGCCGCAACCGACAGCACCGGAAAGTCAAACGAGCCGCGCCGCCTCAGCTTCCAATACGTGCTCTTCCAGCCGCGCAGCGACTCCAGCAAAACTTCCGCCAGGATTTCATTCGGCTTCCGCTTGATGTAATCCAGACCATCGTTGGTGTAAAGATCCGCGAGCAAAACTTCGCGCTCTTCCAAACGCGAAACAAGTCGAACGCGCGCGCCAAGCGCGATCAATGCCGGCGCCGTGTCCGTCGAAGAAACTGCCATGCACTTCGGGCTTCCCGGCGCGACCCAGCAAGTGTCGCCATCCTTTTTCAGACAAAAGTTGATCGCCTTTCTCCACTCATAATTCTGATCGTAATAGTTGCAGCGTGTATCGAGACAAAGGTTCCCGCCAAGCGTCGCCATGTTTCGAATGTGCGGCGTGGCCACCAGCGAAGCCGCCTGCGCCAGAGCCGTCAAACCGTTTCGAAACCGCACATCCGCCGCAATATCCGCAAGCGTCACGCAAGCTCCGAGCCGAGAAGCCGAGTCTTTCATTCGAACGCGATTCAAATCCTCGATGTACCGCAGACTCATCAACGTCTTCGGAACTTGTTGCCTCCGCTTCATGTTTGGAAGCAAGTCCGTGCCCCCGGCCAGCGGCATAACCTTCGCACCTTCGCCGTCCAAAATCCGCACCGCCTCTTCCATTGTGCGCGGCGCGCGAAACTCGAAAAGTGGCAGCCGCATCATGAGCTGAGCACCTTTTCTTTTTCAGTGCTGTGTCTTGCCGTTCGCGGCACATCGTTCACGGCGTTCCCGTCTCCTCCCTCCCACGGTGGAGGAACGCACAGCGCTTGCGGCCAATTCACATTCGGAAAATGGCTCGGCCCAAAACGCGGCTCGCGCCCCGCTTTCTTCTCCGCCAGTGCTTTCATTATTTTTTCCGGCGTGATGGGCACTTCGTCAATCCGCACGCCGACAGCGTCATAAACCGCGTTCGCCACCGCAGGCATAATCGGTAACAGCGGCCCTTGCCCAACTTCCTTCGCTCCAAACGGTCCGCGTGGATCAGGCTCCTCGATCAACTCCGTGATCACTTCCGGCATATCCAGCGACGTCGGGCTCTTATACTCCAGCATCGAAGGAAATTTGTGCACCAGCGCATGCGAAAGTTTTTTCGGCAGCCGGCGAAATTCCTGCTCCTCCATCAGCGCCTCGCCCAGCCCCATGTAAACGCTGCCCTCTACCTGTCCGCGCACAAGTGTCGGATTCAACGCGCGCCCAATGTCATGCGCGATCCAGATCTTCGGCACGGTAAGCCATCCCGTCCGGGGATCCACAAAAACCTCGACGACGGCCGCCGTGTACGAATAGGTCGGCGATGGTCCAACTCCGCCGCCTTTATAAAGTGCCAACGACTTCGGCGGCGTGTACGAACCCATCGCGCCAATCGTCCCAAACCGCGCCTCCGCCAAACAGACCGCCTCAGCAAACGTCACGCCCTTCTCTGGCGCAACCGAATCAAAAACGCGTTTGTCAGCAAAGTGCAATCTCTCCTTCGGAACTCCGAATTTCTCCGCCACAGCTTCCGCAATGATCGCTTTCCCGCGCTCCGCCGCCTGCAAAGCCGCGTTGCCAGCCATGATCGTTACTCTGCTCGAATACGACCCCAAATCCACCGGCCCCAAATCCGTGTCGCCTGTGTACAAGCGGATATCAAACGTCTCCAGGCCCAAAACTTCCGCGACGATTCCCGCCAGCACATCGTCCGAACCCTGCCCAATCTCCGTCGCGCCACAAAAAACTGCCACGCCTCCTCCGCGGTCGAACTTGATGTGCACTCCCGAGTGCGGCATCTTATTCCAATAAATCGGTAACCCGGCTCCCGTCAGATACGCAGAACAAGCCAGCCCAACGCCATGCCCTTCAGGCAGTTTGCGGAATTTTTCCTTCCAATCCGAATTCTTCACCACCCTCCGAATGCATTCCGAAAGATTCACGACACTCAATCGAAAAAAATTCGCCGTCACCGCGTTCGAAGTCTCCGCGATGCGCAGTCGCAAATCCGCTGGATCGATGCTCAATTTCTCCGCAATCTTATCGAGCTGCACTTCCTGCCCAAATCGCGGCTGCACCGTTCCATGCCCTCGTTTGGGCCCGCACGGCGGTTTGTTCGTAAACGTCCTGCATCCTTGAAATTTGTAGCGCGGAACGTGATACGTCACCGTCTGCAGCGCGCCGGTATAAAACGTGCTCGCCACTCCGTACGACCCATAAGCGCCGCCGTCGATCAGCGTTTGCAAATGCATTCCAGTGATCGTGCCGTCTTTCTTCACGCCGGTCTTGAATTTCATCAACACCGGATGCCTGCCGCGGTGGCAATAAAAAACTTCCTCGCGCGTCAAACAAATCTTAACTGGCCGGTCCAATAGCAGGGCCGCTTTCGCCACCACAATTTCGTGATTAAACGGATCGCTCTTCCCGCCGAATCCTCCGCCATTCGGCGTGGCGATTACGCGAATATGCCCGGCGGGCATTTGCAAAACTTTCGCGAGCGCGCGATGCAAATAATGCGGCGTCTGCGTGCTGCTCCAAATCGTAAGTTTCCCCTCGGGATCTTTTATCGCCACCGAAGCGTGCTGCTCGATCGGAAGATGCGTGTTCCCCTGATAAAAAAAAGTATCCTCGAAAACCTCATCCGCTTCTGCAAAACCCTGCTCCACATCTCCGAACTCCAGCGACACGCGCTTGTGAACGTTTCCCTCTTCTCCGTATTCGTGAATCCGCGGCGCAGGCGTTGCCAGCGCCTCTTCCGGATCGGCAATCGTCTTCAACAACTCGTACTCCACGTCAATCAGGTCCAGCGCTTCGAACGCCGTCAACTCTTCCCGCGCCACGACCGCCGCCACCGGATCGCCCACGTGCCGCACGTGGTCCACGCAAAGTGCCTGTTCGTCCTGGCTCACCGGCAAAATTCCATATTCAATCGGGAGATCTTTTCCGCTCAGAACCAAATACACGCCCGGATGCGCCGCCGCCCGCGAAGTATCAATCTTTCGAATACGCGCATGAGGATGCGGTGACCGCAGTAACTTGCAGTAAGCCATGCGCGGCAAAAAGATATCATCCGCGAACCTCGTCTGCCCCGTAACTTTCGCGCGCGCATCGACTCTTCGCCGCGGAACGCCGATCACGCGCATCTGTTTTTCCTTATCCATTTTGCGTGCCCGAGATTCGCACGATCGCTTCTTCGACGGCCTCGAAGATTTGCTGATACCCCGTGCATCTGCACAAATTCCCCGACAACGCCGTTCGAATCTCCTCCCGCGAAGGCTTCGGATTCACGTCCAGCAACGCCTTAGCCGTCACCAAAATCGCTGGCGTACAGTACCCGCACTGCGCCGCCCCCAAATCGGCAAACGCGTCCTGCAAGGGATGCAATTTCCCGTCCGCGGCCAATCCTTCCACCGTCAAAACGCCTTTCTTGTCGCACTCCACGGCTAGCAGCAAACACGAAAGGACCGCCTTACCGTCCAGCAAAACCGCGCAAGCCCCGCATTCGCCCAGTTCGCAACCATGCTTCGTGCCGGTCTGCCCCAAATCCTCCCGCAGCACTTCCAGCAAAGTCTTGTACGGCGCAAACGAAACATCCGTCTCTTCGCCATTCAGCGTCAAGCGGATGTGTGCCGTCTTCTGCGATTCGTTCGGCAGCGTAATCGAAACCAAGTCAACTCACCTCGCAAGAAAAATCGCAACGGAACCATTCCGCTCGGCGCTCACCGCGGGAACAACCGCGCCGCATTGTCATACAAAATCTTCCGCTTCGCTTCCGCCGCAATGGGCAAGGCATGAAACTTCTCAACGTTCCCCTTGATCTCGGGCACGCCCGGCCCCGGCCAGTCCGTTCCCCACAAAACCTTATCGGCGATCTCTTCAATCCGCGGAAAATACTCCATCAGTTTCTGCGGCGGAATCCCGGAAATATCCATGTACATATTCTTGTGCCGACGCACCAGAAAAAATGCCTCGTTCATCCACAGCGGCCTTCCGCCGTGCGCCAGAATTACCACAAGGTTCGGGTAATCGATGCTCACGTCGTCGCACAACATCGGCTGCGCGTGCAAATTGCGCGCGCCCGGGAAAATGGAAGTTCCCGTGTGAATCATCACTGGCATTCCATTCGCCTGCGCGCGCTCGTAAATCGACGCCAAATCCCTGTTTCCGTTCATATAAGAATTCGGCGTCAGCACTTGGTGCGAAGGATGCAGCTTGATCGCGCGAATTCCGATCTTCGCCATGCGGTCTACTTCCGCTCCCGCATCGGGAACTGTTCCCGGCAGCACGCCGCCAAATGCAATCAAACGCTCCGGTGCCGCACTGCAATATTTTGCGCTCCAATCATTCACTTCCGGCGTGAACCCGATGATCTTCGGTGCGACATAATTGATCAGTCCCGCGCGTTCGATCCCGAGGCTATCCAAATGCGCAAGAAACGCCTCCGGATCCTCACAGTAGCGCATCACATCTGCGTAATCCTTCCGCCCGCGCTTCATCAACTCCATCGCGGAGGGCTTCATCATGTGATACGGCATGATGTGAATGTGAATATCGATGATCGGCTGCAATCTTCTCTCCGAAAATCCAAGCCAGATGACAGTGACGCGGTAGTCGCGGACGCGCCTCTTTGTTTTCGATTTTTCCTTACGTCGTTATTTCCTTACTTCATTACTTCCTTCTCTCAGCTAAACCGCACATATTCAAAATCCAAAGGCTTGCTGTTAATCCCCCGCAGCGGCGGCGCAATCCAATTCGCAAACTTCCCCGGCTCGACGACGCGCCCCATCATTAGCGATTGCACGAACTTCTCGTCCGCCGGACTCGGTAGCCATTCGTGCTTGCGCTTGTCCCACGCCTCGGCGGTCAAGACATCACCGTTCACGCTGATGTGGTGTCCGGCAAAATTCCCAATCGCGCGGTGAAACCCCTTGTGCGGCAGCGTCAGCTTAAAGGGAATGCCCGCTTCATCAATCACCCGCTGCCACCGCCCCACGCCGTCGGCGATCTCTTCGATGTAGTCGTCGCGCAATCGCTCGTTCAAAGCCGTCAGCGCTGGAACATTCTTCTTCACGATCTTGTCGCCAATCACTTCATACACCGAGTATTCGGCTTCGCTCAGCACGTGGTCATCGTCGAGCTTCGTTTCGCGAAATCGTCCCTTCAGCCCGTTGGTGAAATAACTCGCCGCGTTCGAAGAAACATCAGAACCGTAGAGGTCCAGCGTCACGCTGTAATGAAAGTTCAGATATCTCTGAATCGTCTGCAGATCGATCACTCCAAGCGCTCGCACTTGGGCCGGGTCCTCCAATTTATTTTCTTTCATCAGTTCGCAGGTCCGCTTGATGATTCGCGTCACTCCCGTCTCTCCGACAAACATGTGGTGCGCTTCTTCAGTCAGCATGAACCGGCATGTCCGCGAAAGCGGGTCGAAGCCGGACTCCGCCAAGGCGCACAGCTGAAACTTTCCGTCGCGGTCCGTAAAAAACGTAAACATATAAAACGCCAGCCAGTCCGGCGTCGGTTCATTAAACGCGCCCAAAATCCGGGGATTATCTGCATCCCCTGATCGACGTGCCAGCAAAGCCTCTGCCTCTTCACGCCCATCGCGCCCAAAATAGCGGTGCAACAAATACACCATGGCCCACAAATGCCGCCCCTCTTCCACATTCACCTGAAAAATATTCCGCAAGTCGTACATCGAAGGGCACGACGATCCCAAAAGCCGCTGCTGTTCCACCGACGCCGGCTCCGTGTCCCCCTGTGTCACAATTACGCGCCGCAGCGTCGACCGGTATTCTCCCGGCACTTCCTGCCAAGCGGGCTGCCCTTTGTGAATTCCGAAGTTCACCTCACGCTTATCGTCGCGCGGCTGCAGAAAAATTCCCCAGCGATACTCCGGCATCTTCACGTAATCAAATTGCGCCCATCCATCCGCCTCGACGCTGATCGCCGTCCGCAAATAAACCTCATAATTGTGGCTCTCATTCGGCCCCATGTCGTACCACCACCCCATGTACGCCGGCTGCCAATGTTCAAGCGCGCGTTGCAAACCGCGGTCCCTTCCTAAGTCCACGTTATTCGGTATCTTCTCTGTGTAATCAATCATGGCCCTTCTCCTCAGTAGCACGGGCACTCCTGCCTGTGCTCTTTCCTCACCACCGCAACTCTCGTGCGCTTTTCCTTACACTCGTTCCCAATTAAATTTCACCGGCGCGCCTGTTCCATAGACTTTCAGCGCTCCGTTCGCCCCCACCGCATTCGGCCGAATAAAAATCCAATTCTGCCAAGCCGAGAGCCGCCCGAACACACGCGTCTCGAGAGTCTCGTTAATCCCAAACCGCAAATTTGCCTCCAGCCCCGTCAGCGCGTCCGGTGAAAGAGCCGCGCGCGATTCCAGCGCCTGCCGAATCTCGTCCTCCCAATCCAAGTCATCCGGTGCCGCTGTCACCAGCCCCGCATCCATAGCGTCGTGAACTTTCAGCGTTTTTCCAACCAAACCACGCAGCTTCTCAATTTGCGCCGAGTCCTCATAAAACCTCGCCGCCACACGGGAAAGTCCATTCACCATCGGCAGCGCCCCAAAATTCATCAGCGAAAGCACCACGCTCGCCACATTCTCGCCGTCCTCTGAATCCCGCATATAAACGCGGTCCGCGGCCAGCGCCAATTCGAATAGGGTTCCGGCAAAGCACGATCCCGGCTCGACAATCGCGTACAAAGACCGCGAAGAAACATCGATCCGCGCAAATGTCCGTCGCATCATTCCCAGAACTTCGCGCACAAACCAATTGTCCTGATGATTCAAAAGAAATTCATCGACGGCCAGCACCGCGACCGGATTTCCAGTCGCCTTCAAAATCCACAAGCCCAAATCGAGCTCGTTCGTGCGCAGTGTCAGGATGGCGTCATCCAACTCCCGCGCCATTTGCAGCGGCCACCAATGCGCACCAGCCGCAAGAGCGCTCTCGATCGTGTACTGCGGGATGGATTCCGGCCCGCGAATCGTCAGAGTCACCGTCCGCGCTTCGCGATTCACCTTCGCATCGACATATTCGTAATGCACGCCCGCTTCATCCACCGTCCGCTTCACCGTCGTGAGCTCCACGCCTTTCGCATTAGAAGGACGATCGCTCAATTCCGCCAGCTTTAGCGCCCGCTGCTTCACCTGCTCGGCAAACTGCTGTGGCTTCACCACTTCATCCACCAGCCGCCAATCTTTTGCTCTTTGTCCGCGCACACCGTCCGGATTCGTACAAAACATATCGGCGTAATCTCGCCGCACTTTTCGCTTATCCGTCACACGCGTCAGTCCGCCCGTTCCCGGCAAAACGCCCAGTAGCGGCAACTCCGGCAAACTGACCGCCGACGACCGGTCATCCACCAAAATAATCTCGTCGCAAGCCAAAGCCAGTTCGTAACCGCCGCCCGCCGTCGTCCCATTGCACGCCGCGATGAATTTCAATCCAGAGTGCGCGCTCGAATCCTCAATCCCATTCCGCGTTTCGTTCGTAAACTTGCAAAAATTGACTTTCCACGCATGCGAAGAGAGTCCCAGCATGTAAATATTTGCGCCCGAACAAAAAATCCGGTTCTTCGCGCTCGTGACAATCACCGACCGAATCTCCGGATGTTCAAACCGAATCCGCTGCAATGCGTCATGCAGCTCGATGTCCACACCGAGATCATACGAATTCAATTTCAGCTTGTACCCAGGCCGAAGTCCGCCGTCTTCCGCCACGTCCATCGTCAATGTCGCCACCGGCCCGTCGAAACCGACCTTCCAATGTTTGTATTTGCCAGGCTCCGTCCGGTAATCTGCCGGTTCCACCTTAGCCTGAAGTTGTTCTGTCGTTGCAACGTCCACGGGATCCTCCTACCTCTCGTTCTGCTTTTCGCCCACCGGCAATGCGGCCTTCAATTTTGCAAAACTCTCGTCCACGGAACTCCCGGAAGTATCCAGATACATATCCGCCTTCCGGTAGAGCGGCTCACGCGCCTCAAGAATCCGCCGCAAATCTTCCATCGCCTGATTGCCGCCCGCAATCGCCCGCAAATCGCCTTGCGCGATAACCCGCGCCATGTGCTCTTCCGGCCGCGCCTTGATCCAGACCGTGTAGCAGTTCGAAAGCAGATAGTCGTACGTCTCTTTCTCCGAAACCACTCCGCCGCCAACTGAAAGAATCGCCCGCTCTTGCTCATGGAGCACTCGCTCGAGCGAACGCCGTTCGATCGCTCGATAACCCGTCTGCCCATACAGCGAAAAGATTTCCCCGAGTGGCATCCCGGTATCTTTTTCAATTTCGCCGTCGAGTTCGATGAACGGAACGTTTGCCTCCTGCCCGAGCCGCGTTCCCAGCGTTGACTTACCCGCGCCGCGCAATCCAATCAGCGCGATACGCTTCCGCCGCACCGCTTCCTCGTCGCCAAATTCGCGCAGCAACCGGCGCATCGCATCCTCGACGCGATGCGCCGGAAGCCGCTCCAAAAATCTCTGAATCAAAACCTTCTCATGCCGCGTTTCCGCTTCCACCGCAAACAACTCCGCCAACGATACATGCAGCGCCGCCGCGATCCGTCGCAGCAGAACGATCGAAACGTTTCCCTCGCCCGCCTCCAGTTGCGCCAGGTGCCGTTCCGATACGTCGGCCTCGCGCGCCAGCATCTTGCGCGTCAACCCGCGCCGGTTCCGCAACTCCCGCACGCGCTTCCCCAGCGACAAAAGAAACCCGTCATTTGAAACGGCAGCAGCGCCTTCTGAAGTGGTGCCTTTTAAAGGAGTGCTAGTTTGCATCGCCTGTATCGGATGATTCGAATGCCCGCCTGCAGTATATCGCATGTAACCGTTCGACCGTCAAGATTCCAGAAATCCGTTGCAACTTTCTCTGGGTTCGCTCTCGCACGCCTGTGTCGAGTTTCGTATAACAGCTTATTTGTCATATACATAAGATAAGATTCAGGCGCCCATTGTTCTTCTCAAGTCCGCATATATCGCCGTCTTGAGATGCAGTATTCTGCCAGCGCCGTGATACTATCTCTCCTTCTGCCGTTCGAACGGGCTGTTTCTCGTTGTCTTTCAAACTGCGCCAAGATTCAAACCGGCGTCAAACCCAAACGGAGGATCCGAGATGAAGCTGCCAAACTATGTATCGGGCGAATGGATAGAAGGCGCGGGCCCAGGCGAGCCGCTTGTCGATCCGGTGACTGGCGATGAAGTGTCGCGCATCTCTTCCGAAGGCATCGACGTAAAAGCCGCCCTCGACTTTGCCCGTTCAAACGGCGGCCCGGCCCTTCGAACGCTTACCTATCGCCAGCGCGCCGACCTACTCGCCAAAATCGCCGAGGTTTTAACCGCGAATCGCGACGAATATTTTCGAATCTCTCTCCTAAACCTCGGCGCAAATCAAGCCGACGCGTCGTTCGATGTCGATGGCGGGATTTACACGATGAAATACTACGCAAAAATTGGGCAGGCACTGGCGGATGGGAAGATTCTGAGAGAAGGCGCGCCGGTTTCCATTTCAAAAACGGGAGTGTTTGTCGGCCAGCATTTTTTGCTGCCGACAAAAGGCGTCGCGGTGTTCATCAACGCATTTAATTTTCCGGCGTGGGGCGTCTGCGAAAAAGCGGCGCCTGCGCTGCTCTCGGGCGTTCCGATTTTCATTAAGCCGGCATCACCGACGGCTTGGCTTGCTCACCGAATCGTCGAAGACATCGTGAAGGCAAATATCTTGCCGGCGGGGGCGATCTCCATTTTGTGCGGCTCGGCGCGAGACATTCTCGATCACGTCGGCGAAACTGATATTGTTTCGTTTACCGGTTCGGCGGATACGGCTGCACGCATTCGCTCGCATGCGAATGTCCTGCGGCGCTCGGTTCGCATCAACATCGAAGCCGACAGCATCAACTCCACAATTCTCGGTCCGGACGCCGGTCCAGGAACAGATTTATTTGATCTCCTCGTCAAAGAAGTTGTGCGCGAAATGACACTGAAGTCGGGGCAGAAGTGCACGGCGATACGCCGCGTGCTCGTTCCGCGGCGACATTTGAAAGCGCTCGGCGATACGATTGTTGCGAAATTGAGTTCGATGAAAGTGGGCAATCCGCGAAATGCGGAAGTGAAAGTCGGGCCGGTCGTGAACAAATCGCAACAGGCCGCGTGTTTTGAAGGACTAAGAAAATTGAAAGAAGAGTGCGCAGTTTTGTTTGGAGGCGACGAGAATTTCCAGCCCGTAGATGCACATGCGCACAAATCTGCGTTTGTGCAGCCGACGCTGCTCGCTTGCGAAAAAGGGCTCGACGCGAAATTTGTGCACGACGTTGAGGTGTTCGGCCCAGTGGCGACGCTCGTCGCGTATGACGGCGTGGAAGATCTCATTGCGATTGCGCGGCGCGGGCTAGGCTCGCTGGTTGCTTCGATTTTTGCGAACGACGCCGCTTTTCTCCGGAGCGTTGTGCTCGGCGTCGGTGACTTGCACGGGCGAGTCATGATCGTCGACTCCAGCGTCGGCGCTCAATACACCGGCCACGGAAATGTTGTGCCGAGCTGTTTGCACGGCGGTCCGGGAAGGGCCGGGGGCGGAGAAGAGCTTGCCGGGTTGCGCGCGTTGCTGCTCTACCACCGGCGATTTGTCGTTCAAGGCCCGACGGCTTGCGCGGCGGATTTGTCGAGTTTGTCCGCCGATACCAGCCTTTTCTACTCGTAAATCTTTTTGTCGAAGAACTATTCTCACAAAAGCATTCGCACAAAAAATCTTGAATTAGACTTGACCGAGGCTACGAAAGGTCTTGGGCCCGCCGATCTTGCAGCTCGCGCAGTTTGAAGCGTTGGAGTTTTCCCGTGGCTGTCTTGGGAATCTCCGATAAAAATTCGATCCATTGCGGACGTTTGTAGCCGCCGATTTTCTGTCCGACCTGTTCCTGCAATTCGTGCGACAACGCTTCGCTTGGCGCGAATTCCGCGTTCAAGACTACGTAGGCTGCGGCTTTCGTGAGGCCATCGTTGTCTTCGCGGGCGACGACGGCAGCTTCGCGGACCGCGGGATGCGCGATCAAGACGCTTTCGACTTCGGCGGGGCTCAGCCAGAGGCCGTGGACTTTGAAAACGTCGTTGGAGCGGCCGGCGTACCAGAAGTAGCCTTCTTCGTCCTGGTAGTATTTGTCGCCGGTACGGAACCAGTCGCCGACAAACGTCTCCTTTGTTTTTTCATGTTTGTTCCAGTAGCCGGAGCACGTCGAGTCGCCTTTGATGAGAAGATCGCCGATTTCGTTAGAGGTGACGGAGTTGCCGTGCTCATCGACGATTCGCGCCTCATAGCCGGGGATGATTTTCCCGCTGGAGCCGGGTTTCGCTTCGCCGGGACGATTCGCAATCACCATCTGCAAAGTTTCCGTCGAGCCGAGCGAATCCAGAATTTCGACGCCGAAGCGTTCCTTGAAGCGATGAAACAGCGGCGCAGGAAGCGATTCTCCCGCGGAGATGGCGTAGCGGATGCTCGATAGATCGAATTCCTTTCCATCTTCGCGGTGATGCGCCAGCAGCGCTGCAAAATTTGTGGGCACGGAGAAAAAGAGCGTAGGGCGGTAGCGCTCGATATCGGCATAAATCGTAGCGGGAACGGGGCGCGCGGGAGAAAGAATTGTGGTTGCGCCGCAGCCCAAGGGGAAGTAGCCGGCGTTGCCGAGTCCGTAGGCGAAGAACAAGCGCGCGACGCTGAAGCAGCGATCGCTTTCGCTCATTTGCAAGATGCCTTTGGCGTAGAGTTCGCAGCAGACGACCATGTCGTGATGAAGATGAACGCAGCCTTTGGAGGCGCCGGTGCTTCCGGACGAGTAGAGCCAGAAGGCGGGTTCGTCTTTGCAGGTGAGCGCGGCTTGCAGATCCGGAGAGGCGGACGCCATCAGATTTTGCAGCGAGTGATGCGTATGGGAAGCCCGATTTTGCGAAGGAAGATCTAGTTTTACTTTGCCGGTCACGTCCAGTTCGCTGACCACAATCTCTTGCAAATAGCGGAGTTTTTCTTTTGGGATGGCTTGCAAATGGGGGAGCAGCGGTTCGCTGACAATGGCGACCCGCGCGCGACAGTCGTTGAGAATGTATTCGTAGTCCTGCGGTTTTGCTTGGGTGTTGACGGGAACAGCGACAGCGCCGATTTTGATGGCGCCGAAAAAGGAGTAGAGAAATTCCGGCGTATCGAGGAGTAAGAGAAGGATGCGCTCTTCCGGGCGGACGTCGAGGGCGAGCAGGGCATTGCCGACTCGGTTGGTGTTTTCCAGCAGTTGCTGATAGGTGACCCGCTCGTCGCCGCACTCGATGGCGACCCTGGCTCCGCGACCTTCCCGGACGTTGCGATCCACGAAGTGAGTGGCGACATTGAAATTTTCCGGCAACGTGATCAAGTGAGTGGCCGCCTCCTGCTTGTGCATGCGGGGAGCTGGGAGATTCGTTCGCGCAAACGGGCGGGAGTATAGCACGGAGAAATTTTGGCGGAGCAAGGTATCCCCCGGGTATCCAGAGAACTGTCAAGTAAGCTCGTGAAAAAAATGGGGTTGCAGGTCCCGCTGTGTGTGCCTGCAGGGGGAAGCTGCGGAAAAGTTGGGAAGTGTTGTCAGCGGGGCCACGCTTCTTAGTGCGGTCGACCGAAGCTGGCAACCTTGGAGTGGGCTCATCCGTGCCACCGGCCCGGCGTACGCTTCGAAAATGCCAAAGATGGGCATTGGTGAGATTTGCAAATAAGTTTGAAAGGATAAGGATCGGGAGTGAAGAGGCTATCCATGGATCAGAGGAACGTCTCGATTGCAGATCAGCTTGCCGCCGGATCTCTCCGCGTTCACCAGCGGGATTCTGTTTGATTTGCACGCGGTCTTAGCCGAAGCAACTAGCATTATCCTGACCAGTAACCTTCGGGCTGGGTCCAAGAACACACCTGTCGTACAATGCGGGGAACGTACGGCGTTTCACCCCAAACGCGCATCGAACACAAGGAAACGCACTGCTCTGCTCCCGAGCCGGCGGGTATTGATCGTGCTAACTTTTTCGCGAAATTGAGGTGAGCGTAATGAGACAACAGATTTCCCGCCTGGCTGCACTCCTTATGGTCCTGCTGTTGTTGCCGGCGCCGGACTGGGCTACTTGCGGCGGTGGTGGTGGCGGAGGAATGGGAGGGATGCGGGGCGGCGGCGCTCCCGGCACTCCTGGGATGGGGAGCGAGCAGGTCTACCAAGTTCCCTGGAAAATTCTCAAACCGGAAGAGGTGCTCACTCCAGGCGGACTCGTCGTGTATTGGTTCCCGTCCTCTGTACAAGAATTTCAGAAGTCGAGCTTGCGCAATTCGCGCAGCTTGTCTCTCTATGCCACGGAATGCGTCACGATGGGTGTCGCCGAAGCTAGTTCTAGCTTGGGCCAAAAGTTCGTCGGTGGAGACAAGCTTCCGGTGGTCGTGCTTGCCAAGTCGGATGGGACGGTGATCAACAAGCTTCAGAACAACAATGGATTCTTGAAGGTCGATGATGTCGAAAAGCTGGTGGAATCCGAAATGAAGCAGCGAGAAGAGGCCGTTAAGAACGAGCTCAAAGCGGCCAAGGAAAAAGCGAAGTCGGGCGATAAAGATGGCGCGATCCCTTTGTATAAGTCGGTGCTCGACGAAAAATGTCTTTTCCCCGGCAAGGCGAAAGATGCGGCCAAAGAACTGAAAAAGCTGGGCGTCGATGCCGCAGTGAAACTCTTTGACGCGCCGGTGATGAATCCCGTTCTGAGCGCCAAGATCGAAGCCGTGATGAAACGCGGCCTTGCGGCCGAGATGAATGAAAAATACGAAGAAGCGGAGCGCTGGTATAGCGAAGCGCGCCGCATGGATCCTGCCGATCCCGCACCTCTTCGTTATCTCGGAGAGCTCTATCGCCATCACCTTGGCGAATGGGATAAGGCGCGCGTGACGTTTCAGGCCATTCTCGATATGCCCGCTGATCCGTTGTCACGCGCGGTGGCGCTGCATGGCATCGGCAAAATGACCATCCACGAAGGCGACTTTCTTCTAGGCTTGCACCTCATGGAGGATTCCGTGCGTGCATATCCGCTCGCGCTCGCGTACCGCAATCTTGCCGTCTATTGGAACTCCGAAGGGGACGCCACCAAGGCTGACTACTACACGCGCGAAGCCACGAAGCTCGATCCAACTGATCCTTACAATCTCGTTTTCGCCGCTGCTTTCCTGGCCGGCAACGGTCATGGCGACGAAGCCTTGAAAATTGCCCAGGAAAACGAAGCAATGCTTCCTGCTTCTTATAATCTCGCTGCTATTTATGCGCAGCTCGGCCAAAAGCAAAAAGCGCTCGACCTGCTCAAGCGGCATTTCTTTGAGTACGAGCGATACGAAGCGGTGCGCTCGAAGGAAATGATGGAAGCACGGGTCGACGCCGTGTTTGCGTCGCTCCGCGAAGACCCGCAATTCATCGCGCTCACTAGCGCTGCTGACGGGAAACTTCCCGTACCGCGTAACAATAAGATGCCCGCGGCCGCCCCGGCGAAAATGTAGACGAAGGTCCTATGCGCGCGGCTTGTTTTACTTGGCGGGACGGGCGCTTGCAGCGCTCTTTATAACCGGGACATCTTCTCCGAGAGCGGTGGCCAGGGAAATGAGATGATCCTGTTCGTCCTTGAGAATCTCGCGGATCAGTTCGGCCATCGCGTACTCGCCCAAACTTTCGCATTGAGGGATGCGTTCACGGTAACGCCGAATTGTGGCCATCTCGTTCTCAAGATCAAAGCGAAGCATTTCTTTGGCTTTCTCTGATGTCCTAACGGGCTTGGGATGGACGGCCGGCATGCCCCCAAGGTAGTCGATCTGTTTCGAGATGATTAGCGCGTGACTTAGCTCCTCCCCTGCGTGCTTCTCGAGCTCTCCGGCAATATTCATGTACTCAGCGCCGCTCAATACTTGCGAATATATGACGTACGAGATGATGGCCTGGTATTCCCCCGCAAGATCTTCATTCAAGAGTTCGATCAATTGTTCACGCGAGATTTGACCCGTGGAGTGGACTGTGCCTTCTTCTTTTTCAGCTTTCAATGTTAGCCTCCTCTAACTCTTGGATGCGAGCACACTCCAGGAAGTTCGGCGGCTTTTGACACGAGACCGACGAACGAAAGACCTAGGCGTCTCTAACGCTGCGATAAGCTTCCTGGCCGGCTTCGACGGCGCCGGTTACACTGGCTGTCACGTCGTCCACGGTTTCTCGCGCGCGGCGCTTCCAGCGCTTTCCGGTCGAGGCCACATCATCCAGGCCTTTTTTCACGCCGCTGGAGATGTAGTCGCGCGTTTCCTCTCCGGAGGATGGTGCAAAGAGCAAGGCTAGAACGGCACCTACTCCTATCCCCACAGCAAAAGTAGTGTATTTGTTGGACCATCTATTGTGTCTCATCGCGTCCGTCCTTTTATGGCATGCTTCTTGCGCCGATGCTTCTTCGATGTGGTACTTCATCCTGGTGCGGCTCCCGGAATTATTTCTAAGGAAAAAATGGAGGAAGCCGACTTGCGGCTTCCCCCATTCGGATTAATACGAGCCGGTCGTTCCCTTGGCGGCAAGTTCGCGATCTGGCTGCTTGCTGTCAACGGAGGCTTCGCCGGTCGAGGAAACATGCTCTCCACCAGTGGCCTTCAGAACTTCCTTGGCACGAAGGATTTCTCCGGACGTATCGCAATGAACGGAGAGAAGAATTCCGCCCTTCTTCAGACGACCTTCGTAGCGCTTGGCTTCGAATTCGGGGATACCCATGCCGATCAGCGCGCCGGTGAATCCGCCGACAGCGCCGCCAACACCCAACCCTGCCAAACCGGCCATGATCGGACCGGCGGCGAGGAATGGGCCGAGACCAGGGATGGCCAGAAGACCAACACCCAGAAGCACTCCCAGAGTTCCGCCAATTGCTCCTCCGGTTGCCACACCCGCGGCCGTACCTTCTGGCGCTTTCGAGGCCTTCTCCGTCCCCATTTCCTTGGGCACGCCGAGACTCTCGGGCAAAAGAACGGACACGTCGGAAACCGGGAAGCCGGCCTTCACCAGCGCGTCCGTGGCATTTTCAACGGCGATGCGCGTCGAGTAAATTCCAAATACCCCTACTTTTTTGGATGACATTTCTATTTCTCCTTTGCGTTCAGACTTGCTTCGATTTGTGGCCGGTTACCTCGAAGGTGCGAGTTCGAGTTGAGGAGACCCCTTCGTGGAGGAAGGCAAATGCGCAGACACAACGGTAGTCAAAAAGAAGAAAAAGGGCTGTCACGTTTCGAACACTATCGGCTTTTAAATCTACAGTGCCATTCGGGCACATTCATGTGATGTCCAATGCGATGTCGAAGGGGGTCTCTCGCGGCTCGGTTGAGTTAAGATGTGGACAACCGAAGACTTATCGTAGGCCGAACCACGAGAGCCAATTGACGGAAGCGAAAGGAAATTCGAAAGCGGCGAAGCTGATGGTTGCGGAGAACATTCGGTGATCGTAAAAGTATTCGAGGACAAGGGGGCTCTCGGGCGAGCCGCGGCTGAACGGGCGGGGGCTACTTTGCGGGGGGCCATTCTGGAACGCGGACACGCGCGGATCGTGGTGGCGACGGGGGCGTCGCAGTTGGAATTTCTGAATGCGTTGACGCTGAGAAAAGACATCGATTGGCAGCGCGTCGAGATGTTTCACCTGGATGAGTACATCGGACTGCCGATGACGCACCCGGCGAGCTTTCGCAAATACCTGCTTGAAAATTTTATTCAGAAGACGAGGATTACGAAGTATCACTTGCTCGATGGTGAAGGCGATCTGCGTGAAGTTGCTCGTCAGGCGGGAGAGAGTTTGAACGTGGCGCCGGTCGACATTGCGTTTGTGGGAATTGGAGAGAACGGGCACTTGGCGTTCAACGATCCTCCGGCGGATTTTGACAGCGAGGCGGCTTATCTGATTGTCGAGCTGGACGAGGCTTGCCGGCGGCAACAAGTGGGCGAAAGATGGTTCGCGGACATTTGGGAAGTGCCGAGGAAGGCGATTTCGATGTCGGTGCGGCAGATTATGAAGGCGCGAGAGATTCTTGTGGTTGTCCCGGATGCGCGGAAGGCGGAAGCGGTGAAGCTTTGTTTCGAGGGAGAGATTGGTCCGATGGCGCCGGCTTCGATTTTGCGGACGCACGCGAGCGCGACGGTTTATTTGGATAGAGAGTCGGCGGCCTTGCTGAGTGCGGCGACGCTTGGTGCGTTCGCGGCGAAAGCGTAAAGCTGGCGTTACGAAGGATGCGAAAGGTTCGCGGGGAAATGATGAATTTCAGAGGGTCGAAGAAAATCGACCCCCCGAAAAAAGTTCGCGCGCTGTTACACCGGCGACGCGGGACGTCAGAAGTGGACGACGGCGCTCAGCGAGATGCGGGTACAGTTGGCGGTGCCGCCAGGCTCGTGTAGGCCGACATAGTCGACCTGGGGGCGCAACCCCAGATGAGGCAGAACGCCGATGTCAACTCCGCCGCCAAAGCTGTAGGCGAAGTTGGTGTTCGAAGGGCCGCCGGCTCCGTTGGTCAAATGCCCGGCACCCGCCAGGAATTGCACAAAAGGAGTAAACTTCGTTGGGTTGCGCATGTTAATGCGCGGGCCGAACATGAAGGTATAGGTGTCGAGCGAAACGCCGCCGGGTGAGGCGTGGTAGCCGCCGACGTCACCGACGATACCCAGGTAGGGGATGGGATTGTAGGCGACCGATCCGCTGATGCCGTTCTGATTGACGCCGCCGGACCCGCCCAATCGGAAATAAGAGTAACCAACCGAGGCGTCGACCGAAGACTGGGCGTGAGATGGAACGGTGAAGATGAATAACCCCAAGCCGAATAAGAGCAGCCGTTTCATAGATATAGAGTCCTTTCAAAGGTCAACGAGCGTTGAAAAACTGAGCCCCAAGGGTACGGTTTGGGCAGGGTAGCAGGCCGTCCATAGACTCATCCATTTTGATGCAATTTGGAAGCGTTTGGCAGTGGAAGGCGGGGAGATTTCCTGGGGCGCAATAGCGGCGGCGGAGCGCGCGCGCGTCAGAGTCAGCCAGCCGCCAGGGAGGGTGCACAGGCGGTTTTTGCGTCGAGCGTTTTCACAAGATCCAGGATCATGTGAGCGACGCACTCATCACCGGTCGCAGTATTGATCATAGCGTGGTAAGCGGTGCGGTCGGGCCATTCGACGTGGAAATATTTCTGGATGAACTCGACGCGCTCGCGATCGACGCTGTCCACGCGTTCCTCCGCTTCCTTTTGCGTCTTGCCACGAGCTTGGAGGCGGCGCACTTTATCCTCTCTCGAGGCATAGAGAAACACTCGTAAAGTGTCCTGGCGGCTCCTGAGAAAATGCTGCGAGCCACGTCCCACGATCACACAGTTCCCGGTTTTGGCGGCGTGTTGCACGACACGTTCAGTCATTTTCAGAATGCTTTCGCTGTCGACGACGTTGAGCTTGTGCGCATTGAGGCTGCCTTCGTAGCTTCCTCGCAAGAAGGATTTAAAGAGGCGGTAGTAGAGGGGATCGGTGCGTTCCTCACGAACCTCAACGACGTCTTTGGGACAATTGGCCAGTCTGGCGATCTCTTCCGTGAGCAACTGATCCCACAGCTTCCAGCCTAGTTGCTTCGCCAGCAGTTGAGCGATTTCGCCCCCGCCGCTTCCGTATTCACGTTCAATCGTGAGTATTCTGATCATCTGGGTCGCTTGCGCCCGCTTACATCCAAACACAATCCTACTGCAAATGAGTTCATTTCGCTTATTCTGCCAAAACCCTGCCGCCGCCTGGATCATTCTTCTTCAAAAGAAAAGCCAGGAAAAACATGATCCCCGAAACCACACAAAGAACCATAAAGATGTCGATGTAGGCCAAGGTCGCGGCCTGCGCCTGCACTGCCTGGTAAATCGTGGCGACGGCCCGCGCGTAAGCCTCATGCGCGCCAATGCCCGACTGCGCCAAATGCTGGGCAAGACCATTTGCCGAGTTTTGAAAATTGGGATTGTCGGGCCGCGCGTATTCCACCAGCCGGGCTTGATGGAGTTGCCCGCGGCGTGCAATCAGCGTGGTAACCAACGAAGTTCCTACGCTGCTTCCCATATTGCGCATGAAGTTGGCGATCCCGGCAACGGCGTTGTTTTTTTCCGGCGCGATACCGATGTAGGCGACCAGCGTAATCGGAGTGAATAGGAAGCCCAAACCAATGACCTGGGTGATACGCAGCAAAGTGGCGGCTTCGAAGCTGATCTGCAAGTCGATGCGCTGCGTGGAATAGTACATAGCGACGGACAAGGCCAGCCAGCCGAAGGCAATCAGGTAGCGCGCCTGGATCTTCGTCGTCAGCTGGCCTACGATGGGCGTTTCAAAAAGCAAGACGAGTCCTCCGGCGGAAAGCGCAAAGCCGGCGAGTTGCGAGGTGTAGCCGACAAGGGTTTGGAGGAATTGCGGCATCAGGACCAGGCTGCTGAACAACAGGATGCCCAGGACGAACAACATCAGGCTGGCACTGGCGAAGTTGAAACTCTTGAACATGTGGACATCGATGATAGGCGCTTTTTGAAACCACTCCCAAATGACTAGCGAGATCAGGCAGACGGTGGCGACAACAATAAGAGTGGTGATGAAATGGGAGCCGAACCAGTCGTCCTCCTGGCCCTTGTCTAGCAGGATTTGCAACGCGCCGATGCCGAGAGCCAGCAGGGCGATGCCAATATAGTCCAGCTTGATGCCTGCGGACTTGCGCCGGGCCAAATATGGCGGGTCTTCGACGAAGCGCCGTACCAGAAACCACGTGGCCAGGCCGACGGGGATGTTGATGAAAAAAATCCAGCGCCAGGAATAGTTGAAGGTGATCCATCCGCCAAGGGTTGGACCAATCGTGGGGGCGATAATGGCGGTAATGCCGTACAGTGCAAATGCCAAGCCGCGCTGATGAGGCGGAAAAGTGTCGGCGAGAATGGCTTGAGCCATGGGTTGAAGTCCGCCGCCGCCCGCCCCTTGGAATACGCGGAAGAGAAGAAGAAAACCGAGACTTGGTGCAAAGCCGCAAAGCAGGGAACTCACCGTAAAGATGGCTAAGCAGGACATGAAGAAACGCTTTCGTCCGAAGGTGTTGGCGAACCAACCACTTATCGGGAGAATGATGGCGTTCGAGACCAGATAAGAGGTGAGGACCCATGTGCTCTGGTCGTTGCTGGCGCCCAGATTGCCGGCCATGTAGGGCAAGGCAACGTTGGCGATGCTCGTGTCGAGGACTTCCATGAACGCGGCCAGAGCCACGACAACCGCAATGAGCCAGGGATTGTATCGGGGCCGCCAAACGTCCTGGTCGATGGTGAGTGCAGCGGAACTCATTTGAGGTACACATCGGGGACCACGTTCATGCCGGGCCGAAGCTGACGCTCGCGATTTTCGCCGGGTTCGAGAACGATCTTTACGGGAATCCTCTGAACGATTTTGACGTAGTTGCCGGTGGCATTTTCCGGCGGGAGCAAACTGAAGAGCGGGCCTGTTGCGCCGGCAATGCTATCGACGTGACCCTTCAGAGTTCGTCCGGTGGAATCAATATGAATGTCCGCTTTCTGTCCGACGCGCATTCGCTTGAGTTGCGTCTCTTTGAAATTTGCGGTGACCCACACTTCGTCGAGAGGCACGACGGTGAGCAGTTGCTGCCCGGCTTGAACGTTCAGCCCTACAACGACCGACTTATTCACTTCGCCGGAGACGGGCGCAAGGATCTTGGTGTACTGGAGATTAAGCTGGGCTTGCTCGAGTAGCGCCCTCTTCTGCTCAACATCAGCGATAGCTGCGCGAGCACGGGCGCGGCTCGATGACACTTGCTGAGGCCCAGTCTCCGCGTATTGGTGGTTTGCGTCGGCCTGCACCACGCGGCTGCGGGCTTGCTGAACGAACTGCTGCGCCGCGGACTCATTGGCGCGAGCGGCCGCTACTGCTGCGGTACTGGACCTGGCCGCAGCCAAAGCCTGATCGTAGACCTGCTCAGCCACCTCGCGCTTGTCCACCAGAAGCTTGTAGCGCTTAAGATCGTCCTGGGCCTTGACGTCGTTGGCTTCCGCCTCTTCCAGTTGGTTGTGGGCGGCGGTGAGCTGCCTCTCGGCGGCAATGACTCCAGCCTGGGTGTTTTCGATGTCCGACTCCGTGGACCTTAGTTGGCTCGAACTGTTCACCGAAGTGATGGGCACTGTGATATTCAGCGATTGCGCCGTGGCTTCGGCGTTGGAGAGGTTGGCTTGGGCCTGCGCTACCGCAACTTCATAGTCTTTCGGGTCGATCTCGACTAGGACGGTGCCCTTCTCGACCCACTGGTTGTCATCGACGTTCACCTTCACCACATAACCGGATATCCGCGCGCTGACGGGATACAGGTGAACATCCGCCTGGGCATCGTCGGTGGATTCATAGCTGCTAAGGTAGCGCCACAAGAACAAGCCCCCAACAAGCACCACCACGACGACAATCAGAATCACGATGTTTCTGCGGAGCTTGGGATTGTGGCGGGCCGGCGACGTATAGCCCCGGTCCGTCAATGGCGATGGATCGGTGGCCGATTCTTTGGCTGCGTCAGGCTCCGAACGGGGTGGGTTCTCGTCCGCCATATTTATTGTCCTTTGAAATACTCTTTGACGCCCTCTTCAGCGAAACCGAGAGCGCGAGCAAGTGAAATTTTTGCAAAATTGAAGCTGTAAAGACTGGAAATGTATTGTTCGTGCGCGCTCGCCACCGCTTCCTGCGATTGCACGACTTCAACCGTATCAGTAACGCCCGCACTGAAACGATCACGGGATTGGGCGAGCGTCTGTTCGGCCAAATCAATATTGCTGCGCGCCACGCTGACGAGTTCCGCGGAGGACTGCAAGTTCAGCAGCGCGGTGCGAACGTCGGAGTCAATCTGCGCGCGCAGGTTGTCGAGGCGCTCGCGAGTCTGTTCGAGTCTGGCATCCGCCTGCAAAACGTCGCCGTGAACGCTGCCTCCCTCGAAAATCGGAATCGACAAAGTTCCGCGGACATCGAAAACCTGTGTTGCCGTCGAGGGATGCGCGCCTCCGGCGCCAACGTCCGCGTTGAAGGCAAGCGACGGGAGATAGCCCGCAACGGCGGCCTTCCGCGAGAATTCCGCTGCCCGGACGTCCGTCATGGCTGCGAGGTAATCCGAGCGCGAAGCGTAGGCGCGTTTCAGTGCCTCATCCACGGTGATGCCTTCGAATGGCTGGTAAGGCGACTTGTCCGTGAGCTCGAATTCCTGGCCGGGAGCCAGGCCGATCACGCGAGCCACGGTTAGCTTCTGGATGGCGAGATTATTTTTCGCTTGAATTAGCTGCTGCTGCCGCGTCTGAAGTTCGACCCTGGCGCGCAATCCGTCAATCTCGGGCGAAGTCCCTGCTTTCACTTGGTCCGTAGCCTGATCATAGAGCGCTTGTGCCGTCTTGACTTGCGCTTCGGCCGTTTCGATGAGGGCTTCATCGGCAATGGCCTGTAAATAGGTATAGCCGACGGCGAGCACAACGAGATCGCGCGCGTCTTTGAAAGCGTATTCGGTCGATTTCAAGTTCTGGCTGGCAGCGCGGGTTGCATTGATCGATTTCCAATCAAACAGAGACTGGGCTACGGATACGCGCGCGTCAAAATAGGAAAAAGGGCCATCGGATGGTGGAATCTTTGCGCCACCAATACTCGTAAAACCAAGTTGACCGAGATTGATCTCGGAAGCTGCCACGTAAGGCGACGCCGTCACGTGTGGGAGGAGCGCGCTCAGTTGCTCCCAGCGCTGGCCGCGGGCCGAACGAATATCGGCATTCGAGAGGAGCGCTCCGAGATTTTGCTTCAAGCCGCGGTCGATGGCGTCCCGTAGCGAGAGCGGCATGACTCCGGGAACCAGCTTTGCCGGGACGCTGCCAGCGAATGGGCTTACTCCTTGTGTTCCCGGTATGGGTTGGCCTGGCGCGGAGGTCGCTTCGGTTTGGGCAAGCGCAGTCACCGCACCGCAAAACAAAACTCCGGCCAGCAAAAACGTGGAGACGAGTCCGTAACTGAGCTTCAAGGGAGCCTCCTTGGCCTCGCATTTGGCTAAGCGGCGTTGCCGGGGAAAATATCCTAGTCCGGTCGGCAGTTCCGAGCAACTCGCATCTGCTCAGTCCACCTTCGATGCATTGAGGAGTAAGAGGGAGACAGTTTTCTCCTCGAACTATCTCTCGACGGCGGCAGGGCCGAGAAGAGATACAAGTTCAGAATGCTATCGCCTGTTCTGGTTTTGTTTGCCGTTTTCTTGCGGAAGAAATTTTCTTCCTGAAGAAAATGAGCTGGACAAACGGTTGCGCCAACGCGCGACGGATTTGCAATGCGGTAGCGAGTGCATGGAAAGCCGATGGTTTTTCCGCGCAACGAATCGGCTGAAGATGGTGGAGGCGGGGGGAGTTGAACCCCCGTCCGAAAAGCGCTACGACACGAAGCCTACATGCTTATCTCAATTCGGTGTGCGACCCGGCCCTTGCGGGATGGTCGCGCGTTCGCCGGCGGCGCTTGGAATGAGCAAGATGCGCAACCAACTAGTCCGATGGTTCTCGCCCGAGCCTTACGGACCGAAAGGCCAAGGCCAGCTCACTGTGTGACGCCTCTTGCCGGGCCCATGAGCGAAGCCCGGGGAAGCGTGCGCTTAATTAATTAAGCAGCAAGTGCCAAGTTGTTGTTGGCATTTCTAGTTTCCACCAAGTTACGGGCAGGTGGGTCCCGGCATGCCTTCGGGCCGCGACAGCTTCCGTCGAAACCGAGTCGCCCCCTAAGTAC
>DATMKS010000011.1:0-53075 GCA_035571045.1 Verrucomicrobiia bacterium
TCCCACACCGAGGCAATACCTTTCCCCGCGGGCAACGTGGCAATGCCGCCATCGTGAATCGCGATACCCGCCGCCCAATCGAGAGGCGACCCTCCGTCGAATGTAAAGGTCGACACAATCTTGTTCAAATGAGAGCCCGCATCCAGAGTGATGCGCTTGGTCTCAGTAACCATTCTTCCGCCGACAAGCCACGGTGCGTATGATACCTCGAACTCAAAACGGATTGGCCCCGCAGCCAGGATTTTGGCGACCGCATCGTTTTTCGAGACGGTCAGCTTGCCGTCAGCCGAGATGGCCGTGCCGCCGCAGCCTCGGAATGGCCCCTCATCATAGGAATCGAGTCCGATTCCGTTGTCGTTGTGGTACGACAAGGCTGGGTGGTGCGCTACCGCAGCTTCGTGGCCTTCTTTGTAGAAGCTTTTGACAACAACATTCGGTATGCGCTTCGACCACACGTCGATTCCAGAAGAAACCTCGCCCATCGCCTGTAGTGCCGGGCCGTAGATTCGATAAGCTACAACTTTATCCTCCCAGGCAAAATCGTCTTTGCGCTCAGCAATCGCGCGGGCGAGGCACAACTCGGCCCGGGGCCCTGATCCCTTACCTGGAATCTCGCAGAACCCGCTATGGACTTTGGAGATTTACCAAACGAATCCAAACTTTCGCTTATGTTCTCGGAGAAATTGTTACCAGCGGACGGAATGATGTTTCACAAAACAATCAGCTCACGTGTTCCATGAGGATGGAGAAGTTCGCGCCCGCCGCATCGCCGCAGGAGACCGGCATGTGGAGAGTGACAGTAGTGCCCCGTCCCGGCTGGCTCGAAATACTCACATTTCCGCCGTGAAGTTGTGCAATGCTCTGCACGATTGCCAGCCCCAACCCGGTGCCCCCCGAACTCTGGGAACGGGACGAATCGACACGGAAGAAGCGATCAAAAACCCTGGGCAGGGCTTCCGCTGGAATGCCGACGCCAGTATCGGAGACGGCGACGTGAATCGTGGAAGAGTCGGCGTTCGAGCGAAGCACGACGGCTCCGCCGGGTGGCGTGTGTGCTAAGGCATTCGAAACCAGGTTGCCCACTGCCCTCTGCAAGAGCGTACGGTCTAGTTCGCCAATGACCGGTTCGTCAGCAACAACAGTGGTGAGCGAGATTCTGCCCTCGGTTGCCGAAGCGTCGTAGTATTCCCGCACGGCGTCCAGCAATTGGGCTACGTTCACGCGCTCCCGACGCAAATGGGTGAGTGGGCTCTCCGCACGGGCCAAGAACAAAAGGTCGCCGACCAGGTCCGATAGGCGCACGGCTTCTTCCAGACAAGACTCAAGCACATCGCGGTATTCGTCGATGGTTCGCGCGCGGGCCAAAGCCACTTCGGCTTCGCCGCGAATGTTATTCACCGGCGTGCGCAGGTCATGCGCAATATCGGCGGAGAATCTGGAAATCCGTTCGAAGGACTCCTCCAGGCGGTCGAGCATCTGGTTGAAGGTACTGGCCAGGGACGCCAGTTCGGACGGATATCCTTCCGCAAGAATGCGTTCCCGCAGGTTCGTCGAACTGATGTGGCGCGCGGTCGTTGCCATTTCTTCTACGGGACGAATGCCGTGCCGCGCAATCTGGTATCCGATCAACGGAAAAACGGCAAAGGTCCCCAGCAGTATGACGCAGAACCAGAACCGGTAGCGTGCCAGCAACTCCTCTTTTTGCGAGATATCAATCGCAACTTGAATGGTGTCAGCTTGAGTTGCAGGGGAACCGACCGGTGCCGACGCGCTGCTTACGCGAAAGACTCGGCCGTCTCTGCCCTTCATCCAAATGCTGCTAACAGTGCGGCTTTGGGTTTGACGGGCTAATTGCGCCAGGTCCAATTGATCCGCCATGCCTGGCGTCGTCAGCAGTGGTGTGTTTCGTTCATCCAGCAGGCGAATGTAGAATTGTTCGTATCGCCGCGCCGCCGATTCCAGCTCAATTTCCTCCCGCAGAGCGTCCCAGTCGTCGGGTCTCTCCCGCAACATGGTGCTGAGCACGTGCACTTTGTCGGCGAGGAACAAATCGGTGCTTTTGTCTAGTTCCTTCACGAGCACTAGATAAAGGCTGACTGTGGCAAAGAACACCAGAAACAAGCCCGCAAGCGCGTATCCGGCCGTTAACCGGAAGGCCAAAGTTCCCCACAAGCGTGTGACCGGAGAGAGGCTACTGCTCCGATTCCAGAACATAACCAGCGCCCCGAACGGTATGAATTAATTTCAGCGGGAAAGGTTCGTCCACCTTGACGCGTAGTCGGCGCACGTTTACATCCACGACATTCGTGTCGGTATCGAAGTTCATGTCCCAAACGGCTTCGGCGATCAGGGTCCTGGACAGCACCTCACCCGGGCGTCTGGCGAGCAGTGTCAGCAAGGAGAACTCCTTCGATGTCAGATCCAGTCGTTGACCAGCGCGTGTCGCACGTTGGCGCAACAGATCAATTTCCAAGTCGGCCATTCGAATGGTTTCCGGTTGACGAGCCGGCCCCCGACGCAACAGCGATCGCACTCGCGCCAACAATTCGGAAAAGGCGAATGGTTTCACGAGATAGTCATCGGCGCCCAGTTCGAATCCTCGTACGCGTTCGTGTACGGCATCACGCGCGGTCAGTAAGAGCACGAGGGAGCGCCGATCCGCCTGGCGCAGGCGGTTGAGAACCTGCCAGCCATCCAGGATGGGAAGCATCACATCCAGAATGATCAAGTCGAAGTCTACTTCACGAGCCAGGTGAAAACCCTCTAAGCCATCGCTCGCTACGTCGACAACAAAGCCCCCTTCTTCAAATCCCTTTTTCAGGAACTTGGCTGTCTTGGCCTCATCCTCGACGATCAGAATTTTCATGCCGAATTTCCCCAACCGCGCGGCCGAGCATTCGCTCAAGACACGCCAGTTAAATCCTTTAGCAGAACGAATCAGCAAAACTTATACGCAGTCGAAAGCGAATTTGAGGAGCAAGATCGACTGAATAAATCACTTATCCATCCCCAAACCAACCGACGGCACAGACACGAGATCGCCGGTCCAAGTCAGAGAAAGTAAATAATCCCGTGCTATTAATGCTGCATCACCAGAATATGAATGCTTCGAGGTCAACCGGAGGAGGGACGGACGAAATCGTTCAGCCAGTACTACAAGTCGCTCAGGGGACGTTCATTCGTCAAGAATTTACCCAAGAGCAACAAGGGCGTAGCCCCGGAATCCTGTCATTTTTGTAATGATCGCGCTCCGAGCCAGGTTTTGCCTGGATTCGCGAACAGAAGTTCCGTGGTTGTAATTTAAACGCCAAAGTAACCAGGAGACCTTATGCGGCGCGAGACCAAGTGCGGAAGCTCGGCTGTGCTTCTATTCTTGCGGTTTCTAGCAGGGGTTGACGCACTAATTCAGGCTGGCCACCGCACAGAAAGGGGGTCGCTGATGAGATTCATGTGCTGCTTTCGTCCCCTAGCGATCGGTGTCGTTTGCATGCTCGGTAGTGTCCCCGGTTGGGCACAACTGGACGGCACGGGACTCACTGGGACCGTGACCGATACCACCGGACGCATGATTCCAGAGGTGCAAGTGGTGGCCATACAAGATGCTACGGGACTTCGGCGCGAGACCGTCTCTTCTGGCCAGGGAACCTATGAAATTACCGAACTGCCAGTCGGGAACTATTCGGTGAGCTTTGTCCGGAAGGGCTTTGAAACTCTGCGTTTTGAGGGCGTGGTTCAGAGCCTGGGGCGAACTCGAACCCTGAATGCGATGCTGAAGGTAGCGGGAGCCAATCAGGAGTTGGAAGTTTTGGCCAGCCCGCCATCGCTCGATCAGACCGCCGACACCTGGGGCACCGGTATCGAACGCAAACAGGCTGATCAGCTACCCCTAAACGGGCAGAATTGGGCTACCTTGACCACCTTGGTTCCAGGCGCGGTTGATGCCGCCGGCGGACCAGGAGCCGGCAACCAGCGTTCGATTCGCTATGCCGGCAGAGGCCGGGACGATAACGATTATACCTATGACGGTATCGATGCCACGTACGTTATTAATCAGTCCCAGCTCTATTTTGTGCGTGCGGCAGTTCCGCTCGATACCATCAGCGAGATCCGCGTTGATCCTATGCTGGCAACAGCGCAGACCGGCGCGACAGCAGGGGCCCAGTTGAACATGGCCTCGCCTTCCGGCACGAACCAGTTCCACGGGGACGCCTACGACTTCTTGCGCAACGACATTTTCGATGCCACCGATCCGATAGACGCCTTGAATCCGACGCACCAGCCGCCTTTCCACCTGAATCAGTTCGGAGGGTCCTTTGCCGGCCCCATCCAGCATGACAAGACCTTCTTCTTTGTCGCCTACGAAGGCTACCGGCAAGACTTGGGTCAGACGCTTATAGGTTATGTACCCAGCGCTGCCTTTGCCGCGCAAGTTGTGGCTCAGTCGCCAGGGCTTGCTCCTGTGATCAACGCCTATCCCCAAGGGCAGAACCCTACCAATAATCCGGACATTTCCCAATTCGTGGGGGAAGGTATACAAGTGGGCCGCGAAGACTCGGGCATGTTCCGCCTGGATCATCGCTTCTCCGACGCAACGAGTCTTTTTGTGCGGGCCAACATCGACAAAGCCGATTACGTCGTCCCGTATTCCCCCAGCTCTGGGCAATATCTCAATGAACAAGAGGATCTTAACTCTTCTCCGGTCAACAGTGTGATCGCTCTATCGCACGTATTTTCTCCGACCCTGCTCAACGAAACCAAGTTCGGCTTTAACCGCGGCACGACCGACACCACCTACCTCAATGAGACCGGATCGCTCTACGCGATTTCAGTAGCGGGCTTAACTTCTTTGAACAACGGTCGAACAAGCATCGGCGCTGGCAATACGTTTAGCGGAATCGACGATGTGACATGGGTCAAGGGAAAACACATAGTCAAGGCCGGCGTCGAGGTGCGCCGCGTGCAGATGAACCAGGGGGGCAGTGCCTATGGCACGGTCAGTTTCAACTCCCTCGCCAGCTTTGCGGCCGACGAAGCCTATAAGGCCAGCATCACGGGCGTGTACCCCGTCAACGGCCTGCGCAAAACGGATTATTTCGGCTATTTCCAGGACGAGTTCAAGTGGCGGCCAAATTTCACGCTGAATTTGGGCGTGCGCTACAACGTCTTCGGTACTTTCAGTGAGGTGGAGGGCCGCGGGGATCCTTTTGATTTTGCCACCTGCGGTCCTGCGGGCTACTGTGGCGTCGGTGCGAGCTTCGGCCCGGGGAATTACGGGGACGTCGATCCGCGCATTGCGGTGGCCTGGGCGCCGGCCGTGTTCAGAGGGAAGACCGTCATCCGCAGCGGCTTTGGCATTTATCACGAGGACGGCCAGTTGGACGATCAGAACATCCCCGATAAGAACGAAGTTTTGAGCTACGCGCTAACACCGAAGAATTGCCCAGGCCTTGGCTACTCCATAGTTCTAGATGCGGCCGGTAATCCCGTCTGCGCGAACGGCACAAATTCACCGAACGCCGAACAACGAGACCGCAAGGATACGTCTGCAACCCAATGGGGCCTGTCGGTGCAGCAGGCGCTACCCAGCGATTTCATCGGTACGCTGTCTTATGTGGGAAGCAAAGGCACCCATCTGCTCCAGGAATCCTACGTCAACGTAGAAAACCCGCTTACCGGGCTGCGTCCTTACCCTGCCTTCTCCGAGATCCCTTGGCGGGGCACGACCGGTAACAGCGAGTATGAAGCGCTATCGGTTTCGCTAAAGCGTTCCTTCTCTCGCGGCTTGCTGGCCTCGGCCAACTACGCATGGTCGCACGAGATCGACGACGATTCCAACGGTAGCGGCGACGGCGACTCCATTACTCCGCAGAATGTTTCTTGCTATCCCACGGGAGCGCCGCAATGCGGAGAGCGCGCCAGCGGCGCCTTCGATGCCCGCCACGTGTTCAATGCGAATGTCGTGTACGAGCTTCCTTTCGGTGCCGGCAAATCGTTCCTGACTCAGTCGGGAGTGTTGCGCACCTTGTTTGGATCGTGGTCGCTTAACTCGATCTTCACGGCCCGCACCGGCTTCCCCGTGAACTTGACGACCAGCGCCACTGGCCCGGACGGAAATACCAACGATCAGCGTCCCAACCTAGTTCCCGGCCAGCCCTTCTATTTGGCCGGCGGAGATTTCAACCCGGCGGCTTTCTGCACTCCTGGCACTGCGGACCCGCTCTACCCAGGTGGTAGCTGCCCCTCGGGATTCGGCGATGTCCCGCGCAATTTGCTGCGAGGCCCTGGGGTCTGGCAACTTGATTTGGCGCTTGCCAAACGCTTTTCTATCACAGAACGGTTGCGAGCTGATTTCCGGGCCGAAGCGTTCAACCTCTTCAACAGGGCGATGTATGCTAACCCGGATGGCCTCGTTTCGGCTTCCGACTTCGGCAGGATGTATTTGCCTCTTAACACAACTCCGGTGGGTTTGGGCACACCACGTCAAATGCAATTCCTGTTGAAGTTCAGTTTCTAGAATCCGCGTCTACGACGCACTGGGTTCACCGGGCGCGGACGATAGAGACTCTATTTCGCTGGTTCCACGATTTCGACGTGATGATGCTCAAGCAGGTCTCCAGTCGCGTGATCTACCTGGGTAACGGCCAGCTGGAAATTCACCTGAGACTGGATCAGGTTCAGCTCGGCTTGGGCGAGTTGGGTTTGCGCGTCAAGAACGAAGAAGATTTGCTCTGCGCCCAATTCGTACTTTCGTTCGTCGGCGTGAAGCGTCTCTTTCGCAAGATCCACGGCTACTTTGGCGGCTTCCATCCCAAGCTTAGCGGCTTCGAGCGCGTGCACGGCGGTTGTAATGTCTAATAAGATGCTTTGATTCGTCTCTCTCTCTTGATACTGGTCGTGGCCCCTACTCACCAGGGCATCGGCTAGATTTGCCTCCGCGCTGTGATTCTTTATCGGAAGCGCCAATGAAAGCGTCGCGCCATACGCCGGGAAAGCAAAACGGAAGGACTGGCTCAAACTAGTGCCTATTCCAGTATTTGCAACTCCGGGTTGGTAGCCATTCAGCCCGTTTCCCAAATAGAAGCCAGAGAGTTCGAGATCTGGCTTTAGGTTGTTGTGGGCAAGGCGAATGCTCAGTTCATCGATGGCCAGCTGCTGATGCACCGCATCCAACTCCGGACGATTCGCAATGGCGCGCGCAAGAGCAGTGGGAATATCAATGGTGAGCAGTTCCCCAACCGGTTCTGGACGATCCGTCAATTCAAGATCGAGCACACGCGTCGCCGGGTCGATGTCCGCGGCAATGCCCTGGCGAAATTGATCCTCGGCTTGCTTGACGGCGTATTCCGCTTGAATCACTCCCACGCGCCGTGACGCAACCTGCGATTCGGAGCGATAAATATCCAGCGGAGGTAAAGCTCCGAGGCTCAGGGCCTTTTTGTCGTGGTCATAACTCTTCTGCGCTTCATCCAGCGATTTTTGCTGCACCGCGAGAACTTCGCGAGCCAGCACGACATTCCAGTAATTTCCCACAATCTGCTGAATGATGTCGCTCACCTCTCCAAGAAACGAAGCGCGAGCCTGCTTCAGGTTCCGCTGTGCGATCAAAATCGGTGCGCGGTTAGGAAAGAGTCCGCGGTTTCGCAGAAGCGGTTGCGTCACGCTGAACTGCAGTGTCGTCGCCGTGGCAGGGTTCAGTGTGTTGAACGAGCTATTCGTCGAACTTTTGCCGGCGATGAGGGAACCCTGAAAATTCGTGCCCGTTTGAAAGGTTTGCGAGTAGCCGAACTGCGTCTGCTGCGTCAATTCATTGAGGATGGACGCCCCTGAGAGTTGCGTCGAAGTCGGCGTCTTGTTTCTCTGATCGGTGAAACTCGACGTCAGCAGCGGATCAAACGGCGCATAGACGCGCTGAAGATTATTCTCCGCAGTGTCAATCTGGTAGTGTTCCAGATGGATGTCGGTGTTATAGGAAAGCGCCAGGCGGATGCAGTCGTCCAGGGAAAGCACGAGTTTTCCGTTAACCACGTGGTCTTTCAAATCCTGCGGAGCAAGCAGCGGAGCTGCGGGCTTTTGCTTGCCGCTGATACCCAGATACCTTTCGATGGACGAGGAGTTCTGCGCCCTCGACCGGACCCCGCTCACCGCCATGCATGCAAGCAATGAGATCGTAACGAAAAAAAAGCGCACCACTTTCATGATCACCCCCGACAGGATCAACTGGACGTAAACTGCAGTTATTCGTAACGAATGGCCTCGACAGGATCGAGCCGCGCTGCCTTCACCGCCGGATAGATCCCAAAAATTAATCCCACAGAAATGGAAACCACGAACGCCAGGAGGATCGAACTGACCGTAACCACTGTCGACCATCCGGCTAGCCAGGCAATCAGTTGCGACATGGCGAATCCAACGAGCACGCCCAGCAGACCGCCAGCGAAGGAAATGAGCGTCGCTTCGATCACGAACTGGCGAATGATGTCCCAGCGTCTCGCACCGATAGCCCGGCGAACTCCTATTTCGCGCGTGCGCTCGAGAATCGCGGCCAGCATGATGTTCATAATTCCGATTCCCCCTACCAAAAGGGATATAGACGCAATGGCCACCATCACAGTGTTGAAGAGTTGCTCTGTCCTTTTCTGCTGCGCCAGCAATTCCGCAGGCACGATGACGCTGAAGTCGCCGGCATCGTGATGCGAAGAGTTGAGAATGCCGCGCACTACTTCGGCATTCGTGACGCTCGTGTCCGTCGATGCCAGATGCAAATACATGCCGTCAATTTCGTCCTTCAACCAGCTCTGCGAGTCTTCCAGGCGATACAAAACCGAGTTCAAGGGCGCATACACCAGATTATTCATGTCCTCCGTGCGAACGCCGGACACGTCGGATTCTGGAGCAAGCTGCGGTCCGGCGATGCCGATTACATGGCACCACATTTCGTTGAGTTTTATGTATTCGCCGACCGCCTGAGAAGCCCCAAACAAGCTGTCTTTCGCCGCCGCGCCCAGAACGCACACCGGCGCGGCAGCGGCATTGTCGGAAGCGTCGAAGAAGCGCCCCTCGGTCACCCGCAAATGGCCGATCTCCAAATAGCTCGGCTCGACGCCGTAAACGACGGGTGCGTCCTGCTGCGGCTTCGGGAGAATTTTCGTGGGCGTGAAGCGCTTGCGCGGAGTTGCTTCCTTTATGTCCAAAACATTCAGCCGGATGATCTGATAATCCCTCAGTGTAAGGCCCGGCGAAATCTTCCGGACTTTCTGGAGCTCCTGCTCGTTCCGCGCTTCCTTGGCTTCCACGATCAGATTGCGTACGCCCAGCTGCTCGATGAACGCCATCACCTTCTGTTGCGCTCCCGCGCCGATGGAAAGCATCGCCACAACCGCCGCGACGCCGAAAATCATTCCGAGCATGGTCAGCAAAGAACGCAGCTTGTGGCTGGCCAGGTTCTCCAAGCCAAAAGCAAGATCAGGCAGCCACTGTTCCAGGGATCTCGGCTGAGGCATCGAACCAGGTTTCATCGCCGTCCCACTCGTTTCAATTGGAACTCGTACCCAGGCTTGGAGTCGCGCTGCCGCCCTCTTTAGGTTTCCCGGAGCGTTTTTTGTCTGGATTCACCAGCGCGACGACCGTTCCGACCGGAATCCCTTCGATGATTGCTCGGCCTTCGCTCAGGGCAAGAACTTTGACTTCTTGCATTTCGAATCCCCGGCCGCGCTCGCAATACGCAATTTTCTTCCCGGCATGCTCGAAGACAGCTTCGGCAGGAAGTGACACGGCGCGCGTGAGGTGATCGCCCAGAATGCTTAGTTGCGCTTCGAACCCCGGACGCAGACGTGGGTCGGCGCGGTCCAGTTGGATGGCCACGTCGAACTTGTGCTTCGCGTTGTCGTCCCAGAATTCGCGGGCCGTGGCACCACCAACCGTTCGCACTTTTCCGGTGAAGGACTCGCCGGGAAGCGCGCCTACTTTTACCTCCACGGACTGTCCTGTCTTGAGATTCGTACGGTCCGTTTCCCCGACCTGTGCGGAAATTTCCAGGTGAGCGCTGTCGATCACTTCTGCAATCGAGCTGCCAGGGCTTACCTGGTCCCCAACGTGGTAATCCGGAAGTGTCATCCCATCCATGAAGAATCCTCCGGTGGAATCGCGGTTGCCGTGAATCACCATGAGCCCATCGATCGGAGAGGTTATCTTCATGTTCTTGATGTTTAACTCTGCTTGATCCATTTCTAGACGCGCCTTGTGATGCTTCTCCTGGCTGATCGCGAGCGCCGCATCATTGGACGCGCCATGCGAACGGATGTCCTGTTCGAGCTGCGTCAGAGCGCGTTTGGCTTCCTCCAGCGCAAGAACGTTTTTCTGCCCGTCGATCTGGCTCAGAATTTCGTTTTTGCTTACCTCAAGCTCCGCTTTGCGCACTGCATATTTTGCTTTCAAGAGCGCGGTCTGGTCTTCGGCCGTCTGCACCGCCGCGTCTGCTTTGGCTTTGATGATCTCCTGGTCGGCTTGTTCGAGGTCGCTGCGGTTTTGCGCCAAGTTATATTCTTGCTGGCTCGGGTCAAACTCCAGCACTACGTCGCCGGCGTGCACCTGCGCTCCTGCGGCGGCCAACTGGATGATCTGCAACGTGCCGCCGGCGATCGGCGGCGCCGAAACGCCTCTCGATTGCTGCGTGTGCAGCGCGCCCTTCGTGAACACCCTCAGCTGAATGTCAACTTCTTTGACCGTTGTTGTCGGAACTTCCGCATCGCCGGCCATCACCGTGGCCTGCTGGCAGGCACTGCCGCTCCCTCCGAACGCCACTGCCAGCAGAAATGCCGCCGCACGCGTTCTTCGCTTCTTCAACATGGAGTTTCTACTTCGCAAGCGTCGGATCCTTAAGAGCCAGGCGTTCGCCAGGTTGCACTCCCTTGGCAATCAAAGCTTCGTCGCCGCTCTGGCGCGAGACTTCCACCGGCGTTTCTTCGAATTTCGATCCACGGCGCACATACGCAACGGTCCGTCCTGCCTTCCTGAAAAGAGCATTCGTCGGAATTACAATCCCAGCTGGGACGCGCGCCACAGCGATTCGAACAGTGGCTCCCATTCCTGGCGTAAGCCGGGCATCGCTTCCTGCCAAGCCCAGTTCCACAGCAAAATTCCGGGGTACTGGCCATCCGGCGCTGAAATCCAGGCTGGCGGTGGGACTGATCGTGTCGACAAGCCCGTCGAAGCTGCGATCCGGAAGCGCATCGAGCCGCACGGTTGCGGACTGACCCAGTTTCAATTGGCCCCTTTCCGCTTCTTCCACGCGTGCCGCAATCTTGAGCGTCGAGCTGTCGGGCAGCTCCGCGATGGCCGCACCAGGCCACGCCCGGTCGCCAGGCTTAAAAGTAGTGGGGCTGCCCTGAGGCTGCCAATGATTCTGCAACGACACGACACCATCGAGTGGAGCACGCAGAGTGAGGGACTCGAGGGCCCGTTGGTCGAGCTCCACCTGGAATGCAGCCTGGTCGCGCTTCTGATGCTTGCTGGCGAGATCGGAAGCCGCCGCCGCGCGATCCGCTTTCAGTTTTGCTTCGGTTTCCTTCTGTTTTTGCTCCGCATCCGCGAGTTTCAGTTTGGCTTGCTCGCCTTCGATCACCGAAAGGATTTCCTGCTTGCTGGCATCCATGCGGGCCTTCTCGGTGTCATACTTCGCGGTCATGGCGTCGGTCACGTCCTGTTCTTCCTTTAGCCGCGAGGCCGCGCGCGATTGCTGAATTTCCGCTTCCGCGGATGTGACGGCGGACTGATCTTCTGCCAGCTTCTGCTTCACAGTGGTTGCGTCAAACTCCACAAGAAAATCGCCCTTCTTCACTTTCGCCGCGTTGTCGACAAGCCTTAATATCTGCAGATCGCCCGCCCCGTAGGGCGCCGCAATCACTGCCGAGCGAATGGCTTTGACCTCGCCCTTGATTTCCAAGTAATCCACGAACTCCTTGCGCTTCACATCCGCCATTGGAAAATTCACAGCTGAGTTCGCCAGGCGAAAGGCGCCAAACACCAGCCCGCCAACAATGAGCAGGGCAGCGCCGACGAGCACTTTCTTTCTGGATTTCCACTTCTGGCCTCCGCCGCTCATGGCCGCTCCGCCGCTTCAGAATCTTCGCCAGCGTCTCGCCGGATCACGTCGCCCTCTGCCAGACCAGACTCCACAACCGCGTTCAGGTCATTTCGCCGCCCTATTTTCACCGTGCGTTTCTCAAATCCACTCGAGCGTTTCAGCCACACAAACGACTGTCCCGACTCCGTCCCGATGCTCTGATAAGGAACCACAAGCACACTGTTTTCCGTCCCAAGGTCCAGGTCCATGGCTGCCGAAAGATCCGGCAAAAGCCTTGGATCGTTTCCTTGCACGAGGAACCGCGCCGTGAACGACCGCACCATTTCTGTAAATTGTCCCGTGTGGCCGAGAGGCGAGAGCTCATCAAGGACGGCCGGAAGCGTCATTCCCGGATACGCATCCAAATGCATTTCCGCTTTCTGCCCCGGATGTACTTTCAGAAGGTCCACTTGATTCAGCTCTACGCGGACTTCCATCTTTGACGGATCGACCACCTGAAGGAACGGCACCCCCGGCCGCACCTGATCTCCTTGCTGCACCGTGCCCATCCGCCCACCGAGCCAAATGGTGTTGTAGACCACCACTCCCGCCATTGGCGAATGCACGGTCATCTTCGCCGCGTTGGCCAACGCGTAGCGCATCGCTTCCTTCGCGCGATCTCGCTGAATCTCCAGAATCTTGATTGCCGCCACCGCCGCGGCCCGCTTCAACTGGTACGTTTCTTTAAGCTGCTTCAGCGTCGCTTGCCCCTCATCCACCGCTTCCTGATTCTTCTCGGCGTCGATGCGCGAAACCACTTCATTTCTCTGGATCTCCAGCTGCGCGCGTTTCAACTCGTCTTCCGCCTGCTTCAGCGCCGTATCGTCCTTGGATTGCGCGATGTCCTCATCCGTCTGCTTCTGCGCTACTTGGCTTACCAGGTTGTCGTAGGTGCTCTTCTTATCGAGGTAGTCCTTCGTCTGCGCTTGCGGATCGAACTCAACCAGGAGGTCGCCGCTCTTCACGTGCGTTCCCGCAGGAACGAGTTTCGTAACGACCATCGACCCGACTTGCGCTCCCTCGAGCCTCGGCGCCAAAACGATAAAGGATCGCGAAGCCTGCGTCGTTCCATTGAGCCGCAATGTCTGCGAAAGGTTTTTTCGCTCGACTTTGACTAAGGAATCCGTCCGGTCCGCCGAAGGCCGTCCTTGCCGGAAGTGCAGAAAAAGAAAGGGGATAGTTACAAGCAACAATACGGCGGTAATACGAATGAGAACGGTCCTGGGCTTGCCGCGGGGTTGAGATAGTTGGCCCATAACCTCTTATGACTCTGAAAGCGTTTGAGTGTTATCCCGTCAAGCTAATTTCTTGGAACTCGAATCCGCCAAATTGGTTGTTTCCGCGAATGACAATATCTGTCGCTGCCTGCAGCAACCAAGTCTATGCCTCCGTCAAGAGGAACTGCATAGTTCCATTCGCCTTGTGCTCAGGTGATTGACCCGGAACTTGCCCCGGCTGGCGGTCACAGGCTGCGCCACAGAAGTGAAAATCAGCTACTTACGCTTTCTTGGCTCACTGGCCCTCACGATTGGTGGTGGACACTCGAAGCGGCGGCTTCGATTTCTCCACCGACTCCAACTCGTAGGTATAAGACGGTTTGCTGGCATTATCGTCTCGCCAGAGCCACACCATTTCCTCTGGGAATTCCGCCGCCCCATGGCTCATCGAGTTTAAACTCGATCCGTAACGATAGCGTTGGAGTTTTATCAGGCAAGTGGATCATTTCCGAGTGCGCGGGAGGAACCGGTATTGCGACGCTCGCTCGTCTCGGGTAATGAAGGCACAGTGCACGAGGCTCTCTAACACCTCTCCGGTGGTTGGAATCGTTTTCGGACCCTTGCTTCGCTTCTTTGAACTGCGCTCTCCAGCAGTAATAGTCATATCAACCCGCCCGTGAACATCGTGCTCTCGGCGACGAAACAAAGTTTGTTGGCGAACGGGTCCATACAATAAAAACTTCGCTCGCCCCAGGGTTGCGTTTCGATCGGTCGGAGGACGGAGCCGTTCGGTCGTTTGCTCACGCGCCGATAATACTCATCGAGATCATCCACCGCGAAGTACACGTGGTCCGGGTTCGGCCTAGCGTCCCAGGCGTCGCCATCCGCCCGCGGATCGAAACATGCGAGGATGGCGCCGCCACACCCGAAGTAATGCCGACCGGGAGATACCCGAATTCCTGGTTGTCCAAAGACAGCAGAGTAATAGACTGCCGCGTCTTCGATGTTTGAGACGGGAAGAATCACGCGGAACAAGCGGGCGGATGCCATATTTCCAGAGTGTAGGTTCATTCGAGTTGCTTTAACAAGTAGGCACTTTAAAGTACGGTGTTCGCTTGGGTACGGAACATGAACAAAAGCGGTGCAAGCTATGTCGAACGTGACCAGTGTCCCGTTAACACTGCGATTCGCGTAATTGAGGGTCGCTGGAAGCCAATGATTGTTCGCCGCCTCGGCGGTGGCGCCCTCGGATTTGGTGGCCTTCGGCGCACCATGCCAGGAGTAACAATCAAGGTGCTCCGGCAGCACTTGCGGCAGCTCGAAGCTGAAGGTCTGGGGGCACGATCGGTACAGCAAAGACCGATGCTGCGAGTGCGCTATCGGCTGAGGCCGCACGGCCGGACTCTCGGCCCTTTATTCGAAGTCTGTTACTGGACATCAGGTGCCTCTTAGCACCGTCCCATCAAGTGCCGAGAAGGTTTGCTTAAGTTACTTCCTCGAACACGGTGGCAGGATAACTTCGGTGTAACCGACAATTCCAAAGCCTCATTATTCTTTACGCTTCCCAGAACCCTGTTGTGCAGGTATCGTAGCTCGGCTGCGCTCTTCTCGGAAGGAGAATGGGATGCTTTTTCTAAGACGCCAACTGCTTCGAACTCTGTCATTTGCTTTCGGGTCGAGCTTCATCTTGGGGCGGAACCAAGTGACGATAGCGGCGCAGACAGCCGTACAGCCAAAGACCTCTCCTCTCCCTGCGGGGGCCGCTGTTCACGATGGGATCGCTGTAGGAACGGACATGGAAAAGGTGACCGGAATCGGGGGATTCTTTTTTCGAGCCAAAGATCCGAAAGCGCTGGGGCTTTGGTACGAGCAACACCTGGGAATTTTGCCGATACCAACGAGCTACGCGGAAACCGGGTGGCAGCAAGAGGCAGGACCAACCGCTTTCGCTCCCTTCCCTGAGACGAGCAAGTATTTCGGGGATGCCCAGAAGGTTTGGATGCTGAACTTTCGAGTGCGGGATCTCGACAAAATGGCGGCCCAGCTACAAGCTTCGGGAATCGAGGTCAAGATTGACCCGCAGTCTTATCCCAACGGCCGGTTCGCTCGCCTGCATGACCCTGAGGGAAATCCGATCGAATTGTGGCAGCCAAAGAGTCCAGACACCAAAGGCTAGGTTGCAAAGCAGTTGGAGTGTTTCTGGATTTCTTCTGCGTTACGGACATAACCGGTCAATCTCTGCCCATGTTCAGGGTGTCGCGAGCTTGCGAGCTTCGCTAAGGATTTTGGTGAGGCGGTTGGAGAGCCGGTCCAGGCGACGGCGAGAAGTTCCGTTTGGCAGCGCGCGGCGGAACATCTCGAGCACATGTTGAGTAGCAAGCAAAGAATCGAGTACTCCGCCGAGGCCAGTTCGAAGTGGGGCAGACGGCACTCTCGGTTGCGGAACCAGATGCCGAGGTTTTGAGCGAGCCAGCTCAAACTCCCAGGAACCAATTGGCGCCAACCGGCGCCAAATTCAGGCGGTTGCGGGGCAATTGCTAACGGTGAGCTCGCGGATGGGATTTATGGTGAGGTCCCCTCGCGGACTCCAACACCGGTCTACAATACAAACCAGAATGGCAGGGCCGTGCAACACTGGGGACAAGAATGGCGGATAGGCACTTGCACCGCGGGTTCCGGCCCGCGGGTTGACACAGATACCATTCAGAAGTACACCGACCACGCCGCATACACGAATGTCACAACGCCGGCTCCTTAGCGAGGAGAGAGAAAATGCCGTCAAAGCACGGAACGTTCATATCGCTTCTCGCCGCTCTACTCACCATCACGCCGCTAAAAGCTACGCTTATTCGCGCGGTGAATTTGGTTTCCCTGACAACCCGAGCCGACATCATCGCTATCGGCGAAGTCACTTCAGTTGAGAATCGAGGGGCGACCACACTAGACCTTGGTGGGGGGCCCCTCCAAGCAAAACATTTTGTGGCATATTTACGAATGGACCAAGTCCTAAAAGGCAACATTCCGCCCGGAGCGCAAATCCTGGATTTTACCGTGCCGCAAGCGCCGATTGGAATCCATGGAGTCGCACCCGGTCAGTACGGGATATTCTTTCTCTCCGAAGATCAGAGCCTCCTCCGATTCACCGATCCGATGTATCCGTCATTGCCAGCCCCGCGCAAAGCCAAACTACCGTCCGCCACCGTGCTCGACCAAGTAACGGCCCTTCTGGGGCAGGTGCTCCAATCTCCAGAGGTATCGGACACCGAGCGCGTCGAGGCCCTTGACGCCCTAGGCAGACTCGAGACCAATCTGGCGAGAGACACACTACTCCAAGCACTTAGCAACCCTTCTGAGAACATCCGACTCGATGTCGCTAGAACGCTGGTGGCTCGAAACGACATAAGCGGGCTGGGAATTGTGGAAGAAGCACTGGTCCATCCGTCCAAACTCTCAACCATTATGATCTCAAATCTTGCTGGCTCGCTGGGCGGTTTGAAGGACTGGAGGGCCGTCCCAGCTTTAAAGCGGCTACTTGATACGAACGACCAACGCATCATAAAGGGGGTCGTGATCGCCCTTCGCCAGAGTGGATCGGCGGACGCCCTTGAACCTCTCGCGCGCCTGCTGACGAACAGCGACGAACAGGTCAGGTACTACGCCGTAGTAGGGATGGGGGAGATAACTAGACAGGACGAATGGACGCCCGCCTTCGACGAGTTCCAGAAAAACGAGGCGAAGTACCTGTCCTATTGGCGCGATTGGGCGACCTCAAATCTCCCGCAAGATACGACGAAGTAAATTGAGGACTGGGCGGACGGGTGGCCGCGCCTTAGGGAACGGCAGGAGTAACAAGCCAATTGGCAGTGTAAAGAAGGCTTGGCGGACCACACTCAAGAGGGCCGGTGCTTCGTATTTCCCGATCTATAATTTACGCCATGTGTTCTGCACGCGATTGAGTTGGGTTGCTCCCGATGCAATTGTGCAGCGCGCCATGCGTCATAGTAGCCCGGAGACGAAACGCGTTTATCAGTTGGGGTTGGTTCACCAGGTGCGCGAGCACATGGAGCGAGCCAACGACGAGGCCTACCAGGGGCGCGAAGCGTTACATTTGCGTGACAGCGCCTCTCGGGAAGAGTGCGCGGAGAAAATGGAGGCTTGTAACTAAATGAAAAAGTGTGTGTTGTGAGAAGGTGGCGCGCCCGGAGAGACTCGAACTCCCGACCTTCTGGTTCGTAGCCAGACGCTCTGATCCAACTGAGCTACGGGCGCGCGGTTTGGAAATATTAACATAGCGGCGCGCCCCTCATCCACCCGCTTCCAAAGCTCACTGAGAAATCGGCGCACGCTCAGAGTGTCCTGGGAACACGCCCTCCACAAGTTGACCATCTTTCAAAACGGCGACTCCATTCACGAGCACGAACTGGATTCCTGCCGAATACTGAAGCGGCTCCTCGAATGTAGCCTTGTCAATGATGCGTTCCGGATCGAACACCGTGATATCCGCATCGGCGCCAGCGCGAATTCTTCCCTTTTCTTCGAAAACGGGCGCCCTCTTCTCCAAACGCTGCGCCGGCATCAGGGTCATTTTTCGCAGCGCCGTCATTAAATCGAGTGCCTTCTCCTCCCTGACGTAATGTCCCAGCACTCGCGAGAATGTTCCCTGCCCGCGCGGATGCACCTTCGATCCTGTAATCGGCATGCCGTCGCTCGCAATCATCACAATGGGATTCGCCACCGCGGTCCGCGCCGCCTCTTCCGGAATCGAATGAATCACTACTATCCCACCCTTCTTCCGGTATTTCTCAAACGTCTCCGCCGTCAATCGCTCGCCGGTCTCCGCCCACTGCACATCCTTATACGTGATCCCCATATTTTCCTGCCAGCCGGGATCGAAAATTGCTGACTCCAGCGCCGTGCTTCCCGCCGTATACGGATAGCATTCCGTCGTCACATCCAGTCCGTGCTTCTGCGCGCCTTCCACCATCGCAATCAACTCCGGCGTGAACTGCAATCCCATGCTCGTAATGTGTACCACGTGCAGCGGCGCTCCCGTCGCCACCGCCGCCGCAAGCACTTCTTCGAGCCCCGCCATTCCTGTCGTTGGCTCTTTCAATCCCGCATATCGCAAGTGCACATGCACCGATGCGCCGTACTTCGCCGCGATTCGGAACATCTCCACAATTTCCCAGCGCGTCGCTCCCGGCGTGTAGTTCACTCCCATGCCTTCCGCCAGCGCTCCTTGCCGAAACCCGTTTTCCATATCCGCTTTCATCGCGGCCAGCTCCGCCTCCGTCGCTTCCCGATGCGCCGCATCCCCTGTAGCCAACAGTCCTCCTGACGTATCATGCAGCTCTTTCATGCGTACCGGTATGTGCCCGATGCTCACGCCGAAATTGATCAGCGACTTCCCTTCTCGCTTCGCATACCAACCCGCCACGTCAGCTGTCCCCGCTTCCAGCTCCAGCGAAGTCGTCACCCCGTCGTGCGCCTGGAATTGATAATTCCTCGGCTCTTGCCCATGCTCGTGCATATCTATGAATCCGGGCGCCACCACGAGCCCCTTCGCGTCCATCGTTGTCTTCCCTTGCAAAGGACTCGTCGAAATAGCACGAATCTTTCCCCCACTAACCCCTACGTTGCGCACCGCGTCCAGCCCTGATTCTGGGTCCATCACTCGGCCGTTCGCGATCACCACATCGTAGCTTTCGTCGTCGGCCGCTAGGCCTGCCCCAACCGCGTAGCTGAGCGCGATAGCCGCAAAAACAATGGCGATCGCAAATCTCCTCATACTTCTAGTTGACCCAGGCCGCATTTTTCCACGCCCTTTCCGTGCTCCCAACTTTGCGGCGCTAAGTCTCTTTCTCTGCGCAACTTCTGTCAAAGGGAATTTGAAGCATTCTAAAGAACGCTCGCCGCGCAACCCCAGAGTCGTACTCGCTTCCCGAGCTCTTTGGCCGGAAAAGAAAAACCCGGGTCGCTGGGGGGAGCGACCCGGGTGGGGGTTACTGCTGAGGGGGGCCGGAGGAAACTCGATAAATTCTTAGTTCACCTGGTGTACGGTCAGCATGCAAATTTTTCGCAGCTCTTCGTAGGTAAAAAACGTCTCTTCTTGTTCTCCCGCGCATTCTCTGTGTCCCAACCCAGTTTCATTCGAAAGCCGCGAGAGTTCATCTTCAGAAATTCCAAGCAGCAGGGCTGCCCGTCCTTGCGTCACATACTTTGGCACTTGGCTATTCATCGTCATCTCCTCACGCGGGAAGCAACGCCATAGCATCTTGTTCCACAGCCAGGATCATCGCTTTATAGATGTCCACATCCCAGCCTTCGCCAATCCTCATTCGAACTGTTTCGCCGCCATCCTTCAGCAGCGTTCCCCGTAGCGGCACCTTAATATCGCCAAGCGCTACTTGCAGCACTACCGGCTGTCCCATCCATGCTTCGTAAGCGCTGTCCATTCCCCCTCCTGCACGATGTTCAGGCCTCGCTGACTGGAACAGGATCGCTGAGCGCACATTTTCGGACAATGGTACAGCGAGGGTACTAGGCTAGTAAGTTGGTACTGCCTTTTTTTCCGAGCAGCAATTTGCGCCGCTTCGGTACAGAAGTACACTCGTACTGTTTTTTCAGGACGCTCGCTCCATTGGATAATAAGGATGTGGATGGCATTCTTCTGGCATGACGAATCCCCGCCATTGCTCACTGAACGTTGGGCCAGTTGCCCCGTCCGAAAGAGCAGGATTGGGCTTGGCTTTAGGCGGTGGGTTTTCTCGTGGTTTCGCCCATCTCGGCGTCCTGCAAATCCTTGAAGAAAATCACATACCAATTTCTCACATCGCTGGGACCAGCGTGGGCAGCATTCTTGGCGCAGCGTATGCCAGCGGTGCGCCTCTGGCTCGCATCATTGCCACGTGCCGCAAGATTCGTTTTCGCGACATCGGCCGCTGGCGCGTTTCCCGTCTGGGTCTCGCCAGCAATCACCGGCTAGGCGACCTGATCGAGCAAGTTTTCGAATCGAAGCGTTTCGAAGATCTCCAAATCCCGATGGCCGTCGTCGCCACTGACCTGGCCAACGGAGAACCCGTGGTTTTCACTCACGGCAATCTCTCCGAAGCCATCCGCGCAAGCTGTGCTTTTCCGGGCTTGTTCGAACCCGTCAAAATTGGCACGCGCTGCCTCGCCGACGGAGGACTGGTCGCGCAGGTCCCTACGCGCGCCGCGCGCGATCTTGGCGCTCAGCACGTCATCGCCGTCTCGGTAGGCGTCGAAGATGGGCATCGCGGGGCTCCCTCCAACATCTTTCAAGTAGTTTCTCGCGCCGTCGGCGCCGCTCAAAAGCACCAACTCGAAATATGGGAACGTCATGCCGACCTGGTTCTCAGGCCCGATGTCCAGACTCTCGCGTGGGATGATTTCGACCGTGCCGACGAAGCCATCGAAGCGGGCGCCGAAGCGGCCCGCCGCGCGCTCCCCCGCATCCATAAGCTCCTCAGCCCTCCTCAGGATGTACATGCCGAGTTCGAGGCTCGGCTCGAAGCCGAAGCCCAGAGTTATCTGTGGCTTGCGGAGGCATCTCGATGACTCGCCTTGGCGCGCTAGTCGCAACCGTTATCGCTTCCATCGTTCTCTGGCATGAATGCGGAGAAGATGTCGGTGTTTTCTGCTACCGTATTGGACTAGGTGCTTTTGCGACGCTGCGTTCTCGCGCGCTCGTCCCGGTGCCCGTACCTGCTTCTCAAATCATCCTATCGAGGGACCGTTCCGCTTGCTCCACTCCATCCTCCACTTTCTCCAATCACTTTACAGCCCGGAAGGACTTCGAGAGCTAATCCGCTCCGGAGGCGCTCCACTCGTCTGTACCATCGTTTTTATCGAAACCGGCTTTTTCGTTGGGTTTTTTCTTCCCGGTGACTCACTTCTAATTACCGCCGGCATTTTTTCCTACGCTGGCGTTATTCCCCTCAAGTGGCTGTTGCTCCCAGTTATGTTTTGCGCCATCGCCGGTGACCAGATGGGCTACTGGATCGGCCGTTCCGCCGGAGCCGCCCTTTACCGCCGAGAAGATTCCTTCTTTTTCCGCCGCAGCCATCTCCAGCGCGCTCACGATTTCTACGAAAAATACGGAGGTCGCGCCGTGATTCTTGCGCGCTTCGTCCCCATCGTTCGAACGTTCTGTCCTCCCGTCGCGGGTGCTGCAAAAATGCCGTATTTGCGCTATCTGTTCTTCGATATTTCTGGTGGCGTCTTCTGGATTGGCGCCATGATTCTGGGCGGGTACTCGCTGGGGCATTTTATCCCCAATATCGGCCAGTACATTCACTATGTCATCGCCGTGGTTGCCATCATCTCTATTCTTCCCGCTGTCATCGGAATACTGCGCTCCAGGAGCGCACCGGCTGCTCCTCCAGGACCTGTTATATTTAACCAGAAGGGTAAATAAGCATGCCCGGGCTCGTATTTGACCGGCAGGGTTGAATAACCAAGCCGGACTCGGTATTTAACCGGAGGGTTGAATAAAGATGCCTGCCGCCAAACTCCGCGCCATTATCTTTGATATTGGCCGCGTGCTTGTTCGCGTCGATGTCGCGCGCGCCATGCAGGGCCTCGCGTCGGGGAGTGCTCTCTCTCCCACGGAACTGTGGACCGCCATCGAGAAGGATCCGCTCTGGCCCGACTGGCAAGAAGGCCGCATCGCGCCCCGAGACTGGTATCTCCATCTGGCCAAACGACTGGGTGGGGGTCTTGCTTTTGAGCAGTTCACCGAGGTCTGGAATCGCGCTCTTGACCCCACTCCCATACACGAAGACGCCTTCTTTGAAAAACTGTCGAAGCGCTACCGCCTCGCTCTACTCTCTAATACAGACCCGATCCACGTCCTCAACATGGAAGCTACCTACAGCTTCTTCTCGTTCTTTCCCACGCGCATCTATTCCTGTTCCGTCGGCGCCAGCAAGCCAAATCCCTTGATCTTCCGCAAGGCTCTCCTCGCTCTCAAAGTCCAGGCACAAGAAGCCATCTATATTGATGACATCGCAGCCTATGTGGAAGCCGCTCAGCGTCTCGGGATGGCTGGCCTTCAGTTCCAGTCACCGGCTCAGCTGACTTCCGATCTGAAAACTCTTGGCGTCGATCTTTCCTGAACAGGCTGGAAGCGTAAGAAACTCCGAAATGTGTCTTTCGCGGGTAAAGATTGCTAGGACTAGTACTGCCCTATTCCTTTAGCCTCGCCACCGTCTTGAAGCAACCCTCATTTATTCATCAATTTACGGACATGTTCGCCGCTTGTTCCCTGTCCCTCCTTTGGCTGGCTAGTTGCTACCTGTGTGTTACGGGCCGATTAAAAATAAATCGTTCGCCCACATTCGGGTGAGGAGAAAAAAATTTCTATGTCAGAGGAACACATCATCGAAACGAGAAACGGTTCGTCTTGGCAGTTGCCTGCGATCATCGTACTTGGATTGGTCGCGATTGCCGGCTTGGGTTTCGGCTGGAACGCTTCCGCAAAGCTTGACTCCACGCAGCAAGCCGTCACGACAGAACTCAAGACCACTCAGCAGTCTGTTCAGCAGGACATGTCCTCTTTGAAAGACCGTATTGCGCAAGATGAAAAGGCCAATTCCGACCTACAAGGCGATCTGAAGGTCGTCACTGACAAGCTCAAGATTACCCAGGGCCAGCTCAAAAAGGCTCGGCTACAGGCGGAAGAAGCCGCGAAGCAGAACGACGAAACAACCCAAAAGCTCAGCGCTCTTGACACGTCCGTGCACACAGAACTGGCGACCAAGGCCGGCCAAGATGACGTGAAGAACGTCGACACCAAGGTCACCGAGGTCAGCACCGACCTCAACACGACCAAGGAAGACCTGAAGATGGCCAAGAGTGAGATGGGCACGCTCATCGCTCGCAACCATGATGAAATCGACCAACTCCGCCGCCTCGGCGAGCGCGACTACGTCGAATTCACGATCGCTGGCAAGAATAAGCCACAGAAGGTAGGCAACGTCACCGTCGAACTGAAGGGTGTCAACGAGAAGAAGAACCAGGTAAGTCTCGCCATGACCGTCGAGGACAAGCGCTTCGAAAAGAAGAACCGTGCCCTCAACGAGCCCATCTTCTTCTACCTCTCCGGTACGCATATTCCTGAAGAAGTAGTGGTCAACAAGGTTGGCAAGGATCAGATCAGCGGCTACGTCAGCATTCCCAAGGCAAATGCGCAGCCGGCCAGCACTTCAACCACTTCCGGAAAGTAAACAATAACCGCAACACTCGGCCATTTCGGCCGTCGAGGCAGCCAAGCGGGCAGGGATTCCTGCCCGCTTTCTTTTTTGTGAGCTCTGCTCACAGCCTAAATATGCAGCCTTCTTGGAGACCTTGCACGGTTTACTCTCAAACTCCGCTAAGATGGATGCTCAAAGAGCGGAGACCGATTTGTACCAAACTTCCTTCATCCTATACATCGCGATTGATGACCTGCTTCCAGCATCTGGAAAGAGCGCCCCGGGCCTCGACGAATTCGCTGCCGCCCTCGATCACCACGGCATCCCCGCAGTGTGGCTCACCAGCCGTACTCGCCTCCAAATAGACGAGCCCCGCCGCAAGTTGGCGCATACCCACCCATTCATCGCCGAGGATGGTTGCGGCGTCTTTCTTCCCGAGGATTATTTTCACCTCAGGCCCCAATCTTCCACTTCAAGGCCGCGCGGCACAGACACCGTACGGCTCGGTCGCTTCACCTGCCTGCCCATTGCCGAGCTGCAGCCCGCAGCCTCGGACGCTTTGGAGACTCTCGCAGCCGAAACCGGCGTCTCGGTTGTATCTCTTCGTTCTCTCCCGCCGCGAGAGTTGGCGCAAAACACGAATTTGCCGCCACGCGAAGCGGAGCTAGCCCGCCAGCGTGATTTTGACGAGCTCTTTTTCTTCGCAGGAGCCTCTCAGAAGGACGTCGAACACTTCCAAGCCGTCGGGCGCAGCCGGGACGTTCAGCTTCGCCAGCGGGGCGTGCTATGGTCTCTGGCTATCGGCGCGAGCGTTCGCCGTTGCGTTGGGGAACTTTCCAAGCTCTACGACCGCGCCCTGCGTTCCCACGCTCGCACCATCGGAATCGCTACTCCGGGACAAGAGGAATCTCTCTTTGCGGTGTGTGACCGAGCGATTCTCCTCACGGATAAGATAGCCCATTCGCCTGAGGAGTCCTCCGATCCGGCCAGCAAACAATCTCATCGAGTAATGGAACTACCACTGCGTGGGGATGACACTTGGGATCAAATCCTGGCAAGTCTCTCCGCCAGACGGTAGGTGCCCGCGAACCGATTTTTAACAATCTTTGGAAACAAAGTGTCGGGAATGCGACTCTATTTCCTCATCGATGAGCTCCAACTCGCGTTATCGTTTTTCTGCATCGCTCCCAAATCCCATGTTTTCCCGATGATAGCGGTTTCCCTCGCATCCATCTTCGTGGCCCTTCGATTGCCCTTAGTTAGATGAGTGGCAGACACTGGTGTACGCATTTAACCTCTCGGTTTAGCACGCGCAACTGGAAAATTCGGCAGGCCGAGTACTAGGAGAACCCTAACTATGGCATGGCTCATTCGCAAGCTTCGAATCCCGGCCTCTGAATCTTCCATGGGAATCGTTTTGACATTGTGCATCATCACCATGGGCCTAATGTCCGTAGCTCTTCTGTGGCAGGCTCAGATCATTGCCAATCAGCGAGAAGCAATTCAGTGGCTCGAGACCCTCAAGTTTGGTGGATAGTTTCCTTGTCCGGCCCCTGCTAATGCCAGGCGCGCGTCCCTCCGCGTGCCTGGCTTCCCCTCTCAGGCCCTGTTGAGGCGCTCACTTGCTTGATACGCTCCTTTAAAGAATCCCAGGCGACTTTTCAGCATACTTGTGTTTCAATACCTTCGCGGGGGATTTCTGATCCTTGGGGGAAACACCGTGAAACGTATTTTGAGTCTTCTCGTACTGTCTGCTGCACCGGTTCTTCTTGCATCTGGCCATCAAACCAGTGCGCAAGCGCAATCGGCATTTCCGTCAACGGCCAGCAATGGCCAGGCACAATCATCCAATGCAGCTTCTTCTCATGATCGGCACCATCGGCGGCACCGCAGGCGCCACCATCGGCATCACTCCAGTTCTTCACAGCAATAGCTCAAAATCTGGCAGTATCGAAAAAGGGGGAGCCGGGCGGCTCCCCCCTTTTTGCCAATTACTGTGTCGTCTCCGAAGCGCGCTAAATGCACGTATGTTTCGTGAGCGACGCGCACCGCGAGAGCGGTGTGTTCAGCTTTGGTTCAGCTCTAAGCCCGGTGGAGTCATGTCCCCTCCGGAGCTCCTTGAGCTCTCAACTCCGATGTACTCCCTCGCAGCGTGATTTGCAAGCGAAGAATGATGCTGGGCATTTATGGGAATAAAGAATGCAAATATGACTTTCAGGGAGGTCGCGAGATTTCGCTTGGTCGCAATGTCCGGCAATCGCGTTCGTCACGCAAGCAAATTATCTTCGAATTGTTGCTAGCGCAAGTTTCACAGGCTAGACGTTGTGGTTTACTTGATGAAGAGCGTTTCGCGAAGTTGATCTCTGCTCACAAACGACTTCATTGTGCGGAATCGGCTGAAGAGGTCCTGGATTTCGCGGTTCTGGTAAACCTTCTGGGCGGGACACAATACGGTCGCGGAAATAATCTGCAGAGAGTTAGAATCCGCGATGCGGTAGCGCTGAAATCCTTCGGGCTTTTTGCTATGAAACAGCGCGAATACCACACCACCGGGGCGAAGCAATTCGGTGAGGTTCGCTATGGTTTGTTTCGCCAGCGCGGGCTCCAGATAATCGAGCAAATCCCACACCAAGACGGCGTCGAACGATGCGCGCGGATATTGCAGATTGGAGTCAAGGAAACGCACGGCGCGCCCTGTCGGAGTCATATCCAGCGTTTCAGGGACGACGTCTGGGCCGTTCAGCCGCGCTTCCTCTTCCTTCAGGAAATCCTTCCACTCTCGCAAAATGTCTTCCGAAGACACGCGGAATCCGCGTTCGATAAAAAAGCTAAGAGTGGTCTGCCATGCCGGCCCAAGGTCCAGCAACGTTCCTCGGCCAAGTCCGTCCAGATTCCATAAAAACTCTTTCAAACCATTCGAAATCCGCGTCGAACCAGGCGCCTCTGGCGGACGTGGCGAGCCGACGGCAGGAACCGGAGCTAAACTACGCGTTCTTCCATTTTGAGGAATCGGCCGCGAGACCTCGCGGTCTGTGCCACTTCCGATGCCAATACCGAGTTTATGCAGGAAGCTCATGGATCAATCCGCCGCCGTTCCCGAATTCAAGGAAATTGGGCCGGAGGATTTGCCTCCTGCGGGCGAGCCACCCGCCGCAGCTGCGGCTTGAGCTTCCCCGGTCTTGCTTGGTTGTTTTCCCGCTTCGACCTTGCCGCGAAGCATCGCGCCATCTTCGATGGCCAGCCGGTCTGTCTGTACTTCCCCGGTCACTTGCCCGGTGCTCCAGAGTTGCACTTTGTCGCGCCCCGAGACTTTTCCTTCAATCTTGCCGCGAACAATCACCTCGCGAGCTGTCACGTCGGCTTTCACGTTTCCATTCGGCCCGATCGTCAGGCTCCCGTTGGTGAGACTAAGTTTTCCGTCCACTTGGCCATCGACGAAGAGATCTTCGCTTCCGGTGACTTCACCCTTAATTTTAATTCCTTGACTTATGCATGCAGCAGCCTTCGAAGAGACTGGCACTTCTCGCGGCGTCTCACGGATGGGGGACGAACTTGAACTTGGTGTGCTTGGCGCACCCGCAGGTGCTGTGGAAATCTCGGGGACTCCTTGGGGCTTACCGTCTTCTTTTTTCCACATCTGACACCTCGACCAGTAAATTGGATTTTCGAAGCCGCCGATCGAGCGCTGGGGGGAACCGCGACTTAGAAGCGTGAAGATAGTACAGGACTTAGCGGCTGTAAACAAGTATGCTGGGTAGCAAATCTAGCGTGTTTCCTGAATCGCTACACCACAGCTTGTAGTTTCAGTCCGGCTATATCCACTACGGATTGCGATGCTTGGGCAGATCTACCCTTTCCGCACAGACCCCTAATCCCCACTGGACTTAGTGTGATCCCCCATGACTACTATTAGAGTCATTAACTTATCATTAAACATCTCCCGAGATTCAAACCGACCTTGGAGCGACCCGCTATCATCGCCAGGACCTATTGTGGAGAACTATCCGACATTCCGTTCCCCGCACTGGCGGCCCTGCCTTTGAGAAATCACAACCGCGCTACGCCGCTTGGTCTAAAGTTTTTTGGAAACTACAAGCTCACGAATTCGGGTCCAAGGCTCGCAGATGCGCCGCAGCCTGCTCCGGCAGCTCTCCGTTGAAGTAAACCTCTTTGATGCTATAGGATTTGCTGCGTTTTTCCACGATTGGCAGGATTTCGATGTGCCAGTGGTAATCTTCCGCCAGCGTTTTCCAATAACCGGCCAATTCGCCTTTCTTACTCTTGGTGTTCGGCGCTGTGTGCACCACCAAATGATACGCCGGCGCAACCTTTTCCAGCCTGCGCAGCACGCGCCCCAGCAGCGCAGCCAATTGTTTGCGGTTCGACCCCGGCCGCGGCTGCTCAAAAAGCTGATTGTGCCTGCGGTGCATCACCCAGACTTCATAGGGAACGCGGGATGCGTATGGGCACAGCGCGTAATAGTCTCCTTGCACGTCCACGATTCTCTTTCCCTGTTTCTCCTCTTGCTTAACGAAATCGCAGAAAATGCAACGCTCTTTGTCTTTAAACCAGTCATGCGCAGCGTGCAGCTCGTATTTGATTCGCCGCGGTACGAATATCGTCGCGGTCACTTCGGAATGTGCGTGCGGCCACTCCTCTCCTGCCATCACGCCCTGATTCTTGAATACACTCACGTATTTGAAACGAGAATCCTTTTTCAAATCGGCGATTCGCGCTCCCCACACCCACAACACGCGCTCAATCTCTTCATCGCTGAATTGAGGCAGCCGTTTCTCGTGGCTCGGCGTCTCCACGATAACCTCGTGCGCTCCGAGCGGTCCCATTTTGTCGTACATACCCTCGGCCAAGCGCCCCGGATCCCCTTCCACGCGGTACAGCGGCTCCGGATGAGGCACCACGCGCACCTGCCACGGTCCTTCCGCAGGCCAACTCAAAATGGGCTTCGATTTTTCCATTCTTTCGGGTTCAAACGGACACTCAGCGAGTGACTCGCCGCCGACTTCCCGCTGGCCCAGTATGATCCAACTTTGTGTGATGGGGTCTTTTCGGAGTTCCATTCAGGTTTCTTCAGCAGATTTCGCGTTTGCTGTGCTGCACGCAGCAAAATCGCATGCAGCGTCCAGAAGAATCGTTTTGTGACGCTTGCACCAAACACTCTCTCATGCGCGTAGTTTGTTTCTCCCCTCTATAATTGTCAAGCGGTGGCCAGCAAATCAGCTTCACGCGCGATTATTTGCTCCCGGGCCTCATTCTCTGCAGCTCTCCACTACTTCCCGATTTTTCTTACGCTTACTTCCTTTGGTCTATCCTTCGTTACGGCTGTTCGCATGTTATCCTCAGGGTTCCTGTGGAAAGCGATACTCGATTCATACAACTCGCCCTTGAAGAAGCTCGCGCCGGGGCCGCCGCAGGCGAAGTTCCTATAGGCGCCCTAGTGGTCCATGACGGCAAAATTCTCGCGCGCTCTGCCAACCGCACGATACGCGACTGCGATCCTACCGCCCACGCCGAAATCATCGTGATCCGTGAAGCAGCTCGCCTGCTCAAGAACTACCGCATGGCTGGCACAAGTCTCTACGTCACGCTAGAACCCTGCAGCATGTGCGCGGGAGCGATCATCCAAGCCCGCATCCCTCGGCTCGTCTACGGCGCGGACGATCCGAAGGGCGGCGCTGTCCGTTCTTGTTTCGAAATTCTCACTAACGCCACTCTCAATCACCAAGTGGAAGTCATTCCGGGCGTTCTAGCCGCCGAGTGCTCCTCTATCCTTCAATCCTTCTTCGCTGCCCGCCGCTAAACCCTTACCAAGCAACGCTGGATTGCCGGAAGACAGAACCCTTGCTACGATTAGTCTTGCCACGACCGCGGAGAGGTGACTGAGCGGTTGAAAGTACTCGCCTCGAAAGCGAGCGTACGGGAAACCGTACCGTGGGTTCGAATCCCACCCTCTCCGCCATAATTCAATCCGCCTTCTTTTCAACACGTTCCAGATTTTCCCCTTTTTCGTGTGACAAGTTTGAGACAAGCCCCCCTGGGCCTTCGATCCTGTGTTCCCTAAACAATTCGTGACTCCGCGTGGAATTCTAGGACGGCAATTGTCCGGTTTCGCGACTTCCCGGGAGTGTCGGTTCGCGAAACAGTGAACTCGAAACTTGTATAGTACTGGGAAGAAGAGACCATCCGCAGCATGATAACTTGTTCCGATGAGGGCTTCCCTGAAGAAAACCTGGGCTCTCGCGAGCGCGGCTGCGCCCCTCACGGTGTTGTTCTTCGCAGCGCTAGCAAAGACCTATGATTTTCATGAGAATCGTAGCGGCGCGCAGGGGCTTGCAAATCCGGCTTATCGGTTGCAGGTTTATGCGAACGAAGGGCATCCGCAGTTAGGCGCGACAAAAGATTGGACATTGGAGTATCGATTCGCGGTTCCTCCCCTGCCGAGTTCGCCTACTTGGAATTACAAGGTGGGGACCGTCTATCAGTGGGGAGATGTAGATTTCGATGAGTATGGGACCAGCGGGAAATACAAGCTATCGGATTACAGATTCAACCAGGTCACTCCGCAGCTGATTCTCGGCAGCGCGCTGGATGCCAACGACGCCAGCTACAAACCATCTTGGAGCCAACGGAGCGCCTGGGCGATCGAGGCACATTATTTCTGGGAAAATGGAAAGACATCCACGCCGTATGCACAGACTGGTGAGGTCATAGGCGTGAATCCGGGAGATCATCTCATTACGATCATTCGTTTTGACGCAAAAGCGGGAACAATAGTGGCAAGCATTGAGGACGAGAATATCCCGGGTGCCGGGTCGAGCGCGATCACCATTCCCCGGCCATTTCCGAATGAGCCTTCGCTGTTCAAGTCGTGGACGGATTTCTTTCAGAAAGCCACCGCGGCCTCCCGAAGTCCTTATGTCAACGCCACAACACAGCTCGATGTGGAGACCGATTATTTGGATCAGCAAACTATGTGTGGATTGTTACCGTTCACGGTCACAAAGATAGTAATGCCAGGCGTTCCTTCGAATCCGTCGGCTTTCTCTACCGCTCAACTTGGCGGGTTCACCTGCAAAGGCGCACTTGCAAAGCTTGATTTCTGATAGCTCGTGCGAGGCAACCGGCAGCTAGCTAAGTGCTATGAGCCACCTTTCAGATTACCCCCGTGCGTGGCCGAACAAGTCAAAAAATCAAGTTCGGTCCGATTTGAGTCCAACACCTGTTTAGTCGGCTCTTCCGTTCGCAGAAGCAGCTAGATAGATCAGCTTGGGACCAGGAAAGCTCAGTTCGATGTAAAACCCTGCCGAAAGTGGAGTTCGCTACGCGGTTTACAGTTTCGACGCACGCTGGTCCCCGAATAGTACACCACCCGCATTAATCAAATATTGTTCGTCGCTGAGCATCTCAACCAATTCGTCGGGAAATGGGGCGATTTCACTCTGCAGATACGCCACGAGTTCGCGATAGATTTCGCGCCGCGCGTATGGCGCCAATTCGCTGCGGCGGCGCAGCGCATCTTGAATGAGACTCGCGAGTTCCGGCGTCGCCGCCCTGCGGAGCCGCATAGAAATTGTCGGATAGTTTGCAAATGAGTTGTACTTCTGCCGCGTCCAGGATTCTTCTCTCGGGACGGCTAGCGGTGTTTCGCGGACGACGAGCGTCCCCGCCACGCGATCACCAAACCGCTGCCGCAACGGGCTGCTCAGCACGGCAATTCCTCCCACCAGGTATGCAAAGGGCAGCGCATCAAACACGCGCATCAGATTGCGCACCCAGGCCTGTTCCATGCGTAACGGAAGCCCTGTCTGATCAATGACACGCAAGTGAAAAAGGCGCTTTCCGATTGTCTGTCCGTTCCACAAACCTTCCAGTAACGCGCTGTACGCAAACCCGATCGCGAATTCCGCAAGCGTGATAAACATGGCGCCAAAGCCGGGGGCTTTTGCGAAAACAGCATAAACAAGCCAACCAAATCCGTTTACCACTCCCAGCACAATGGCGGTATCGAAGAGCATGGCGTAGAGCCGCGGGGCGATACCCGCCAGGGGAATGCGAAAGAGCACGCCTTCTGGCGTCGCAATGGTGAGCTCAGCCGTAGTTGCCGACCGGCCTGGCTGCGAATCCATCATTTCCTCTCCGAGGTTACGTTCGCGTGCTCTTCCGCAGTAGGGGCTCTTTGTCCGATGAGCAGCAAATAAATCGCCAACAGCACCAACTCTGCCGCGCCAACCGCCACCTTGAATCCGTAAGGCAGAACCGGCGCGTGGTGTTGCGAAAAAAATGCTTCCATCAGGCCGGCCCAAACCAGCATCAGCGCCAACCCTCCTATGAGCACCAGCCATTCGCGCATCGCCCGGCGCATATCGCGATCTTCACGCCGACGCAACAGTAACCGCGCCAAAAAGAAGCCTGCCTGCCCGGCGATCAAGATGGACGGAATCTCAAACGCGCCATGCGGCAGCAGCCATGCGGTGACGAACAGGCCAAACCCCTGCTGCGTGTAACGAACCGCGACGGCCCCAAGGAGTACGCCGTTCTCGAAAAGCAGCAGCGCGGTGCCAATGCCAAACGTTACGCCAAGCGCGGCCGCGAGCAGAGCCACTTGGATATTGTGCGTGATGAGTTGCGCCGAGAAGGTGGCTTCGATCTCTGCCGAGTCCAGATGTCGATTCTGTCCTTTCACTTCTTGATCGACGCGTTGGCCCGGATTGCGTAAGTAGTCGGCCGGGAGAAGAACGTCCACGGCGGCGGGGTCGTAGAGCACCGCCAATCCGCCCAGTGTCGAACCCAGCAGTGTAATGAGCAGGGCCAGCGCGAAGTACCGGTATTGCCTGCGAAACGCTTCCGGAAACGCCGTGAAAATCCGCAGCCAGCGGCGGGGCTGCCAAACTTTGGAGCGCGTCAGCGGAGCGTAGTACAGCTCCGCATAAGCCCGCGCCACGAGCCGCTCGATGTATTGCCGCAGTTCGGGCGCTAGAGCGCCGTGCGTGACGCGATTCAAATCCGCAGCCGTCTGGGCGTAAAGTTCCTGCAATTGCTCGGCTTCGGCAGGTTGCAGGCGGCGGTCGGGACGGCTCTCCAGCGCGGAGAGCAGGGATTCGAGTTTGCTCCAGCGCGGACGTGCTTGAGCTCGAAATCGTTCCAGATCCAGAATCACAGTCGCTGCTCCCGCTTGCTTTCCAAATATCCTTCCAGTGCCGTTCGCAGGAACACCTCCGCGGGAACAAAGCGCAGCTGCACGTCAAATCGGCGCAATTGGCGCGCCAACGCACCGAGGCGCTGGTTTTCTTTCTCTCCCGCGAGCGCCCCATACACGTCCTCGTCAGTGGCCGGCTCCTCGTCGGGTGAAAATGCAGGCCGCGCGTGAGCAGGCAAGATGCTCGTCATCAGGACGGCATGCGACGAGCGGACCAGCCCAAGTCCACGGCACAACGACTCCGAAAGCGAGCGCTCGGTCAGGTCTGCCAGCAACACAAGATAAGCGCGGCGCCGCAGCCGCAACTGAATTTCGCCGAACAACAGTTCGTAGTCCGCAGTCGTCGGCAGCGGCTCCAGGCAAAGCAGGCGATCGCGAAACCGGTGAAACTGAGCTTGCCCGCTTCCGGCGCGCAACCAGGACTTCGGCTCGTCGGCATAGGTGACCAGTCCAAATTCATCACCGAGCTCCAGCGCGACCCTCGCTCCCACCAGGGCCGTTTCCACGGCGAGATCGAGCAAACGTCGCGTTGCGCGCAGCGCTGGCACATCGCTTTCTAGGGTCGTGGCCGGGTCAAGCGCGGGAGCTGAGGCGCGCGACTGATCCACAACGAAATAGATTTCCTGTTTCTGCTCCCATTGGAAAAGGCGTGTAATGGGAACGCTGCGCCGCGCCGTGGATTTCCACGCGATCTCCGAGTAGGTATCGCCGGGCTGGTATTCGCGAAGTCGTTCGAAATCGCGCCCGTGCCCTGTCCAGGGTGTCTGGCGCGACGCCACGAGTGCGCGGTAAACCGCACTCTTCAGCATCTCGCGACGTCCGGACCGCAAGTCTGCGTCGATTCGCAGCCGCTCCGGAAAATCGAACCACTGCCGCAAGCGCCAGAATCCGAGAAGCGAAGACCGCTCGATGCCAACGCGCGGACCGGGCCACACGCCGCGCCGAAGCAAGGTAACCTCGGGCGTCCAGGACCATAATAAGTTCTGACGGTGGCGAGCCTGTTCCGACTCCTTAGGGACATTCGTCCGCTCGAGAGTTAGCCGTTGCGTTTCGCTACTGACAAGAGTTGCGGTCTCGCCTTCTGGTGTGGCCGGCATAAGCGCCACGCGCACTTCGCTGCGGAGTCGGCGTGGCGCTGAGCTGGCAAGCGCGAGCGGCAGCTGGATGGTCTGCCCTTCGCCGCCACGAAGGCCTCTTTCCGGCACTAGTAGGAATGGTGCAAATTCCTTGCGTGCGAGCCACAGCGCGAACGCGTCGTAACACACCAACAGCGCGACGATTACGGAGATAAGCTCGAGCCAACGCCACCCGCGAACAAACCATGGTGCAAAGCACGCCGCCACGCCGAGGAGGCCTAGCAGCCAAGCGAACGATTGCCGCGGACCCAGTAGTGTTCCGGACAGACGGAATGCTACTCGCCGGGGAGAGTCGTCGCGCGATGACAGATTGCGCGCCGCAGACGCCGGCGCCTCGGTCTGGGCGACGGCCGTCGCTTCACTCGATCCACGAGCACTTGCCGACCTCTTATCACCGGTCATTATGATTTCGCCTGCTTCTCCTAGCCCGCTGCCTCTCGGTAGCCTGGCTCATGGACTGCGCGTGGCAGCTACCGAGGAACCTGGACCGCCTCCAAGACCGCGTTGATCACTTCCCGGACTTCAACGCCTTCCATCTCAAACTCCGGCCTCAGTAGCATGCGATGCTCAAGCACGGAACTGGCAAGAGTTTTTACGTCCTCGGGCAGCACGAAATCGCGCTCCTCGAGAGCTGCAAGAGCGCGAGAGGCTGAGAGTAGCGCCAGAGTGGCGCGCGGCCCGGCGCCAACCCAGACCGCCGCGTGCTGGCGTGTCTGTCGAACCAAGGCGACGATGTAGTTGCTGATGGCGTCGCTGACGCGCACACGCGCGGTAGCCGCGCGCCACTCCTCCAGCGCCCCCGGTCGCAAAACCGGTGTGCGTAGCTCCTCAATCAGCCGCTGTTCAGGCGCCGCGCCGCGGGCCACCAGCCTTGCCAGTTCATTCTCGTCTTCCACTTCCGGGTAGCCCATGCGAATTTTCAAGAGAAAACGGTCCTTTTGAGCTTCTGGAAGCGGATAGGTGCCCTGGTGCTCAATCGGGTTTTGCGTAGCGAAAACAATGAAGACGGACGGCAGCGCATAGGTCTCGCGATCAATCGTCACCTGCCGCTCTTGCATGGCTTCCAGCAGAGCGGATTGCGTTTTTGCGGGTGCGCGATTGATTTCGTCGGCCAGCAGGAAATTCGTGAAAATCGGCCCGCGTACCAGGCGGAATTGCTGCGTCTTCAGGTCGAAGACGCTCGTCCCGGTGACATCGGCGGGCATGAGGTCCGGCGTGAATTGAATGCGCTGAAATTCTCCGGCCACCGCGCGTGCGAGCGCCTTGGTGAGCAACGTTTTGCCTACGCCGGGAACGCCTTCTATAAGGGCATGCCCACCCGCGAGCAAGGCAACCAGCGCGAGATCAATCGCTTCGTTTTGGCCGACAATCACGGACCGCAACGCCTCTCTCACGCGCCGAGCGTCGCTTGTAATCGGCGAGGACGAGGCGTGTTCTTCTGTATCTGCGCCAGCGGACTGCACCTGTCCGTCCGCGCCTGGCAGCGGTTTGTCGTTCATCTGATTCGTCCCTCCTCAAGCGCCGCCTTTGCTGTGGCGAGCGGTCGTTTGGCATCGCGACCCGCGGGGGCCAAACCCTTTTTGGACGCGCGGCGCTGGGCAATCAAATCTTTCAGCTCTTTGTAGCCCGCCAGCGGGGTCTGGAGGAGCCCAGCGCGCAACCGTGCACCCCAGTGGGGGTCGTCGGAAATCGCTTGTGCATCCTGGGGTGAGCGGCGCCGGAACTGTTCCCAACATTCCGACACCACTTGCTCTGCGCGAAGGCTGCGCTGAAGGAGCCGCTGCGCGGCAACTCCGGCTCCTTGGCCGTGACGGATCACCTCGGCGCAGCGATTCCGCGAAGGGCGCCGCACCAAATCGCCGCTCGTGCTCCAAAGCAATGCCAGCAGAGTGGCCCAGAAGAGTAGCAGTGCGGCCTGCAGCCGGTAGCGCTGCACGAGCCATAGCACGCCCTGATTCTGATGCAATCCGTGCAAGGTCTCATCCACCCAGACGTTGGAGCGTCCGCCGGCGAGAAAATCCAGCAGCACCGGGTTGGGATGCGTCTTGATTGTCTCGTTCAGCAAGAACGATTGCTGGCTTGCGACGACGAGTTCGCCATTGCCGACACGCCGCGTGGCCATGTAGACCGGCCCAGACGAACCGTCGGAAACTTTTTGCGCGACCACTCCGCCGTCTGTTGTGCTGGCTGGTCGCCCGTAAAGCGTGGTCCACTGCGCATCAGTTTTGAGCCAGGGAGCATCAGCAGCCAGATAGATTGCTTCGCTTCCTGCAGGCATCGCGGAGGGCTGAGGCGCAGCCCAAAGAGGATCGGATTCATCTTTCCCTGGAGGGTCATAGGTCATCTCGACTCCCCACGCGTTCTCTTTTTCTGTTTTTGGGACGCCGGGCAACGATTTGCCTTCAGCCGCAACAATCGAGGTAACGCTGACGGTCAGGTCGTGCTTCAGGAGGACGACGCGGCCTCCACGCGCGAGAAAATCTTCCAACAGCGCGTGGAATTTGCGGCCTCTAATAAATTTTCCGTCTCGAGTCTCGATGTCCGCGTAGTCGTAACCACCGATAAAGAACGCCGTCGTGCGAGTGGCATCCTGATCCGCAAGCGTCGTCTCATCCGAGGTGCGCCTTACTTTGTAGCCAGCGCGCTCATAAGAGTCGAACAGCAGGCTGGTTCCATAAGGATCCTGCCGAAAGCTTGATCCCTCATCGCTTGTGTTCGACTGATTCATGTGCGCCATCAACAGCAGCGCGCCAAAAACGCCAGCGAAAATGGCGGCGGCGAGCAGAGGCCCACGCCAGTTCCACGCAGCTCGTTTGCCCATTCGCGCGTCAGACATGGCTGAGCAGCTCCTGCTGACCCTGGCGGTATGCCACGACAGCGGCGGGCGTCAGCGCGTGAGATCCATACCAAACGCGATCGAAGACCCGCAAACTGCTGCGCAGTTTCTCCGGAGTCTCGGTTTGCGCCGAGACTGCCGCTTGTGGGCGGCGCCGCCAGCGGCGCGTGAACTCATCGAGATATTCGCGGTTGGTGCGGTCGCGGCGAATCGTTAACCATTCGCGCTGCGCTAGTCCGGCGAGCAGGCCCAAGTATGCTGCACGCAGCGCTAGCCGCAATTCACCTTCTCCCTCGAGCCGCTCCGCAAGAGCGAACCACTCGTCCTCGGAATGCTCACTGGCGACCACTACGTTACTGAGATCAGGCAGTGGCTCGATGGTCACGGGAACGGAAACGCTGGTCGCGTCACGGCGGCGCCGCAGCCAGACGAGCACGGCTCCCGCCCCGATCGTCAGAATCGCGATGAGCACCAGCCAGAACCGAAGATCCTTCAGTGCGCCGCTAGTTGGTTTTCCGCCCGAGACAGTCAGCGCACGGGGCCAAAGTCTACGGATAATATTCCAGAATGCGGCCCAGGATCGGCTGGTGGCATGCCCGATTCGGGCGAGCAGCCTGTCAAACCACGTAGGCGGACTGGGGTGTTCGGCGTCGTGCCAGCGGTATACCGTGCGCTGGGATTCCACATCCAGGGATTGCCGCAATTTTTGAACGCGTGCATGGCGCGCGGAATCGTTCGCAGTAGTTTCCGCGCCACTGGCGTTTGGCGGCGCCTGGGCTGGGCGCGCAGCAGCGATTTGGGAACCCACGAGCAGAAGCAAGGCAAGTGTGGCCGACGCGCCGATGATTGCGCGTCGCCCGGTTCCCGCGGATGCCACGACATCGGCATGTTTTTGCCGCTCGCGGGGCAGGCTCGCCAACGTACCGCGCAGGTCGTCACCGTCAACACGGGACCTAAGATCTTGGTAGACCACCACGAACGTACATTTGACGATCGGGTCCAGCGCCAGCCATGCACCCGCGAAGAGCGAAAACCAGAAGGCGTAGCTGCGAAGTAGCGCGTAGATTCCCATTTCTGTGGAGAGAAGCGTGTTCACGCCGAAAATCGACTGCAGGAGCTGGGGAACAATCACCGCCAGGAGAAAAGCGTTCAGCCACACCGCGGCCCACAGAGGGAAGCACATCAGGAAAAGCAGAACGCTGCCGCCGTACCATTGGCCGGCGAGCGCAAGACAGCGGAGCAGGGAATGCCGCTCGGAGGCGTCCTCTTGCGCTTCCAGATCCGCGAATTGTGCGGCGCCGTAGAACCATGGCGCGGCGGCGACGGTCGGCAAGGTAATCAGCGCTGCGCTACCAAGCGTGATTTTCCAAGAGAGCAGGCGCCCTAAGCCCGCGGGTAGGGCCAGAGCACCCGCGAGTTTCGGTCGCAGCACTCCAAAGGCGCGTTCGCGCACGCCCCGCACGTAGCGGGCGATCAGTGCCACACGCAGCAGATACGTACCGGCCAGCAGCAGCGTCTCGAGGAGCAGCGTTCCGTCAGAGACACGGATCTGCCCATTGATCACCCACATCAGAATGAAACCAAGTACGAACGGCGTCGCACCAATGTAGTACAGCAATCCTTCCTGAGCAAACGTCGACTGAAACAGCGCGAATCCGCGTTCGAGCGCCTCGAGAGCGTTCAGCTGTGTGCCGCGGCGGTGCGGGGGCGCTACGCGTCCGCTTTGGGCAGCGACCGGAGTCGGCGCGAATGCACTCATGGCTTTTGCTCGGACGGCGGGGCATCCGCCGCAGGGCCGAAATTCAGATGCAGCTCGGGCGTATTAGCCCGCCAACGGAGCAGCGCGAAAAAAACCGCCCCCAGACACGCAAGGGCCAAAAGACCGGCAAGAATCTGCCGGAAGCGGCGCAGCAATGACGGTTTCGGCGCCGGCGGACGTGCCATCCGGCGCAAACATGGTGGACAGGCAAGCTTGGCGTCCTCGTCCGTCACGCACTCCCGGCAGAAAGTGCCGCCACAGTGTGGACAGCGCGCTGCGGCTTCGCGCAGGGGATGAAACAAACAGCGCGCGTGACGCAAACGTGCCGAAGCGAGCAGGCCAGAGGCGGCGGCTGAACCCGGAGGAGCCATACGTCTAAGTGAGATCCCGGATGGGAGCGGCTGCAGGAGCGGCTTCAGAAGGAATTTCCGTGGAGGCCGTGGCGGGTTGTGCTGCAGGCATGGCCACTGCCGGTTCCTCAATCGCGCCACCGCGAGCGACGCGAACCGCTGCATCAACCTTCGCGAGGAGTTTCCGCGCGTGGCGCATGCGCTTCACGAGCGGCAGGTCCACCGTCGCGCCCGTTGTGCTAATACGCGCTTCGGCGGTCGGTCCGAGCGCCAGTTCCACCCCGGCCCACACAAGGCCCAGGACGCCGAAAACCGCGCCGGTCGTAGAATTCGCGAACTGCCAGAGCAAAGCGGCTAGCGCTAAGAGCAGCGAACCGGGAATGATCGCGCGCAGGAGCCAAACGCGCTTCGGCCAAACAACGATGGATTCCAAGTCGCGCAAATAAAACCGGCGATACTCGACGGTGTACATGACGCGCTTCGCCGCCAGCAAGCAATCTTCACTCAAATACCATTTGATTCCGCCAGCGAGGTTGCCAACCCGCGAGATTTTTAGGAACGCACTTTGCAATCAGGGCCTCCCCCCGACTAAGCGCGGTAGCAAGATCAAGGCAGTGAGCAGGATTGGTAGCCAGATGAATCCCAAATAAGCCACCCAGAAACGCCACCCGGGCCGCGGGATTAAATAGGAACGCGGCGCTTTGCGATACTTTACGTGCAAAATAATCGCAGCCGGAAGGGCAGCGACAATGACTGGCCAGAAAATAATCCAGGACCACCCGAGCGTCAACGAGATGGAATCATAGAGCACATCGCGATGCCGCCATTCCGCCTTGCCGTCATTCAGACCAGAATTGACCCGCCCGCGCTCGAAGCATGTCGGGCACACGTGCTCCGCCCCTAACTGCAGGTCGCACAGAGCACAGACGAAGCGGCCACATCGCTGGCAGCAAGCTTGAAAGGCCTTGTCCGGATGAAAAAAGCAGGTAGCTTGCTCCGCCATCGCGACCACCGCATTCGTATTACGCCGGATCGCGGGCCAGAGCCGAATGTGCAGCCGCTTCTCGCAGAATGGACAGGTCTGCCATCCCCCCGCCGTCTCGAGTGGCGCAACGTCCCCGTTGCAGCCGGGGCACACTACCGTCCCCGCAGGCCGAAAGTTGGCAGAGCCGATGCCAGAGCCGCTGTCGGTAACCGTAAATAGATTGAGGCTCACGCCTCGCTCCGCTTGTAAATGACCCGCGTGTCGCACACGCGATCATGCAAGCCGCGCTTTTGCTCGTCAGTGCCGGCCATAATCGCTGTAGTTACAAGGAGGATCCAGTTAATGAGGGGAATCGCTGAAATTACAATGTTGTACATGAAATAGCGGGCGAAGGAAATGCCCCACCCCAGGCCGCTGCCGTCAGCGCGGACCACTTTAATCCCGGACGCCATTTTTCCGAGCGTTGCCCCCCAATAACGCAGCATCAGGACTTCGTAAAACAGCGCAAAAATGATTGCGGGCAGAAAGAAAGCCGGGTTGAACATCCTGCCGCCAGCCGCCGTTGCCATGAAGCTGGGCACAAATACGAAGGCCAAAATAAGAAATGGCACCAGAAACACCAAGCCGTCGACCAAGCGCGCGCCGAAGCGAATGCCGACGCCGGCATACCGCAACGCGGTGACGGAGCCCGAGCCGCCCGCCATCACCCGGCTCAGGTACGCCGGCTTGCACTCGCCGCAAATCCAGTTTCCGGCAATCAGCAGCAAATTCGATTGGTCGAAGGTGCGTCCGCATTGCGAACACGCGAAAACCGTTTGGGTCGGGGCTTGTTGACTCATTGAGAGCGTCCCTCGGGAGGAAAGTCGCACTGAGCTTACAGCAAGTGGGTCCCCGCGCCAAGCGTCAGTTCCTGGTGGGTTGCGTACCTATCATCGCTATAATTAATAGTGAAAGCCGATTGCACTGTTTGTCGAAGCCTTGGCCCAATAAAAAGAGCAGCTCCAAACGGAGATTATCGGGGACTTGAGCAATGGGCCGTGCGGACGATCTGATTCTTTGGAGCAGCGGTTCGATAAGTCGCACCCGCCATAAACACCTCCTCCCCAGATTTGTCTCTCTTCCCGAAGAGCTGGACACACGCGAATCCCCACGGTCTTGCGCACGGCTTAATGAAAGTTCAAAATTAAGGCGGAAGAATCCGGTGACCACTCCTCCCTTTCCTCTAGAGGATCCATCCAGAAAGCCTCATGATCCTTCGCACCGTTGAGCAAGTCCGCCGCTTATCGCGAATCATTGGCGGCTTCACGCTATTGGTGATCGGCGTCGTCATGCTGGTCACGCCCGGGCCGGGGTGGCTGGTGATCTTTCTGGGATTAGGCTTGCTGGCGGCGGAATTCGTCTGGGCTAGGCGCCTTATGGACCGCATCAAGCGGGAGGGCGAACGAGTGCGCAATGTAGTCAGGCGGACCGCGAAGAATGCTCCCGCGAAGGACCCTGCCGAATCAAACGGAACGACACAACTGTAAGTACCGTGATGTGATAGAACCGACTTGAAAATCAAACTGTGGAGGCGTCCGCCATGGAAGCTGGACTGATTGGTCTCGGAAAAATGGGTTCGGGGATTGCCAAGAGTTTGCTGCGCTCCGGCCACCGCGTGACGGTGTACAACCGGACGCAATCGGGGGCAGAGGCGTTGCGCGCGAACGGCGCGATCGTCGCGGGATCTGTGGCCGAAGCGTGTCGCTGCGAAGTGGTGTTCACGATGGTTTCGGATGACTCCGCTCTGGAAAGTATTACGTTCGGCGAGGGCGGAATTTTGGCTTCGCTCTCGCATGGCGCCTTACACATTTCGCTCAGCACGATCGGCGTGGCCTTGAGCGATAGACTCGCAACCGAACACGCCAAAGCAGGACAGGGCTATTTGGCGGCTCCGGTTTTCGGGCGTCCGGAAGCGGCGGAAGCGGGGCGCCTCGCCGTGGTTGTTGGCGGTGCGGAAGAGTTCGTCCAAAAATGCAAGCCGCTGTTTGAAGCTATGGGGCCGAAGTTGTTCGTGGTTGGCGAGCGACCGTCCATGGCGAACGTTGTGAAGCTCTCGGGCAATTTTCTGATCGCAACGGTGCTGGAATCGCTCTCGGAAGTGCTCGCGTTTGCGCGAAAGTCAGGCGTGGATGCGGGCGCACTCATGGAATTTTTGACCTCAACACTGTTTAACGCGCCAGTATACAAAACCTACGGCGAATTGATCGTTCAGGGTAAGCATGAGCCTGCGGGCTTCGCTCTTCCGCTCGGATTGAAGGACGTTCGCCTCGTGCTCCAGGCCGCGGAAGCAATGAGTGTACCGATGCCTATTGCGAGCGTAGTGCGCGACCGCTTTATTACCGCGATGGCGCGCGGTCATCAGGAAAAGGATTGGTCCGTTATCGGCCGTATCGCCGCCGAAGACGCCGGATTGCCGCAGATTTCGCGCGCCGCAGGATGAGAGAGGCACGCCGCGCGCGATGCCAGCTTCAGGGCAGCAGCTTTCAACAGCTTTAACGAGGTAACTTTCAGCATCTCTCCTTGAACATCTCCGCCGACGTCCACGCGCAGATGATCTTTCTTGTCGAAAGCTTTGAGCGCGTGGCGTTTCTCGCTGAAAAATCACCCATCCACAACTCCGTGATACGCTGAACTCTCGTTTGGAGAGGCATGCGATGACACCGTGGTCCGGGAAGTGGGCGCTGGTGACAGGAGCGAGCGCCGGCATTGGCACGGCGCTGGCTGAAGAACTGGCTCGCGGTGGAGTAAACGTCGTTCTTACCGCGCGGCGACGCGAGCGCTTGGAAGAACTGGCGCAGAAACTGGCGTCCGATCACAAAATCCAAACAAAAATATTTGTGGCGGATCTGACGGAAGCCGAAGCTCCAGAAAAGATATATCGATTCACGAGGGAACAAGGAATTGAGGTCGAGCTGTTGATTAACAATGCCGGCTTCGGAGCGTACGGCGAATTTCCCACGGTCGAGATGCGCAGGTTAACGGACATGGTGCAGGTGAATTGCTCCGCCGTGGTTCATTTGACGAGGCTCTATCTGCCAGAAATGGTGGCCCGGAAGCACGGCGACGTGCTGATTCTGGCCTCGACGGCGTCGTTCCAAAGCGTGCCCTACATTTCGACCTACGCCGCCACCAAGGCCTTCGACCTGCTTTTCGCGGAAGGCCTGGCCGAAGAGATGAAGCCCTACGGCATTCGAGTCTGCGCGTTGTGCCCCGGCTCGACGGAATCGGAATTTGCGGATGTTGCCGGACAAACACACATCGCCGCCACAAGAGCGAACCGTGAGACTGCAGAGAAAGTGGCGCGCACGGGTTTGCGCGCCCTAGCAGCAGGCAAGAGTTATGTCGTCTCTGGCCTGGGGAATTATTTGGGAATGCTCGGGCAGCGGCTGGTTTCCCGGCGCTTCGTAGCGCGTGTCGCAGCACGCATGTTCAAACCTCAAAAAAGCTCATAGCTCTCGCGCGTTGCTTTCCCGGTCACAACAGTTCCGTCCACGCGCACTGGGCTAAATCCGTTCTTTTCTGATTGAAGCCGGCTCCTGCCCGGAGTTAGGCTTGGCCGACACGTGGCAGGTTCAACGCACGTCTAAACTACCGTGAAACATAAACTTACGAACCGACCGAATACTGCGCTCAGCTGTGATGGGAACTTTTTGCGCCCTGGACGGGAAATAAGGGAGAAAGCGGAATACGCACCTCGAACTGGCCAAGACGCCGTAGCAGGGGAGACGAGGATCGCAGCGCAAGATAGAGACGACCTGCTTTTGCGGCGTGCCGCGAAAGGTGACGAGGAGGCCTTTGCGCTCCTCTACCGGCGGCATCAGGGTGGGCTGTACAGGTTTGCATTGCGGATGACCGGAAGCGCCTGGGGAGCGGAAGAGATTGTGCAGGACGTGTTCATGACCTTGATCCGCGCGCCGAAAAAATACGACCCGGAACGGGGATCGGTGGGTGCGCTGCTTTTCGGAATCGCCCGCAACCGCGTAATGAAGCACCTGGAGCGGAGTCCGAGAGAAATTCCGCTGGAAGAAAAGAACGAAGACGGCACCGGAGCGGGAATCGTTTTGCAGGACAGCTTTACGCCGGCAATGTGGGTGGAAAAGCGCGAGCGGATGCACCAAGTCAGAGCGGCGGTGCTGGATTTGCCGACAGAGTTTCGCGAAGCCGTTGTGATGTGCGAACTGGAAGAGATGAGCTACGAAGAAGCGGCGCAAATGACCGGCTGCCCGATTGGAACGATCCGTTCGCGGCTGCACCGCGGGCGAGCTCTTCTGCTGGCGAAATTGGAGATGTTGCGGGATGTGCCCCGGCGCATGAAAGCGGCGAGGTGAAGAGATTGTGGAAACGTTTGGGCAAATGCAATGAACTGTGAACAGGTAGAAGCGATTGTGCTGGACTTGGACCGTGATGGCGCCGCGGACTCGCTCGAGAGAGCGGCTGCACTGGCCCACGTGAGCCACTGCCCGCGCTGCGCAGCGTTGCAGGAATCTTGGGAAGCGGCAAGAGAAGAGTTGCGTCTGCTAGGTGAAGAGACGCTGGAAGCGCGTGCGCCTGCGCGAGTCGAGATGCGGCTGCGGCAAGAGTTTCGCACGCGGCATCGCACGGTGGTGGTTCGGCGGGGCGCGGTCGTGGCCGCATGGGCTTTGGCTGCGGCTGCAGTTCTTGTGGGCGCGGTAGGTTCGTGGAATTGGGAGCGGGAGCGGCATTTCGAAGCCGAAAATCAAAAATTGGCGCAGAACGCGCTGATAGCAAGGGAAACCACCGGGCAGAACCAGGGATCGGCCAATTTCTCCGATTGGCTCTCAGCGACAGATGATTCGGGGGATTTTACGCCGTTGCCGGGCACAACGCTGGACGAGACAGAAGAAGCGGCCATTCTGCACGTGCGCATGCAGCGCAGTTCGCTTGGCGCGCTGGGATTGCCAGTGAATGAAGAGCGCGCCGGCGAGTGGATCCAGGTGGACTTGCTGGTTGGAAACGATGGCCTGCCGCAAGCCGTACGGCTGGCGCAGGAAGAGAACTAAAACGAGATTACCGCGGTGAACAAGGCATCGCGGAACGGGAGAGAAGAGGAGAAGCAATGATGAACTCGAAGCTGAAAATGTGTTTGGTTCTGAGCGGGGTGCTGGTGTTGAGTACTGCGGCGCTGCAAGCGCAGAGACGTGGCCCGGATGGCCCGCCCTTCGGAGGCCCGATGGAGTTGATGGGCTTTGAAGGAATGCACGGCGGCAAAGTCGTGAAAGGCGCGCCGTTCTCTGCCACGGCTACGTCGGAAACGACGGAGACGTTGCAAGATGGGTCGGTGATTCACCGGACGTCCCAGGTGTCCATGTATCGAGACAGCCAGGGAAGGTCGCGGCACGAAGCCTCCTTTACCGGATTCGGTCCGCTGACGGCAGCGGGAACTCCTAAGAAGATGGTAATGATTTCCGATCCTGTCGCAGGCGTGCACATCACGCTGGACGATGAGCAAAAGATAGCGCACAAATCGGCTATCCGCGCGCACACCGGAAACAGCGCGAATGCAGATTCGGCCTCAAATTTCCATGGAAGAGAGCAGGATCGGATTCAGAAGGAAGAAGCCGCTGGTTTGCTGAAGAAAGAATCTCTGGGCACGCAGGTGATCAATGGCGTGATGGCGGAAGGCACGCGGACTACGCATATTATTCCTGCAGGGCAGATCGGAAATGAAAAAGCCCTCCAGGTGGTTTCCGAGCGGTGGTACTCGGCGGATCTCCAGATTGTGTTGAAGAGCACGCGGACCGACCCGCGATTTGGAACCACGACGTACGCCGTGACCAATGTTCAGAGGACCGAGCCTTCGGCTAGCTTGTTTGCAGTTCCGGCCGGCTACTCGATTCAATCTGGCGGGCGAGGCCCCGGAGGACGCGCACCGATCGGTACGCCGCCGTCCATCGACTAATTAATGGAACCTGGCGCTGGCAGGTGTAGACAGAACCGGCGCCCTTAAAACAACGATCTTCTCTCCTGAAGACGGCACGCCCTTTCCGCATCTGCCCCCATCAATGCGGAAGGGGCGTAGCCGTGTTTGGACGAGATAACGAGGTAAAAAAGAAGCGGAAGTAAAGATAAGGCCTTCCGCGGTGCAGTGTGCGCGGCGCGAGATGCCGAGTAGAATGCCTTTATGGACGAGAAAGAGATGGCAAAGCAGTTAGAGCGAGAAGGCTTTGGTCACACCTACGTTTGGCAGGACGGGCCGAACGCGTTCTATCCAGAGCATGCGCATGACTCGGAGACCGCGCACATCATTTTGAGCGGCGAAATGACATTAACCATGAACGACCAGGCCGAGACGTATCGCCTGGGAGAGCGCTGCGACGTTCCAGCGAAGGCCGTTCATTCAGCGAAGATGGGGCCGAACGGCTGCCGTTATCTGATCGGCGAACGCTGATACGTCTCTCCGGGCGCGATAGCATGCCCAGACTATGAGCAAGCAACATTTTTTTGTGAGATTGATTCCTCCCCGAGCAACGTTCCCCATGGACATGCCTCTTTTCGTTCTCCGCTTCTTCCGCGCCTCCGCGCGTATCCGCATTAAATCTTCTTTTTTTTCTCCTCACCCTCCGCCAGCAATATTCTCAAATCCCGCAAATTGTTCCCCGTAGGTCCGGTAACAATCGTATCCCCCAACCGCGCAAAGTAACTATATGAATCGCTCTCGCGAAACATATATCTAGCATTCAACCCAATCGCCTGTCCCCGCTCGAAAGTCTCGCCATCCGCCACCGCCCCGGCCGCCGGACTATTCCCATCCACTCCGTCAGTCCCAGCGCTAAGCACCGCGATCTTCTTCCCAGCGATCTTCTTCACGCAAGCCAAAACAAACGCCGCATTCCTCCCGCCGATCCCTTTCCCCCGGACCGGCGAGCTAACCTCGCCATCCGCGATCACGGCTACGCGCTGCCCTGGATTCGCCCGGCGCACCTCTTCGAGCTGCGCCAATAGATATTCCACCGCCTTCTCCACCGGCCAATCATCGGTTGTGTTGTCGCAACACGCCACAAATCCCTTCGCCTCCGTAGCTTGATGCGCCGGATGGAACAAATCATCCAAGCCAAGCAATATCGAAAAGTGAGAGTTTAAAAATTCTACTTCGTCCCCTTTAGGCGTTTCTGGCATTTGACTCTCGTCGATCCACTGCCGCAGCGTGGCCGGAAGTTTCTCTTCGACGCCAAATTTCTCAATGATTCCCTCGACGTCAGCGATCAACGAAAGATCCGGAAGCGTTGGCCCGGAAGAGATATCCGATTCATAGCCAGCCGGCACATCGCTTATGGCAAGCGTCACTTTGGTCGCCCGTCCTGACGCCAAAGTCAGGCGACCGCCCTTCACTGCCGATAGATGCTTACGAACGGAGTTGATTGCATGGATGGGCGCGCCGCAGGTTACCAATGCCTTGTAGAACTGCTGAACTTCTGCCAGCGTCAGTTCTGGTTGGAGCGGCAGTTCGACAAGCGCCGAGCCGCCCCCCGACAACAGAAAAAACACGATCGTCCGCTCGTCGCACTCCTTCAGTAACGCCAGAATCGCTTCCGCCGCCTTCCAGCTCTGCTCATCCGGCGTCGGGTGACCACCAACGAAGTACCTCATCCCGTCCACGGCAACCATTGGAGGCGTCGGCGCCGAGACAATCCCCTTAAACCGAAATTCTGGGCCCAACAGACTTGCGAGCCCCTCCACCATTGCATGGGCCGCTTTCCCAATTGCAATCACGCACACCCTCGTAAACGCGCGCAGATTTACTTCCGGGGTGTCGAGACAAAGCATCATTCCCTCGCGCCGCAGTTTCCTCTGCATGGCCGCGGGAATATCAATCGCCGAAATGGTTTCCTGGAAAATCCGGCGGGCAAGTTGCTTCAGTTCCGCCATGGGAGAGTCGCCGGCACTCTTTTATTTCGCCTTCAAAACTTCTGGATTCAACATATTCGCCGGCCGCTGGCCTTTGAACATGGCCACCACGTTCTCCGCCGCCATGCAGGCCATCTTCGTCCGCGTTTCAATCGACGCCGAAGCGATGTGCGGCGCCAGCACCACGTTCGGCCTCTTCAGTCCCGGATGAATGAACGGCTCATTTTCAAAAACATCCAGCGCGGCTCCGGCAATCTTGCCACTCTCGAGCGCATGTACGAGCGCCGCTTCATCCACCACCGGTCCGCGTGACGTATTGATTAAAAATGCAGTCGGCTTCATTTTGATAAATCGCGTCGCGTCAAATAACCCGCGCGTCTCGGGCAAGAGCGGCACATGTACGCTTACAAAATCCGCCTCCGACAGCAAGCTCGCCATTCCCCTATATTCCGCCTTCAATTCTTTCTCCACTGCTTCGGGCGCGCGCACAGCGTCCGCGTAAAGCACTTTCATTTGGAAGCCGAGCGCCCGGCGCGCCATTGCTCGTCCAATCCTCCCGAATCCGACAATTCCCAGCGTCTTGCCCCAAACATCTGTTCCCACGAGCTGATCCAGGTCCCAGCCTTTCCAATTCCCAGAGCGCACTAGCGTGTCTCCTTCGATCAGCCGCCGCCCTACTGCCATCATCAAAGTCCAGGCAAAATCGGCCGTCGTCTCGTCCAGCACGCCTGGAGTGTTTGTCGCCACCACGCCGCGCTTGGTGCAAGCCGCCACATCAATATTGTCAAATCCCACGGCCACATTTGCCGCGATGCGCAATTTTGGCGCCGCGCTGAGCAATTCCAGGTCTACTTTCTCCGTGAGCAGGCACACCAGCCCTTCTTTATCTTTGATTTTCTCGAATAACTCCTCTTTCGATATCCGCTCTGGCTTGGTCCAATACTCTGCCTGGCACCCCGCGTTCAAAATCTCTTGCGCTGCCAGAAACAGCGGCCGCGTCGCCAGCACTTTCGGTTTTGGCATCGTTCTCCTCTACCCGCTCTCGCGAATCTGGAAAAATCACACTAACATAACCCGCTGCCATCCTCCCACTACGCTGTCACTCCAATCCAACTTCTTTCGCACTCGCTGAGGAACCGGGCCCCGCTTGACTCGAGTCTTCCCTGAAGGTCCGGGCCAAGTTTGCGGCGGAAAGGCGGGACAAGCCCCGCCCCCACAGGCAATGGATCGGGCCGCCGAATATGTTCGGCGGCCCATTCCTTCGTTGAGGAGGCTTACTGTTTCGGCGGTGGAAGGCGCGTTTCGATCGTTTTGAGGCGGTCGCTCATTTCTTGCATTAGGTGTTCGAGGCGATCCATGCGTTTAGCCACGGCACCTTCGCTTTGATCGTTAGCTGCTCCGGAAGGAGCGGATTCTTCGTCTCCGCCGGAAGTTTCCCCACGTGAGCGGCGCCGTTCGCCCCCGGAAGCTCTCAAACTCGCGATCTGTGCCTTGATCGTCGGGACCATTTCGATGCTGAGGTCATCGCTCTTAAGCAAGGCCTCGAGGGCGGGAATGGCGCTTGCGTCGCCGCGAGCACCGAGCGCGAAGATGCTCGCCATGCGGATCGGAAAGTGCGGCTCGCTCAGATAAGAAGCGATCTGGCTGGTGATCTCTTTATTGTCTCTTTGCAGGCGCGCTAGACTGGCGATGGCAGCGTTGCGCGAATCGACGGGCTTGCCGGGGGCGGACCATTGGAGAAGCAGTGGCACGGCTTTGTCGTCACCGAGAGGACCCATGGAACGGAGCGCGGCGTTGCGCAGGAAGCCGTCAGGAGAATCGGCGGCGGCCGCGGCATCGAGCGTCGCCAGCGCGCCGGGAGCTTTGAGGCGGCCTAACGCTTGCAATGCGGCCGCGCGCGCGCGATACGAACTGTCATCACCGGCGATGGCACTCAGCTTGGCGACAATGGCAGGGTCGTCCTTAAAATCTGCGAGAGCGGAGACAATGCGATTGCGGACCCAAGGTTCCTTTGCAGTGTTGAGCGCTTCAAGAAGTTGCTTGGAGGCAGTCGATCCGCCGAGTCGGCCGAGAGCGTCGGCGGCGTTGGCACGAACACCCCAGGCTTTGTCGTTGCGGAGAGTGTCCGCCAGGGCAGCGACGGCATCCTCATCACCCTTGAGCTTGCCGAGAGCCGCGACGGCATCGGCGCGGTCGGCGAGTTCGGTGGCGTTCTTCAATTGGTAGAGCCACTCCTTCCTTTCTTTGTGAAAATCGGCAGACTTGAGGATGTGTCCGCCCTTATCGAAGAGGACCATGAGCGGAGCGGAATCGGCTCGAAACGTGAAAACCTCCGTGTCCTTCTCGCTCGAGACAGTGACTGGGAAGAGTTTTGGTCCGGAAGCGGTGGTGATTTCGACTTCCGTTGGAATATGGAAGAGGCCTACGTGGCCTTCTACTTTTTGCGTTTGCTTAACGGTGAGGGAGACTTCGTGCTTCGCGTCATCGTACTTGTAGCTGAGGTCGAACTTGGGAGCGCCCGCTCCGTAGAGCCATTGGTTGAAGAATTGGTCGACGTTGGTGTGCGTGGCTTCTTCCATCGCTTTTGCAAGATCCGCGGTGACGACATTCTTGCCGCGATTCACTTCGAGATAGTGCTTCAGGCCGCGGTAAAAAGCATCTTCCCCAATTTGGTGGCGAAGCATGTAGAGAACCCAGCCGCCTTTGGTATAGGCATTGCCGTCGAATTCGCCGGAATCATTGAAATCGTGACGGACGATCGGCTTGTCATAGAGATTGGGTTGTTCAAACCAACTGTGTGCGCTAAGCCATCTCTCGTAGTCCGCTTGGTCTTTACCGAAATGAGATTCGCTCCAAACCGTTTCCATAAAAGTGGCGAAGCCTTCATTGAGCCAGATATCTCCCCAATCCTTGCACGTGACTAGATCGCCGAACCACTGATGGCCGAGCTCGTGGGAGATGAGGTCGTCCTGGCCAGTGAGGTATTCGGGAGCGAGCTTGGGATGCTGAAGCGAACTGCTGGTGTTGGTCGTGGCGCTGGAATTTTCCATGCCGCCGGCGACGAAATCATCGACCATCGATTGCGCGTACTTTTCCCAGGGATAATCGATGCCAAGCTTCTTGCTGAACAAGTCGATCATCTGAGGAGTGCGGCTGTAGTTGATGGAGAGGCGGTCACCTCGGCCCTTAGGCGCGTAGTAAGTGACTGGCATTCCCCGCCAGGCGTCTTTTACTTCGTCGAGTTCACCGGCGACAACGGTTATGAGATACGTCGAGCTGGGCAGAGATTCCTTCCAAGTCCACGTCTTCATACCGTTGGCGGTATCGGCGACACCGATGAGCTTACCGTTGGCGACGGTGACCCACGAAGCGGGCACGGTGAGAATGGTTTCCGTCGTGAGGCGGTCATTCGGATAATCGTAGGTCGGGAGGTAGTAGCGAGTGTCCTCGGATTCGCCTTGAGTCCAAACTTGTTTCGGCCGGTCGGGATAATCCTTGTCGGGAAAGATGAAGTAAAGGCCCTTGGTGGGTTTGCCTTCGTAGCGAATGGTGACGTCGAATTTTTCACCCGCGCGAGCAGCCGTCGTGAGCGGGATAGCGAGCTTGTCGTCTTTGATTTCAAATTTGGCGGGCGATTTGTTGACGATGACACTTTGAATGGTCAAGCCGGCTGAGTCAAAGACGATTTTCGAAGTGGAGTCGCGAAGGACGGTCAGCGTGTGCGTGACCTCGCCGATCACTTTTTTCTGTTCAAGATCGAAGCGCAGAGCGATCCGCGAATGTTGCAGATCATAGTCACGGCTGCGGGCGTAGGGCTCGTCGGCGCCCAATTGCAGCGAGGCGAAGAGAATCGCGAGCAGGGTCGCTGCGGCGAAGGATACCGTGCGGCGGCTATGACGGCTTGCCCTCGCAAAGCGTGAGACGTTCATTGGGATGGGCTCCTCTGAAATGTGTGTCCTGCCCGTTCAAGCGCGGAAACGGCTGCGGCCAGACTTTCCGAAGCCACAAGCAGGTAATCGGTATCGAAGGTCGCGATGGTCAGCACGCTAATTCTCGCCGCGGCAAGAGGTCCGACAAGAGCCGCGAGCACGCCAACCTCCGACAACATAAATGGGCCTTGAACCTTGATGACGCGCCAGCCGCCTTGGGACTGATACTCGGCGGGGACGCGGGATTCCTCGACCATGATCGAGAGTTCGTCGCTGGTCCGCGTGATGGAGAAAAAAGGACCTTGCGTGGCCCACGGAGGAATGTCCGCGCCCGGCGAGAGTCCGACAATGGCAAAATTTTCTGGCAGCAGCGAGAGTTGAAAGCGCCGAAGGGAAAGTGTCATTTCTTTAGAAGAGGCTCCTGATCATGCCACCATCGACGGCAACAGAAGCGCCATTCACGTAGCTGGCGCGCTCCGAAGCCAGGAACGCCACGACGGCGGCGAATTCTTGAGGTGTACCGATGCGGCCCGCGGGAATCTGGCGAGTCCAATCGGCGAAAACGGATTCGGGCTGAGTGCCAGTGCGCCCGGAAATCGACGAGGCGAGATTATCGAGGCGTGCCGTGCGCGTGTAGCCGGGGCAAACGTTGTTCACCGTGATGCCGCAGGCGGCGTATTCATTTGCGAGCGTGCGCGCCAGACCCGTGACCGCGGCGCGAATAGAATTGGAAAGCAAGAGCCCGTCAACAGGTTGCTTGACGGCCGAAGACGTGATCGTAATGAAACGCCCCCACTTGTTTTTTTGCATGCGCGGCAGCGCTTCCTTGGCGAAAAAAACCGTGCTCATCAGAAGCAGTTCGACGGCCGCGCGCCAGTCTTCGGGCTTTGTGTCCACAAACAGTTTAGAAGGCGGGCCACCGGAATTGGTAACGCAAATGTCGACACGGCCGAAGCGCTCTTCGACGGCGCTGACGAAATGAGAAACCGCATTGGGATTTGTGACATCGACGCTTTGATGGAAGACGCCGCGGCCTGTGGCTTTTTGAATGTGAGCGGCAGCTTGTTCGAGCTCGGATGCGGTGCGAGCGCAGATGGCGACGCTGGCGCCTTCGCGCGCGAGTTCTTCCGCCACGGCGCGGCCAAGTCCTTTGCTGGCGGCCGCAACGATAGCTACGCGGCCTTGTAGGCCCAGATCCAAATGTTCACCTCGTCCAAACTCTCCATCGTCTCGCGAAACGTTTGTTGCGTCAAATCACTCGAAGCGTCGGGGTGCGCGGCGTGGAGGTGGTATCTAGCAGGTTTTCTTTTTTTATGGCATTGTTCTGAGCGTATCTATACGTACAGGTTGGATACGGTACAGAGAGAGGAGACCCTATGCCTAACGACCTAGCAACTTTGGAAACCCAA